>JAKLFA010000009.1 GCA_022711395.1 Candidatus Omnitrophota bacterium | reverse complement strand
GCTGTCAACACCATATTGAGAGCGATGAGGATGACGATCAGCAAAAACAAAGGTTTCATCATGTTTAGCCCTTACGATGGGAAAATTGGCGGATTGGATGAATTGTACCTGTTTCCGAAGATCAAATCGACCTCATAAGCCTATTCTCGAAAATGTTCTTTGGCTCCACCCAGTTCACCTCAACCTCACACCAGAGAATCAAGGTGCGATGCTCAGTTTATTGCGCCGATAAGTTCTTTCAACATCCGCGAATCCCCTAAATTTCCTCCCCTAAGATTTCGGTTTTGGTTCATCAAAAATGGATTATGATCTCTTAGCATAAGGAGATTATGGAGACTTCACTTCTGAAGTCGCTTTTTTTGTAGCGGGAAAGGCGCAGGTTGCCCTCAGTGTTCAGGAGGTCAGGATTTTCACATCGAGCAACTCAGTAAATTTCTGGATGTAAAAATCGGCCCGCGCGTTCTTATCGTAATTGAAGGCAATCGTAGCCATGCCAGCCTTGCGCGCACCGCTTAATTCAGAGGCTTTATGTCCCACAAAAACGGATTCTTCCCGGCTCAGCCCCACTTTCCGGTAGGCTTCCTCATAGATCAACGAGTCTGGCTTACGCGTGCCAATCTCTTTTGAACTGATGAAAGAATCAAATACATCCCCAAAACCGCCCTTATCAAACCAGCTTAGCTTGACCTGAATGGGCGTAGCGGTATCCGAGATGATTCCCAGGATAAAGCCCTTCTTTTTCAGCGCCTTCAGGGTTTCCGCTACCCCATCGATAATCTCTACGGTGGTGGAGTCCAGCAGCATGGCGTTCACGCCCTCAGTCAGAATTTCCGGATCGGTCACGCCATACAGGCGGATGACACGCTCATAAAAATCGTAACGATCTATGCTTCCGTGAAAAGCCATGTCCTTCAGTTTTCTTTTTTCTTCCTTTATGTTAGCCACGGCATGCAGATGGTGCCGGGCAATAAAACGCCGCATGTGAATCCCTTTGCGCGGTTTCTGGTAAAGAATGTTTCCGGCATCAAAGAAAATACCCTTGATTTTGCAATCCGCAACAGTTGTGCGCGTTCGGGAGTCCTCACGAAGCGCTTTTTCCAGGATGGGAAGCAGTTCGTGCATGTCCTGGATCATGGCGTCCGGCTCTGCCCCCAGGTCAGGATACCCTTCATCAAACGGATGCTGTATTTTAATGGACAGCCGAAAACCAGCCCGTTTTGAACCGAGAATATCACGGTTGATCTTATCACCCACAAATACTATGCTGCCGGTGGGTAAATTAAGCATGCGGGCAGCGTGGTAGAAGATCGAAGGGTCTGGTTTTCGACCGCCAAACTCAGAAGATAGTACAACCGGGGATAAAATGGAATTGATACCGTAACGCCTCAGGTTAAAGGGCACTTGGGTGAGACTGTGAGTGTTGCTGATGCAACCCGTCAGCAGCCCCATCCCGCGGATCTGTTCCAGCACCCAGGGAATCTCCGGCCGCAACTCGCGCAGGAAATAGCGGGTTTCATGGATGAAGCTGAGCGCTTCGGCGATCGGCGCCAA
>JAKLFA010000008.1 GCA_022711395.1 Candidatus Omnitrophota bacterium | reverse complement strand
AGCAGGAAAAGCCGGATGATTTTGTAATTGCGACAGGTGAAACCTATTCCGTAAGGGAATTTGCCTCCCGCGTTTTCAGCAAGCTCGACCTGGATTATGAGCAATACGTCGCCATTGACCCCCGCTATTTCCGTCCGACGGAAGTGGATGCCCTGCTGGGTGATGCGGCGAAAGCCCGAGAAACGCTCGGCTGGTCGCCAAAGGTGAGTTTTGATCAACTCGTCGATATGATGATTGCCGCGGATCTGGAACTGGCGGAGAAGGAGAAAACCCTGGTCGATGCGGGATTTCACTGTACCGGAAATTCCCGCTTGGGCTGATTTTGAATGATAAACAGCCATTGTGAGAAGGAACCGGATATGACATCGCTCCACGGTGTCGTATCGGGCTGATAAAAAAAGCGCCCCTTCAGGCATAAAAGGAAGAGGCGCTTTTTAGTGTTTCGTCAACAAATACGATTGGTTATAGGCTGATCATTTTTTCCGTATTTTTCTTGTACTCGGCGATGACCCGTTTGGTGTAGCGTGTATGGGGTGTCCGGTCCGCCGCGAGGAGCCGTTTTGCCTTGTGGTGACCGACGCTGTAGGCAAAAAGCGCCTTGGGGATGTCGTCAAATATCTCGATCACCTTGGAGAGGTAGTGGGTGCCCAGGCGGATGTTTTTACGGATATCGTAGAGATCCTTTGACCCGCGATACGCAATCCCCGCTTCCCTGGCCAGCCCACGGGCGAGGGAGGGGTTGATCTGCATGATCCCCCGGGAACCGTCCGGTGACGCGGCATGCTGGCGGTAACCGCTTTCCACTTTCATGACTGCCAACATGAGACGGTAATCCACGTTATACCGCAGGGATTCTTCATATACGGTCTGGGCGACGAGGTTGAGCTTGTCCTCGGACATCCGGACACCCCTGGATTTAATATGCTGGGAAATCTGTTCGATGGTCGCCGCCCCGGTGCCCTCCGCACCCCAGCAGAGGCTCGACGGCGAAAGCGTGGTTAAATGAAATGATCCTAAGGCCAGAACAATCCATAAAATTCCGGCAAAGACCCTGGAGCGTTTCATAGATTTAAATCCTCCTTTCTGTGCGGATTTTGAAAGGCCGTTGAAGCATGTTACGATAGCCATCAAAATCCTTCGTCCGCCTGAGCCGGGTTTGTTTATTTTTTAAGTGGAAAAAAGAGGATCAGACGGATTCATCCCATTACAGGATGAGATTTAAATGATGTGAGACCGCTTTGTGGGTTGGCCGTTACATATCCAAAAAGAACGGGTGATGCAAGAAAAAAATGCACTTAATGGCCATTTTAAATATAAGTACCTGAATTGTTTATGTTATATTTTGCGCATGCGAACATTTTCGTGCTCTCAAGAAAAAAATGTGTTAAATTCGCCCCGTATCTGCGCCGGAAAGGGTCGATGCCGAGGTCCGGCGGGCAAATCATGGGGGTCAAAAAGGACGAAAAATGGACGATCAGAAAAAAGATCTGCTTAAACAGCTTCCCAAAATGGACGACATTCTTCTGGCCCTGGAGAAGAAAGGGGCCTTTGCCCGTGACGGCAGGGACTTCATTGTGGCGGCAGGACGAGCGGTGGTGAGTGAAATGCGGGAAGCGATCCTTGCGCCGGCGGGCAAAGTTTCAAAAATACCGTCCATGGACGTCATGGTCGGCAGGGTAGAAGCAAAACTGGACGCGATGCATCGGTTCCGTCTGCGAAAGGTCGTAAACGCGACCGGCGTGGTTCTTCATACGAACCTGGGACGTTCGCCCCTGTGCAAGGATGC
>JAKLFA010000007.1 GCA_022711395.1 Candidatus Omnitrophota bacterium | reverse complement strand
AAAGCGTTGTGATCAAACGACGGCCGGAGATCATCTTCAACAGTCAGTTTCTGGACTTTGCCAGGCATTACGGTTTTTCTCTTCATGCCTGCACGCCCGGAAGAGCCAATGAAAAAGGTCGGGTGGAGCGGGTTATCCGGGATATCGGCAGTTTTTTATCCGGAAATACTTTTACGGATATGGATGATCTCAACCGGAAAGTCGCCCTCTGGCGTCAAGAGCGCAACAGGACCGTTCACCGTACTACAGGGAAGGCGCCTCTGGATTTATTGCCGGAAGAAAAACTAAAAACGTTGCCGCAAATCCCTTATCGGGCCTATCGTCTGAAAACGGCTACGGTTACGCCGACTGGGTTTGTACATTTTGAAACGAACCGTTACTCCCTACCGTCCGAATACAGTCATCAGCCCTGCAGCCTGACGGTTTATCCCCGGCATCTGGAGATCGTCATCGGCAGCCGGACGGTCGCCGCCCATCAGCGCTCCTTTCTGAAAAATCAGACTATTGAACATCCCATGCATCGGGAAAAGCTCATTGCGATCACGCCGCATTTTAAGGATCAGCGGATTTTGCAGTTAATGACGCACATGGACGAGGCGGTCGCGCTCTTTCTGAGGCGCGCCGAAGCCCAAGGCTCCGATCCTATCAAAGATGCCTACATCCTGTTTAAGCTCCTTAAGATTGTTTCTAAGGGCGCCCTTTTATCGGCCATCCGTCAGGCCAATGCGCTGGGAACCTTCCAGGTGACCTACCTTCAGAATCTCCTGAAGCCCCAAGAAGTTAAACCGCAGCCCGTTTATCCGCAAAATATCCAACTGTTGCAGATCGACTATGAAAGGAGGGAGCTGGCCCTGTATGATGACCTTATCTGATTTATGGAAACACTTCCGATTTTTAACCGACATCGAGACTCTCTCCGAGGAACAAAAGGCCGAGCTTCATTCTTTTCTTGAGCAGGAGTATCAAAAAAGAGAAAACCGGCGCATCGAATATCTATTGAAAATGTCCGGCATGAAGCGTGTCAAGCTGCTTTGTGATTTTGACTGGAAATTTAACCCGAAGGTTCCCCGGGACAAGATTATGGAGTTCATGCAGACCGACTGGCTTAGCCGCCCCGCCAATCTGGTCATGATCGGTCCGACAGGCGTGGGGAAGTCTCATATCGCCGCCGCCTTTTGCCACGATGCTGTGATGAAAGGAAAGCAAACGGTGTTTACCTCTTTATTCGATCTGACGGCTAAACTGGCAAAAGCCAGGAATGTTTATTCGCTGATTGACTATTATGCGCGCGTCCATGTCCTGTGTCTGGATGAACTGGGGTATGTGATCCCGTCCAAGGAACAGGCGGACGCCATCTTTCAAATTATCTCCAAACGTTCGGAAACGGCCACTTCGATTATTACAACGAATCTTGTTCCCTCCGACTGGGGAAGAATCTTTGACTCAGCCACGGCTTCGGCCATTCTTGACCGGCTCAGCCTCAATGGACGCTTCCTGACGTTTGACGGGAGGTCTTATCGTAGCAAAAAATAGCGAGTATTCGCGCAAACCGGAATCTCTACATCGCTGACGAACATCCCCAGAATCCGGGAAAACGGGAACCTCCGCTCTTTGAAAAAACCGCGGCATGGGATGCCTTTGTCAATTCTTCAAAACTCAGCGGGACAACGCCGCCCCTTTTGGCTCTTCCTGGGCGCCGCCAACAACAGAAAATGGGAGGAAGAGAAAGGATGAACGTTTTGCAACCGAACAAGAGAACATCAATCATTACGTTACTTACCAATGGTGTCAGTCAGCGCGAGATTGGGCGGAAAGTACGCGTGGATCGGAAGACCCTTAAAATTATGCTTTACATATTACGAGCTGCGTAATAGGTTTCACCATGATTAAAACT
>JAKLFA010000006.1 GCA_022711395.1 Candidatus Omnitrophota bacterium | reverse complement strand
TCGGAAGAAAGATCATTAATGTCTTTTTCTTTTCCGGAGAGCCCCTCCATAACAATTTTTTGTTCCTGCTGGTTCTTCGCTAAGGCAAAATAATCCTCCTCAACCATGACCTTTAAATGCCTCTCCCCAACAAAAGCGTAACCGCTATGTTCATAAACGACCGCCTTATCCGGAACGATCCAGATCTTGTTAAATGTGTTCACCGGAATATTGGTGGTCCCAAAGCGCTCCTGCGCTTTCTTAAACACCCGGTCCCAGAACTCTTGACCCAGCCCATCCTCCGGATACATTAAAGAACTGGTCAGCTGCTTTAAAATATAATCCTGGCCCAGCATGTCGCGGCCCATCTCCGTCACGCCCAGGCCATCGGCAATGATCCGGCCTTCTTCATAGGGAGACAGGTTGACCCAGAATTCCTCATCGGGAACGGTCAGCGATGCCAGAAAATATTTGATCAATTTTTGGGCCTCGTCCTTGAACGCTTCCCCTTGAAGGTTCTCATCCCCGGTATCGATAATGAAATCGAACTTGAGCGGATTCTGGGGATCAAGGGCCAGCCCACGGATAATCGGCGGCGCGAACCCTTCGCTGAATCCGATCATCGTCCCCGGCACCGGAAGATCAAAAATGCCCGGCAAGCTTTGAGCATAAATAAAATCGGAAGGAATGATTAACGAAAAGGAAAGAAAAAATATCAAGCATCCCGAACACACACAAAAAATTTTTGACCGTTTAAATGCTTTCATAGACACACGTCCGCCCTCTAATGACGTTTACGGCTTTTTTATTCATATTTTTGTGTTTTAAAAGAAACGGCTAAGTACACACCCCACACCACTCTAAATATAGCTGGAGCCTGGCAGCAGATTCAATGCATGAAGGGGAAAACAGGAAAACGTTTTCTTTTGAAGATCAACGACGGAAAAAAATCAAAAAATAATTTTTGCTCAGAAAATATTATTAAAATAAATCCTTCTTTTTTTATAAATAAAAAAGCCCGCCGCGGAAACCCGCAGCGGGCTTATATATTCTTACTAGTATGAAAATTTTATTTCTTTTTACGTAAACCCAAAAACCCGACCAATCCTGTTCCGAACAACACCATGGATGCCGGTTCCGGAACAACGTTTCTGCCCGGAGCAAAGGCGCCTGTCAAAAAGAGCTCTTCAAACCCATTATCAATACCGCTCAAGTTGAAGGTCGCAACAAAATTATACCCTTGCCCTTCATAAAGGCTGAGATCCATGGTCGGTGCCAGAGCAATAAAATCCAGCTTGCCGCTGCCCTTGTTATGATCAACATCATCATAAGGAGCAGGCAACGGAACTTCACCAGCGGCCAAAACCCACGCCGCTGGATCAAAGGCGTCATTATCAATATTGTCAAACGCCCATGCCTTAACAACACTGTTTCCGTTGTTAGGATCCACGATCTGAACATGCCCTGTGACAAACAGGTCCGGGCTGGCCCCGGTTTCGTTCATATCAAATGTAAACACCGGGATCGAATTGTTCGGATCAAATGTTCTTAAATACGCCAAAACATTGTCAACGGTCACCGGAGAATAGGTTCCGGTGGCTCCCCAGGTTCCGCTAAAAGTGCCCGGGCCGCCGGCAGGGGCTTCTAACGGATCCGGAAAATCAAGGGTTGAGGCGCCAAAACCCACATCAACGTTATTGGCACCGTTTGCGCCTGTGTAGATCAAAAGGTCCAGACCACCGGTCCCTGTCGCGATATCATACCCGCTAAAACCCAACTCGGTTAGGACTTTCCCGGAATATGAATAAAAATCATCATGATAAGACGCCACGGGAATACCATTTACCGGAACTGTCGGATCCGGAAGGATCGTCACAGCCTGTGCCTGGCCCACAGAAAAAACAAGGGCCACCAAGATCAATACAAATAATTTAAAGTTTTTCATTTTACTCCCCCAGGTTGAAAAAAATTATAAAAACCAAAAATCCGCACTTAATATCTGAGCAAATTGCGTGCCAAAACCAAAAAACAAACATTTGTCGAATCTTTTCCATTGAATCTTACAAAAGAAATGCAAAACCCATGATTTGAATTATATTTGTTTAACTATTTATACAGGGGGGCGTCTATCCTGACAAAAAAGCTCAACAAAAAAATACGGAACAGGTCTTATCTCCAAAAAACGTGAGATTCATTGAATTTATCCCGGGGTTCTAGCCGCTCAGCCGCAAATCCAATAGCGATCACGCAAAACGGTCTCACATACTCAGGCAATTTAAGAATTTTTCGTAAAAAAACAATTCTTTCTTCGCGTGGATGCATGGATGTCCAGCAGCTTCCCAAACCTTGAGCGGTGGCGGCTAACAGGATATTCTGCGCTGCCGCCGCACAATTCTGGGCCCAATAATCCGTATCTTCAACGGCATACGCCACCGACAGGTCACTGGCCACAATGATCGCGTGCCGGGCTGTAGCCAGCATTTTCGAATATGGCAGATCCTCCACCATTTGATCAACAAGAGCACCATCATCCACCACAACAAAACGCAGATGGCGCCGATCCTTGGACGTTGGAGCGGCCATCCCCGCGCGGACCAGGGTCAACAGGATCTCCCGATCGACCGGTTGACCGGTGTATTCCCGCACCGCCCTTCGCTCAAAAATAGTTCTTAAACAGTCCACCGGTTTTCCTTTTTTAAAAAAGCTACGCCGCATTTTCTTTCAGGACCGCCCTCTTAAGGGCTTCGACCACATCCGGCCTGAACTGACTCGCTTTGCATCGTTCCATTTCAGCCAAAGCCGCCTCTCTGCTCAATGCCTTTCGGTAAGGCCGGTCAGAGGTCATGGCGTCATAAGCGTCCGCCGCCGAAATGATCGCTGTAAAAATATCGATATCGTCCCCTTTGAGCTTGTCGGGATACCCTGTCCCGTCATAACGCTCATGATGATATTTGACCACCGAGAGCATGTGCTTATCAAAAACGACCGGCTTTAAAATATCGGCACCCACCGCCGGATGGCTCTTGATCACGTCCCATTCCTGATCCGTCAACCGTTCCTGTTTATTAAGGATCGTATTGGGAATGGTCAACTTGCCAATATCATGTAGTCGCGCGGCATCCTTTAAAATTTCAGTCTCCTCTTCTGATAGCCGCATCTCAAAGGCGATCTTGCCCGCGTAGTCCGTCACCCGCTCAGAATGGCCCATGGTCGAAACATCCTTGGCCTCGAGGATCCTGACCAAAGACTGCATCGCCCGGTAAAAATATTTATGGGTCTTCTTCCGCGACACAAAAAGGCTTCTGGCCATCATATTCAGTCCATGGGCCAATTCCGTGATCTCATCATTGCCTTCGATCTTGACCTGATAACGGAAATCACCGTCCGCGATCCGTTTGGTCCCTTCAAGCAGTTTCTCAATTCGGTAAGACATCCTTTGAGATAGCAGTGTTCCGATGGCCAAAGATACCGCAACCCCCACGGCCATCACGACGATCTCCCGTCTGTGGACTTTTTGCTGGAGGGCGTAAACATCATCGGCCGTCATGTCGACCCCCAACATGGCCACCGCCCGGCCCGAACCGTCACGGATCGGAGCATATCCGGATAAGGTCACGCCCCAACGGTCGATCTGGAATTTTCGATCCGCTGTCGGACGCTCAAAAGCCTGCAGCATCTCAGGAAAACGGGAAGCGTCATAACGGTCGCCCGGAAACGACGTGACTCCCTTGGATTGCAATTCGGCAGCATCCGGATCAACGATAAACTGCCAGCCCCCTTCCGTTCCGGATCTGGTCATTGTATAGACATACTTCAAAGCGGGATCAACATTCTTGATACCGGTCAACTGCCGCGAAATCTTCTTATAGATTTCGGTTTCGGCTCCGCGTTTATCCAAAGGAATTCGCATGAGCTCCTCCCCATCCATCGAAAGCGCCGCGATCTGCGCGATGATCATAAGCCGGCTGCGCAGCTGTTCAAATTGATCATGCAGGGCATATTGATAGATCCAGACATTGCAAAACCCCGCCGAGAGCATCATGGCCCCGATCAGGATCAGCGTCAGCTTTGCCCTGAAACTGGAAAATATTTTGGTCCGTTTTTCAAACATACACCGATCCTTTCAGGTCGTTTGAGATTCATGGTTCCAGAACAACATTATGCCCTTCAAGAACAGGTACGCGCCGATCAGCTCCAACGATTCTTCAATACAGACCTCGACCGCGGAAGCCATCATGTTCCGCGTCGGATCAAAAAATCCGATGCTCATTTCAACCGCAAAGGCCCCCATACAAAATGTCACAAGCCCGGCCAAAAGATAACGCCCGGAATGGGCCGCGGATCGAAAATAGGGTTTGCATTTCAAAGACAGCGCGGTGAAGACCGCGATCGCCGGCGGTGCCAGAACAATGACCCATTGCGTTTTAGGGAACGGCCACCGCAAGAACGCCTGGTTGATGGTGGGACCAAGATATTCATGGATCATCGCCGTCTCATCACAGGACATAAAGAATAGAATGGTCCCGATCAGAAAGAACGTCTCTTTTTTGTCGTCTTCACTGGAACGAAAACCGATCAGAAAAGCAAAGATCCCTGCAATCAGCATCATGGAGCTCGAGACCCAAGTCGTAAAATTCGACTCCCCTCCCAGCCCTAAGAACCTGCTGAACGGCCAATATGGCCAACCAAAAGCAGCAAAAAAAATGTTTGCTAATATAAGCAAACAGATCGCCCGGAAGAAAATTTTTTCAAGCAAAGACGTGAGTGACGGCATCTTAATGTTTATGTGCAGGCCCCGTAAACCTTGGCATAATATCCGTAACCGCAGTAAAAGACCGGCCCATCCAGCGGAAAGTTGATGAACCATTCGGCATTATACGTCGGGCAATCATTGCATTCATACGAATTACGCGAAACACCAATATAATAGCCCGGCGGCCCGCCGGCATAGAGGGTCGAATCATGGATCCGATAGCCGAAGTGCGAACCCGGCGCGCAGCTTGGATTGGCAATATTCAGGATAGACCAATCATCAATGCAACGATCCCCCCCATGGTGGCCGATCGAAACTCCAGAATAGGAACCGTTGTTCATAATATAATATCGTTCCATGGCGGAACGGATCGTTCCGATCATCACATAAGCTTCCGCCATCCTCGCCCGCTCTACAACGCTGTAAAGCTGCGGCAGCGCCAAAGACGCCAAAAGCCCCACTACCACGATCACAACGATCAGTTCCAGAAGGGTAAACCCTGTTCGGTGTTTATTCATAATAGTAGAATAGCACAGGTCGGCTTTTTTAAAAAGCGGCAATCGACCAATTCAGGTGCCGCATGTTCACCATTTTTTAAAAACAAAAAACACCGCCATGACCATAAACCCGAACCCGACCAGATAATTCCAGCGGAGATCTTCTTTTAGATAGAGGACTGAAAAAAAACAGAAGACCGTGAGCGTGATCACTTCCTGAATGGTCTTTAATTGCGCTGCCGTAAAAGTCCCATGGCCGATACGGTTGGCGGGGACCTGAAAGCAATATTCCAAAAACGCGATCAGCCAGCTTATAAGGACCACGGTCATCAACGGCGCGCTTTTGTATTTCAAATGTCCATACCACGCAAATGTCATGAAGACATTGGAAATGACCAAAAGAACGATCGTTGCCATAACCCCTCCCATTTGAATGCCGAAAGTTGTTGATTTTGAATGTATTATACCTCTGTTTACCCGCTAAACAATAGCCTGATCCGGAATTTTTCCTCTTCAAATGAACAGAAAGCACAACATAATCATGTTTAAAAATATATGCCTTTTGATCTTCCTGAAACCCGTTCAATTCAAAAAGCCCATCACTTCAACTATAACTTATTGCAAATCAAATCATTACAGGATTTTACAAAAGATATTTTTTACAAAAATTTTTGGTATGCAATTTGCTCATCTCCTTTTATCTTTAACTAAAAGGAGTTTTGCCATGCGAAAAAGTGCGATTCTTGTTATAACCCTAAGCCTTCTGGCAATAAGCTGCCAGGCTCAAGCGTATGTTGTTGACGGTTCATTATCGGACTGGGGAGTGTCCCTCTCCGGCGCTTCAGCCCTGGTCAAGGGATATCTGGATACCAATAAACCCACCGGCGCCACAGCCGATGTGGTGACCGAGGACAATGCCTCAACAACGACCGGATGGCTCAATATCGGGCCAGGCTGGTCAAGCGGCAATACCTATGACGCCGAGGCAATGTATTTCGATAATGATGGCGCGAATCTTTATATCGCGATCGTGACCGGCGTTGCCGCAAACGAAGCGATATATCCTGCCGGTGACATCTTCATCGACTTGGGATATTATCAGGACCCGAGCTCCGCGACCTACAACGCCAAAAAATACGGATTTGGGATCGATATCGCCACATCGAAACTTTACGCTGTCAACAGTTGGGTCAATCCGATATACTCCCAGCACAGCATCGCCTCCCCCTGGAAGATCGGAGCCAACCGCAGCTATATCGGTGATGTGTCTTTTGCTTATAGCGCAGCGCAGAACAGCCATTATGTCTTAGAAGCCATGATCTCGCTGGACGATCTCGGATTGAGCGCGAACCCGGGAGATCCTGAACAAGACCTCTGGCTGCACTGGACCATGAAATGCGGAAATGATTATCTGAATCTTCAGGCGACGGTCAACCCGGTCCCTGAACCAGCAAGCTTCCTGCTGATGGCCGGTGGATTACTTCTTGGAGCCGCGAAAAAAAGATTTTTGAACTGACATCTTGGGTGGAGAGCTGGGACGTCACATATGAAAACCCTGGAGCGGATGACCGTTCCAGGGTTTTTTATTTAAACATATCCTTGCTTGCTCATAAAAAGGCGGAGCGTTTCAGCCCCGCCTTTTTATGCGTTCTAAAAACAAGCTCTTAGCAATCGCAATTCAGGCATTTGCACACACCGCATTGGCATGCCGCATAGACCAGCTGCGTCGCGAAAAGCAAGGCAGAAAACACTGCCGCTGACGTAAATAGTTTTTTCATCATAAACTCCTTTTTGGTTAAAAAATAAAACCTCCCCGTGCTGAACATCGCGCGGGAACACAGCTTCGTAATGTTCGTTCGGTATTAACAGCGGTAAACGCAGTTCAGAATAAAGATCGGCGGGCCTTCAACGGAAAGGATCATTCCTTCATGGGCCAAGATCGATCGCATTGCCGAAGTCGCGGGCCGAAGAACAACTCGTTCCGCGACCGTCTGCTTGGATAAAAGCAGGGCTTTGCGCTCCGGCTTTTTTTGCGCGAGATCAGGCGCGACCAGGGCAGCTTCATGGCATGAACATTCCTTTAAAAGAACATCCTTACCGGATGAAGAAGACGGGCAGCACCCATGAGGGTCTGAAAAAGACCTTGTTGTTGGAACTGATAGCGCCGCCTCCGCGCAGCTGTCCAAACAACAACAAACAGGCAAAATGAACAAAAAAGCGGCGATCAGCGCTAATGAGCTAAAAACATATTTTAAAATACTTTTCTTCATAAGATGATTATACCATGTTCCATCTCAAAAAAGGCAGGCCCTTTTTACAAAAAAGAGCCTGCTCCCGCTATGGACAGCTCAATACTTTACCGAGCAGCCATATGACTTTGTCTGGCCTGTGGTGACCGCTTGTCCGCTTTTGGCTTGAGTGTAGGCCTTTAGAACATAATTCTCCGCTTTTGCGATATCCGCCTGGTCCGTGCTGGCCACACTGTCTATCGCTCCCTGATAAAGGATGTTCCCATCAGGGCCGACCACGAACATATGCGGCGTCGTCTGCGCTCCATACAGCTGGCCGACCTTGCCGTCAGCGTCGACCAAATACGCCGTTGGAGCGGCCTTTTGTTCATCTATTTTTTGGTTAATCTCCTCAACGCTGAAATTCCCCTGTTTGCCCGGCGCGGAAGAATTGACGGACAGCCAGATGACTCCATCGGCCGTCAATGTCCTTTGAAGGTTCTGCATATTTTCGCTGTCATAATGTTTGCGGACGAACGGACAATCATAATTGGTCCATTCCAAGACCACATATTTTCCTTTAAAATCGGACAACTTATGTTCCACCCCCCGGCTGTCCGTAAGAACGAAATCCGGGGCAGGCTGATTCACCTCCAAAGCCCATCCCTGAGCTGGGAAAAAACAAGCAACTGCCATAAAAACCACGGTCAAAAAAATATTCCAACGTTTCATTGATAGCTCCTTTCTTAAAATTACGCTACAGCTATTTGTCGTTCAAAACGTCTAAAACTATCCGTGGCGTGATCACCTCCGGTAAGATCAACGGATCCGGACCTGATAACGCCCCGACTTCATTTCCCCCGTAATAGACATATAAAGGAATGCTGTTGCGGTTATACCGGCTTAACGCTTCCGTGACCGTGGGGTCATAGCTGGTCCAATCCGCTTTCAAAGCAACGATCGAGCGGTCATTCAAGGCCGCTATCACCTGCGGGTCACGGAAGGCCACGATATCATTGACCTTGCATGTCGTGCACCACGCCGCGGTAAAATTGATAAAGATCGTTTTCCCCTCCATTCTTGCCTTATCAAACGCTTCTTGGGAATACTGCTGCCATCGCACGCCGGACTGTTGAGAAACCGCATTCGATCCACCCGCCTGCGGAGCCGGCGCAATAATGATCGTCCGGACGATCAGAAACATGCCCAAACACAACACCAGCAATGCCAGGGTCTTCTTCAAAGCAAATTTTTTACTTCCAGCCTCCGATGATAACGTCCCGATCAGCCATACCGTTAAACCCAAAAGCAACAAAAAATAATAGAGGGCGGCAACAGCCGGAAGCCCTTTTTGCTGGCCCAGGATCTCTGACATGTAGATCACCGGGGCCAAAAGCAAAAAACCAAAAAAACTCTTCAGTTGTTCCATCCAGCGGCCCGGCTTGGGAACATAGTGAAGCAGCCCCGGAAAGCGGCTCAAAAGCGCGTAAGGCAACGCCATCCCCAGCCCCATCGCGGAAAACACCCAGAACGCTTCATAGACCGGCCTCACAAGAGCGAATCCCAACGCCGCCCCCATGAACGGAGCCGTGCAGGGCGTGGCGCAGACCGTCATCAAAACACCCCTGAAAAATGACCGTGAAAAACCGCTTTTTTTCTCTAAAACCGTTCCGCTCACCTGAACAGCGCCGCTGCCGATCCTGATCATTCCCCATAGATACATCGCCAGGATAAAAAAAAGCGCGCACAAAAGGACCACGATCGAAGGCTGCTGAAATTGAAAACCCCATCCGATCTGATAACCGATCCCCTTCAAAATAAAAATAGCCGCCATAAGGGCCCAGAACATCACCATGATCCCGGCCGTGAACGCGATCCCATGACGCCATATCCTGCGGTTGTCCTCGCCGGCGATCTGGATCAATCCCAGGACGTTGATCGAAAGGACCGGCAGCACGCACGGCATCAAATTGAGCATCAGCCCGCCGAGAAAAGCGAACAAGACCGACACCCAGACCGTCATGCCTTTCCCGCCGGGGGCGTCCTCGGCCAGCGGCATCATGAACAATTCCTCTTCGCCAATGGCGGTCCTGACCCGATAAGAATGCGTCGCCCTGCCTTCTTCCGTTTCCATATCCAAGACCAGAACGCCTTCCAGAAATGGCGTCTCATCAAAAGAAAAAAGATCGGATGCCGTCAAAGAAAGCGCGTATGTTTCCTTTTGAAAGGACATCTCCTGGGCCGCCGCATGCTCCAGGACGTCCGGGCTGAAAGGAAAAAAATGGGCGTCTATCACCTCATTGTCCCGCCCTTCCCGGAAGAAAAAAAGTTTGATCCTGCCCGTCTGCTCTAAAACAGCCTGCGCTTTCAGCGACGGATCTTCAACCGGGATCCGCGAAAGGTGCGGCGCGCAGAGTTCATCAAAACGCGGATGACGTATGGTTTCAGAGGCGATCCCCACCTCCAGCTCAAGACTGGCCTGGGCGGGAATACAATCCTCTTTGCAGGAAAGCCATTTAAGATCAAGCCTCAAAGGAAACGTTTGATTCAGTCTGGCGCTTTCAGAAACGCTGACGGGGACGAACAAAACCGTCTCCTCTGTGTAACCATAACTTGCCAACGGAGGCTGTTTGATCCACTCAGGATAAGGCCAGCGAATGTCTCCTGCTGATAAATAAGAAGGCAAACTCCATGTCAGAGAGGGAGCGGAGCCGGAATCACCGGAATTGAGCCAGTAGACATGCCAGCCTGGATCCATTCGCATGTGAATCCCCACCAAAAAATCCCCGCCAGGCCTGACCGCTTTGACCTCTGGGACCAGCTCTACCGCAGTGTGAGCGGAATAAACCCGCTCCTCTGCTTTCAAAAATGAACCGCCCGGTAGTAGAAAAAAGAAGAGGAACAAATAAAAAACAATATTTGAAAAAGATGTTATTTTTCTCACGTTCTTTTGTCGCATATCAAGCATATTCCTAACACCTCTCTTGATGGCATTCACCCATTTCTTGTATTGACCGCTCATCTCTGCTTATGTTAGCATGATACCATAAATCAAGAAATCGAACGCCGCCATTTCTGCAAGGAGTTCCAGATACCGATCATGTCCTTCAAAGAACGATTAAAGTCCGTCCTGCAAAGTGAATGGACCATTGCCCTCCTTTTGCTTCTGCTTTTTTTGGGAACCCACGGCTACCGTTTCGGATGGGATGACCATTGCGGCGAGATCCCGCATTTAAAAAGCCTGATCGATCCGGCACTTTATACTCACGATCCGTTCGTGATCAGTTTAAAACAATCCTTCCCGACCTTTTTTTACCGCATCCTCGCGCGTTTGATCTCGATCGATCAGATCCAAACCACCTATTTTATTTTGTTTCTTGTCGCCCGCTATTTTCTCTTTTTTTGGATCTATAAATTCTGGCACCTGATCTCTCAAAATAAAATTGAAGCTTTTTTCTGCACCCTCACAGCGATGGTCCTGGTGAGAGAACAGCATTTCCTTTATCTGACCTTTTCCCATGCGGAATTCACCTTCCCGTTCGTGTTCGCCGGAATCTATTTTTTCCATAAAGAACGCTTTTTCCTGGCAGCCACGCTCCTGGGGATCGCTGTCAACTTTCACGCCATCTATGGGCTGCTGCCGATGGTCTACATGTGCGCCTACCTGCTCGTCACATGCCGCAAACATGGGTTCATGACCCTGATCAAATCCGGCCTTATTTTCGTGGCCTGCGCGTCTCCGTTCCTGATCTTTTTATTCATGTCAAAGACCGCGCTCTGGTCGCAGTCTCTGGCTCAAGCATCCACCGCTCAGGATTGGATCGAGCTGTGCCGAAAATATATGCCGGAACATTTCTTTTTTCCCGCCACGTTCAGAGATTTTTCTTTGAAAGAGATCTTCAGCAACGCCTTTCTTTTTCTCGGAGCCATGGAGGTCTTTTTTTTCCTGGGCTTTCTTTACCTGCTGAACGCCATCCTCAATCCGGTGTTCCGTCAAAATCTGAAAAGCCATATTTTCGCCCTGACCGCGCTTCTGCTTTTAGGCTTATGCTTTGTGATAAGCTATATTATCCCGAACAAATTCCTCATCGGAATGCAGCTTTTGCGAAACGCGCATTTTCTTTTATTCATACTGCCGGGCTATGTCACGCTTTTGCTGCTGCGCTCGATCAGCAAACAACCGCTATGGGCATGTTTTATCATCGGGCTTTCATATCCCGGATTGATCCCCCGCGATCTTTTCGCCGCCCTCTACGCGCTCAATATCCTGATGATGCTTCTTCTCACCGCATCGCTCAGAAAAAAACCCGGCCGCTCCAAGGTCTTTCTTGTGGCCAGTGCTCTGTCCGGGACCATTTTGACCATAGGGACCTACTTCGGATTTTTATGGATGTTCAAGGGCAATCCTCTTAAAGGGCCGATCTTTGGAAGCTCTTTTGTCCTTTTTTTCTGCCTTCTTTTCGGGTTCGGCCTTGAAAAAATACTAAAAAAACAATTTCATATTTCCAAACGCCTTTTTATTATCATCCCCTTGATCATGGCGACTATGCGATACGCCCACGCACATTATTCCTATGCTTTTCGGGAAAAAAGCACCTTCGATCTTTTCCAGGACGCGTGGGTCGATATCCAACTGCAAACAAAAGAACGGACAGCCAAGGACGCCATCATCCTGGCGCCTCATGACACGATCATGGGCGGCTTCCGGATCTTTTCGGAGCGCAACCTGATCTGCGATGACCGTGATATCGGCGCGTTCTTGGCATTCGATATCCAGCAGGTCTATGAGTGGGAACAGCGGATGAAAGACATCGAGACATTCAAGGTCATGCCGACAGAAGACGTCCGTCCCGCTCTTTTTATGGCGATCGCAAAATATAATGCCAGCCACGTTGTTTTTCCGGCCAATATATCGCCGGAACCTTCCAAGACCCTGGAACTCCTTTATAAAAATCCATTATTCTCGCTTTACAGGATCAATCGGCTCCGCTGAAAACAGGTCCTGAAAACGAACTTTTCCTTTTGTTCTTTGATCCGGCCCGATTATAATGAACTGAATGAACCTGCTGCAAACAACGCCGAAGGATCAAGGTTTGGAAACCCTCATCATTATTCCGACATATAACGAGAAGGAAAACCTGGAAGATCTGCTTAAAAAGATCTTCGCCCTTCCGATCAATTTGAAAGTCCTGATCGTCGATGACAATTCGCCAGACGGAACCGGGGATCTCGCCGAAAAACTGGCCCGCAACGAACGCCGCATTTCCGTCCTGCACCGGGACGTCAAACAGGGCCTGGGGAAGGCTTACCTGGCAGGCTTCCGCTACGCGGTCGAACATTTTTCATCCGATTACATCGTGGGAATGGACGCCGACCTCTCGCACGATCCTCAATACATCCCGAAATTCCTGGAAGAGATCGAAACCTGCGATGTGGTCATCGGTTCACGCTTCTATAAAGGACGGATCAGCATCATCAACCGGCCTCTGTCCAGGCTGATCTTCAGCTGCGTGGCCCAGGCCTACGTCAATTTTTTCACCTGGCTTTCGCTGGGAGACACGACCAGCGGATTTAAATGTTTCAAACGCGCCGTTATTGAGGCCCTCCTGAAGAGCGCGGTCCTTTCTGACGGATACGCTTTTCAGATCGAGGTCAATTACATCTGCAAAAAGCTGGGCTTCCTGGTCCGTGAAATACCGGTCGTCTTTTATGACCGCTGCCGCGGCTACTCAAAAATACCGGCCTTTCACACGGTCCTTGAAGCCATCCTGATCGTCTGGAAATTGAAATTCAGAACGTTCACCCGCCGCTCTGACACAACAGCATAAAAAATATTAAAAGAGTTTCTAGAGTCCGGCCTTTAACTGCGCCGTGATATGTTTGACCTGTCCGGCTGTCAGCCCTGGCCAGAACGGAAGGCTGATCGTCCGGCTTCCGATATTTTCAGAAACAGGAAAGTCGCCTTTCTTGAAGTGGAATGTCTCGCGGAAATACTTTAAAAGATGGACCGGACGGTAATGAACGGCCACGCCGATCCCCTGATCGCCGAAATGTTTGAGCAGCGCATCCCGCCTTCGATGGTCGACCCACACCGTCAACAAATGAAGGGCGCTTTTGGAACGTTGCGCGATCTTCGGACAGGAAACGCCGGGAATGCCGCTGAGCGCTTTTTGATACTGCCGATAAAGGCGCTCTCTCGTTGCCCAGTTAAGACCGATCTTCTTGATCTGCGGCAAAAGAAGCGACGCTTCGATATTGCTCATGTTATACTTCCAGCCGCAGTCAGTCATGTCCCAATGCTTATAGGGGCCTGAATACCTCTTGGCGGCTTCCTTCGTCATGCCGTGCGTGCGAAGCATCCTCACCTTTTCAGCCACCAGCCGGTGATTGGTGACAAGCGCTCCGCCTTCTCCGCAGGTCATGTTTTTCGTCGCGTAAAAACTAAAACACGCCGCGTCACCGAGCTGGCCCGGCCGTATACCGTCGCGTTCCCCCTCGATGCAATGCGCGGCATCCTCAATGATCTTCAAATGATGCTTTCGAGCGGCCGCTTTGATCCTTTTCATGTCGCACATCTGGCCGTATAAATGGACCGGAATGACCGCTTTGGTCTTCGGCGTGACCGCCCCGTCGATAAGCTTGGGGTCCATCAGGCCCGTGTCCTGCTCAACATCAATAAAGACAGGCTTCGCGCCCGTGTGCAGGATCGCGGTCGCGGTCGCGATAAAGGTCAAGGGCGTTGTGATGACCTCGTCCCCCGGCCCGACCCCTAAAGCCAGCAAGGCCAGATGCAGGGCGGCCGTGCAGGAATTAAGGCCAACACAGTATTTTTCCCCCAGATAGGAAGCGAACTCGCGCTCAAAACTGTCCACGTAAGAACCCGTGGTCAAGAAGATCCCGTCCAGACATTCCAGGACCATGCGCTTTTCATCTTTCCCGAGATTGTGCTTATAAAATTCGATCTTCAAGGCCCGTTATCCTTTTTAAACAGATCTTAATGCAGTTCATATTCGCCGGATTTGGTCATGATCTTGATATGTTTCATCCATTCGATCTTCTGCCACCATTCCTCATTGTCCTTGAACCATGCGATCGTCTGCTGAAGCCCCTCTCTGAACGGACGGCCGGGACGCATCCCGAGCACCTTCTCCGCTTTGTCGGTCGATGACCTGTGGTTCTGGACCTGCCCCGGGCGATCCCCGATAAAAGCGATCAATGACTTCGGCCGGCCGGTCAGCTCCAGGACCATATGCGCGATATCGATAACACTTAAGACCTCTCCTGATCCGATATTAAAAACATCCCCCCTGATGCGCTCCATCGGAGCGCGCAGGGCCAGATCGATCCTTTGGCAGGTGTCTTCCACGTAGAGCCAGTCGCGTTTGGCCTGACCGTCGCCATGAATGGTCAAGGGCTCATTGCTCAGAGCGGATGTGATAAAACGGGATATGACCTTTTCCAAATGCTGATACGGCCCATACTGATTGAACGGCCGTAAGATCACCGCCGGCATATCATAGGTATGAATAAAAGAATAGACCAGCCGGTCCGCGCCGCATTTGGCAGACGCGTAAGGACTGCAGGGGTTCAGCGGATGTTTTTCATCCATGGGCTCATACTCGGACGTGCCGTAGACCTCGGAGGTCGAAATATGAATGAACCGCTCCACGGTCTGATAATGCTTCACGACCGCGGTCGCCACGGCCTGCGTCCCCAGGACATCCGTTTCATAAAAGATCTTGTTGTCGAAGATCGAACGAGCCACATGGGATTCCGCGGCAAAATGCACCACGATGTCCGACCGCCCCACCAGACTGTCGACCAGCCCGCCGTTACAGACATCACCCCGCAAAAATTCAAAACGTTTCCCGTCATTGTGGATCTCTTGCGGAATGTTTTCCGGACGGCCGGCATAGGTCAAGGCGTCCAGCACGATGATCTTGTGGTCCTTGTAATTTTTATAAAGGAATTGGACAAAATTGCTGCCGATAAACCCGGCCCCGCCCGTCACCAAAATGGTCTTCATATCACATCCTTTTCTTTCTAAGAACGAACATCTTCTGGATACCGCAATCTCCCAGGCTGGGCAGCCTCGCGAAGAGACGGTTCAGAATAAAATCATAGGACGGCTCCTTGCCGAACGGCTTAAGCAAAAGCGGCTGGATAACCCGGGAACCGGCATAATACGTGCTGCTGAAATTGACGGCCTGTTCAATGTCGAACATGCCCTTCAAGAACGGGACGAGCCTGTCCTCATCAAGGTATTTATTATGCCATCGGACCTTCGTCCGTTCAATCCCGAACCGCTCCCGCATCCTGCTGATCTTCTCATAGCCCTGCAGGGTCGATTCCATCATGATATATACTTTACCTTGCGGAAGGATATGATAAATATTCTCGATCGCCTGCTGTTGTCCTTCCCAGGTCGGGATGTTGATCAAGACCCGTTTTGTGACCGCCTTGTCAAACTTTTGGGGCTGGTATTTTTTCACGATTTCCGGGCTCAAGAGATCTCCCGTCTCAAAAACGATCCGCCCCTTCACCTCTTGGCTCAACGGCGCGATGGCCAAAGCCTTTAAAGCCTCGCTGATCATGGCCGCTGAATTATCGAACCCCGTGATCGTGACTTTTCTTCTTGAGGCGATCTTCAGGTCCGTGTATCCGTTGGCACAGCCGATATCCAGGATCGCGTCCCCATGAGGTATGCGCCGGCAGAGCTTCCTGATCTCCAGATCGATCAAAAACCGATCCGGCATGGACGCGCGGCTGTCCTCCTTATGGGCCTGGGCCCGTTCATCCCACACTTTCCTGATCTCGTCACGCGGCGGCTGCATCAACATTGACCCCTGAAATTCATGGTTTTCTCGATACAATACACAGGGCCTTCCCGACTTTCTGTTCCGGCCTTTGAGCCTGTCACGGCAGACGGGCACGAACTTAATCCTCCAAAAGCCAAACGCATCAACCTTGTAAAATTATACTGCGTCTTACCGGCCTGCCGGGCGTCCCGCCTGACCTTCACGACCGCCTGAGAAAAACCCAGCGCGCTGATCCACCCGGTAATGAATTTATGCCTTTGCGGGCATTGGCCCAGCCGCTCAACGACCTTCCGGCTGATGATCCGGAAAACCCCGGAGTTCGCCGGGATGTCGATCCTTGAAACCAGTTTAAAAACAACGTAGAACGCCCTGGCAAGGACCCGGCGGTAGATCGGGTCAGCCCGATTCTCCCGCACCGCGCAGACGACATCATATCCTTCCTTGAATTTTCTGTAAAGCTCACCCAGCGTCTCCGGCGGGTCCTGCATGTCCGCGTCCATCAGAATAACCGCGCTTCCTTCGCAATGGTCCAGCCCGGCGGTGATGGCGACATGCTGCCCGAAATTCCTGGCGAACTTGACCGCCTTGACCCTCACGTCCATTTGACAAATGCGTTCAATGATCGTCCAGGATGAGTCCGCGCTTCCGTCATCCACGAGCACGATCTCATAAGAAGCGGCCAGCGAGCTCAAAACTCCGGAAAGTCGCTCATACAAAGATTCCAAGTTGGCTTGTTCATTAAAAACCGGAATGACCGCGGACAGTTCAGGCCGCTCAATCTGGCGCTCATGAATACCGTTCATTGTCTCCCTGACGTAAAGACCTTCACCAAAGACCGCTCCCCATAGGGCCTTTCCACTCTACTTTTTTTCTGATCATGACAGCCCAGGCGGCCATGGCTGCCGCACAGGTCAAAAGGCCGGCCACAAAGCTCCACGGCAAATAATACAGAACGATCCCTTTGTCCGCCGGATCAATTTCCACCGATATCAAGCCCTTGTGGGATTTTACCACCCTGGGAGGGAATGTCTTCCAGCCTTTATCATAATTCTGATTCACCACCAGAACATCGGGCCGCCAGATATCGTAATGAAAAACCAGCCTATTGGGCGACCAATACGGCTGCGACACTTTTCCGGAATGATTCAAAAGGTAAAACTCTCCCCGATAACCGAGCTCCCCATAAGCCATAGCGTTGCGCTTCACGGGGATCGCCTCATAGCTGTTAATGGCCCCCGCGTTCTCCAAAAGCGGAGCGAACATCAAAAAGAGGCCGTCATAGACCTCTGCGTATTGAGCCGGAACACGGATTTGCCGGAAAGCCTGATCTTTCAAGACCAGCTTTTGCCGAAAACTTCCTTCCTGGAAAAGATTCTTAAAGACCGGTGAGCTGACCGCGGTCAGGTCCCATGCAATAAAACACAGCACGATCACAAGCAGGACGTTCTTCAGATATGTCCCGCGCCTGCTCTTAAAGGTGAACGAATCCAGACAAAGCCCGCAAAGCAAGGCCACTAAAAACAGGAAAATAACCCAGACCCTCGAAGAAATATGCATGTTGCAAAAAACCGGGGCCCTGTGGAGCAGTGTCCACGGCGCGAGGGCGGAGAAATTTCCCAATCCGATCACGAACACGCATACCGCCGTCAGCAAAAGCGGCCATTGCCTGCGGACCAGTTTAAAGCTCAGCACAAAAATGACTACCGGAACGATCCCGATATACGAGCCGAACTCCCACCAGTTCAAAGGCCTCATGAACGCGAACGCAAGATTGCCCAGCTGATTGCGTTCCCAAAAGATGTTATAAAGGTTCTTCAGGGGGATCGCCTTTCCGACATCGGTCCCCCGGGGAAACTGGGACATCATTTCGATCATCGGAAACAGTTTGGGCCCTGAAAGCAGAACACAAAGCGCCAGCGTCAGTCCCAGCGCCAACAGCGGGCGCAGGCTTTTTTGCTGAAGCGCATACAGCGCGCTGAAGACAAATAGAAAGACAGCCGTGAACATCAGGATATACGACCCCTCGGCCGCCACGAACGCAAGAAAAAGTGAACACAAAAACAGATACCGAAACTTTTTTAAGCCCTTTAAATAGAACAGAACTATGAACGGCAAATACGCCACGGACAGCCAACCCAGATGGCCGGCCATGATCCGCAGCGCCAAAGCCCCGTTCATGGAAAAAATAACGCCCGCGATCAAAGACGGCAGGATCCCGATCTTCAAATACCGGCACACATAGAACATCCCCGTCATGCCGAGAAAAATATAAAAAACGGCCATGATCCTCAAGCCGGCAAGCGCTCCGAACGCAGTCACAAAAATGATCGGAAACGGCAAAACGCTCACATCCGGCCGTCCGATGAACGACATCCCGCCGCAGGCATATGGGTTCCATAACGGGAGCTGCTTAAAGGAAAAAAGCGAAATGTGCCAATACTGATGCTGGTAAAGAAAGAAATTCCAATCATACAAACCAAAATGATAGCTGTATTTCAGAAGGTTACGGCCGTAAACAAGCGACAGACCCGCCAAAAGCGCCATGAGCCCCGCAAAACGCGCTACCCGGCCCTCTTTCCCGGAAACCATTTTTTTAAAAAACAGAATGAGTCTCATCGATTTAATCCATTCCCCGGCCCTTCTCCAAAGGCACCCTGCCTTCCTGCCATTCAAGGCCTGCTTTGTTGAAAAAGATCCAGCCTAAGACCCCTGTGAAAAACGAAAAAACACCAAGCACGAACGAATACGGCAAATAATATAAAATGATCCCCCGGTCTGCGGGGTCCAGCTCCACGGATATCAAGCCCTCATGAGATTTTACCATTTTAGGCGGGAACGTCCTCCAGTTTTTATCATAATTCTGGTTCACCACCAAAAGATCGGGATATGGAATATCATAATGAAAAATAAGCTTATTGGGCGACCAATAGGACTGCGAAACATTCCCCGAGCTGCCCAAAAGATGAAATTCCCCCCGGTAATCCGGCCCGCTATACGGGACCGCGTTTCGCTCGACCGGAATGGCCTCGTAACCATCCACGACCCCGTGATTCTGCAGGATCTGGGCGAATACCCCCGTCGTCGCACCAAAAAGGCTATGATACTGCTGAGGAAGCTCCACCTGAAAAAATGCATTCTCCTTAAACAGAGGCTTTCGCAGCACATTCAGCCGACTGAAAAACTTTTCCCCAAAGAAGGCGGAATTGACAGCGCTCAGGTCCCAGGCAACAAAACAAAAAAGAGCTATTAAAAAGGCGTTCCTTAAAAATACTTCCCGACCGCCTCCTCTAGGGGCAAACGAATTTAAACACAGACCGCACAAAAGCGAAAGCAGGAAAACAAAAACAATAAATATCCTCGTCGGTATATGCATGTTCGAAAAGACCGGGCCGCTGTGAAGAACCGTCCACGGCGCGAAGCCGGAAAAATTTCCAAGCCCGATCAGCAAAATGAACACCGCCGTCAACAAGAGCGGCCATTGTTTTTTGATCATTTTGAAACTCAGGACAAACAACACGCTCGGGACAAGGCCGACATAGGCCCCGATCTCCCACCATGCCGTATTTTTTATAAAGCGCTGAAAAAGATTGTCCTGCTGCGCCCGCTCCAAAAAAATATCGTATAAATTTCCCAAGGGAACGGCCCAGCCCGCGTCCGTCAACCGCGGAAAGCGCGACATCATTTCGATCATCGGAAAAAGTTTTGGCCCGGAAAAAAGCACGCAGAACATTAATGCCAGCGCCAACGCCAACAGCGGGCGGATCGTCTTCTGCTGAAACGAATACAAAAAGCTGAACACCGATAGGAAGACGGCCGTAAAGATCAGGATATGCGAGCCTTCAAGGGCTGTGAAGGCAAGAAACACCGACGACAAAAAAACATAACGCGCCTTCTTTAATCCTTTAAGATAAAACAAAAAGATCCAGGGCAAATAGGCCGCCGACAGCCACCCCAGATGCCCGGCCATGACGCGCAGCGCGAAACATCCGTTCATGGAAAAAATAATGCTTGCGATCATCGCAGGCAAGGTCTTTATTCTGAAAAAACGGCACAAACAGAACATCCCGGTCATGGCCAGAAAGATATAAAACAACGCCATGATCCTCAGGCCGGCCATGACGCCAAACAACGAAACAAAAATGATCGGAAACGGCAGAACGCTTACGTCCGGCCGGCCGATGAACGGCATCCCTCCGCAGATATACGGATTCCACAACGGGACCTGTTTAAATGAAAAAATGGCGATGTGCCAGTATTGATGAAGAAAAAACGTGAAATCCCAATCATGCAGGCCGAAATGGTTCCTGAACCTCAGGATCTGCCAGCCATACGCAAGCGCTAGTATCGCAAACAAAGCCATGAGGCCCACAAAACGCGCCATCCGGACCTCCTTGCCGGATATGCGATCCTTGATCGCAGCAAAAAACCTCTTCATTTCAACAAACCTCCTGGTCTTCAAAGCCAGCTTTTTCTTTCCATGAACACTGGATCCAGAATACTGATATCAGGGCCGCGACATCCTCTCAGGCACACAAAGCCACATAAGCCAAACCCAACGTCGGGCTTTCTCAAAAAATATATGAAAAAATTATAACGACAAACCTTATGACAATCAATCTTGGAAATAATCTCTTTTATGTGAATTTCAAAACGATAAAATCTTTTGTTTTTTAACGTTTTTTGGTATTATACCCTCGACTTTAAAAATCCATTTTGAACATTATGACAAGAACAGCCTTCCGGCACAAAATCTTCCTTTTTATTTTTGCCGTGGCCGTGACGCTTCTCACCATTGAGATCAGCCTGCGTGCCGCCGGCGCCGTCTACATCACCATCAGGGACCACGATAACAAACTCCGCTTGAGCAAGCTCGATTCTTACCGGATCCTCTGTATCGGCGAATCAACAACGTATCTGGAAGAGGATAACAATTACCCTCTCTATCTAAGCGAGATCCTCAATTCTTCCGGTCTAAAAAAAACGTTCACGGTCATCAACCAGGGCCTGCCCGGGGTAAGCACGGACTTCATTGTCAGCAACATCAACTCCTGGATCGATCAATATCAACCGGATTTGGTCATCGTCATGATGGGGATCAACGACGACATCCTCATAACCCACGATCAAAAACCGGAAAACCCTGCTTTCGCCTTTCTGAAAAACGCCCGGCTTTACAAACTGGCCCTGTGGATATCGCTCAGCGCGAAAAAACGTTTATTAAAAGATGGCTTTCAATATTCCTCCCTGGGTGGAGAATCCCTTTCCGGAGACTTGGCATCGAAAGAGCTTTCCACCTTTAGGGACCAGGTCTTTGAACAAATAAACAAAACTGATCCGGAATATCGAAAAATGCTTAAAACCGCCCTTCTTCTGGAAGGATCGGAAAAGTATCAACCGCTCGCCGAGGAGATCTATAAAACGCTCCTGTCAGGCACCGAAGACCCCAAGATCCGGAAATGGCTTTATAAAAAGATCGGCGAGCTCCTGCGGGCCCAAAAAAAATATACCGAGTTCGTAGGGCTTATGCGGGATATTTCCAGGGACTACTGGGGCTATGACTGGATCGACCCCGTCTGTTCCAATGAGGCCGGGCTCAAACAGGTGGAATCTGTCCTCCAGGGGCTGATCAAAAGCCGTGAGAACAGCTCTCCCTTTTATGAGCTGCTGGCCTTGTGCTATGACCGCGCCGGGAGTCCCGATCAGGCCGATGAATGCCGGAAAAAATCAAAGACCGCTCTTCTTCAGGCGATCCACCCCACCACACAAAAAAATTACCTCAAGCTCATCCAGGTCCTCTCTGAAAAAAACATCACCCCGATCTTCGTCCAATACCCGGCCAGAAGCATTGAGCCACTGAAAAAAATATTACATCCGGCAGAAAACTCCAACCGCCTGATCTTGATTGACAATGAAAAAATCTTTAAGGACGCGATCGCGCAGGAAGGCTATAAAGAATACTTTATTGATCTTTTTGCTGGGGACTTTGGCCACTGCACTAAAAAAGGCAACCGGTTGCTGGCCCAGAATATCGCCTCGCAGCTTCTGCCTCATATCAAAACCGCCCCATAATTTTTCCTGCCTAAACGGGCAGTTTTGGATTATTCTAGGCCGGATCGATCACCCGGATCGTTTTCCATCCGCCCTGATAATACCGGTAGAACGCGATCCCTGAACAGATCAAAAACGTCAAGACGACAGCCAGCCAGGCCTGCTCAGCGGATGCCCCCATCACTTGAAGGCTGAAAATAGCGATGATGGTCAAGGCCCAATGCAGGCTCACGGAATAACACATCGCCCAGAACGTGTCACCTGCCCCTCTCAACGCGCCGATCAACGCTATAAAGACCGCCATGACGCAAACATACAGCGACGCGAACCGCAGCATGGAGATCGCGACCGGGCGGGCCTGAACAAAGACCTCCGTGTTCATCTCCGGCCGGAACAGGTCGACCAGCGCGCCTGGAACACCAACGAACAAAACAAAAATCACCAGCGAATATCCTATGCCGAACTTGATCCCTGACATCGCTGAACGATGGGCGATAGCCGGCTGACCGGCCCCCATGTAACGGCCGACCAGACTGGTCACTCCGACTTCCACCCCCAGCAGCGGAATAAAGGTCACCAGGTCCCAATTGAACATGATCGTTGCCGCTGTGGCTGTCGCCGCCCCCCGGGAATGAAACGCCATCACCAGGACATCAAAAGCCAGGACCGAAAAGAACATCTCCACGCCCGTTGGATAACCGAAACGCAACAGCTTTTTCATGACTTGACGGTCAAGGACGAACGAATTCTTGATCGCGAATTCCGCCCAATGCGCGCGGCGCGCATAACATACCGTCATGATCAAGACCCCGCAGGCGCTTCCCAGGATGGAACCGAACGCCGCTCCTTTGATACCAAAAGCGGGGGTCCCGAATTTTCCAAAAATGAGCACATAGCTGGCCAGGACGTTCATGATCATGGCCGACAAGGACGCCAGCATGACGATGCGCGTGCGCCCGATCCCCGAAAAAAAACTGCTCAAACACGTGCGCGCAAGCACCACCACAGCGCCATAGACCAAAATATCAAAATATTCTCGCGCCGGACCAGCCTGCTCCGCGGAAATTCCCATCGCATGAAAGAACTGATAGGCCAAAGGCCGTGCCGCCAGAATAAAAGGATACGCCGCCAGAATGATCATGAGCCCCTGAGCGACCACGATCGGGCACATTTCCTTTTTTTGGGCGCCCAGATACTGCGCGGTCAAAGCCGTTATATATCCGATCAGCCCGATAAAGAACGATATCATCAAAAAAGATGTCAACCCGCCGACCATGGCCCCGTTCATCCACTGCGGGCCCAGGCGGGACAAAAAGATCCGGTCCGTAAAGATCATCACCGTGTCGCAGGCGAACGAAACCGCCATCGGCAATGCGATCACGACCATTTCCCGGACCCCTCCGGGCGTGTAACTCTTTACGCTCATCAAAATTCCTTCTCTTAGGACATGCCGTTTCCTGGATGGAGCCTCTGACATGCGGGCAGGATATTACCCCAACAAATGCTTAATGAGGATCTGAAAACCTATGGCGATCAAGATTGCACCGCCTAAGATTTCGGCTGTCTGTTCAAATTTTCCTCCCAGACGGCTGCCCAGGACAACGCCAGTAAACGATAAGACAAACGTGACCGCGCCGATCACCGCAACCGGCAGGACAATAGAAACCTCCAAAAAAGCAAAACTGATCCCTGTGGCCAGTGCGTCCATGCTGGTGGCCAAAGACAGTCCCAGTAAAACCAGCCACGTCAGTTTACAGCACGATTGTTCGATCCGCTCGATCTTGAACGCCTCCCAGATCATCTTTAGGCCGATCAGAAAAAGCAGACCAAATGCGATCCAATGATCCACTCCCGTGATCAAAGAACGGAATGTCCTGCCCGCCGCCCAGCCCACCACCGGCATGATCATCTGAAACCCGCCGAACATCAGGCCGAACGTAAAGGCCCTCCGCAATCTGTGTTTGCAAATAAGCACGCTGGACGCCACCGAGACGGCAAACGCGTCCATGGCCAGGGCCACCGCGACAAAAAAGACTGTAAAAAAATTCATGAGCGCCCTTTCTGATAAGGCATGCCGTTTATTGTATATCGTCCTGCCGAAAGAGGGAACTCAAATCCGGAAAAAATAGGGTTTTAAAAAGCCTGCCGGGCCTTCACGATCTAATGGCATCCATGCTGGGTGCATGCTCCGGCCGGAGTGATCTCCGAAAGTTCTTCGGCTTTGCAACGGTCGATAAGCTCTGCCACTGTCTGTCCCTGCGCCTGAAAGGCCCTGATGCCGGCTTCATTGAGCTTCTGCACGGCACGCGCGCCCATCCCCTGACAGATCACGGCATCGATCGATAAGCCGCTCAACGCCCCCAAAGGATGGCACATCCCGTGCGAATGGTGCGCGTTGGAGTTGTTCACCATGCGGATCTCTCCGCTCTCGACGTCCACAATGGTAAAATACGGGGCGCTGCCGAAATGGCCAAATACCTGAGCGCCTAACCCTTCATCCGTTGCTGTCGGAATACAGATCTTCATTATTCACTCCTTTTCTGCGACCAGCATTGTTTGACAAAAACCCTTAAACGTTCTCACTGAAAAACCCTTTTCCTCTAAAAACGACCTCATCTGCTGAAAACTTATGTCTGAACGGGGATGATCATGCCCTTCTTTTTTGTGCATCCGTTCCAAGACCAGCTCGCCTTTTTTGTTGATGTCGGCGATGACGATCTTGGCTCTTGCGACCCTTACCATTTCCGCCAAACATCTTTTGGGATATTGCGCATGGTGCATGAAATTGACCGAAACAACCTGATCAAACGACCGTGAAGGGAAATCAAGTTTTTCCGCGTCCATCCTCTTGAGCCGGACCTTGCGCTGCAGGCGATCGGCCTTTAGAAACTCCCTGGCGACGCGGTGAGCCCCCGGGTCCAGATCGATCGACGTTAAAACAAACCCCTTATTTGCCAACAACAAAGCGAAATGGCCTTTTCCGGTTCCCACCTCCAGGATCGATCCGTGATCAAGGCCCGCTTTTTTAAAGATAAATTCCCTGGAACGCTTGATGTCATAACCCAGCTTCGTTAGCTGCCTGAGCCTGCGTTCTTCCCGTTTTAGAATATCTTTCATCGCGCGACCTTTTTTACGCACCCACCCTCGATCTTTAAGGCCTTTCCCTGCAAAAGAGCCTCCGCGAGCTTCTTATGCGCGCTCTTGATAATGTTGCCGAACGTCTGGCGGGAAATGTTCATTTTATCGGCGGCTTCGGCTTGATACAGATCGTCAAAATCCGCCAGCCGGATCGCCTCAAGCTCATCCAGCGTGAGCTGGACCTCTTCCAGCAGGTCCAACGGGATCCCGCGCGGCTTAAAATAATTGATATCCGGTGAACAGCGGACATTTCGATATCGACATGGCCTGGGCATAGCGGCCTCCTTGATTATTGGCATATGCCAATAATATCGTTTGCCTGTATTTTTGTCCAGTGAAAATTTTTATCGGAACGAATAGAAGATCGAATGGGTCAACAACTACCGCGCAAGATCCGCCCACTGCTGGATCTTGGTCTTGATCATGTCGCGCACTTCCCTGGTCTTTTGCAGTTTTTCCTCATGAGTGCCTTGAAAAGACGACGGGTCCGGAAACCCGATATGGACCCGTTTTCCCCCGCCGGGGAAGATCGGGCATCGTTCAGCCTGCGTTTCATCACAGACCGTAAACACATAATCAAATCGTTTTCCCTGATCAAGCAAGCTTTGAACGCTCTGGGTCTTTTTCCCCGAGAGATCAATCCCGGATTCTTTCATCACCTCAACCACGGCTGGATTGAGCTGTCCCGGCTCAAGTCCGGCGCTATCCACCTCGAACCTGTCGGACGCGATCTCTTTCAAAAATGCCTCTGCCATCTGGCTGCGCGCGGAATTATGGATGCAAACGAATAAAACCCTTGTCCTCTCTTTCATCCTGAACTCCTTGCGTTTTAAAACGCCACCTCGATCAAGGCCATCAGGCACAGCGCCGCCAATGACAGCGCCCCAACGACCAGATACCCCTCCCTCAGGTTCTCTCTGATCGGACATTCACACTCTTTATTTTCACATTTTTCTGATTTTTGCACCAGATAACGGTGAATGCCAAAAACGAACACAAAGAAAATAATAAAATGGGCCAGTATTTTCATATCCGCCGTCTCCTTGATTTTCCCCTGCAATTTTATTCATTATACTGGAACATCCCCTGCGTCTTCAAACAGATCTTGACCAGCATCAGCATGACCGGCACCTCGATCAAAACACCCACCACCGTTGCCAGGGCAGCGCCGGATGATAACCCAAACAGCATTGTAGCAGTGGCGATCGCGACCTCAAAGTGATTACTCGCACCTACCATGGCGCTGGGCGCCGCGTCTCCATAACTCAAACGCAATTTTTTCGCCAGCCAGTAGGTAATGGCAAAAATCAAACAGGTCTGAATAAACAGCGGGATCGCGATCCACAGGATCGTGAGCGGCTGTGCAAGAATGACCTCACCCTTAAACGAAAATAAAAGCACCAGCGTAAACAACAGCGCGATAATCGAGACCGGCGAAAGGACATGCAGAAATTTTTCATTGAACCAATCAATGCCTTTGCGGGAGACGATCCACTTTCTCGAAAGATACCCGGCCACCAGCGGAAGCGCGACATAGATCGCGATTGACAATACAAGCGCCTCCCAGGGAACCGGCATTTTGCCCACCCCTAAAAGAAATCCACCCAAGACGCCGTAGAGCAACAGCATGGTCAGCGAATTGATGGCGACCATCACCAAAGTATGTCCGTCATTGCCTTTAGCTAAAAACCCCCAAACCAAAACCATGGCCGTGCACGGCGCGATGCCCAGCAAAATGCATCCTGCAAAATAACTGCGCCACAAAGGGACCTGAAGCATTTTTAAGCCTTCCAGCAGGATAACCGTCCCGGAGCCGTGGACAGAGCCGACCGCCCAATCCGAGCCCGGCGGAAGTTTCACAAAGTCAACAGCGTCAACGCCAATTAAACCCCGAAATAAAAACCCGAGAAAAAACAAGGCGATCGCATACATAGTAAACGGCTTGACCGCCCAATTGACAAACAAGGTCAGCCAGACAGGCTTAGGGGATTTTCCCGCCTTAATGACTTCAGCGAAATCGATCTTAACCATGATCGGGTACATCATAAAAAACAAACAGACCGCGATCGGAATGGACACCACCGGCGCACCGTTGACGAATATCGAAAATCCGTCCAGTGACTTGGCCACCCCGGGCGCGGCCTTGCCCAAAAATATTCCCGCCGCGATGCACGCAACAACCCATAGCGTTAAATACCGTTCAAAAACGGACATATTTCTTTCCTGCATATTACGCCCCCCTGAATTTACAACAACCGCCCTCAACCTTGACGGCCTTTTTATTCACTAACGCATCCGCAATTTTCCCGTGGGCCGAGGTCAGGATCCTTGAAACCGTGGAGCGATGGATCTTCATTTGTAAAGCGATCTGCTCCTGCGTGAGCCGTTCATGGTCCGCCAGCCTTACCGCTTCAAATTCATCAACCGTCAGGTCCACCCCCTGCAGGTCCTTCACCCGAACCCCTTGCGGACGAAAACACCGTTCTCCCGGCTCGCATTTTACCCATCGTGTCTTTTTAGGACGCATAGACACTCCTTAATAGTTTTGCACATATGTGCATTATACAAAAAAAACTTCCCCTGTCAACCAACTCTTGAATTTCATTTTTTGAACGGTTTCAGTTCGGAAAACCCATGGATCTCGGCGTATTTTTTCCACACGCCGTTGCAACGGGTCTTTTCTGCGCAGTGCTGGCAAGCAGGCCCCTGGACCTTGTCCCTTTTTACGAGTGAAACCCCCTCCTTTTCAGAAGAGGACCTGGGAGAATCCAAAAACTCGCTGGAACATTTTTTGGGCGCCGGGAACAAACATAGTGGAAAACCGCAATACGGGTTGCAGTAGGCGATCCCGCAGCCATCGCAAAATTCCAATGCCTTTTTCAAAAATGGCACGACCTCACTGTAACGCGGGATGAGCGCCGAACGGTTCTTCCATGCCCGTCCGTGGGGCTGGATGAATGAAAAACAGATCTCCTTAACATCCGGAAAGGTCCTGCCTACGAACAGGCAGAATTCCGGAAGCTGTTCATACGTCGCCTTATTGATGACCGTGTTGATCACGACCTTTATTCCGGCGGCCGTCAGGTTTTGAATTCCGGAAACGGTCTTTTGCCAAAGTTGAGAACCGGTCAGCACGTTCGACAGTTTTTCCTGGTGGGAGTGAAGCGCGACAAACGCCTCATCCAGACCAGCCTCCTTTAACATCCGGGCATAATCCGAGGACGCGGCCGTGACCGCGTTGGTCTGCAGGCTCACGAACTGGATGCCGGGATTCTTTTTGGCCTCCCGGACCAGTTCCAGAAGTCCCTTATTTAAAGTCGGCTCCCCGCCGCTGATCGAAAGAGTGCGCAGGTCTTTCGCCTGGCGGACGCGCCGCATGGCCTCATCCAGCGGCACGCTCTCATCAGATGAAACATTACAAAAGCAGCAATCCTGATTGCATTGGTCGGTTATTCTTAAAAGGACGTTCATGTCACAGGCTTCCGAATAAGGCAGGCGTCTCCGTATGGACTGCCGTCAGGTATGGGCCAGCACTTTTCCCAGATATTCCTTATATAAAGGATCGGTCTTCGCTTTTTTCCGTATAAGATTTGCCGCCTCCAGGCAGAACTTATGATAGATCATGTAGACCCGGTGGGCCATCAGCTGTTTCTGCTTATCCGACCACCTCGGAAAATAATGGCCGGTGCAGTCCTTGCAAAGCCCGCCGCTTTCCGGAAAGCAGCAGTCCGCAAAACGATAGACCTCATCTTTCAGCAGATTGGCGACGGCATGCGTCTCTTTGGGGACCCAAGGCGTCATGACCAAGGATCCGTCCGGATACAGGACGCATCCGAAATTAAAAAGGCAGCTTGAGGCGAACTTGTCCGAAAGCTTGTTATAGGCGAGCTCCAGGCTGATCGGGCGCAGATAGATAAAATCCCGCCGCTTGATGCTTGCAAAAAGCTCCACGATGATCTTTTTGCAATGGGCCAAAAATATTTCGTCTTCCCTCTTCGTCCAGGGCTTGTAATCCAGGATCGGTTCCATGTTCAGGTTTCGAAATCCCAATGACAAAACATGTTTGAAGTTATCGAACAGCGCCTCGATCTGGTCGGGAAAAACACAAAAACAAACGCCGGCCTCTTCCACCTTCGTGTACTTTTGGATCAAAGGGACCTTTTCCGCCACCGCGTCATAAGAGCTTTTACCGTCCACAGGGCGCCGTTTTTCGTCATGATATTTCTTGGACCCGATCAATGACGTGATGTAATGAACGCCCTGCTTCTGCAAAAACCTCAGATGCTCCTCTTTCAGCAGCAGCGAATTGCTCACGAACGCCATGACCAGCCGTTTTTGCTTCTTGATAGCGTATTCCCTGGCGAACGGGATCACCCGCTGAACATTCTCATAAGCAAAGAGCGGTTCGCCGCCGTAGAGCGTGAGGAGCTTTTTATCGCCGGCACTGTCGACCAAAAAACGCACGCCTTTCTCCAGAACATCATAGTCGGCGAACTCATCCTTTTTTTCAACAAAGCAATACGAACAGCGGCAGTTGCACTTCGTTGTTGTCAGGATCCGCAGCTTATAAACTTTTTTGTTCAATAAACGTTCAATCATGCCGGCCGCATCCTAAAAGTTAAAAACAAATATGCCCTTTGGCCTGTTCAATATACGAACGGACCCGTTCATCCTTTTGCGCGAGCTTGATCAGCAGCTCGGCGTATTCGATCGAAAACATGTTACGCAAGGTCACGATCTTCCCGGCGGCGCTGTCATCCTGAAAAAAGCTTTCCTTCACGCACTGCCGGCAGATATCCCCCGGGGAATAACGGCAGACCAGGTACTTTTCGTTGAAGACGCCCTTTTCAAGATTGCCTACGAAACACTGGTTCCCGACGTTCTTATCGAAATCGCGGATGAACGGCACCAGCGTGAGGTCCCCGTCCGGCTGGACTTCCAGGCACTGCACGAAAGGGCAGGGGTCCGTGACGAACTTCGATAGCGTCCTGTATTTCAGCTCCCTGTTGATCGTCGCCAGGAAGAAAAACTTCCCTTCCAGAAGATTGGCATGGACAAATTTGATGATCTTCTTCATCTGGCCGACGAACGTTTCCTGGTCTTCCCTTTGCCAGCTCCTGTATCCGAACACCGGCTCAAAATTTACGGTTGCGAAGCCCGAAGAAAGGATATAAGCAAAATTATCAAACAGGTTCTTCGCTTCAGAAGGGACGATCGATAAATTGGCGGCGACATCCTTAGCCCCCATGACCTGAAAGATCAACGGGAACTTCTTTGTGACGATGTCAAAAGTCCCTTTTCCGTCAGGAAATTTCCTGTGCTTGTCCTGCGTGTCTTTTAATCCGTCAAAACTGATCGCCAGCTGATAACGATTTTCCTTCAAAAAACGCAAATGGTCCTCGTTAAGCAGGACAGCGTTGGTGCACAGACTCATCTGCGCCGGAGCCTCTGCCTTCTCGTTTTTCCTCACATACGCCGTGATCTCCCTGACAAGGTCAAAACACAATAACGGCTCTCCGCCATAGACCTTGATGATCTTCTGGCCTTCCCCGTTATCCAGGATCAGATCAACGGCCTGCCGGGCGACGCCGACGCTCATGACATTCAGCTGCTTCTGTTTCTCGACAAAACAATACTCGCACCTCAGCACGCAATTGTTCGTGAGAGCGATCTTGGCCTGAAAAACACTTTTGTTCTGAATGGTTGGATTTGAACTCAAAATGCCCCGTCCACGGGTTGAATGTTAAATCGTAAGCATTATATTACGTCTTCCATTTTGCAACAAGGCCCATTTTACGGATCAGAACGGCCGCCCGACTTTATTTGAAGGGCCGCTTCGGAACAGGACCGCTTATGCTATACTATGTGAAACGATCAAAACATCCGAGCGTGATCTGTTTATGAATGAGCACTTCAACAACCATGACCATACCTTTGCCGAATTCGCCCGTCGGATGAACCGGGATTCCCGAAAGGCCATGATCGACTATCCCCCGTTCGTCTTTTGGGACAGCGGGATCGACCAGGCCAAAATCCAGGCGGACATCAAGGCACGGCCGGACAGCATCTTCAACAAACTGCTGGGGCTGTATATCCACATCCCGTTCTGTTCTGAGCGCTGCTCCTTCTGCCGATATCCGTTCTACATCGACACCAAACGAACCGATGATTTTCTGGAGGCTTTATATGGAGAAATGGACCTCTATGCCGGCCTGCTTGATCATGCGCCGCTTCGCTCGGTCATGATCGGCGGCGGGACGCCTTCGATCCTTGATGAGCGCCAACTCAAGGAATTCCTGGAAAACCTTCATCAAAAATTGAATTTAAAAAACGCCTTGCAGATCTCCTTTGAAGCCCATCCCGCGAGCCTCAATGAAAGAAAAATAAGGATCTTGCGTGATCTCGGCGTCAACAGGATCTCGCTCGGCATCCAGAGCATGGATCCGGACGTCCTGCGGACGGTCAATCGGACCCAGGAGAAAGACCACATCAAAAACATGCATGCCGCGATCCGCGCGGCGGGGATCGATAACATCCAGATCGACCTTATCACCGGCCTGCCGGGGCAAAGCGTGGAAAGTTTTGTCGCGGACCTGACCGAGGTCCTGTCATGGAAACCGGCCTCGATCACGGTCTATGAGTTCATCCCTTCATCTCTGACATCTTTCTACCGGATGGGCAACCGATTCTCGGACGCGGACCTGAAACGGATCGCAGAAATGGCCGCCCGGGCCGCGGAGCTTTTCAGCCTCGCCGGATACCTGCACAAACCCGGCAACTCCACCGCCATGCTAAAACCAGGAGTCTACACCCTGGGCGTTACCGACGCCTTTAAATTCAACAGCAGTTTCATCGGCCTGGGCCCTTTTTCCCACAGCCACTTGACCGGCTCCTGGCGCTACGCCAATTCCGGAAATTTGAACGAATACATCCAGTCGGTCAAAAAAGGACGATTACCGGTCGAACGCGGCATCCGCCTTGACATGACCAAAGAGCTCGTCTCGTATCTGTTCAATCAGCTCTGGAAAGGGGCCGTTTCCAAACGCGCGGTCGAGATGCTTTACGACGCCCCCCTGGATTCATTCACCCCGATCCTTGAAAGGCTGCGTTATCTTGAATCCCGCGGCAAGCTCCTGATCCGCGAACATTACATCAAATCCCTGATGGCTTCACAGGAAGAATGGCTGACATATTGCCAATATCTGTTCTGCGATGATATCCGGCAAAGGATATTTAACTTCATAAAAGAAAACGAATAACCGAACAAGAGGGCACAGGACATGGCCGGCGCGCCGCAAAAACCTTTAAAGAACTACGATCATCTCTTCGCCAATATCATCCCGTATTTTCTGGGCGAGGCCAACCGCCTTCCGCTGGATTACCCGCCGCGCCTTCTCTGGCAGAACAATATCGATGAAGCGGACTTCCGTGAAAAGATCCGCAGCTCCCCTTCCGACATCTTTAAAAAAACTCTCGGACTTTATCTGAACATCCCCTTCTGCCAGCACCGGTGCGTTTTCTGCTGCCACGCCTCGCACTTGACCGTTCACAAGCTCAATGATTATTTTGACGCCCTCTTAAAAGAGATCGATATCTACGCACACCTGCTTAACAAGACCCCGTTCAAATCCGTTTATCTGGCGGGCGGGACTCCGTCCTTGCTTAATGAAGGCCAGTTGCAGGAACTTTTTGACCGCCTGCACGCAGGGCTTAATCTAAAAAAAGCTGTCCAATTCTCCTTTGAAACAGGGCCGGCCACTCTCAATGAGGGAAAGATCAAGATCCTCAAAAAAAACGGCGTCGACCGCCTGGGGCTCGGGGTGCAGAGCCTGGACCCGGCTGTGTTGAAGATCAACAACCGTCCCCAGGACACCCGGCAGGTCAAACACATTTTTGACCTGGCCCGCAAGCACCAGATCAAGTTCATCAGCCTTGACCTTATGATGGGCATTCCCGGGCAGACCGTGGATTCATTCATGAACGATTTAAAGACCCTCATTTCCTGGAAGCCGGATGTCCTTCATACCAACCGCTTTAAGCCCATGATCACCACGGTCTTTTCCAAAACAGGCAACCGGCTTTCAACGGAAGACGAACAACGCATCAAAGAGATGGACCTGCTGTCCAGGCCGCTGTTGCGGGAGCACGGCTATCACGCCACCGGCGGGCACCAGCGTTCCCTGGACCCCGCGGCGCGCAACATCCAGTTATCGGACGCGATCCAGTTCAACAGCAGCTTTATCGCCATCGGCGGCTTCGCCAACGGACACATCACAGGCGCCTACCGTTATTCTAACCATGGCGACGTGGATGAATATATCCGCTCTCTTGGGGAAGGAAAACTCCCGATTGAAAAAGGCTACAAACTCGACACTCAGAAAGAGATCGTGCATTATCTTTTCACCAGCCTTTCCATGGGAAAGGTCTCTCTGCGCGCGATTGAACTGCTTTACGGCAAAAGTTTGAACGAATATCCCCGGATCATCGAGAAACTCAAGTATCTTGAGTCCAGGGGAAAGATCTCCCTGCATGATCAATTCATCAAATCCAACATGACCAGCCTCGAGGAAAACACGACCTATCTGCAGTATCTGTTCTGCGATGATGTCCTGGAAAAAATGCTTCAGCTTGCTGAAGCCGAAGGCATCCCGATCGACCGGCCCCAGGACCGTTGAACACATTTTCACAAAAAAAGGGCGGCCGTAAAACAGCCGCCCTTGTTAAAACACGTTCAACATTATTGTTCAAAGACCGTCAGCGTAAACTCCATCGGCACATAGCCCATGCTGCTTTGGGTCTTCTGCGTTGCTCCTATTTTCAAACGCCCGGCGTCAAATCCAGAAGCGATAAAAAAATCATACACGACCTGCGCCCTGGCCTGGGCCAAGACAGCCAGAGCCTGTTCATCCGGCGGAGCGTGTTCAATCAACTGGCGCTTGATCTCCTGGTTCAATTTTTCTTCCTCGTATTGAGCGACTTCCAGCTTGTATTTTTTGGTCAGGTCCCACAGTGCGCGGATCCCGAACCGGCGCTGATACAACAGCTGATAGGCAACCGTCTCTTCCCGGCTGGAATCTTTTCTTAACTCCTCATAATCCCTCGTAAAGATATCCGCCTGGATCGCCTTCCAGTCCACTTGCTGATCAAAGCCCCCATTGATCTCAAGACGCAGCTTGGGGCGCTCGTTCAAGCCTTTGATCAGCAATCCCAGTTTTTGTTTCTCCTCTTCCGAGAGGTCCGCCCTTCCGGGAGAAAACCGCACATAGCCCAGCTCATCCGTTCCGGTGTCTGACCCGCCCATCATCGAAGCCAGGACGGAGAACGGCTTGGTCACAAGCTTCATGAAAAAATTCCGCGCGACCTGGCCGATCAAATGAAAATACTCAAATTGCGGATCGCTCATGTCACCCGAGACCGGCAGGGAAATATTGATCCTCCCCTGGGGGTCTTCAAGAAGGGCGACGGCGAGACCGAACGGCAACGGCAAGGCATCCTTACTTTCCACCGTCTGACCGAACTCAAAATGCTGGATCAGCAATTTATGGCTGGCTGTCAGCTGATTGTCGTTGATGCGGTAATCCATTTTCACATCAAGCTTGCCGTCCTGAAGGCCGCGTCCGGTGTATTTGCCGACATACGGTGTCACGACCTGCATGGCATAATCATTCAAACTGAAACTTGTCTCCATCGCCAGCGGCTGCGCCAAAGGTTTTATCAACGCATCAACGGCCATGATCCCCTTTTCATCCAGCTTAGCCTTAAACGTCACCTTGGTCTGCGCCTCAGGCTGAGTGGAAAAACCCGTGACCTCCAACTGCATGCCGTTTAAGCTAGTAGAAAATTTCGGCTCAACGCTCTGGTCCTCAAAACGGACCGTGCCATTTTCCAACGCGATCCTGTCAACAACGACCAGCGGCAGCGGCTTTGCCTCAGCGGGCGCTTGCCCCTCTGAAGACAGTGCCTTTTCATCAGAAACCGCCCCTTCTGCCGCAGCCTTTTGCTGGGATTGTTCCTCCGCCGGCGATCCTTGCGGAACGATCTCCATCAGGTTGATCCGTCCATCGGACAAAAGCGCCGCGTTGACCTGAAGCCCTTTTAAGGAAACATCCTCGATCCGATAGGTCTTTTTAAAAAGCTGCAGGAAACTGGCGTCCACAAAAAAGCTCTCAAAGCCCAGAAGCGTCTGTTTGTTATGGTCCAGGATCGCCAAGCCATTGATCTTCAACTGGATCAAAAGAGGGTTCACGAAGACCGAACGGACCTTGACCGGCGTTTTAAGGATCTTACTGCCTTGCCACGGAATGACCACCTTCGCGGCCAAAGGAATGATGATAAACCCCAAAATAAGATAGAACACAAAACAGCCTGCGATGATTTTTGCTGAAACTTTTAAAATTTTCTTGATCATGTTGTGATACCATTATAAAAAGTTAACATCGGAAAAAACGGCAGGCGTTTTCCCTTTTCTGGTAAAAGCACCTGCCGTTTTTTTATTTGCCCTGATCTGTTTATTTTTTTTCCTGCTTCTTCATCAGATCGCCCATCTGCTTATTGGCTTCTCCCATTTGCTTCTGCGCCTTCTGACCGGCATCCTCTAAACCTTTTTGGGCCCCTTTAGACGCTTCTTCCGCTTTTTTTTGGGCTTTCTTCGCCTCTTTCTCCGCGCGCTTGACCGCCCGATCCGCCTTACGCTCAGCTAAGATCTTTTCTTTTTCCTCGGCGGACTTACCAATCGTGGCGAACCAATCCGCTGTCCGGTTGAAAATCGCGTTGTCATCAGCATGTTCATAGGCCTGCTGGCTGGCACCTTTCGTTTTCTGAACAGCCTCTTCCTGCGCCAAGGCGGGCTTTAACAAAAACATGCATGACATAAAGACAGCTATAATCATTATTCGTTTCATCGTTCTTCCTTTCTTAACGACTGTTCCGTTAGGATCTTTCCTTCTGAAAACAGCCTGTTACTTTTGAGCCTTTAAAATATCGCGTATATCAGTCAATAAAAGCTCCTCTTTGGTAGGAACAGGAGGCGCGGACGGCTTGACCTCTTCCTTCTTTTTCAATGTGTTCATGGCCTTGACCATAAGGAAGATCGCGAACGCAAGAATGATAAAATCAACCGTCGTTTGAAGGAATTTTCCATAATTCAAGGTGACAGCCTCGACCGTTTTACCGGTCACCGCATCCAGTTGAGCGGCCTTGAGGGTCAGTTTCAGGTCCGTGAAATTCACACCGCCCATCAAAAGCCCGATCGGAGGCATGATAATATCGCTGACAATAGATGAAACGATCTTTCCAAAAGCGCCACCAATAATGATACCGACCGCCATGTCGACCACATTGCCTTTCATGGCAAAATCCTTGAATTCCTTGACGAAACTCATACCCCCCCCTTGGTTGGTTGTTGCTGATATTTTTCTCCGCTTCCGGCGTTCTTGATTGATCCTGCCGGCTGCCAGAGAAACAATGGCTGTATTTTACCACCGAAGATATGGAATAACAAGCTGTTAGATCCCTACCCAAAAACCCGGACACCTTTTCAAGGCAAGGATGGCGGGACAAGAAAATCCCTACAGAAACGGCTTTACTGCTTAAGGACCTGGTCTCTTTTATATTCCAGCTTATAGATCATGTCCGTGACGGCCTGAGTATCCGCGGCACCGGGAGAAAGCTGCAGGTATTTCTGCAGGTTGACGATCGCGTCAGCGTAAAACCCGGCCTGTTCCTGCACCAGGCCGAGATTGTAATAAATTTCAGCCAAATCCGGCGCCAGCTCTTTGGCCACATTATATTCCGCGATCGCCTTGCGGTAATCTTCCGGCGACTGGGCGGACTCAACAGCGGCCTGTGCCCTGAGCATCTGACGGCGCAAGACCTCAGGCCTTAAAAGCTCGGCGATCTCTGGAAAATTGATGTCCGTATGGCCGGCCACTTTCCCCTGGGCTAAAAGCACCGAGGTGATATCCGGCTTTGCCCCGCGCTCCAGCATATAGCGGACCAAATCCGCATCCCCGGTGACCACCGCAAAGTTCAAGGCCGAGACGCCCTGACCATTTCTAACATCGGCATTCGCCCCGCGTTGCAGTAAATATTTAGCCAGGGACGTGTCGCTTCCTTTATTAAGAGCGGCGATCAGCGGCCCGATCCCGTACGAATTAACACTGTTGGGGTCCGCGCCTTTATCTAAAAGAAGTTCCGCCATGCCGATGTCTTTTTTTACGGCCGCGTAATTCAACAACGGTGAATTGTAACGATAACGGCCGTTGACGTCCGCCCCCTGCGATAACAGTTCCGAAACTTTCTCTTTATCCTCCCACAGCACGGCGATCAAAAGGTCTTTCTGCTTGTCCCCGCAATACGGCACCTGGACCCCCGCTTGCTCAAACGCCTTAACGATTTCCTCCTGATTTTCCAGGGCTGCGGTCATGGCCAATGTCCACCCCGTTTCATCCTTGACCGTCACATCCGCGCCCTTTTTGATCAGCGCTTCAACCACATCAGGCCATTGATACGAAACAGCGTAGGCCAAAAGACCTTTTCCGGACTTTGTCTTTGTGTTAGGGTCCGCCCCTTGATCGAGCAGGGACAGGACTTTCGGCCGATCCTCTGAAAGGATCGCCATGATCGTGTCTTTTTGAAGGTCGCCCGCATAAGGAACATCCACGCCGGCCTTCCGCAGGACCGCGAGCACTTCGAAATTCTTGTATTCCACGGCAAGATCAACCGCGGTCTTTCCCCGTTTATCCTTAGCGTGAACATCGGCGCCGGCATCGACTAGGATGCGGGCTATCTCAGCATTACCGTAAGCGCCGCAATATGTCATCGGCGTGGCGCCGTGAGAACTTTGCGCCCTGTTGACATTCGCCCCGGCTGCCACCAGAAGGCGCACCACTTCCGTGTGTCCCTTCCAGATCGCCTGCAGCAAAGGCGTCACGCTCAGCACCTCGACCTCAGTGTTGGCTCCATGGTCCAGAAGAAATTTGACCATCTCAGCATTTCCCTTTAAAGCCGCATTATGAAGCGCGGTAAACCCCAGAAGGCCAGGCGTGTTGACGTCCGCGCCCTGCTGGACCAGGCCTCGAAGTCCCGCCATATTGTTCTGATCCGCCATGTCCGCGACCCCTCCCATCGTCGTGCATCCGGACAAAAGGACCGAGCCCATCAAAACCAGAAAAAAAACACGCTGCATGCTGAAACCGTTCATGATCGCTCCTTATAATGTATACTGTCTCATCTCGAAGGCATCTCCATGGGAGAAACCAGAAAATGCTGCCCATTGTCGAAAAAGTCCGCCGGGCTGAAGTCAACCCCTAACGCTCTCTTTGCCGCATCACCCGAAGCCGGGACCTGTTTGTCCCTGGCCATGTTCAACAGCGCCCAGTCCGCTTCGGAGCAGACCACGTTATCCTTGCCCCACGCGCCGTAGTTGGTCCCCAGAAATTGTGAATTATTGATCTCCTGGCGGTTTTTCGCGGCCATCTCGACAGCGGCGGAATAAAGTTTTTTGGCCTCCTTGTCGCTCAAAGGCTGCGCGAGTTTGGCAACCTGCGCCCCGCGTGAAGCGTATTTACTTAAAAACTCGTCCTCAAAAATAATTCGCGGCCCTTCGCCGGGCACGTTCTCCACAAAATGTTTAACGCCGTTGACTTCCCTCAAATAAAGTACCGTATGAGACGCGCCCGAGGAATCGGCCCCGGAAAGGGCGTTATCGGCCTTGTTGATCACGCGGCTTAGACCGCTGGCATTGACCAGCACCACATCACCGGACTGGAGCTCATTGAACTTCTTATACGGAAGCGGTGGGGCCTTTGTTTTAAGCGATCTATAAATTCCGTCGGACCATTTGTTGGGCTCATCAAGCCTTTGCTCAATAAGTTTTTGCTGATCTTTAAGCCATGCTGAATCCATAGGCCCGCCCGTCACAGGATCGCGCAACAAAGCAACCGTGGGCGACTGTGATCCCTGCGCGCCAAAAAAGTCCCTGTGGGTTTCCCCCGAAGAAGGAAGGCCCTTTAATTTCAATCCTCCGGCCTCCACGACACCGGCGTCCGAAACGGGAGCGCCGCCTTTTAATTTATTCATCAAATTCTTATTGGCCCGCTGGAATTCAAGCTTTTTCATTTCCTCGAGCTTGCGCTGGGCTTCGATCTGTTCGGGTGTGGGGCCGGCCGGTTCCGGAGGCGGGCTGAACATGCCTTGCAGAAGGCTTTCAAAAACCGTCATGGTGACCATGGTCTCCATGCTCGGTCCCGTCGGTTGGTGCGCCTTCTTGGCGGCAGGCCTCTGCTGGACGGAATACTCTTCTTCCTGGCCGGAAGAATAACTTCCGGTATCCACCCGCTCAATGGCCGTCGGCATGGGAACGTTCCCGACCGAACCGCAACTGTCGGCCCTGCCGTCGCCGTCAAAATCGACACATTGGGCGAACGAGACGTCCGGCGCGAAAAAAAGACGGCCCGTCAAAAGAACAACGCTCAAAATTTTAAGGATGGTCTTATGGCACACGTCTGTAACCAGGTCCTGATCGGCCTTTGGCCGGACTGTTTAAGATAATGAATAATTTTATCTTCCGGGACGGCCGCCCACAACATAATTTTTTTATAATATCAGGATCTTGCGGACCGTTCCGGCCTTGAAAATCTTTTTATAAATCCTTTTTTCTTTAAAACCCCCTTTATGTTAAACTTAAAATAAGCTTTTTAAGGCTTAAAATCAGCGAGTATCCTTGGCCATGAGCTCACCGGAAAAAAAATACCGCCTTCTCTCCTATTTCGACCAGATCAGCCTCAACATGCTGGAAGAGAAGGACTACCTCACGGAAGTTTCGCTGCGCCAGGCCTTCAAACCCTTTCTTGAAAGCCTGCTCAAGGAAGCGGAGCTGAAAAAAAGCGTCTTTTCGATCGTCTTCATGGACCTGGACCATTTCAAAAAGATCAACGATAAACACGGCCACTTGTTCGGTGACGAGGTCCTGAAGTATATCGGAAGCATCCTGCGCCTGTCGTTCCAGGACCTTCCCTGCAAGATCTTCCGCTACGGCGGAGATGAATTCCTCCTAGTCTTCCCGGACAGGACTTGCCGGGAAACTAAAAAAATGATCCAGCTTTTAAAATACAACATGCTTCACCGCCCGATCCTTTTCAAGAACAAATTTTTCCGGATCACGGCAAGCTACGGGATCGCCGGTTACCCGATGGACGCGATCACGGCGGACGACCTCGTTAAAAAATCCGACGTCGCGTTGTATTTTTCCAAACACCAGGGCCGCAACCATATCACCCTGGCCAACGAAGTCCATCGCCGCCGAATGATCAACAAGCTCATCTTGTTGTTGGAACTGGTGTTCTGCGCCTGGCTGGTCTGGACCACCCGGGCGGATATCGCGAACGCCTTGAAACTCACGGAAACCGTCATCATCCAGATCAAGGATAAGGCGCTGGAAAAGAATTATGACAAGATCACCCTTAATAGTGGCGTCGTCCTAAGGGGAACGATCATCCAGGAGACACATAAAACACTGACGATCTCCCAGAACACAAAGCATGGGCCGGTCGCCGTGTTCCTGCAGAAATCCGAGATCAGCTCCAAAGCATACGGTTCCAAGACATCATCCGAAAAACGTTTCAGGGAATACACGCTTCAAAGCCCCAACCCGCATGACGAATAACGCGGGTCAACGGGCCTGTTCTTTAAACTCATGGTATAACAAGGCCGATCAATATTCGCCGTATCTGTTGGAAGGAGAATCTATGCGCCTCATAAAATTGCTTTCATCCGTTCTGATCGTTTTAGCGGTTTTTTCCCGGATCATCGCCGAGCCGGCATCCGCTGAGAATGTAACACCACCCAAGAATATCATCCTCTTCATCGGTGACGGCATGGGCGTAGGGCACATTTCCGCCGCCAAGATCGAGAAGGAGACTTTAAACCTCGAACAATTCAAGGTCCTCGGCCTTTTGTCAACCCAGGCCATAGACTCCCTTATTACCGATTCTCCGGCCGCCACCACCGCGCTTGCGACCGGCGTCAACACGCTTGTCGGCGCGATCGGCGTGACGCCGGAAGGCGATCCTCTTAAGAACGTCCTGGAATATTCCAAAGATCGCGGAAAAGGCACCGGGCTGATCGCCACATCCAATGTGACCGACGGGACACCAGCCTGCTTTGTCGCCCATGTCTCCTCCCGCCATATGTATGCGGAGATCGCTGATGCCATCGCGGAATTAAAAATTGACGTGATCATGGGCGGGGGTTGGGGGTACTTCATTCCTAAAAACCATGAAGGCTCTCTGCGTCAGGACGCCCGGGACCTTCTTTCTGAACTATCCCAGACCCATGAGATGGTCATGACCCCGCAGCAGTTCCGCGCTCTGGGTAAACCCCGCCGCCTTATCGCGCTACTGGCCCAGGAGAACCTTCCCCCCGCGTCCTTACGCCCCGTGCCTCTCATTGAAATGACCCAAAAGGCCATCGAGGCCCTTTCGCAGTATGAGAACGGGTTTTTCCTTGTCGTGGAAGGCAGTCAGATCGACTGGGCATCCCATCATGGCAACGGAGAACAATTGATCGAAGAGGTCATTGATCTGGATGAAGCGGTCGGTGCCGCGCTGGAATTCGCCAAAACGGACCAGCAAACGCTTGTCCTGGTCGTCTCAGACCATGAAACCGGAGGATACACGATCCTCAACGGCTCGGTGAAAAAAAAGAAGGTCACCCAGGCCTCGTTCTTTACAGAAGGCCACTCCGCGGCAATGGTCCCGCTCTTTGCTTACGGACCGGGAAGCGAAGCTTTCGCCGGGATCCATGATCTGGCGTTTGTCGGACAGACGCTGATCAGCTATCTGCAAAACCCTTAACCCTAGATCAAATCTAAAAAAGCCGGATCAGGACATCTTTCCGAAGCGACCTTAAAAGATCGGCCAATTCATTGACGAGGCTCAGCCGGATGGAAATGTTCTTGGGCAGGATCGGGTTCTGATAATACGGGTTGATCGTGCGGCCAGCGAAGATCACGATATGATCGGCAAAAAGCAGCTCGGACAATAGCGCCATGGCGCCGGTATTCCTTTGCTTCAGGAGCATCTTTCTGTTTTTCCTGAGCAGGTCGATCGTGCGCGACAGCGTGATGATCCCTTCGGTCAGCAGGTCGACGTTCTTAATCCTTCCAAGAGGGGGCGTGTCCTCGCTCATGGACCCGATATCCGTTTCGATCGGTTCCTGAAGATAATCCGAAACGATATTGGCCGTGGTCCCCCCGCAGACGACTTTGCGCCCGTTAAACCGCATGAACTCTTCCACCACGCGGCTGTCTTTGCTTTTATCCAAAGGAGGCCCGGTAAAAAGGATCAAGTTCCTTTTTTGCCTGACCCTCATTCCGACGAACGTCGCGTCGTCCCCTACTTCTCCACCATACAGAGCCTCGGTCTCCTCCATTAAAGCGTTCACGATCTCCTGGGCCGATATCTCTTTGATCCGCAGGGTCTCTTCAAGAAACTGCCCGATCTGTTCCCAGCCCCATCCGAAATTCATGCTCTTTCCAAGACCGGCGTATAAAACTCCGTCCGAGGCCATGCCGATAAAGTCTCCTTCTTTCAGGTCTCCCTCATGGGCAAAAACATCGCGGTTCAGGATCCGTTCCTGGCAGCGCAGTGGGCGGCGGATCTGTCCGTCCCGGATATAAAAGATCGGCGGATTATCGGTGTTAATGACCTTGAACCTGTTGCGCCGCTCATCGATCTCCAGAACAGTGAATGTCGCGTAAGCCATATTGCGAACCTGACAAATGGGCAGCGTCCCCAGAACCGTGCGCATCACTTCTTCCAGTGAAACGTTATTGTTGAGCATCGTGCTCACGATTTCGCTGGTCAAGGTGGCCAGGATATTGGCCTTCACGCCGCTTCCCAGGCCGTCTGAAAGGACCGCCACGGTCTTGCCGTTGGCTCGCGTGATCTTCACCGCGTCCCCGCAAAGCTCCTCCTGATGCTTCCTCAGGCTTTTTTCATAAAAATCATAGACCAGGTCCACGCCCTACTCTCTTTCACGTTTGAGCATATCCACCAGTTTCAGCACCGCCACTTTCGTTTCGGCCGTTGTCTCGCCGAGCAGGCCGGCAATTTCCTGCGCGACCTTCATCTGCTGGTCCACAACACTGTTGACCTGTTCAATGACGTTCTCCTTGAGCTTTTCCATCTCCAACTGTTGACGCCATTCGTGGGTCACGTCCACCATGATGCAGGCGATGATCTTTTCGTCCTTAATTGGAAAAATGACCTTCCTGACATGAAGGTCATACTGAGGATATGTCTTCTCCTTGGCCTTGATGATCTGCGAACTTTCCCACGCGTAGCGAAAATCCGCAATGTCATCAAAAAATTCTCCGGCGTTGCGGCCGATCATGTCCTGATGCTGTTTACGGATCATATTGCACAAGGCCTGATTGACAACGAGGATGTTGTAATCCGTGTCCATGACAAGCAATCCGTTGGGGTCATAATCCCACAGCAGTTCCCACAGGGTCTTTTTTGCCGCCTTCATCATGGCCTCCTCCGTTATCCAATAAACGGAAAGATCTCCTTAAGAAATCTTTCTTGAATGTTTTCTTTGGAAATGCCGGTCAGGATCTGGTCCCGGAATTTCATAGTTATCCCGTCGGAACAATGCCCGAGACAAAAGGCGCCCTTGAGCTCGATCTTGTCCGACACGTCATATTGCTGAAGCATCCCCTTCAATGTCTCAAGGACAAAGAACGATCCCCTCTGATGACAGGCGGAACCCATGCACAGATACAGTGACTCCCTGGCCCCTTCGGACTTATCGTAAGGGACCCGGACCGGCTCCTTGCGCATCATCATCGATAACGCCAAAAAGGACGCCGTGAGGTTCTGATTCCACAATGCCACGCGCTCCGGGACCTTAAGCTGAGACGGCGTAAAATTCCATATCCCCTCAATTCCGGCGGAGATCACCCTTTCCGCCACTGCCTGGGCGGACTCGCCAGGCACCACCAGCACAGCCAGGGTCGCCTGTTCTTTCCTGATCGTCCCCTCGAGTTCGTCCATGGGCTGGACCTTCAGGCCCCCGACCAGGGTGCCGATCTTGGCCGGATCGCTGTCGAAAACACCCGCCAGGACAAACCCGTATTGCTGAAGTCCTGTATACCGGGCGATCGCCCCCCCGAGGTTCCCGGCGCCGATCATGACGGCCCGTTTTTCCTGCTTGAATCCAAGAAAACGGTCAAGGTGCTCCATGAACCCTTTGACGTCATAGCCGATCTTGGGCTTGCCCACATACCCGGTCAAGGCAATATCCTTGCGCACCTGGGTCTTATCAATGCCTAAGATGTCCGATATCTCCTGACTCGAAATAAAGGTCTTTCCCTGAGCGTGCGCGTCCGAAAAGATCGCGTAATACACCGGCAGCCTCTTGAGCGTGGGAAGAGGAATCTCCATCTTATCCGACCTCCTTTTTGCATTTGGGAAGAATGTATTGATCAAAGATCTCCCTGGCGCGTTCAGGAACAGCATGATGGACCAACTCCCCGTCGATCATAATGTTGGGGCCTTTGCCGCAATGCTCCAAACAAAACGTCCCTTTGATATCCACGGATCCGCCCAACCCGTGCGCCTCGATCTCCTTCTTTAAGATCCCGATAAAATCATAGGCCCCGCGCAAATAGCATGACGTCCCCACGCAGACTCTGACATCGACGACGTCCGTCCGGGACCCCGGGCTCAGGTTGACGTCCCGCGCCTGAATGCGCCGTTTGCTGTGATATCCGGTATGAAGCAGTTCATGCGCCAGATGGCTGTTGGGCTCTTTCAGCCACTCACCGTATAGCCGTTTAATTTGCGGGTTCTCATGCGATTTTCGAACAGGCATGTTCTGATCGATATCATACAGCCCCTGGCTGCGCTTGATCCTGAGCAGATTATTATCGATGCTATACGGCTGCCCCGCCCCTCCGATGCACCCTCCCGGACAGGCCATAACTTCGATCAAATGATAATCACATTCTCCTTTTTTGATCTGGTCCAGCAGGCACGCGGCCTGCTGAAGGGTGTTGACGACCGCGACCTTGACCATGGAACCATTGAGCATCAGCTGAAGCTCCTTAAAACTTTCTACCCCTCTGACCTCTTTGATATCGATGTCCTTGACCGGAGCTCCGGTCACCCATTCTACAGCGGTCCGCAGCGCCGCCTCGGCCACTCCTCCGGATGAACCAAAGATCACGCCCGCGCCGGTATGTTCCCCGAAAGGAAGGTCCATCGGCTCCTCCTTGACCTGACGCAGATCAACGCCTGATTCCCTGATCATTTTGATCAATTCCTGCGTCGTGATCACGATGTCGACATCGAGTTGTTCCCCCTGCCGGAATTCAGGCCGACGGGCTTCCGCCTTTTTGGCCGTGCAGGGCATCACGGAGACCACCACAAGGTCTTTACGATCGATCCCATAGTGAGCAGCCAGCAGCTTTTTCGCCACGGCGCCGAACATCTGCTGGGGTGAACGGCAGCTTGAAAGATTTTCCAAAAACTGCGGATATTTTTGTTCCACCAGCTTGACCCACGCCGGGCAGCAGCTGGTCATCAGCGGCAACGGCCCATTGTTCTTTAAGCGGTCCGCGAATTCCGCGGCCTCTTCCATGATCGTCAGGTCAGCCGCGAAGGTCGTGTCAAAGACCTTATCAAAGCCCAGCCTTCTGAGCACGGCCGTGATCATGCCGATGAGGTTTGTTCCCGCGGGGAAACGGAACGCTTCCGCGACAGCCACGCGCACGGCCGGCGCGACCTGAACGATCACCTTTTTAGAAGGGTCCCCCAGGCCATTCCACACCTTCTCAATGTCCGACTTGACCCGTAGGGCTCCCGTCGGGCAGACGGCCACGCACTGGCCGCAGTAGGTGCAGTCTACCTCCGACAATTTTTTATTATAAGCAGGGCTCACCACCGTCTTGGAACCGCGATGGGTGAAATCCAGAACGTTCTTCCCCTGGACCTCACGGCAAACACGGACGCAGGCGCCGCACAGGATGCATTTGTTCGGATCGCGGACAATGGATGGATTGGCGCTGTCAACGGCCAGTGTCTCCTGACGGGGAGCAAAACGGATATCCTTGATCCCCATCTTATTCGCCAAATGCTGAAGATCGCAATCCCCGCTCTTTAAACACGTGGTGCAGTCACGATGGTGATTCGCCAGTAAAAGCTCCAGCGATATCTTGCGCACACGGCGCACGCGGGCGGTGTTCACCCTGATCTTCATGCCCGGCTCCGGGGGTATTGTGCAGCTGGTGACGACCCCTTTCCCTTCGATCTCCACCACGCACATGCGGCAAGCGCCATAAACGCTCAGGTCCGACCGATAGCACAGGGTCGGAATATCATAACCCGCTTTGCGCAGGACCTCGAGCACGTTACGTTCTCCGTCATAGGCATATTCTTTTCCGTCTATGAACATTGTCTTATTCAAAAGTCTATCGCTCATGAACATTATCCTTCTTTTTGAATGGCGTGGAACGGACAAACGTCCAGGCACGCCCCGCATTTAATGCACGTTTCCTGCCGGATCGTATACGGCTGCTTGATCACTCCGGTGATCGCCCCTGCCGGACAGACGCGAGCGCACTTGCTGCAACCCTTGCACAAGGCCTGATCGATCACGATCTTCTTCATGGCGGAACACGCCCCCGCAGGACAGCGATGTTCGTTAATATGCGCCATATACTCATCCCGGAAATATTTCAGCGTCGAAAGGACAGGATTAGGCGCTGACTTACCCAGCCCGCACAGCGATCCGTCCTTGACCGCGGCCGCGAGCTCTTCCAGCAGGTCCAGATCTTCCAGGCCGGCCTTGCCCTGAATGATCTTTTCAAGGATATAGAGCATGTTTTTCGTCCCTTCACGGCACAAGGTGCACTTGCCGCATGATTCATGCTGCGTGAAATTCATGAAAAAACGCGACACCTCAACAATGCACGTGTCCTCGTTCATGACCACAAGGCCCCCTGATCCGACCATCGCGCCCACCGCCGTGAGCGCTTCATAATCCAAAGGCATGTCCAGATGCTCTTCGGTCAGGCACCCGCCCGACGGCCCGCCGATCTGGACAGCCTTGAACTTCTTTCCGTTACGGATCCCCCCGCCGATGTCAAAAATGATCTGACGAAGCGTGGTCCCCATGGGCACTTCAATAAGCCCGGAATTGCACACCTCACCCGTCAGGGCAAAGGTCTTCGTTCCCGGGCTCCGTTCCGTGCCGAAACCGCGGAACCATGGTGCTCCGTTCAAAAGGATCAGCGGAACATTGGCCAGCGTCTCGACATTGTTGATCAAGGACGGTTTTCCGAACAGCCCCTGGCTCGCCGGAAACGGCGGTTTCGACATCGGCATGCCCCGCTTGCCTTCGATGGAAGCGATCAGCGCGGTCTCTTCCCCACAGACAAACGCCCCCGCGCCTTCCTTAATATGAACATCGAAACTCAGCCCGCTGCCTAAAATATCTCTTCCCAAAAATCCCCTCTCCCTGGCCTGCCGGATCGCGATGCGCAGCCGCTTGATCGCCATGGGATACTCCGCGCGGACATAAATATAGCCCTCATCGGACCCGACAGCAAAGGCCGCAATCGTCATGCCTTCCAGCAATTTGAAAGGATCTCCTTCCATGACACTGCGGTCCATGAACGCTCCCGGATCACCTTCATCGCCGTTACAGATGACATATTTTTTGTCCCCGGCCGCCTTGCGGACAAACTCCCACTTTCGTCCGGTCGGAAAGCCGCCACCGCCGCGCCCCCGCAAACCGCTCAATTCGACTTCGCGGCAGACCTCCTCAGGCTTTAAGCTCAAAGCCTTTTTCAAGGCCTGATAACCATCCAGCGCCAGAAACTCCTCAATATCTTCCGGATTGAGCTTGCCGCAATTCTTTAAGGATGTCCGGATCTGTTTTTTATAAAACGTCATCTCAGAGGCATGCACCACCGCCTGCCGCGTCTGCGGGTCCCTGTAAAGCAGACGCTCGACCGTCTGGCCGCCCTTTAAATGCTGTTCAATGATCTCATCCACGTCCTCAGGCTTAACCTTGATATACGTAACTTTATCGTCAGGAAAATCCACCAGCACGCCATTTTCGCAGAAACCATGACATCCCGTGGGAACGGCTTTGACCTCCCCGCCGCACTTTTTCAGTTCGGCGCCCACGCCGTGTTCCTGGAATTTTTTCAAAACATCATAGGCTCCGTTGGCCACGCATCCCGTGCCGCAGCAGACCAAGACCCTTTTGCCTGTTCCATCCTGTTCGGCCATTCCTACGACTCCTCTTCATTTTTATATTGATCGATGATCTGACTTATTTTTTCAGGGGTGACCTGCGGGTAGACCTTCTCATTAATGACCACGACCGGCGCCAGGCCGCAAGCCCCCAGGCAGCTGACCGTTTCGAATGTGAATTTCAGGTCATCAGTGGTTTTTTTTCCGGCTGTCAGGCCAAGCTTTTTGCGGATCGCCTCAATAATGACGCCGCTTTTACGCACATGGCAGGCCGTGCCATCGCAGACTTTGATCTCGAACTTCCCCTTCGGCTCCAAACTGAACTGGCCGTAAAATGTCGCCACCCCGTAAATACTGGACAGCGGAATGTTCATGACCGTAGAAAGATAGATCAAAACCTCTTCGGGGAGGAAGCGGAACTCATGCTGAATATCCTGCAGGATCGCGATCAAATGCGTGCGGTCATTGCCGTTTTTTTCAACGATCTGATTGATCCGCTCCAAATCACGCTGAAAACCCTGTTCAACAGCATTCATAAAAAACTCCGTTCTTAATGGTGATTTATTTCGCTATAATTAAAGCACACACTTTTCCTCATGTCAAGTTAATAGTGAATAATTTCTCTATTTAAAAAATAAAAACTGCACCCTTTTTCAAAAATTCTTAAGTTTATGTCTTGTAATAATTTATGGTTGAATGGTCTTGAAGAGACTTAAAGATGAAACCGCGAACATTGCTGTCTTTTATAACGTCCAAAAAAATCGTACCAAAAATCGCCTTTTTAATTCGACTGCCGTCTTTTGCTACTGCGGCCCATCCGCATGGAAATCGCACAAAAAAAAAAGAAACCCTCATCAAAGAGGGTCCCTTTTTTCCGTCTATCTTCTGTCCTCAATCAAAGACTTCCCTGATCAACGACTCTGCGCAGCCGCAGTGGGGACAATGTTCATCCGGATCATCGAGCGCCTTACCACAACGCTTGCAAACATATTGCTTGCGGCCCGGCCCTCTAGGCGCGCTGATGGAAGGATGAGCCTCATCGCGTTTTTTTATGGCCTCCAGGTCTTTTAGAACTTCCTGACGGTCAAAAATTTCCGCGATCTTTTTAAGCAGCCCTTCACGGTCGATCGGCTTGGCAAAAAATCCCTCGATCGCGCCCTCCTCAAAACAGTTGACCATCAACGGCCGGCTTGAAGTCACGATCACCGGGACGGCCTCTCCACCGTCAACACCTCGCAGCCTTCTGACAAACTCTATCCCGTTCATGTTAGGCATGACCACGTCGGTCAAAACAAGGTCAGGCCTGTGTTCAATGACCATCCACAGGCCCGGCTCGCCATCCTCCGCCTGGATCACCTCATAACCAGCCGCCTCCAGCCATTTTTTCAATAACAGCTGCATGTCACGCTGGTCGTCGACAACTAAGATTTTTTTCTTGGCCATGCTGGTTCCTGTGAATTGGACTGTTTTTGCCCTGGCAAACGGAAAAAATTATAACACACCCTCCGCCCTTTGAACAAGCCGGAAAATAAAACAGGAACACCTATCAGGCCAAATTTTATTTTGATGCGCCCTGCAGCTCTTCCTCCACCTTTTTGATATACTTCTCAGGATCGCCCTTGAACTCATCAATGCACATCGCGCAGCAGAAATTATAGATCTTGCCGTTGTGCTCATATGTCGCCGGTTCCATGCCGTCCTGACCCACCTCTACCCCCGAAACCGGGCAAACCTTGTTGCCTGCATTGACAGGCGCCTGCGGCGCATTTTGCCCGACAACAGCAGGCGAACCATGCCCTGTGTAGGCTTGCATTGGCTGTTGAGGATTCTCCTCCCCGCGACTCACCTCAACAAACGTCATTGTGGCCGCGCTCACAACAACTGCCAAAATTAAAATACGGTTCAGCATCTTTTCCTCCTTATGGTTATACACGATCAATCCGTTTTTTCTGACGCAATATCCCGAAATCCCCTCTCCAGATCACATAAAACACCGGCAGAGCGATCAGCGATAAAACAAGCGCGCTGAATAATCCAAAAATGATCGGCGCGGTATAGCGCTTCAAAAACTCCGCGCCGATGCCGGTGGCAAACATCGCCGGCATAAGCCCTAAAATATCCGCCGAGCAGGTCATCATGGCCGGCCGCATGGCCCTTCCTGCGCCCTGAGAAACAACCTGGTAAAGTTCATCCATCGTCTTTATGTGTTTTCCTCCGGCCGTCGCTCTTTCCCACTCGGCGTGGATAAACGTCGTGATCAGTGCGCAAAGTGCGGCCCCGATCCCCACCACCTCCATCATCCCCGCCCAGACGGCAATGGACATATTAAACCCTAAGAGCATGATGCTCCAGATGGCCCCGATAGCCGTAAACGGCATGGCCAGCATGATGAACATAACAGAAACAGCAGATTTGAAATTGAAATAATACACCAGAAAAATGATCAGGAGCGTCGCCGGGATAAGGATCCCAAGCCTCTGCTGGACCCGCTCCATATATTCATACTGGCCGCTCCAGGTGATGGAGTATCCCGTTGGAAGCGTAACATTCCGGCTCACGGCTTTTTTGGCGTCCCGCACGTAACTTCCGATATCGCGGCCCGCCATGTCAACATAGACATATCCGGACAAGAGACCGTTCTCATTCCGGATCATCGACGGCCCTAACGTCAATTTGATATCGGCAAGCTGCGCCAACGGCACCTGCGCCCCCGACATCGTCGGCACCAGAACCCGTTTTAATTTTTCAATATCATCGCGGAATTCACGGGCGTAGCGCACATTGACCGAATAACGCTCCCGGCCTTCAACCGTGGTGGTGATCGTTTCTCCCCCCACCGCAGACATGATGACCATTTCTGCCTCTTCAACGCTGATCCCGTATCTGGCCAATTGCTCCCGCTTGAGGTCAAAGTCCACAAAGTATCCTCCGGCGGTGCGCTCCGCATAGATACTGCGCGTGCCGGGGACATCGTTTAAGACCATTTCAATATGCTCACCCAATTTTTCGATCTCTTTAAGATCCGCGCCGAATATCTTTATACCGATGGGTGTGCGCACCCCGGTCGTCAGCATATCAATGCGCGCCTTGATGGGCATGGTCCAGGCATTGGTCACTCCGGGAAACTGCATTTTTTGATCCATCTCGCCGGTCAATTCCTCAAAGCTCATCGTCCTTTTAAGAAAAGGCAGGAATTTTCCGAACATCGGGACTTTACGCCAATGCTCACGGGATTTCAAAATGACCGTTGTCTCCATCATGGAAAAGGGCGCGGGGTCTGTGGCGGTCTCGGCTCGGCCCGCCTTACCAAAAACACGCTCCACTTCAGGAAAACTTTTTAAGATCCTGTCCTGGACCTGCAATAACTTCTGCGCCTCGGTGACCGAGATGCCCGGCAGGGTCGTGGGCATATACAGGATGCTTCCTTCATATAACGGCGGCATAAATTCCGAGCCCAATTTCAAAAACACCGGCACGGTCACCGCCAAGGCCAAGATCAAAAGCACAACAACAGCTTTGCGCCCCCTCAACGCAAGCCCGAGAATCCTCTGGTGCTGCTTCATCAAAAATCTGGAGGCGAAGTGGTCCTCGAGATTCCTAGGCTTCGCCTTGGCTAAAAAGATCATAACCAAAGCCGGAACCAGAGTCACTGAAAGCACCGCCCCGCAAAAGACCGTAAATATCTGCGTGGCCGCCATCGGCCGGAAAAGGCGGCCTTCCTGGCCCACCAAACTGAACAGAGGTATAAAGCCAATGACCGTAACCATGAGCGATGAAAATATGGGCGGCCCGACTTCTTTCAAGGCCGCGATCATGACCTCTTTACGCTCACCGCTGATCTTCCCTTCTTTGAGCTCATTGAGTTTCGTATGGACATTCTCGACCAACACGACTCCCACGTCGACCATATCTCCGATCGCCAGGATGATGCCCATGATCGACATGATATTGACGGTCAGCCGCATTCCAAGCATCGGAATGAACGCGACCAAAGCGCCGATCGGCAGAATGATGATCGGCATTACCGATGAAGGAATATGTAGCAGAAAAAAAATGATCATGGCCGCCACGATCAAAAAATCCTCAATCAGCACTTCATTAATGGTCTCAAGGGACCGATGGATAAGCTCTGTGCGGTCATAGGTCGTCACGATCTTTGCGCCCTCAGGCAGGCCCGGCTCGATCTCTTTTATTTTTTCTTTGACCCTGTCGATGACCCGCAAAGCGTTCTCGCCGTGGCGCATGACAACGATCCCTCCGACAACATCCCCTTTGCCGTCAAGGTCCGCAATGCCTCTGCGCATATCCGGTCCCAAAACGACGTTGCCGATATTTTTGACCAGGATGGGTGCGCCTGTCTTTGGGTCAGCCCTCAACACAATGTTTCCAATATCTTCGACCGAGCGCGCGTAACCCCTGCCGCGCACCATATATTCAGCGCCGGAAATTTCCAGCAGCCGTCCGCCCACGTCATTATTTCCTTTGCGGATCGCCTCCACGACCTCGGTGATCGGGATGTTGTAAGCCAGCAGTTTGTTCGGTTCAATGTTGACCTGATACTGCCGGACAAAACCCCCGATCGGCGCCACTTCAGCCACGCCCGGAACACTCTGGAGTTGATACCGCAAATACCAATCCTGAAACGTCCTCAAATCCGCCAGAGAATTTTTTCCGCTCTCATCGACCAGGGCATATTGGAAAACCCATCCTACCCCCGTGGCGTCGGGGCCCAATTCTGTGCGCACTCCTTCCGGAAGCTGCGAAGAAACTTTGGACAGATATTCCAGCGTCCGTGAGCGCGCCCAATAAATATCCGTGCCGTCCTCAAAAATGACATACACAAACGAGTACCCAAAATCCGAAAACCCCCGGATCGCCTTGACTTTCGGCGCCCCCAATAAGGAAGTCACAATGGGGTACGTGACCTGGTCCTCGATAATATCCGGCGAGCGGTCCCATCGGGAATAAACGATCACCTGGGTATCCGAAAGGTCGGGCAACGCATCCAGCGGAAGGCTGCGCAGCGCTAAATACCCTCCCAGCGTCACCATGCCAACAAGAACGAATACAATAAACTTATTCTTCGCGCAAAACTCTATGATTCTTTCTATCACTGTTCTCATATCCTGTCCTCACCGGTCCTATTGACCATGCTGATGGCCCGCGCCTTCCAGGGCCGTTTTGAGTTTGCTTTCAGAATCCATCAGGAAATTTCCTGAAACAATCACCCTGTCGCCTTCGTTCAGCCCTTCTAATACTTGAACATAATCTTCGCTGGAAACACCGGTCTTGACCTCAACCGGCTTAAAGCGTCCGGAGTCCAACGCAAGAAACACGATCTTGCGCACCCCCGAGTCCATGACCGCTTCCCTGGGCACCGCCAAATGCGCCCCTAAATCCGAACGCATCTGCACATCCACATACATGTCCGGTTTTAAAAGGCCGTCTGAATTCTCCGCTTTGATCCTCGCGCGCACCGTCCGGGTCATCGCATCAAAAACAGGGTCGATCGCCACGATCTTGCCCTTAAATGTTTTCCCCGGATACGACGTGGCATGAATTTCGGCCTCCTGGCCAAGCTTGATCCATTCAAGCTCATACTCATAAATCGTGGCGTACACCCACGTGAACTTCGATTCCGAAGAAGAGATCAGCAAGGACGGGTCATTCTCTTTTGTTTTTTGAAGTTCATCGATCTGTGCTATGTCCAGCCCTTGCAGCTTCAATTTTAACTTCGCGGCCTCAACCAAAGCGTCCGCCCGCCGGACAAGGATGTCTTGCCCCGATTCCAGGACGGATTCCTGGGTCTTGAGCGCCTCGATATATTCTTGCTGCGCTTTATACAGCTCCGGATCAAAGGCCACCCGGCCTACGGTCCTGATGATCCTGCTCAAGGGCCTGTAAATAACCTCCTCGGCCTTCACCCCGACCACCTGTTGCTTTTCCAGGCTGACATAAAAGCCCGCGTCTTTTTCACCGGACCCGGCCATGGCCTTTTCTTCGTGTTCGGCTTCTTTTTTCTTGATCAATTTCATGTTGCAGATCGGGCAGTCCCCCGGCCGGTCCGAAATATACGACGGATGCATCGGGCAGTAATAGACCGGCGCGCGCGGCGCGGACTGTTCGGCCTTCGGTTTCGCTTCCTGATGGCCTTCGTGCTGAGCATAAGCCGAGCCGCCCTCACCGTAGAATTGATAACCCGCAAACACTGAGAACACTAAAATAACGCTTAATAGTTTATTCTTCATTTTCTTTCACCTCGTTGAATTCGCCCCCCAGGCTGCGTTCCAGATCAGCCAAGCCCATATTGTAATCCACCAACGCCTGATAATAATTCATCCTGGTTTCCACCAGCATCCGCTGGCTGTCCAACAGCATCATGAATTCGCTTTGTCCCGACTGGTACGCAGCCATTGAAGATGCGATCGAACTTTCTAGGATGGGGATCAAACTCGTCTTATACAGATTGATTTTATTTTTCGCGCTCTCGATTCCAACGGTCAGATCCTTGACCTCGCTCAGGGCCTTGTTTTTCATGACGATATACGCCGCCTCGGCCTCTTCCAAATTCGCGATGGCCTCTTTCACCTCATAGCGCTGCTTGGTCCAAAACCATAAAGGAGCCGTAAAGGAAAGCATGATGTCCCAGGAACCGATGGCCCCGGAGGCTATCCCCCGCTGCGTGACCGTTGCCATCAGATCCGGGAAAAAACTTTTCTTCGCCAGGGATTTGGCGTGTTTGTTCCTTTCAATCGCATAGGAAAAAATCATGAGCTCCGGCTGACGGCGAAGGGCCAGGTCATATAAGGATTGAATATCGTGATCAAAGCTCACGTCCTCATTGAGCTCCGGCGTGGCCAAAGCGCTTTCCGGTTCCCTGTTGAGCAGCGCGTTCAGCCTCGTTTCTATGGATCTTTTTTCCTGCTCCAAATTCAAGATGTCCGTGTTGAGCTTGGCGATTTCTAAATGGAGTTTGTAAACTCCCTCTTGTTTTATGTCGCCCACCGCATACGAGGCCTCGGCAGCCCCGGCGACGCCCTCCAACAATTTCAAGCTCTCTTTTAAAAGCTCGATCTCCTTGGTGTTCATAAACAGCTCATAATAGGAATTCTTGACCTGGTTGATCGTTACCAATTCCGTATTTTTATAATCCACCGCCATCATCTGTGATTCGACAAGGGCGATCTTACCCTTCAGCTTGAGTTTTCCGAAAAAAGGCAAAAACTGCGAAAATGACAACATCCTGTCTTCGGGCGCCGTCTTGTCCAGCTTAACGGTACCGCGCGGAATATTTTCAACTGTAACGCCGATGGTGGGATTCTCCAGCGATCTGGCCTGCGGCACGCGCGCCAGGCTTGCCTCCCAACGTTTTTTGGCTGCCTGGACTTGCTGATTATTCTTGACCGCTTCATCGACGAGTGCATTCAAAGACGCCGGCTGCGCTGAATACGAAAGAATCGGGTTCAGGATCAACGCTGCGGCCACGACTATTGCTGTAACATTTTGAGTAACCATATTTTCCCCTTGTGTCTGAATACATGACGATCCCTTGACAGACCTTGCCCCAGAGTACGCACGGGCCCCTGAGGACAAGAATTCTTTAAAGAACTATTAAAGGCGGAAAGTACGGAATTCGATGTAGAGAGGATTGCTCGAAAGACGTGGCGGAGAGTGAACGGCTCCGAACGCAAATTCCTCGCCGGGATTATCGATGGATAAAACCAGCGCTGAAATACTGCCTGGAAGCTGGATCAACTGGTCCTGGGAAAAAAGAGCCTCCAAACCGCCGGGAACAATGTTGGCGGCCTTGGCGAATATATGGTTTTGGCATTCGCATTTGGAAGAATCATGCTGTAACTGGCTGTCGGCTTTCGTCTTGGCTTGCCCATCGCAGCATGGCCGGTCCTTGGCAACAACGGACGCTTGACCGCCATGCGCCTGAGCAACGCTGGTCAAGCAGCAGCAAACAACGGGCAGAAAAACCAATAAAAAAGAAAGCGCCGATACAACAAAGATGTTTCGTTGAACCCTCATTTGCGTGACCTCTTTACCAGATCGAGTATTTCATCTACGCTCTTTTGTCGTTTCAGGTCTGATTTTTCTTTCAAGGCATTTGCGACACAGCCATGCAGGTGTTTTTCTAAAACTTTATCGTGGACGCGCATCAGGGCCGCATCCGCGGAATTGACCTGCGTTAAGATATCAATGCAATAACGCTTCTCTTCGATCATGCGGATGATGCCGCGGATCTGGCCTTCGATACGGCGAAGGGCGTCCAGATTCGTTTTGTGGTCAGGGTATTCAGCCATACGGCCTCCTTCTGCTGATTCAAGAATACCATACCCCCCCACCCTATGTCAAGAAAAATACCTCGCCAGCCCATCAAAACAAACAATAATTTTATCATCGGCTCAAACTGTTTAATCAAGACGGCTTCAATTCTTCATTGACCCTTTGAATATATTTCCGCGGGTCCTTTTTAAATTCCTCAATGCATCCCGGGCAGCACAAATTATAAATCCTGCCTTCAAACTCCTGGGCTGTTTTCCCGTCTACTTTTCCCCCCATCACCGGGCAAATTTTATTCCCGGCGTTAACAGCTTCTTTTGTAACCACGGGGACATCACCCGCAGTCTGCCGTTGATGCTGTTGCTGTTTACCGCCTACAGATGATTCCTGACAGGAGTCCTGTTGCTCTCCGCAGGCTCCTACCTGTGGCGCTCCATGGCACGAACTCTGCCCGCTACTACCGCCACACCCGCATGCCCTGGCCGTTCCGCTAAAGGTAAAAATCAAAAAAGCTACACCAAAAACCACAAACAATCTCTTTCCCATACGCCTCCTCCTTATTTTTATTGATGTTTCCTGACAGCGTTAATAATCGCGTTTTTAATACCTGATTCGATTGTTTCTTTCATGATAAGGTCCTTTCCTTTATTCCAAATAACGCCTGAAACTTCTTTATTTCTGCGCACACATCGGGTTTTGTTATTACCGCCGAAATCGCACAGACCGCATCCGCCCCGGCTTGAATTACTTCAAGCGCGTTCGAAAGATTAATCCCTCCAATCGCCACAATAGGAATCGAAACCTGCTCCCTTATTTTCTTCAGGCCTTTGATTCCGATAGATTTTCCGGCATCAGCTTTTGTTAGGGTTGCAAATATCGGAGATACCCCTATATAATCTGCCCCCATTTCCTGTGCGGCGATTGCCTCCTCAACAGAATGAACTGTCAGGCCAATAATTTTATTCTTCCCAAGCAGCCGCCTAGCTGCTCGGCAGGGCAAGTCATCCTGTCCCAGATGGACACCATCGGCATCAACGGCTAGGGCGATATCAACGCGGTCATTGATCAGAAAAATCGTCTTGCGGCAAAGCTTCCGCAATTCAAGCGCCTCCATCAACATTTCCCGCGATGAAAAATTTTTATTGCGATACTGAACAGCCGCAACCTTTGCCGCGATTGCCTGCTTAACATCGTTCGCGCCCCCCCTGCCCAGCGTTGAATCCGTAATAAAATAATATCCGCTGATCATGTTTCGACTTTTTGCCTTTTAGAAATCGTCTTCTTTTTTAAATTATACAATGCGTCCAACAACCGTTCTTTAAAAGCCCCGGGGCCTTTTGACTTTTGCGCAGCACATTCAGCCGCGATTTCAAAACATACCAGCCCTGCCACTGAAGCGTTGGGATAATCAGGCTCCACCGCCGCAAATGTGCCGATGACAGAGGCTGCCATGCAACCAGTCCCGACAATATTGGCCATCATCGGATGGCCGTTCTTGACCGTATAATTCCTTTTACCATCTGTAACGATGTCTTCTTTGCCCGTAGTGACCACCGTGCAGCCATACTTCTGAGCAAGACCTGCGGCCAACTTGCGAAGATCCGCAGGTACGCTTCCAGAATCAACGCCTTTGGTTTTAGCGGCCGCACCGCCTATACGGGCAATTTCAGAAGCATTCCCTTTGATGATGGCTATATGAACCGCATCAAGCAATTCAAAACATTTATGATCACGCAAATCTGTTGCGCCAGCACCGCAAACATCAAGAATCACCGGAATGCCTTTTTTATTTGCGCTTAGCGCCGCTTTCTTCATCGAATCCACAAAATCAACGGTAAGCGTTCCGATGTTTAACACCAAGGCCGAAGCAAGCCCGGCCATTTCCTCGACCTCTTCCGGTGCATGCGCCATCACCGGAGACGCACCTAAAACCTTCACTACGTTGGCACAATCATTGATCGTTACCCAGTTGGTCAAATGGTGAATGACGGGCTTGTGTTTTTTAATTTTCTCAAGCATTCCATACACATCGACTTTAGCCGTTGCCATAAAAAATAACCGCCTTTCCTATCCGGCCGCCAGAAAATGTTTAGCCCTTTGGCCTTTTCTCGAGACATTCAGTTCTGTTTTTTGTACCGCATGTTCGCGGTTTAGATATTGAACCAAATCAACGACGCGATTGGAATAGCCCCATTCATTGTCATACCAGGACAAGATCCTAAAAATCCTTCTTTCGCCATCCAGGTTGCTCTGAAGGCTGGCCAGGGAATCATATGTAGACGAATGGCTATCATGGATAAAATCTGTAGAAACCAATTCCTCCTGCGTGTATCCCAAATATCCTTTAAGATACGTTTCCGAAGCCCTTTTCATAAGCGCATCTATTTCCTTGATCGATGTATCCCTGCCCGAACGAAAGCTCAACTCCACAATCGAGACATCAACTGTCGGTATACGCAATGATATTCCAGCCAATTTTCCTTTAAGCGCCGGCAAGACATCCCAAGCAATCTTCACCGCACTTGTGGCTGACGGTATAATATTTACACCCGCAGCACGGCCCATGCGCCAATCCCTTCGGGAAAAACCATCCACGATTTTTTGACTGCCAGTATAACTGTTGATGGCTGTCATTAAACCTGTCTCCAAACCAATCCCTTCTCTTATTAAGACCTGAACGAGCATGGCCAGGCAATGCATTGTGCAGCTGGCGCCGGAAATAATGTGGTGCTTTTCCGCGTCATATTCATGCTCATTCACGCCCATGATGATTGTTTTCATGTCACCTTGACCCGGCGCGGTGATAACGACCTTTTTCGCTCCGGCCTGTAAATGGCTTCTCGCCTTTTCACTGTGGGTGAACAAACCCGACGATTCAACAACAACATCAACCCCCAGATCCGCCCAAGGCAACTCGCTTAAGTTTTTGGTCGCAGTCACGCATTTTATCCTATGCCCGTTAAAGATCAGGATATCCGCCTCTTTGGAAGCGCCGCTCTTAGCGAACAAGACTTGATGTTTTGATTTTCCATGAACTGAGTCATGCTTAATCTGATACGCCAAATACTCTGCGTCGGCAGAAACGTCAACTATGGCGATGACATCAACGTCTTTTCCTAAAAGGCCCCGGTCACAAATCGCCTGCAGAACCAGCCGCCCTATGCGACCGAATCCGTTAATCCCTACTTTCATGGACATGATTGATTCCGTTTCTCTTGCCTTTATACAAATGTTAATGCTTTCGCAATGTCCTTCTTCAAATCGATCTTGTTTTCAATGCCAACCGAGACCCGGATAAAATTATCCGTTATTCCCCGTTTAAGCCTTTCCTCTCTGGGCATGGAACTATGCGTCATCCCCGCAGGATAAGAAATCAGCGACTCGACTCCACCCAAGCTTTCCGCCAATGCGAACAGCTTTAGATGGGAGAAAAACGTATCCACCGCGGGCCGTCCCCCTTTAAGCTCAAAACTCAGCATGCCGCTAAAGCCCTCCATTTGTTTTTTTGCCACTGCGTAATTCTTGCTTGATGGCAATCCCGGATAATAAATACGTTCAACCTTGGGATGCTGTGCTAAGTATCTCGCCAGATAGAGGGCGTTCTCCTGATGCTGCCGCATGCGGACTGCCAATGTTTTAAGCCCCCGTAAAACCAGCCAACTATCCCAAGGCCCGGGGACTCCGCCGGCGGCGTTTTGGTAATATTTGATCCGCTGGTACATTGCTTCATCATTCAGCACCACAGCCCCGCCGACAATATCGCTATGCCCGGCGATGTATTTGGTCGTGCTGTGAACAACAATATCTGCCCCAAACAAAAGGGGCTTCTGAAAATACGGACTGGCGAACGTATTATCAACCGCCAGAAGGATTCCTTTCGTGTGCGCAACCTTAGCGGCTTTTTTGATATCGATAATCTTTAAAAGCGGATTGGTTGGTGTTTCAAGCCAAATGAGTTTGGTGTTCTTCCGGATAGAGCGCGCAAACGAATCCGGCCGGTCAACATCAGCATAGGTTGCGGTGATTCCCCAGCGACGGAACACTTTTTCGATCAAACGGTACGTTCCGCCATACAGGTCATCTCCCGCGACAATATGATCGCCTTCTTCAAGAAGGCTGAAAACCGCGGCCGTTGCCGCGACCCCTGTCGCGAATGCCAAACCGAATCTACCCTCTTCTAAAGACGCCAATGCGGTCTCCAGCGCCGTGCGGGTGGGATTTCCGGTGCGGGAGTATTCATATCCTTTGTGTTTCCCAACAGCTTCCTGTTGATAGGTCGACGTCTGATAAACCGGAACAATCACTGACCCTGTTTGGGCATCCGGCTTTTGCCCATCGTGAATTGCACGCGTTTCAAATTTCATAACCATCCTCCTTCTTGTGCATGATCCAGTAGCTCACCAGATCCACCCTCGTAATCAATCCAGCAGGCTTTCCCTTCCTCTTGACCACGATCCCCGTCGATCCGGAAAGCAAAACCCGATAAGCCTCCGAGACGCTCACGTTCTCATCCACAACAGGTAAAGGTTTAGCCATAACCGTCGCAATATCTTGCTGGTCAAACTTAATGCCGTCATGCAAGAGTTGCATAAGCGAGGCCTCGTTTAAACTGCCGACTATTTCCTGGTCATCGATGACCGGCAGCTGGGAAATATTATTTTCCTGGATCAAATGAATCGCCCGGACCAGCTTTTCTCTAGGAGACACCGAAATCAGCTCCGGAAGATTTCTTTTCGAGCTCAGGATGTCTTTGATGTAAACCGCTTTGGCTTGTCGGCCTTCCCAAAAACCGTTTTCCTGCATCCAGGAATCCGAGAATATTTTGTTGATATAATTTCTGCCTGTATCCGGCAAAAGCACAACAATATACTTAGGAACATCCAGTCTCTCCGCGTACTTCAAGGCTGCCGCCAAAGCCGTTCCAGAAGATCCGCCGACCAGGAGTCCTTCTTCCCGGGCCAAACGCCGGGCCGTATTAAACGATTCCTTGTCGCTGACCCGCACCATTTCATCCACAACCTGACGATTAAACGTTTTAGGAATAAAATCTTCGCCGATGCCTTCCACCTTATACGAGTGGGGGCTGTCCCCGGAAAGGATCGACCCTTGCGGATCAGCGCCGACAATCGTAATCGCCGAATTCTTTTCTTTAAGGTATTTGGCTATGCCGGATATCGTCCCGCCCGTCCCCATCCCAGCGACAAAAACTTCGATCTGGCCTTCCGAATCTTCCCAGATTTCCGGCCCGGTCGTACGATAATGCGCCAACGGGTTATTGGGATTTTCGAATTGATTCGGGCGATATGCGCCCGGTATTTCTTTAGCCAGTCTATCAGCGACCCCGTTATAACTTTCAGGAGAATCCGGAGCAACCGATGTCGGGGTAATGACAACCTCAGCACCGTAGGATTTGAGCAAATTAATTTTATCCTGACTCATTTTGTCCGGCATAACGAAAATGCAACGATAGCCCCGAATGGCCGCAACCAGAGCAAGGCCAACTCCAGTATTGCCTGCAGTGGCTTCAATGATCGTTCCGCCGGGCTTGAGACGGCCCTCCCTCTCGGCGGCATCAACCATCGTTAATCCGATGCGGTCTTTAACACTTCCTCCCGGGTTAAGAAATTCAGGCTTTACATAAATAATAGATTTAATATTCTTCGTGAGACTGTTTAATCTCACTAAAGGCGTCCGCCCAATCGCCTCCAAAATACTGTTATAGCGAGCCATCGTATTGCCTCCTCAACTTTTTATACTTTGATGTCCTGAAAAAGCCAGGTCGTCAGGTAGCGTTCCCCGGTATCCGGCAGGACCACGACGATTGTCTTTCCTTTGTTTTCCGGCCTCCTGGCGACTTCCAGTGCGGCCCAAACAGCGGCGCCGCTGGAGATGCCGGCCAGAATACCTTCCTGACGCGCCAGCTTCCGCGCCGTTTCTCCCGCGTCTTCCGACTTGACCTGGACAATCTCATCGATCACCTTGGTATTCAAAACCTGGGGAACAAACCCCGCGCCGATACCCTGGATCTTATGAGGGCCGGGATTACCGCCGGAAAGGACCGGCGAATCAAACGGCTCGACCGCGATCGCCTTAAACGAACTTTTGCGCTTCTTGATCACCTCAGAAACGCCCGTGATCGTCCCGCCCGTGCCAACGCCTGAAATAATAATATCGACCTTGCCGTCGGTATCGTTCCATATCTCCTCGGCCGTTGTTTTACGGTGAATTTCAGGATTGGCCGGATTGGCAAACTGCTGCAAAAAGACCGCGTCCGGTGTCGACGCCGCCAACTCTTCTGCTTTCTTGATCGCGCCCTTCATGCCTTCAGACCCGGGCGTCAGCACAAGCTGGGCGCCAAAAATCGCCAAAAGCTGGCGGCGCTCGATCGACATGGTCTCCGGCATCGTTATGATCAACTTATACCCTTTGGCCGCCGCGACAAACGCCAGCGCGACGCCGGTGTTCCCGCTCGTGGGCTCAACGATCACGGAATCCTTCTTCAAGACGCCCCGCTGTTCAGCGTCTTCGATCATCGCCAAACCGATACGATCCTTGACGCTGGAAAGGGGGTTAAACGATTCTACCTTTGCATAGACCTCCGCAATCGCCCCTTCCGTGATCCGGTTCAGCCGGACTAACGGGGTCCGCCCCACAGTTTCTGTGATGTCCTCATAAATACGGCTCATATTTTCCCATCCTCCTTTAATTTTCTACTCCTCTCTTAGTATTACTTTAAGGGGAAGGGCGCGCCCTTCCCCCCTAGACGATTCATTAAAAGGCGTAATGTGCGCTCAAGACAAACCCGTCTCCGAGCCCGACCTTGCTGTTTCCTGTAGCTGCCCCGGTATCAACATACGCGGCAACCAGGGTCAGATTCTTATTCGCGAGCCATGCCGCATGAATATCGTAATAATCATCATTCTCCCATCCGGTCACCTGGGCCCCCTGCTGATACTCAAACCCGATCGCAACATTGCCGGGAAGGACAACATCCACGTTGCCGAACCCGATGAGGTCGCGCTTGGTACCAAACCCGTAAACGCCTGTCGAGCGGGCGTCGGTCGAACGGACACCCCCGGACAAAAGAACGGGCAGGGGAAGCTGCGGGATGAGCTTCGTGGCCACGACGTAATAATCATAGCCTTGATCATCCACATCGCCCGAGACCGCGTAATTTGTATCCTTGTAGATCGCGCCCACCGCTACGGCGGGAACCCACTGAGTGTCCCCCTGGTTCTCCTTCACTAATAGGCCCTTCACGCCGATATTGTTCTTATGGATATTATCGGCCCCGCTCTGCGCGATCGTTTCATTTCCATACGAAAGCTCAACGCGGTCGAAAAAGGTCGTTGCCACGCTCTGGGTCGTCCAATCCGCATTCACATCATTGAGGCGGATCCGCCAGATGCCAAACTGAGGCTTGTTCACCACATCCTTAATGGAACTCGTCCCCTCCGACTTCTCTGTTTTCTCAAACGGCGTTCCGGCGGTGTAGGCCAGAGGATTGAAGGCGACCCCTCCAACCCCTTCAACGTTGTTTAACGGCAGACCGGCGTGCACCGCGCCCTCTGTGACCAGAAGAAAAATCCCCGCAATAACCGATTGAATTGTACTCGTGTTCTTCATGTTCCCACCCTTTCAAGTTTAAGCGCAGGACTGATCCAGTGGTCTGGTGATGCCTTGCAAATTTCCTGTTTTCTCGTCTTAAAAACGCTGCCGGAAAACCGGTCAGCGGCGAAACCAATCAAATTCTTTAGATCCCACCTCCTTCCTGAACGATCCAGACGTCATCAAAGCGGCTCTTTTGAGAGACCTCGATCTGGACGATCTTTGAATTGTGAATGATGATCGTGACTGTCCCAAAACTGACCCCGTGGATCGAATCGCTGATGTCCTTGATGATTGCGTCATTCACAATGTTCTTTGAATTCTGATTTAAGCCCATGTTCTCCTCCTGAATTTATAAATAAAAAACCCACTGCCTTTGGTGTCTCTTTCTTGGCAGTGGGTTGTCCCGTCGCGCCTACTGATTGAATGATGTGTTACACAGGCGGACCTCCACCACCTCGAAGGCGGCACACCGCCAAACAACACATCATCATAGGAATACTACTAAAAAGCCTGTTCATTTTTTGTTCTTCCTTAAATAGAATATGTCAGCACCTGCTGACGCGAATTTATTTTTAAAACCAGATCTTCAAAGGTGATGTTATCAATAATGTCCGCGGTGGCCTCAAACACCCTCTGAAAAATATCTCTAAAAACACACTTCCTCAGATCCTCGCAGTTGGCATACCCTTCGTTCACACATGCGATCGGTTCGATCGGCCCTTCGATCAGCCGGATCACGTCGCCTACGGCTATCTGCGCGGGCGCTTTTGATAACAAATACCCGCCTTCAACACCGCGCCGGCTCCGGATAATCCCGCCTTTTTTTAAATCCAAAAGGATCTGTTCCAAAAATTTGACCGGGGCATCTATACGCTTAGCCATTTCACTGCTTGCCACCAATTCCTGCTCATAATGAAGGGCCAGATCTAAAACAGCCTTCAATGCATAATCGCCTTTATGCGTAATTTTCATGCGCCCTCAACCTCTATAATTCCTATTGGTTTACTCAAGTATAAAACATAAATTAAATTTGTCAAGAAAATTTTTTTAGCAAATTTTATTTTGTGAAAGCCGGCGTCCGCTGTGAGGCTTCTTCCTTGACTAAAGTCGCCTTATTCACGAACTTGGGACTCTTCTGATTTTTGATGCAACAAGAGAAACGGTGTTAGTAAGCGTTATATAATAACTGCCAAACGGACCTTTTTTACTTTCTTCTCTGATGATAAAACCCAATGGCTGCTCAAAGTTCCGAATCATTTCGTTACGCACTGCGGCAATTATCTCTATTGCTTCTTCCATTCTTAGAGTTCCTTTTTTATCGCATTCCTACTAAACCGTCCCCGATCCGGTGGAAGTTTTCATTTCCAGGTGAGAAATCTTATTTTATGGAAGCCGGACTCGGTCGCCCGTAAATCCACTCGACTTCAGTCGACTTGACCCAAATAAAAAAAGCCCACATAAAGCTGACATTTTTTATCTGGGGTGGGCAGATCTTTCTGAATGAATCTAAGGAAATCCGCACAACACCCCAGCTTCCCTAAACACAAAATCCCCGCCTGAATCCGGGCGGGGATTTTATTTTGTGGAAGCTGGGGTGGCTGACGGGATTTGAATGGTTGCCGCGGAGCGTCAACCATTTCCTCACCCGGCTTCTATAAGCCGAATTCGGTCACCCGCCGCCTTCTCCTGCCACTTCAATTGGTCAAACCGTACCAAATATAAAAGCGCCCTCGTTTGAGGGCGCTTTATATTTGGGGTGGCTGACGGGATTTGAACCCGCGACACCAAGAGCCACAATCTTGTGCGCTACCACTGCGCTACAGCCACCATAAATTCAAATTGAGCCCCTATTTTAACAAAATTCCTTCAAACAGCAAGTTTTTGTTTTTGACCTGTTTATTTGCCTTTCACGGCGGCCCCGCTGAAAATTTCAAACGGTTTTAATGCCACCGGCTCTTCACTTTTTTCAAAAGGCGGGACATTAAGGTTTATCGCGCCGGAAAGATTGATCGTGCTCAACTGCGGATCATCCAGCTTGGTCGAAAAATCAAACTGAAAGGTCTGCTCGCCCTTCGCCAAGCTCAAGACCCCCACCGCCAGCCCCCCCGCGAAATCGCCCCCGGCCTTCTGGATATCCGCTTTTTCAACCTGGTCCAGCCGGGAGGCATCCCACTGCGCGGATCCGGCGACTTTTAGGTCATTGTTCTCCGATTTCGCGTCGATCTGGATACGCGAAAACTGCCTGTCATCCACAAAATCAACTTTGCTGCTTAAGCTCCTCTTAGGCCAGTTGACCCACCCCTCAGAAGTAAAGACCCCCCGATCGAACAGTCCGAACCCTTTTTGTATAAAAGCCTTCACGTCAAACTTGACCCGCTGGTCCAGCAAAGGGTAGGAAACATCCAGCGCCTTGAGCTGGATCTGGTCAAAAAAATACCGCTCAGACGGGTTCTTCGAAAAATTAAGGATCTCGACCTCTCCGTCTTTTACTTCAAAATACTCAATGCGCATCCCTTCAAAGAACGGAGCCTCCGAGCTCGATCCTTCCCGAAGGGATTTTTCTCTCTGGGCCAGATACGCCCCCCCAAACTGGAATTTTTTATGTTCATCATAAACCCCGGTAAAGACCGGATGCTTGAGCACAAGCTTCTGGATCACCAGGCGTTTATCAAAAACGAACGGCATCCCCACCTGCAGTTGCACGTCTTCGGCCTTGATAAAGTTCTGGATCTGAAGATTCTTGAACCTTAATCCCAGCGGAAGAAGAAAACGGATCTCACCGATGGTCGCCGGCTGCTGAAAAAAAATGGAGAACCGTTTTTCAATAAAAAGCTTCCCGCCGGCCTGAACATAATAGTAGCAGATCACGACGAAAAGAATGAAAACGATTCCAAGCCACATCAGGACATATCGGAGGTATCTGAGCATAAATGAACCACGGCGCAGAAAAGAACACAACCCTTGTTCCACCGGCCTTTTCTAAAATTTGGTGACCCAGGGACGACTCGAACGTCCGACCCACAGCTTAGAAGGCTGTTGCTCTATCCACCTGAGCTACTGGGCCACTGTTGAATTTCCGGAAATCCTTATAAAATTCTTCAAAAAGAACGGCCCTGGATCCTGAATATGGGATGGATCGGGCCTGTTCACAGTAATTATATAATACCTATTTTCATTATAATGTAAAGCTTCAAGACAATATTTCAGAACGCCGCCTGCCGATTTAAGAGAAGTTGTCCCGCAGCAGCTGTTTTGCCTTTAAATTTTAAACCATTGATAATAAAGGGCTTTCCTTTCAAACACTTCGCGGGCCGGCGCACTTTTATCTTGTCGCCTCCCGGAGGATACAGTACAATACTGCTTGTTCAAAAATTTCAAACGACACCTCTTTTGCCAAATGAAAAATTTATCTATTGTCATCCCCGTCTTTAACGAAGCCGCTTCCCTGAAAGAACTGCTCTGCCGCACAACAGCCGCCTGCGAACCTTACTCCCCTTATGAGATCATCTGCGTGGATGACGGCTCTTGGGACGGCTCGTTCGAGCTTCTGCTGGAATTAAAAAAAAATTATGAGCACCTCGTCATCGTGCGCCTGCAAAAAAATTCCGGACAGTCCGCGGCTCTGACAGCGGGGTTTAAAACCGCGCACGGATCGACCATCGTCATGATGGATGCCGACCTTCAGAACCCTCCGGAAGCCATCCCCACGCTTTTGGAGAACATGGACGGATTTGACGCGGTCGTCGGATGGCGGAAAGACCGCAAAGACTCCTTTTTGAAACGCGCTGGCAGCCGGATCGGAAACAGCCTCCGCCGGATGATCCTGCGCGACCCTTTCCATGACAACGCCTGTTCACTGAAGGCGTTCAAAAGCGCAGTGGCCGCTGACCTGGTGAAATTCAACCATATGATCTTTTTTCTACCGGACCTGATCGAGATCGCCGGCTACCGGATCAAAGAGGTCCCCGTCCCTCATGAACACAGAAAGCACGGCCGTTCAAAATACAGAACGTTCTCTCTATCCGGGATCTCTTCTTTTTGGGACACCCTCTTTGTGAAAGCCCTTAAAAAAAGAAAACTAACCTATACCGTCGAACGGATCATTGCATGAGGCTTTCCAGGACCATTTTTAAAACACCCCCTATTCCATTATCGGCCGCGATCCTGTCGGCGGCAGCCGCATTCGGCATCCTGCTGCGGTTTCTCTATGCCCGCCATATCGCTCTTGACCCGGCCTTGAACCTTTCTCTGCCGGGGACGGACCCGTTTCTGTTCGACATGCTGGCAAAAAACCTCGCCTCAGCGGACCCTCTGCCGATCCAGTCGCCGCTCAACCCCGTCACCGCGCATTTCATCGGCATCATCTACCGATTATTCGGGGCCCATCCGCTCCCTCTTTATCTGATATTCGCCGCCCTCGGAGCGATCAGCGCCTTCGCCCTGGCAGTGACAGGCTCGCTGCTTTTTGGATGGCCGTCCGGAGCCCTGGCCGGGGTCGCCCTCCTCTACTACCGCATGAACTTTTTTTATGACGCGGTCATCGATGGGACCGCTTTATCGCAATTTTTGATGATCATGTCCTTATTTTTCTTTATCCTGTATGCCAAAAGGGAACGAACAGCGTCCTACGCGCTCTTCCTCATCTTTTCGCTCGCGCTGTGCCTGTCGAGGAGCTTTTACTGGCTCCTGATCATTCCGGCCATCATTGTTTGCCTGGCACGTTTCAAGCAGTGGAAAAAAACTTCCCTGATCACCATAAACTGCTGCTTTGCGCTGCTGGCGGCGCTCGGCTTTCAGCAGATGCGCAGTGCCGACGGATACGCGCATAAGTTCGGCGTCCATTTTTATATCGGAAATCGCGCTGGAGCCAGCGGCCTCATGGAAGAGATCCCCGGCATCGCGTCCACCTCGGAAGGTTTCGCGCGGGACGCCATCCTCAAGGCCCATGAAGAATCCGGCGCGACCGGTAAGCTGAATTTCTACTGGATCAGAAAAACATTCCAGTCTTACCGCGGACAGCCTCTGGCATGGGCCTTCCTCACACTCAAAAAGCTGTCTTATCTGGTGAACAATTACGAACCGCATAATATTTCAAGCGTTTATTTTTATGAAAAACATAGCCCGCTCAAGCGCCTCCCCCGGCTGGATTTTTCGGTCCTGTTCTCTCTTGCCGCCGGCGGGATCACCATGGCCTTTGCTCAAAAACACAAAAGCGGACGGATCCTTCTTATCCCGACGGTGTTCTTAACGATCATGGCCCTTTCGGTCTTTATCTGTTCGCGTTACCGCATGCCGCTCATTCCTTTTCTCTGTCTCTACGCCGGCTTCGCAGCGGAACGGGTGGCCTTCTTTTTGAAGAGCAACCGGCGCGCGGCCCTGGCGGCCCTTATCCTGATCATGATTTCGGCTGCGCTTTTGAGCAGACACCCGGTCGAGGCGTTACAAAAAAAGGATGACATTTCCTTTTGGGAAATGGAGAGCCTGAAAGCCTGGGAATACCGCGCCGCGGCCAATGGCCTGCGCGAACAATTCCTGTCCTGGGACAGGCTTGAACCAGGACAAAGGATCCTTCTCACCCAAAAGCTGGAACAGCACATGATGCCTTTTGAATTCACGAAAAGCTACGCGCTCGCCTTGCCGCTGGCGCAGAACGATGCAGCGGCCAGAGATCTTCTTTTGTCTTCACGGGCGCGTTTTGAGGAACGGTGCTTTAATTTTCAACGGGCATTTGAGATCTGGCGGGAGCTTGAGCGCTCCCCCGCGCTGGCGGCACAAGCCCTGGAAAAAACAAAGGAATTGACGATCATCGGACCGCTGCTGGACAAAAATTTCATAAAAAAATAATGGCGGTTTTTGAGGCCATGCTATAGTAAAGAAGTGCGGTTGACATTTCTTTTTTTAAAAAATATACTTAACTAAAGAGGGCTTTCTTATGAATCAACGAGGTTTCACACTTCTGGAATTGATCATCGTGATCGTCATTGTGGGTGTCTTGGCCAGCCTGGCCCTTCCGCGGCTATTTGCAGCGGTGGAAGATTCCCGCCTGGCTGAAGCCTGGTCAACGATTTCTTCCATCCGCTCCGCGATGGAGCGGTATTATCTGATGAATAATGGATCATACGCCGGCATCTCCGTTGGCGGGCAATATGGGGAAGGCACCTGCGGCAGTTCGGACTGGTCTCCCTTGGGAATGTCGGATCCGGCGTGTTCGCCCAACGCTCATTTCAGTTATCAGGTCGTCGGTCAAACAGACGGCGCGTCAAGCAATTATTACATCTATGTTTCCCGCAACACCCGGGACTGCCCGACCTGCGAGCAATGGGACAAACTCCTGATCTATTACCGGGACACCGGCATTACGACCTGCGGTTACGGAAGATACGTCGGCCGTTATCCGTCCTGCACATAAACCAGGGATTGTTTGACAGGCGCTTTTTATCGTAAAAAGCGCCTTTTTTATTTTACGATCTCGTCTTCTTCCAAGGCGGACGTGATGCCATAACGTCCCGGAGCGATGATATCATGAGGATCAAGCGCCCTTTTCAAGGTCTTCAAGACTCTTTTCTTGCCGGAGTCCCCGTAGGTAAGCTGCGCCATGTTCAACACGGAAGAGCGGTAAAGTTCGATCCCCTCTCTTCTAAAGCCGTTCTTCAATTCTTCATACAGCTCGTGGGCCTTGCGCACAGCCGCTTCATCGCGGCGGTTAAAATGGATGCTGAAGATCCCGACTACCTGGCCCGGCCGGATCTGGGTGATCGTCACCGGCATTTCAAACTGATAGCGATCGAATTTTTCGGACGCAAAATCGATCATCCGCCGGACCTTCTGCCCTTCGGCCGGCAACGTGGGAGCGAACCAGATCAAACCGATATCCTCTGTCTCCTGCACCCGCCAGCCCATACGCCGCGTCATGTGGTCGGTCGGGATCCCTTCCATCATCCCGTGCAGTTCCTTATAGGCAATGAGATGCCCAGAAAGCTTTTTGAATGACGATGAAAACCGTTTAAACGGCGACCGGCAGATTTTCTGTAATTGATCGATCCGGGCATCATCGAAAAATTCCACGCGCCCGATCCCGTCAAAAGCGGCCCTGATCAGCTTTTTCTGGGCCGCCAGTTCCAGCCTTGACCCATAAAGCCCGCCCATCACACTCCAGCGTCCGGCCTTGACGACGGGCGTTTGCAAAAGTTTTGCCGCCTGATCATTGTTCATCAACTGGTCCTTGAACTCCTCCGGGCAGGGGTTGAGGATCATATAGGAACGCAAAGCGTTAACAACGTGTGAAAGGTTCAGAAGCACTCCCTGCAGGGCCAGGACATTGAGAAGATCGATCACCTTCTCAAGGTTCTGGTCTTTATCGACGCTGACCACGAACGATTCAAAACTCTCGGGCTTGGGCACCAGCGAAACGCGCATCGCGGTCACGATCCCGAAATTGGACTGGACGGCCATGCCGCTTAAGTCCGGCCCCAACCCGGGAAATGCGCCGGTCTTAAGGATCTGGCCATTACCCAGGACCATTTCCACGTCGGTAAAATGCGCCCGGCGATTGCCTTTGGGAGTATGCCCAAAGCCGCCTTCCAGGGTGTTTCCGATGATGCTGGATTCAAGGCCGGCACCGGTAGTATCCATCCAGAAGGGGGCGTTCTTTTCGATCAAAAAATCATAAAGCTGCTTTTGAGAAACACCAGGCTCGATGACCACATAACCGTGGCGTTCGTTGAACTCGCGGATCGCGCTCATGCGTTCCAAACTCACCAACATAACGCCGTTGACCGGAGGAACGCAGCCGCCGTAACCGAAATTCTGCCCCCGGCTGAACGGATATAATGGGACCTTGTGCTGATTGGCCTTTCGGACGATGTCGCGGACCTCTTCCAGCATCGATGGATACAAACACCCGTAAACATCCCGTTGTATCCCCAAGGTGTTGGACAAAAGCCCGTCGATCTTTTCCCGGTCGCGGCAAACACGCGTTTCTCCCAGGAGGCTGATCATGTCTTCAAAAAATAGATCCAATGAATCGCTCACGTCCCTCTCCTTTGTTTAAGACGCTACGCCCCTATTATAAAGGAGGGCCGCCTTTTTCGGAAATAAAAAGGGCCTCTCTTGCGCCCGTAACGCAACCGGGGATCGTCTCCAGGCCAAAAACCATTCCGTCCAAAGGGTTCCTCGCCGACCAGTGATCCGGGCCGCGTTACTTTTCACGCTGAAAGACCTCTGAAACAAGCCTTAACAACTTTAACGAGTCTCTCGCCAGTTCTCCATTCTTGATATCCCACAACCGCTCAACGTTGCTATCAATGTCATTAGGCCTGTTGTTGAACTCACCGGAATATAAAAAGGCTCCCAGAAAATTAAAATAAACTGAAAAAAATAACAGCCCATAGAATATGGCCTTTAAAAAAATGCGGTCGGCAATAAAATCCTCCCAGCAAAGAGACACAAAAATGATCAGCATGGGGATCGTCTCGATCAACAATCTGTATCCAAAACAATGGCCTCCCCACCACGAGGCCCACAACGCGCATACCCCGATCAACAGAATGACCGCGGCGGCCATGTATCGATAAACAGGCTCCGCGTCCTTCTTGATCGTCAGCCAGATGAGATAGAAAACGCTGAAGATCAACACCGGGCTGAACACAAACAACCCCCGGTTGGGGCTTATTAACAGCCCGGCCAATCCAAGCCAGAAATCATCGGTCACTCGAAAACGCTGGCCCTGTCCCAGCAAAAAAACATTACCCAAATACGCCCAAGAATACCAGCACAAAAGCGCTATCGGCACCACTAAGCACGCCAGATACCATTTGAATTTTTCCCGACGGTGCTTAAAGACGTAAAGCGTCATCGGCAAAACCAGCATGGCATTCGTCGGCCTGTTAAAGACGGCCATCCCAAAAAAGAAACCAGCATAAAGCAGAAGATTTCCTTTTTTGCAGAACAATAAAAATAAGGCAGAAGTAATAAATAACAGGGACGGACCATGCTGCCAGATCCCCCGGCACGCGACGCTCCACACGCATGTGGCGAAGGCGTACACCAACGAAAAAAAGACCGCCGTGCTTTGCCTCCTGCAAACCTTCGTCAAGCAGAGGAACATGAACACCACCGAGGCCGATGAGATCAGCAGAGACGACAGTAAAGACAATAAACGGACATTCTTGAGCAGATCGACACCGAAAACATGCGCAACAAAAAAAACCGGCAGGTTCAATAAGCCCGGAATGACCGGGTAGGCGGAAACGATCCTGCCTTTTACATTGACGTAATAATACGGCACGGCGTCTTTGTCCGTCACAAAATCGTCAAAATAAAAACTCTGTCCCTGAATGATCGCTACCGGCAAGAGCTCATTGGGCACAAGGTCTCCGCTCCCGACATATCTGAGCCCGATCCCGAAAACACCGAGAACGAACAAGAACAAAAAAGCCGAAAGGAACATTGTATTGCGCCCCATGCACCCATCCTTTTTCATAAAGCCGGGTCTTCACCGCGCCCGCCCCTATTATAAAGGAGGGCCGTCTTTTTCGGAAACAAAAAGGGCCTCTCTCGCGCCTTTAGAACAAAACGCTCATGCCCGCCCGAAACGTTCTTTCCGGCGCCGGATAATAGTCCTTCACAAAACTGCCGACCGCCTTGCTGACATAGGAATAATATTGTTCCCCCAGCACGTTGTCTACGGCCAGATAGACCTGATAGTCCAGCCGGCGGTAAGATAGCTTGGTGTCCATTACGATATGGGACTTCACTTTCGCCGTCTCATTAAGCGTGTCATTAATGGCAAAACGTGATCCCGTGTAGCGCCCGGAAATCGAAAAGTCATAATGGTCCCAAAAACCGAACGATGTCCCGGCTGTCCACTGGTTTTCCGGGACCATGGGGATGAGCTTACCGTCATTGGGCCCATCAAAGAATTCCGGCCGCTGATAGACATAACTGCTGAAAAGCTCCCAGCGGTTGAGAACGTCCACCTCAACGATCTTCAAAAGATTTGTCCGCTGCTCACATTCCACCCCCAGCCTCCGGGTCGTGTCATAGTTGCTGTTCGACCCGAAAAATCCGGACTTGGGATCAAAAAAAATCTCATCCTCGGTCTCGATCCAATAAGGCGTGATCCCAACGGTCGTCGTGTTCCTGAAGTTGTGTTTGATCCCCACCTCATACTGGATCCCGGTCTGCTGGTCCAGGCCGGTATTAAGTCCTGACCAGGTATCGTACCATTCATCGGTCGCCAAAAACCGGAACGTCTGCTCCACCCCCGCATGGATGTTGGAACCCGGAGCGTATTCATATTTGGCCCCCAGCATGGAGACCTGCTCATCAGCCTTCTGTTTTTCATAATTCGCCGTCCCGCTGCGTTGATCGAACGTGTAATCCGCCCGTTGATAACGCGTCCCCGCGTTGATGAACGTGTCGGCCAGCAATTCAACCTCACCAAAAACATAAACACCGAATTCGTCCTTACTGATCGTGATATCATCACTGTTGGACCCGCTGCCCCAGATATCGTTCTTGACATCATAAAGGTCCACCCCGGTGACAAGGTCCACATCATGACCAAGCACCTGCTGATTCAAAGTGTATTTGGCGTTCATGCCCAGCGTGTCGATCATGCGCTTGGTCCCGAAATCATACGCCGCGAATTCCGCGTAGGAATCACGGTTGCGGTAGGATACGTCCAGGACCAGATGGCCCAGGTCCAGGTCTTGCGGCCAGGGGGTCGCGTCGAATCGCAGATGGACATTGCGGTCCTTGGTCGATCCGAAATCCTGATCATCAGCTGAACCCCGGCGCCCCAGCGTCTGAAGCTCCGTGTCGCTCAAGCCACCCGGCAGACCATAATCATCCTCGTGCCAGGAGCTCATCAATTCCACATTCAGGATATCGGTCAGCGCCCAGCCCAGCCGGCCGTTGTAGTCCTTGTCGAGGACATCGCTGTTTTGCCGGTAACCCCTGGCGTCCGCGTAGGAGGAATACAGATAATACGAGAGGTCCTTATGGCTTCCGGAGATCTCCGCATCCGACCGCCGCTGGTCAAAGCTCCCGTACTCCGAACCCAGGCGGAGCGATAACGGCCCCTTGCCCTCTTTGGTGATGATGTTAATAACCCCTCCGACGGCATTGTCCCCGTAAAGCACCGAAGCCGCGCCGCGCACCACTTCAATACGCCGCACAGCCTCCAGCGGCACCTGAAGATAATCCGCTCCCGAAAGGTCGATCGAATTGACCTTGCGTCCGTTGACCAGAACCAGGACGTTCATCGTGGCCGTGTCATTGAACCCCCGGATATCCACCAGGGACGTCTTGGGGGAGCTCTTGTCGTAAATGTTGAGCCCCAGACGGTCCTGAAGAATATCCGCCACCGTGCGGGCGCTTGAAGAAGCAATATCCTCTTCACTGATCACCGAAACGCTGGATGTCAACTGATCATCCATCTGGGCTATTCGGCTTGCCGTGACCACGATTCGGTCCAATTCCATGTCTTGCGCAGCGGCAGGCAGACCAAAAGCTGAGAGAATGCTCATGATCATAAACACACGTAACCTTCTGTTCATTCAAAATCCTTTCTGATGTCGCAGGCGCCCGCCCTCTCTTGTTGTGGCGGCAAAAATAAAAAATCCCAACCAGACATTGTCTTGTCCGATTGGGATTGCACCCGTAGCTCTTGATCCCAAATCTATGTTCGTATTTGCGCTGTCCGTCGCAGCACACAAATACTGAAAATACCGGCAGGCGTTCTGACTTGGGTTTAACTAAACCCTTACAGTGGCGGGACCGTGCCGGCGTTTCACCGCCCCCTAAAAAATCCTTTTTAAGAGGTCCCCTCGCCAAGCGAAGGAAGCTTTCCCTTTTGATCCTTGAGCTTTCGCCTCAAGGAACCGGTACACAAATTTTGAACAAACCCTCCCTTACTCCATTTATCAGGTCTCTAAACCGTTGCCAAACGCGGAAACCGCTTCGCGCCCAGTTCATACGCCGCCCACAAAATACAACTATACATCAGCGTGCTGAACAATGTCGTGCGGAAAAAAGGTATTGCCGCGATATAACATTCCATCAATCCCGTCAAGGTCTTCGGATACATCGCAAGCCACGCGCCGAAATTGGTCACGACAAAAAACAGGACCGCTGAAACAAAACTCAGGCCCAGACTACGGCCAAAACTGCGATCCTCGCGTTTGAGCGCACCCAGCAGGCTGATCGCCAGCATGCTCCCCCAGGTAAAGGCGATCACGCTGTGAAATCCGATCAGGACATCGGAAACGATCATGAGCACGACCGGCACCCAAACAGCCTGTTCTTTCCTTAAATACATCCCTCCGAACAGTACCAGGGCGATGACCGGCGTAAAATTCGGTTCATGGAACATAACGCGGGACAAGATCCCGACCACCAGAATCATCCATGCCAACATTCGCAAACTCCTTTTTTTGTGTGCCCTTATCTTACAACAGATTCCGCTCAATATCCGCAACTTTTTTCATTTCCAGCAGGGCCTGCGTTTTTCGTCGGGCCTCGTTCAGGTCGATCCGGGAGACCGCCTTCTGAACCCTGGGGATCCAATGAGGGTCCACGCTGAACTTGCGGATGCCGATCCCCAGAAAATACGGAAGATAGCGTTCATCATAAGACATGTCCCCGCAAACAGCTACGTCCTTGCCATGGCGGCCGGCCGCCTCGACCACGCGCTTGAGCGCCCTTAAGATCGACGGATGATGCGGAAGATACAGATCCGCCACTTTTTCGTTGGTCCGGTCAACAGCAAGCATATACTGAATAAAATCATTGGTCCCGATGCTGAAAAAATCCGCCTCTTCAGCCAACTCGTCCATGATCTCCAAAACCGACGGAAGCTCGACCATCATTCCCAATTCCGGGGCCTGATGAAACGGAACTCCTACCGATCTAAGTTCCTCCATGCTCAGCTCGACCTGCTTTCGCGCGTCCAGAAATTCATCCACGGAAGAGATCATCGGGAACATGATCTTCAGTTCCGCCCCTGTTCCCGCGCGCAGGATCGCCCGCAGTTGCTGGCGGAAAATATCCTTATGCCTGAGCGAAAACCGGATCGATCGCATCCCCAAAAACGGATTTTCCTCCCGGCCGTAATCATAATAGGACAGAACCTTATCCCCGCCAATATCCAGCGTGCGGAACGTCACGTCTTTGCCGGGCATCCCTTCGACCAGTTTCTTGTAAACCACGTACTGCTCTTCTTCGGAAGGGAAATCTGAACGGATCATGAACGGGAATTCCGTCCGGTAAAGCCCGATCCCTTCGGATTTAAAATCCCGCGCGACGTTCAGATCGCACAAAAGATTGATGTTTGAAAGCAGCATGACCCTGGCCCCGTCCGCCGTGCGGGTTTCATCCAGGGACTCTGTCCTGGCCTTTTGCGCATCGCGCGCGCCCTCTAAAGCAGGTTGGAACGTTCTCAACACCGTTTCATCCGGATCAATATACACGTTGCCCTGCCCTGCGTCCAAAAGGACCCGTGTCCGTGAAGGGACTTTCAAAAGGCGGGACTCATCCGCGAAAACAAGCGGGATCTCCAAAGAACGGGACAGGATCGCGATGTGCGAGGTGATCCCCCCGCTCAACAAAATGACCCCCTTGGCGCCGCGGGAAGAAAGCTTCAGCATGTCCGACGGAAAAAGCTCCTGCGCGATCACGATCTTTCCTTCTTCTCCCTGCCCGTAAAGGGCGGTGCCGGCCAAATGCTCCAGCAAATGCAGCCCCACGTCCAAAACATCCTGGGCCTTTTCCCTGATATAGCGGTTATCCAGACTTTCAAAACGGTGGACATACTGATGAACGGTGCGCCGGACCGCGTCGACGGCATTGCGGCCGGACTGGATCTGATGCACGATCGAATCAATGAACGGCTTATCTTTGAGCATCAGGATCTGCGCGGTAAAGATCAAAGACGCCACATCCGAAAGTTTTTCTTCGACCTGCTCCTGCAAAGCCTGAAGGCTTTGTTCCGTTTTCTCAAGGGCCTTTAAGAAATCCTGCACAGAATACGAACCTGTCCCGAAATTCTTTTCGGTCATGAAAAAGCGCCTCTTATCCTCAAGGATGACCGCCTCCCCTAAGACCACTCCGGAACCGCCGGACCGGCCTTTAAAAAATTTTAAAGGCTTTTCTTCCGGAAATGATCCGGCGTCCCTGTTCTGCTCTTCGATCGCCAAAAGGATCTTCGCGGTCTCAATGGTCATCGCCAACTGCGAAGTGATCGCTTTCAGGGTATTGATATCCTCCTGGCTGAAATAATCGCTCTTGGCATTCTGCACGACCATGACACCGATCCGGTTCGTCCCGCGCAGGATCGGCACGGCCAAGAACGAATCATACGCCTCTTCTCCGATTTCCGGGAAATACCGGTATCCGGGGATCTTGCTCGCCTCCCTTTCACAAATAGGGCGCATCTCTTTTAAAGCGAGCCCGGTCAATCCTTCCCCCAGCCTCAGGCGGACATTGTCCACCGCCTCAGGCTTTAATCCCTTGGTCGCCTTCAGGACCAACTCCTGAGTGTCTTCAAAATACAGATAGATCGAACAAACCTGAGACTGCATATGCTGCGCGACCAGCTCCGCCGATCGGCTCAAAAAATCTTCCAGTCTCGGCGACCGGCTGGACGCCCCGCTCAGTTCTCCGATATCGCAAATAAGTTGTGTGTGGTCCCTTTTCATAGGGGGGTATTGTACTAAAAAAACCTCCCGCACACAAGGACGCAAAACAGGCCATAACTACATTTTCCCGAAAGTGATATTTTTATTAAAATAAATACGCTATACTTTGTGTATAGCTTTTAACTTAAAGGATCGGTGCTTATGATCACAATAAACCTCACAAAACACCATGTAATTGGTATTTTCACCGCTGTTGTCCTCGCCGCAGCAATACCGGCCATAGCGCAGTATTGTGTCCAGACGGCCGGGCCGACCACCGGCCTTGTCGAAGGGGGCGTCATGATAGGCGTAAGAGGCGCATGCTCTGGCCGCTGGGGTGTTGCCACATGCGCAGGATGTCCATTGGGGGGGTCCTATCGAATGGTAAAAACAGGTGACAACTTCACGAATACCAACAACTGCTCAGGAAGCGTGGAGTGCGTTAACTTCTATATTTGCGTCAGGAATTGATCGCCGGATAAAACATGCAAAAGGCCTGCACAAAAAGTGCAGGCCTTTTTTATATGGTCGGGAAGCCGGGATTCGAACCCGGGACCCCATGCTCCCAAAGCACGTGCGCTAGCCAGCTGCGCTACTTCCCGTTCAACGTTCTTAAAACAACATGCGCGCGCCGGGTCCACCCCAACGGGCCGCGCCAACTCTCAAAATTGTTTCTTCTTTAATACCGAAAAAGACGGGGGATTATAACACAAGCATCTTATCTTTTCAAACACGAAAAACAAGACGGGATCGATCCGCTTCCGCTTTGAATTCCATCATGATCAAAACGTATTGCAGCAGCCCACCGAACCGCAGATCGCGGTCTGCACCTCAGCCCAGGTATTATACTGCGTGTAACCGGTTGGGCAGCCGGTTGCTGTCGGATTAAACGTGTAGCCATGCGGACATCGGCAATTGCTATGATCAGGCGCCGTCAATAACGGCGTGCCCAGGCACCGGGCCAGGCATTTGTTTTCACTGTAAGGCACACCCAACACGGCGGCCTGCGAACAGTTGTCAATATACTTAACAAGCAGATTAGCGGACGGCAAACCTATATTATAATTCACCGGATCACACCACTGCGCGAAATCCAAATCGATCGAAGCGCTGCAGTTGTTGACGCAGTTGGCTGGATCATTGATCCAGAACGGCTGCCAATTAACGAACTCGCTGCCACCGCAATAACGGTCATAAAGCCCATACCCTTCATACGGACTGCCGGGAGCCCCGCAGATCCCCTTCCACTGCGGAACGGTGCAACATAAGTATTTCCCGCAACTATTCCAGGACGCGTAAGCGCCTTCCGGAGCAAAATGAAGAGCTGTTCCATTATCCACACCTTTAGGATAATTGTCCCCGCCGCCTGCAGCGACAAAG
>JAKLFA010000005.1 GCA_022711395.1 Candidatus Omnitrophota bacterium | reverse complement strand
ACTTGCTGATCCGCATCATGAAAATACGCGTTGATCGACCGGTGCACATAGCCGCCCATAAAAATGATCCCCACGATCGTCAGCACCGCCACCGAAATATACTCTAACGTGACCTGCCCGCGTCTTTCAAAAAGTCGACCCATGATGGGCTCCTTCGAAAGGAAAAAACAGAGATTTCAGAGGAACTATTATAAGTATATCAGTATTTTAAATAGAAAAAAGGCGGATTTTAAAAAATCCGCCCTTTTTATTCTCCTGAAAAACTACTTATTTTGCCATCTTTTCAGCCAGCTGGACAACGCGGCAGGAATATCCCCACTCATTATCATACCAGCCGCAGACCTTGACCATATTGCCAAGGACCATTGTAGAACCCGCGTCAAAGATACATGAACTCGAATTGCCGACAATGTCGATCGAAACGATCGGATCTGCGCAATATTCCAAAATACCCTTCATTGGGCCTTCCGCGGCTTCTTTCATAGCGGCGTTGATCTCTTCGATCGTGACCTCTTTTTTCAATTCAGCCACGAAATCCGTGAAAGAACCATCCGGTGTCGGAACGCGGACAGCCATACCATTGAGCTTTCCGCTCAATTCAGGAATGACCTTTCCAACGGCCTTGGCAGCGCCAGTCGTGGTCGGGATCATGGAAACAGCCGCGCTACGGGCCCGGCGAAGATCAGAATGCGGAAAATCCAGGATGCACTGATCATTGGTATACGCATGGATCGTGGTCATCAAACCCTTCACGACCCCGAACTTGTCGTTCAAGACCTTGACCATCGGAGCTAAACAGTTCGTGGTGCAAGAAGCGTTAGAGACAACCAGGTCCGAAGATTTCAAAGCGCTGTCATTGACCCCGAGAACGATCATATTGTCTATCGCGTCCTTCGGCGGAACGGTCAGGATGACCTTCTTGGCGCCTGCCTTAAGATGCTCCAAGCACTGCTCTTTCTTGGCAAAAACACCCGTGGATTCAATAACGATATCCACGCCGTACTTTCCCCATGGGATCTCAGCCGGAGCTTTGATCGCCGTGATCGGGATCTCTTTCCCGTTAACAACGATCGATGACTCTTTGGCTTCCACAGTCCCATCGAATTTTCCCTGTGTCGAATCATATTTGAGCAAATGCGCCAATGTCTTGGCGTTCGTCAAATCATTGATCCCAACAACCTCGATGTTCTTGTTCTTTGCGGCCACGCGAAAGACCATACGTCCAATGCGGCCGAACCCGTTAATACCGATTTTTACTGCCATTTCTTCCTCCTTCTTAACTTACGTCTTGCTTCGTTTGTGTGATTAACTTAAATCGACATCTCGCAGGTACCCAGCAGCTACTGCCGGCGATGTCAATACCTGATACAAACCTGTCCCCCACTCATATCCTTTGGTCTTCACCAGCTGAGGCATGATCTCAATATGCCAATGATAGACTTCCCTGTCCTTGTATCCGATCGGAGCTGTGTGGATATAAAAATTATACGACGCGTTCAAGCAGGCCTTCATACGCGCGAGGGCTTCTTTGATCATGAGGGCCAAAGGCATGATATCTTCTTCCGATAAAGCGAAAAAGTCCGGCTGATGGTTTTTGGGCATGATCCACTGCTCGAAAGGAAAGCGCGGAACGAACGGGCAAAAACTGATGAACTGATCGTTCTGAGCGATGATCCGCTCCTCATCCGCATATTCCTGCTCCAGAATATCACAGAACAAACATCGGCCGCGAAATTTATAATAGCTGGATGATCCTTCCAGTTCAGCATCCACCAGCTTCGGCACCATCGGAAGCGCGATGATCTGCGAATGAGCATGCTCGACCGAAGCGCCTGCCGATTCCCCAAAATTTTTAAACACCATAATATATTTGAAACGCCGGTCTTTTGCAAGATTTAATCCGCGGTCCAGATACATCCGCAAGATCCAGACGATTTCCTCAGGGCTCAGATCCGCCATGTCCCGGTGGTGATCGGCGGTCTCCACCACGACCTCATGCGCGCCGATGCCGTTAAGCAGATCGTAGATCCCGATCCCCCGCTTATCCAGCCCGCCTTCGATCTTCAAAGCCGGAAATTTGTTAGGCACAACACGGGTCGACCATCCCTGGGTGTTGGGCTGCGAACCGTTAAAACGGACCGCCGCCACTTCCGGCGGAGTGTATCCTTCGCGGCCAGGGCAGAACTGGCAGACGCTTTCATGCGTTCGTTCGTGGCCCTCTTTTTCATAGGCCATCGGCGTCAATGATTCCTGATCATTGGCAACGACCACCCACTGCCCGATAATTGGGTCCCTGCGAAGTTCAGGCATGAACGTCGACCTTTCTTAAGAATTCCGCGGTGTCTTCCGGCGGGATCGCGCAAATATAAAAACCGGACCCCTTTTCAAAACCGGCCGCCTTGGCTAACCTCGGCATGATCTCGATATGCCAATGATAGTCCTCTTCGATGGTCTGCCACTTGGCGCCTTTGCGTTTCTGGCGCAGCGGCGCGGTATGGATAACGTAATTATACGCCGGATCATCCAATCCGATCTTAAATCTCAACAGAATATCTTTCAAAATAAGAGCCAGGTCCCCTTCCATCCCCGCAACACCGTCGGCGAAATCACAGCAGTGTTTCTTGGGCAGGATGATCGTCTCGAACGGAAAACGCGGAGCAAAAGGCGAAAAAGCCACAAAATGTTCTGTTTCTCTGATCAGGCGCTCTTTGCTTTCCAACTCCTGACGATACATATCGCAATACAGGCAGCGTTCATGGTAATCATAATATTTTTTTGCGCCGGCCAGCTTTTCCTTGACGCGCAGAGGGTTCACCGGCGAAGCGATGATCTGCGAACGGGCATGCCCGATCGGACGGCTGCCGGAAGCCAACCCGTAATTTTTATACACGAAGACATACTGCAGGTTGGTGTCCTTTTCCAGGTCCTTGAACCGCGACACATACGCTTCCATCACGCGCCTGATCTGTTCCTGGGAAAGGTCCGCCATGTTGGCAATATGCTCCGGGGTCTCGATCACAACCTCATGAGCGCCGTAATTCTTAATGACATCATACAGGCCGAAACCATGCCGCTTGAATTTTGTATCGATCGAAAGGATCGGCGTCCCGCTCGGAGCGACCTTGACCTGCCAGTCCCCGGAACCTGAGCCCTGGGGCCGGATCGCAAAGATCTCCGGGTCTGTGTTGTGACAAAATGGGCAGTCCTTTTTATTGCCGAAATCCACGTTCTGGGATGTGACGAAGTTGCCCGGACGGCGCGCCCGTTCGGTGGCGATGATCACCCAGCGTCTGATAACCGGATCTTTCCGTAATTGCGGCATTCTATAACCTTTTTAAATAAAAAATGTGTAAATCGATGGTCTTTTTACAGATGAGGATTCAAGCTTCAAGAGCCGTAGGATTATAGCACATGTCCGTTTGAGTGCAAATAGAAAATCTAAATCACGTCCGAAGAGAAAGCCTCTCCGGCTTTCAGCTGATGCCCGACGCAGAAACTGCGGGCGTCCATAGGTTTTGAGGATTCCAATTGAAGGCGTTTGATCAGGACTTGACCCCGGCCGCAGGAGACGACAATGCCTTCCGGCAAAGTCCGGACCACCCTGCCGGGCTGGGGGCGATCCGCAGAATGTTCATCAAAAACAGATGTTTCCAGGACCTTGAGCCTTTTACCTTTGAAGCCTGTAAAAGCCCCTGGCCAGGGAACAAGCCCCCGCACCTGATTGTGGATAACCATCGCTGAGGCGGTCCAATCTATCCGGCCGAGCTCCCGTTCCAGTTTGGGAGCGAAGCTTGCTTTTTTTTCATCCTGCGGTTCAAAGCAGACGCTCCCGTTTTCGACCGCTTTCAAGGCCTCGATCAAGGCTTCCGCCCCGAGCTTGGCCAGGCCCTCTTTCAAGTCCTGCGCGTTGATCTGCGGGTCTATCGGCAGACTTTTTCGGACCATGACATCACCGGCGTCCATACGCTCGTTCATTCGAATAACACTAACTCCTGTTTGCTTCTGGCCATAAAGGATCGCCCAATTAACAGGCGCCGCACCCCGGTATTGCGGCAAAAGTGACCCATGAACGTTCAGACAGAACTTTTTAGGAATATCCAGGACAGCCTTCGGCAAGAACAAGCCGTAAGCGATCACAACAAATACATCCGCGCCAAAGGCTCTTAAACTCTCGCGAATATCCTCTCCACCCAGATTTTCCGGCTGAAGAACAGGGATGTTCTGTTCAAGCGCGAGCATCTTGACCGGCAGCAAAGAAATGTTCATCCCCCGCCCCCGAGCCCGGTCCGGCTGGGTCACCACCGCCGCGATTTCATACTGGTCACGAATCAAGCGCTCCAAATTTGTCGCCGCGAAATCATCAGAACCGAAAAAGACAATTCTCATAAAAAACCCTCATAATAAGTGGCACTGAGACACTATGACACTAAGGCACTATTACACTAAAACCTCAAAACCCTCGTCACTAAGATACCAGTGCCTTAGTGTCGTGTTTACGGATCCACCTGCACCGTCGTTGTAACACCGGCCTTGCGTTTCACGCTTTTTAAAATTTTCCGGATGACCGGCAGATCATCGGACAGGTTTTGACTTTTCAAGATTATAATAAAACGGAACTGATCGCGCAACTTCGACCTGAAATCTTCCTGCGGTTCATGCGCCTCCAAGCCTTCCCTCTCCAACTTCAAGATCTCATTATAAATGTCCTGGCTCCGGGCCAAAGCGCTTTCTTTTCTCGCGCCGCGGCAGATAATCGAGATCACGAAAGAGAACGGCGGCAAAGACAGCTCTTTGCGCTTTTGGGCCTCCTCGATATAAAAACCATCCAGGCTTGCGGTCTTCATCCTTTGAAAAACATCATGATCGGGATTCCCGGTCTGAACAAAAAGCGCTTCCGATGCCAAGCTCTTGAGCGTGATCAATTCCGCGAACACTTTGTGATTGCCGCGAAAATCCATATGCCCAAGCTCACTGTCGATGCTGAGCACGACCGCCACGTCCGGGCGCCACGTCCGGACCAGCTGAAAAACCGCCTGGGTGGCAACGCAGATGTTGGCGGATTTTGGAATATTTTTTTTCTTGCGGTCAACAATGCAGATCCTCGCCTGCGGCAAGATGCGGGAAAGATCGCTTGCCACGCGCTCTACGCCTCCCCCTGAAAACTTAAGGTTCGTTTTCTTGCAGGACGGGCAAACCGCGGTCGCCTCTTCCCTTTTCTGACAACGCGGGCATAAAAAGACCTTATCCTCCTCAATATACGAGAACGGCACTTCACAACGCGGGCAACGCATCACGAAATCACATTGCGGACAATGCAGAAACGTTCCAAATCCCCGGCGGTTCAAAAGGACGAGAGCCTTTTTGTCCTTTGAAACGACTTCGGTCAACGCCTGAAAGATCGGGACCGAACAATGCAGGCTTTTCTGGGGTTTATAGTTCTTCAGATCAACACAGATAAACCGGGACCCCGGCCCTTCCCCCGATGGCGTTGAGATCTTCCAGCGCTCTTCTTGCGCGCGTTGCCATGCTTCCACACTGGGGACCCGCGCCGTAACGATCAGGCCACAGCCTTCCTGCCTGGAGCGCATCACAGCGACCTCCCGAGCGTGATAGAAGGGCGTCTGGTCTTCCACATACCCATATCGATCTTCATCCGTCAGCACGATCAACCCCAGGTCCCGGACCGGCAAGAAAATACCCGAACGCACAGAAACCACGATCCGAGCCTCTCCTCTCCAAACACTCAGCCACTGTTCGATCTGCCTTTTTCCCGGCTTAAGGTCCACATATAGCGCCTGCCCTTTAAAATTCAGATCCACCATTTCATAAAGATATTGGGCGCAATCCGCATCCGGCGCCAGGCATAAGACCCCCCGGCCCGCAGCCCGGGTCTCAGCGATCCTTTCGCATATGGTTCTTTGAAGAAAAGGATCGAACACCAGCCCGCAAACAAGTTCAGACTGACGATGACCTGTTCCATTCTTTTGCGCCAATGGCCGTCCCTCACAGGCCTTCAGTGGAAGACTCTTTCTGCGACGGACAGAAAACGGCAGCATCGTTTCCACCGCCTCTCCCATGGAACAGCCATAATGGGCTGAGACCCTCTTTGCCAGATCGATCTTCTGCTCATCAAGGATCGGCTCTTCATCCAGGACCTTGATAAGCGCTTTAGGCTGCTCAACCTGCGCCTCTGAAGAAAACCCCGTGACATAACCGGTCAACTGCCGCCCTCCAAAGGGAACCAGAACCCGGTGCCCGACGCGGATCCGGTCCCAGTCTTTTTCCGGGACCAGATAATCAAACGGGCCGTCCACAGGAAGGCCGACAACGATGTGTGCGATATTTTTTTTCATCATTTAAAAAACTAACAATGAACACTGAGCAGTTAACAACTCACGATGTGCCCCCTTCGGGGGCTTTAGCGCGCATAAGCGCGCACCACAACTTTTCACTGTTAGTTGTTATTTGTTCATTGCCTTTCCGTGGCATTCTACCATATTTTGCATATCATGCATGACTTAAGGAAAGAATATCTTTCACGGCGTCGGGTTTTCCTAAAGCCTTCGCCTTGGACTGAGCGTCCTGGAACTGTTGAGGGTCGCTTTGATAGGCTCTAAGGACCGCGGCCATGTTTTCGATCGGGCAATGACTGACGCCCACCCCCTGACGGGCAAGGACACGAACATTGTGTTCCTCCTGCCCGGGGATGGCACTGAAAAAAATGAGCGGAAGCCCTGTGACCAGCGCCTCGGAGATCGAAAGCCCTCCGGGTTTGGTGATCATGGCATCCGAAACAGCCATCAACTCATCCATATTGTCCACTAATCCATATACCACCACATCCGGCAGGTTTCTGGATTTCATCCGCTGATAAAGGGCCTTATTATGGCCGCAAACGACCAAGACCTGAAGCCCCTGCAGGCGGGAAGCAACCTCTTCGATCGGCCCAAACCCGAACGATCCTGTCGCCATCAAGACCGTGAACATCCCATCTTTCAACCCCATCTTCTGCTTCAATTCCGCTCTATTCTTGTTCCTGGAAAATTTCTGGTTCACCGGGATCCCGGTCACATGAACATTTTGCGCATCGACGCCCAGGCTGATGATCTTTTCGCGTGTGTAGGGAGACGCAACCGCATACCGGTCGATCCCCTTAGAGATCCAGATGCGGTGGACATCAAAATCTGTCACGCAGCAGATCAGTTTAGAATGGATCTGTCCCGTCCGTTTTAAATACGCCGCGACTTCATTGGGCAAAAAATGCGTTGAGAAAATACAATCGAACTGCTCTTTTCTTAAATAATCATGAAAAGCCCTGGCGTTGACCGCGTTATAAAACCGGCGAAAATCCACCAGAACAGGCCTCATCCACGGCAGGTCCAGCAGTCCGAAAAAAGCCGCCCACACCACCGGCAGGTGTTTGACCAGAAAGGTGTATCCCTGAACATAGGAATAATGATAAAAAGCATTGGTATATTTTAAAACATCCAGATAAACGACATCATGGCCTGATCCTTTAAGCCCGTCATAAAGCGCTTCAGCTGCCTTTTTATGGCCGGCTCCAGCCGTAGCATAAACAACCAGGATCTTCATAACGGCAGGCCTCTTTCTTAATCCTCTGGCGGATTATAATAATACCGTTTCGGTAAAGGAGTGCCATTGGGAATTAAAATGCGCAGGGCGTCTTTAAGGTCTTGGGCCACATAATCCGGCCGGATAAGCCACTTGTGCGCGACATATCGCCGGTCCTCTCTTCCGGAAAGGACAAAAATCGTTTTGCATCCAGCCACGTGACCGGCTTCAATGTCGCTCTTGGTATCACCAATAAAATACGCGTCCTTTGCGGCACTCAGCGGCATGCCGAGCATCTCAAGCGCCCTTTGGACAGAACCGATACGGGGCTTTCGGCAGTCGCAGCCGTCTTCCGGATGATGAACACAATAAAAGACCTGACGGACCTTCCCGCCGGTTCTTGTGATATCGCGCATCATGTTGCGGGTGATGTGGTCCAATTTCTTCTGGGTATAAACACCTTTGCCGACCCCGGCCTGATTAGAAACAATAAAAATATCGTAGCCATCTTTGGTCAATTCCCGCAAAGCCTCTAAGGTTCCGGGCAAAAAACGGAATTCTTTGACTTTAGTAACGTATTTTCCGTTGCCGGGAAACTCATTGATCACCCCATCACGGTCCAAAAAAACAATTTTTTCAGCCATAAACAGCCCTCTTATAAGTGGGAGACCATACTGTTAAAGCGTTGACCTTAAACAGTATACTGATAAACCTTGGGGGGAATCAATCAAAATAGGAAGTTTTTTAGACTTGCGATTTGCGCTTCATTTCCCAATATTTGGCATAACTGATGATCTGATAAAGCGAGGCAAAATAAGCGACCATAAATCCCACAAAGCCGTCCTTATATCCCTTTTTGCCGATGAACGTGCGGAAAAACCGGTCGATCGCACGCCAGGATGCTTTGCCAAACGTGACTTTGCGGTTGGTCTTGACCCATTTGGTCGCTTCAAGGGTCGTTTGTCCATTCAGCTTCTGTAAAAAATGCCCGAAATCACGGTAACTGTAATGGATCATATCGCACTTCAAATGACCGGTCGTCCCTTCGGTGAAAACCCGCGGATGAACTTCAACCTCTTCATAACGCAGGCGCCCTTTTTTGAACAGCCGCAGCTGCGCCGAAGGATACTGCCCGCCGTAACGCACCCAATATGACCCGATAAAATTCCGGCGGGGGATCGTGTAAAGATCGTGCTCAGGATTTTTTAAAACCTCTATGATCTCCTGCTTAACTTCCAGCGTCAGGCGTTCATCAGCATCCAGGCTGAGGACCCAGGGCTGGGACGCTTTATTATACGCCCAGTTGCGATGGACCCCTTCGACATCCATACGCCGTGAGTAAACCTGGTCCGTGAACTCCTGAACGATCTCCAGAGTTCTGTCCGTGCTCATGTCATCCACCACAATGATTTCAGCGGCCCATCCGACAACGCCCTGCAGGCATTCATAAATACGGTCCTGCTCATTTTTTGTGATCACCACGATGGAAACTGGCACTGGCATAAAAGATCCTTTGTAAAAATTAAAATGAACAACGAACAGCTAACAATTGATGTGCCGCTGCGCGGCCTTCCAGCGCACAAAGTGCGCACAATAATTGTTAGTTGCTCGCTGCTAGTTATTCACTACCGCGGTCACTGTTTGTATCACGCACCTTTCAATATCTTCTTCAATACATCTGCCACCCCTTTAACCTGTTCCCGGCTCATATGCGGGAACATCGGCAAAGAGATGATCTCCGAGGCGATCTGTTCAGCCACCGGAAAATCCCCTTTTTTATACCCCGCGTCCTGATACGCCGGCTGAAGATGGACCGGGATCGGATAATGGATCAAAGACCCCACGCCCTCCTCGTTAAGACGCTCCAGGACCCGGTCGCGCCCGGCAACCCGCACCACATACAGATGATAAACATGGCTGCGGTCTTCCCCGACCTTAGGCAGGCGAACGCCGCTCACTCCGGCCAATTCGTCCTGATACCATGCGGCCACCTGCTGGCGCATGCGGTTCCATTGATCAAGCCGTTTCAATTTGGCGGATAAAGCGACCGCCTGAACCGTGTCCAGACGGGTGTTATAACCTTTGACAATATGCTCATAGCGCCCCTTGCGGCCGTAATCGCGCAGCATCATCACCTTTTCATAAATATCCTGTCTTTTCGTGATCACCATCCCGCCGTCACCAAAGGCACCAAGATTTTTTGTCGGATAAAAGCTGAAACAGGCAATGTCCCCCAACGCCCCGACCCGCTCATTTTTGTAGACAGCGCCGTGAGCCTGAGCGGCATCCTCGATCACCGTAATGCCGTGAGTGTGCGCGATGGCAACAATTTCCGCCATGTCCGCCGGCTGACCATAAATATGGACCGGCAGGACCGCTTTGGTCTTTTTGGTGATCGCCTTTTCAAAAGAACGGGGGTCGATATTAAATGTCCCGTCTTCGCTGTCGGCGAAGACCGGTGTGGCCCCGGTATACGACACGCACAGCGCTGTCGCGATGAACGTGTGCGTCGGCAGGACCACTTCATCGCCCGGCCCGATATCGAGCGCGGACAACGCCAAATAAAGCGCGTCCGTCCCGGAATTCAGCCCCACGCCGTATTGCGAATGGCAATACTTCGCGAATTCAGCTTCAAAATCCTTTTCCTCCTGCCCGAGGATGAACGCCCCCCTCTGACAGACATTTTGGATCCCGTCGAAGACCTCTTTCTGGATCTCCTGATACTGAAGGCTTAAATCCACAAAAGGAACTTTCATACACACGCCCTTCCTTTATAAGATCTCTTGCGCCCTCTGCAGGACGCTTTGAACGCTTAATGTATTCAAACAATTGCGGTGCTCACACTGGGCCATCCTGAATTTCCGATAACACGGCTGACAGGCGATCCCGGAGGTCACCACCGCATGCCCTTGCGCCGGGTAGGGCCCGTAAACACGCGGGTCCACCGGGCCAAAGATCGAAACCGTTCTTGCCCCGCTGGCCACCGCCATATGCAAAGGGCCGCCGTCATTGGCCACAACGCAACGGCATTGCGAAAAAACGGCCGCGCTCTGCCCCAATGTTGTCTGACCCGTCAGGTCAAGCGCCTTGCCCTGCAGGCGGTGACGGATCTCTTGCGCAAGCGGCCGTTCCGAAACACTTCCTAACAGTATAATTTGCGCCTTGAATTTTTCAACGAATTTGTAAGCCAATTCGGCAAACTGGGAAGCCGGCCAACGTTTTAAGCCCGCCTCCCCTCCCCAGGACGCCCCCCCGCCAGGCACGACCGCGAAAGCCGCTTGTTTCTGTATACCGTTCTTTTTTAAAAAATCCTCAGCCCAGCGGCGGTCCTCATCAGCCAGCGGAAAGACCATCGGCTTAAAAGCAGGTTCGATCCCCAGGCATTTCAAAAGGTCCATATAATATTCAGCCACATGCTTGTCGCTAAAACCCGTTAACGGGACCTTGGCGGTCAAGAACCGCCCCCGCCCCTTGAAATCATACCCGATCCGTTCACGGATCCCCGCCCAGCTCATGAACAGACTGGACTGGCTGTTCATCGAAAGGTCGATCACAGCGTCGTACTTTTTGTTTCTGATCTCTCCGATCAGCCGGGAGGCCTTCTGCCAGAACAGGACCTTGGACTTGCGGTAGGCCTCTTTAAAATCGTCCCGTTCATAAATGAACACGTCAGAAATATCCGGATGACGGCGCATGATCTCGGCGGTGCGGGCGTTGGCGACAAACCCGATCGCGCATTGCGGCAAGGCCTGCCTCAAGTTCGCTATCAGCGGTGTCGTAAACAGCACATCGCCGATGCCGAAGGTGTTGATGATCAGGATTTTTTGATAACGTTTCAATGGCATTTCAAATCAGTGCCCGGGTTTCAGTGAACGGAATAAATTATAATATCCCGACAGCTTCAGCGCGAAACTGAACGGCTGCTTCAGGTCATGGTCCTTGACCTTGATCCTTTTAAGTTCAAAAAGGTCCTTGTTGGAACGCTGCATTCCGCGGTTTGTGGTCAAAGCTCCCCGAAAACCCGCTTCCTGCGCGATCCGTTTGGCCTGCTCGGTGAATCCTCCCACGGGATAGCACAAAAACCTCGCCGCCGGGCCAAGCTGCTCGTCCAGGTCCTTTTTGGACCCTATGATCTCGTCCCTTAATTGCTCTTCGCTTAAATGCGGCAGATACGCGTGGCGACGGGTATGGCTGCCAAACGACACGCCGCCCAAAACCATCTCACGGACCTGAGGCCATGACAAAAGGTGCTTGTTCTCATAAACACCGTCCATATTCTGCGTCTGAATAAAGATCGTGACCGGGTATCCATATTTTTTAAAGATCGGCAATCCCAGCGTATAGTTGTCTTCCGTCCCGTCGTCAAAGGTGATCACGACCGTTTTGCGCTCAAAGGCGCGCCCCTGTTCGATCCCATCTGCCAGCTCTTCCAAGGGGATCACGCGGTAATGGCGGTCTTTTAAATAAGCCATCTGCCGGTCAAAATTCTCAGCGGAAACATACAAGGAGCCCGCCCCTTCACCAAGATAATGATACATCAGGATCGGCACCACATACCTGGGCTTAAGCCAAAATTGATATGAGGACAGCAGCCCGGCCACGAGGGCCGCGCACAGGACAACAACTAAGCTCAATTTCTTCATCTGTTAAAAACCTTAAGAATATTTTTCCAAAAATGTTCTGACCGTGTCGATGACATACTCCAGTTGATCGTTTTCAATGCCCTGATGGATGCCGATATGCGTCCCGTGGTCGGAACAGTATTCCGCTTCCGGAAAATCGCCGGGCTTATGGCCCAGAAATTGATAGCTCGGGCACTGCGTGGGCATGGAATAAAAAAGATTGCGGGAATCGATCCCCGACTTATCCAGATGATCGACAAAATCCTCTTTGCTGAACTTGACGCCGGGCTTCAGTATGATGGAGAAGGCGTGCGGCCCGATCGTTTCGCCAGCGTCCTCCTTCAGATAAATAAAATAGTCCTCAAATTCTTTGAACCGTCCGATCAAATATAAAAGGTTGCGCCGGCGTTTTTCAAAAATATCCCGGAAAATATGGATGTTCCCCAGCCCTACCGCCGCTTCGATCTCGTTCATTTTGGCAGAAAATCCGATCCGTTGAAAATCGAATTTGTTCACCATCCCGTGGTTGCGCAAGGACCTTAAGGCCTCCGCTTTTTGAGGGTCATTGGTGATCACCATGCCGCCTTCAATGCTGGTGATGATATGCGCGGCATACAGGCTGAAGGCCGCCATGTCGCCGATCGTTCCGGCCAAACGCCCGTGATACACCGCCCCATGAGCTTCCGCCGTATCTTCAACGACCAACAGCCCATGCTTGCGCGCGACCGCCATGATCGCGTCCATGTCCGCCGGTTTTCCCATCAAATGGACCGGCATGATGGCCCTGGTCCGGTCTGTGATCGCGGCTTCGATCCTTTCAGGATCGATATTGAGCGTCTCACGCTTCACGTCCACAAAGACCGGTTTAAAACCGGCCTGGAACACAGCGTTGCCCGTCGCGATAAAAGATAGCGCGGGCACGATCACTTCATCCCCGCGCCGCGCGCCGTAATCATAGGCGACCGCCAGCGCCAGCGCGTCGGCATCGGTCCCGCTGGAAACGGCCACCGCTTCCTTCATTTGAAAAAGGTCCGCAAAAGCCTGTTCGAATTCATGGACGATCTTGCCGTTGGTCACAAACGTCTCATCCAGGGCTCTTTGGATCAGCCGGCGGGCTTCATCGGTGATCGATACCGTTCCAAAAGGGACCTTGTAACCGGCCTTTGCTTCCACGCTCTGATTCCATCGGGGTCCGTTCATTGACGGCCCTCCTTTCCCAATCCCTTCCGGGCCTGTTGAAACCGCTCAGGAGTGCCGATATCTAAAAATCCCGAACTCACCGGATAAGCGAAAACCTGTTCATCAAGGATGTGGGGAAAAAAATCAGTTTCGATCGAAAACCTCTCTTTTGCAGGCATCAGGTCAAACGCCTTCTGTTCAAAACAATACAACCCAACACTGACAAAACCCGTGGTCCGGTCCTTTTCCTTCTCACGAAAGGCCGTGATGCGGTGCTGAGGGTCGAACTCGACCGTTCCGTAATCCTGCGCGTCATCACGGGGACAAACGGACAGCGTCACCAGGGATCTTTTTTCATTATGGAAACGCAACAGATCGGCGAACGAAATATCGAACAGGCAGTCCCCGTTCATGATGATCCATTGTTTCCTTTTGGCCAAAGCCCGGGCATGCTTGATGGCCCCGCCGGTCCCCAAAGGCTGCGGCTCAACGGAAATATCAATATCCAAACCGAAGTCGTTCTGATCAACCGCCTCTTTGATCTGCGCGGCGCCGAAGCCGGCAGCCAAAACCACATGTTCGACCCCCTGCTTCGCCAGACGCTCAAGCTGGATGGAAAGAACCGGGCGGCCGTCAACTTCCGCGGCAACCTTCTGCCGTTCCCCGATCACCGAGCGCAACCGCGTCCCCATCCCCCCGCACAAGACCAGCGCGTCGATCTCTGAAACCGTTTTCGTCATGTCAATCCACTTTTCCCGTGTTCGGTTGATAAAAAATGATCTGCGATCCCAGGTCCTCGAACTTGATCGGGACCTGAAGATACTTTTTCAGCTGCTGCCTCACCCGGGGCTGCTTTTCCGGCGGAACGAACAAAAGGACAAAACCCCCGCCACCCGCGCCTAAAAGCTTTCCGCCCAGGGCGCCGTGCTTTAGCGCCGCCTCATACATCGCGTCGATCTCAGACGTTGTGATCTTGTCGGACAAGGACTTCTTCAGCTTCCAGCTTTCATCAAGCAGCCGCCCAAAATCATCCAGGTCCCCGCGGTTAAGGATCTCCACGGAATGAAGCGCCATGTCATACATCGCTTTCAATTCCGCGGTCCTCGCAGGAATATTGCGGATCTGATGCTCGGCGATCGTGGAGGCCGTCCGTGAAAATCCCGTGAAGAACATCATCAAATGATCCTGCAGCCCCTGGATCTTTTCCTTTCCGATGGTGACCTGACGGACCTTCAAATGATTCTCACCGCCGAACTCAATGAAATTCAAACCCCCATAAGCGACCAGGGTCTGGTCCTGGCAGCCGACCACGTCCTTGCAAAGGTCCTGTTCAATATGGATCGCTTCCCGCGCCAGCTGCTCTTTGGTCGGCATCGTTCCCAAAAGGGCATACAACGAATTCAGAAGCCCAACAGTGAATGAAGAACTTGAACCCAAGCCGGTCCTCGCCGGCAGATCGCCGTCATGATGGATCTCAACGCCTTCCTGAATATCCAAAAAACGAAGGACCTCCCGCACCGCCGGATGGTCGATCTCGTCAATAGTTTGGACAAGCTCGATCTGGGAATACATGATCCTTGATCTGTGCTTAAAAAAAGGCGGCAGATACCGGCAGGTGATATAACAATACTTATCGATCGTGGTGGCCAGAACCGCGCCCTTATGGTCCTTAAACCATCCGGGATAATCGGTCCCCCCTCCGAAAAATGATATCCGAAACGGCGTGCGGCTGATGATCATATCCCCGCCTCCTCTAGGATCTTTCGTTTAAGTTTGATCCGGGTCGAACGCAGCGTTTCATCAACGGCCGTCTGCCCGAATTTTTCTTTGAGCACCGTCAAAAATTCCGGCCGCGTGTGATACTCCATCCACGCCTTGTCCCGGAACGCCAAAACTTCCTCAGCACTTAAATATTTCGTCGGTAAAGGCCGCGTGTAATACGAATGCTGCGAAAATCCCGCGTAACGCTCCGGCAACGCCCACCCTTCCTGCAGCGCCATGCCGTAAAGAGGGCTTCCCGGATAGGCCATCGCCGAATAAAAGTTCGCCATTTCCGTGTTCAATCTCTTGGCCAGGTCCAAAGTCTCCCGCATGCTGTCACGGTCATCATCCGGCAATCCGAAAATATAATTCCCCGCCACGGAGATCCCGCAATCCTGGATCGTCCGGACGGCCTGTTCAATGTCCGTTTCCTTAAACCGCCCCTTGGTCACCCCGCTCCGGACCCGCGCATTACCGCTTTCAATGCCGAGCGCCAAGAAGTTGACCCCGGCCCGCTTCATCGTTTCCAGATATTCAGGCCGCGTCATATCGACCCTCGCGTAGCACCAGATATTGAAATCAAACCCGCGCTCAATGATCAGTTCGCACAATTTTAAAAAATGTTCCTTCTTAAAGACAAAAAGCTCATCCGCGATCTTGATGTTCCTGATCCCCATCCGGGCGAAACGCTCAAAATCCTTGATGATAAATTCCGGATCCCAGTAACGGAACACCGCGCTTCCGTCTGAATAGGCGTTATCCTGACGGTTAATGATATTGATCATGCAGAACGAACATTTCATCGGGCAGCCCAAACTGGTGTAAAGCGAGACGAACGGCTCGCGAACGCATCCGTTGGGAAGCGCGTGCCACAGGGCCGTGCGGTAACGCTCCATCGGCAACAGGTCCCACGCCACGCCCGGCAATTCTTTCTGCAGGTCCTTTTGTGAAACGATCGCGGACGGCGGATTTAAGACAATGTCCTTTTCACTCCTCCATCCCAATCCCCGAACCTTGTCGAGCTTCGAACGGAGGTCCGTGGCCAAAAGTCCGGAGATCGTATAAACGCCTTCGTTCTGGCACACAAAATCAATACATCCATGCCTTTCCAATGTTTCAAAAGGAAGGGCGGCCACGTGCGCCCCGACAAACAAGATCTTCTGCTCCGGCGCCACGGCGCGCAATTTTTCCGCCAGCCGAACAGCGCCCTCCATATTCTGAGTGGACGCGCTGGGCTGCTGACCGTAGATCACAAATGCCGCTAAACGCGGGCAAACCTTTGTGATCCAGCCGACCGCCTGTTCATCGGTGGCCTGCAACGCCTCGGTGTCCAGGATCTCAGCGCTGTAACCGCGGCTCAGCACATGATTGGCAAGCATCCCCGCCCAGATCGGCGGTTCGATCGCGGAATATGTTTTATTCAGCCCCTGATAAAGGATTTCTGCCGCATTAGGATGTATGAACAAAATATCTAACGACATGACCGCTCAACCTTATTAAAGACACCTGGCACTAAGACACTAGGGCACTAAAAAACTTAAAACCAAGTTGCTAAGACACCAGTGTCGAAGTGCCTTAGTGCCCCAGTGTCTTGTCATTTCAAATATTCGCATACTGGTTGCGTTTGATGATCTTATAGGCTTTGATCAATTCCACAATGCCCGACTGAAGCGAATGGTCCGGCCTAAACCCTGCCGCCTCGATCTTTTCGTTGGAGACGATATAGTCCCGTTTATCCGGGTCCTCATTGATGTCCGACTCAACAAAATAAAAATCAGGGATCAATTTCTTGATCTCTTCACACAGCTGCCATTTGCTCAAATTGGCGTCGCTTAACCCGACGTTATAGGCCTGGTCCTTCATTTTTTCGAAATTGTTCAACGCGTGAGAGAACGCCTTGGCCACGTCACGCACGTGAATAAAATTCCGGCGGAACTTCGCCTCAAAGATCACCAGATAACGGTCATAGACCGCCCGGTAAGTAAAATCATTGACCAGAAGGTCCAGCCGCATGCGCGGGCTGACCCCGAATGCCGTGGCCAGCCTTAAAGTGATCGCGTTTCCGGCCTGAAGAATCGTTTCTTCCGCCTCCACCTTCAACCGACCGTATAGCGACACCGGCTTTAACGGAGATTTTTCCGTGCACATCTTATCCCGTTCCCCGATCCCGTAACCGCTGTTTGTGGTCGGATAAACAATGATCTGGTCTTTGCTTTTGACCTTCAGAATTTTTCGCACCGCATCAACGATCACGCCGCGCGCCGTATCCGGGTCCATGGCGCACAACGGCGCGCCCGTTAAGCACGCCAGCGGAAAAATAGCGTCCGCCGTCTTCATGAGACGCTCCACCAGGGCGGGATCCCTCGCGTCCCCCCGCACGACCTCAAGCTTTGGGTCCACGCAGCAATCTAAAAGCGAACTCTGCTTATACATGAAATTATCCAGAACCGTGACCGTGTGGCCCTCTTTCAAAAGGCGCGGGACCAGGACCGAACCGATGTAACCCGCCCCGCCGGTAACCAAGATCTTCATATCAGCAATCCTTTCTTATAAGACGTCTCCCACAAACGCACAAGGCCTTCCCGCAAGACAGTCCTGGCCATCCATCCCATCGTGTGCAGGGACGCGACATCCAAAAGCCGTTGAAAGTCCTCGTCATGCGCGCGTCCATCATATTCAATGGCCCCTTCGAACCCGGAAATGTCTTTGATCATTTCGGCAAGATCGCGGATCGAAACATCCACGCCGGAACCAATGTTCACGGGCTCTTTCCCGTCATAATGGCGCAACAGAAATTCGCAGGCCTCGGCAAAGTCCGCTGAGAACAAAAATTCCCTGCGGACATCGGGATTCCGGACGATCCGGACCTTCTTTGCGTTTTCCGCTACCGCCTCGACAAAAAGATCGATCATCTCAGACAAAAATCCCTGCCGGCCCTCATCTTCCCCTCCCGAAGGGCCGTAGACCATGGAAGAGACCGCGACCACCGCGTTGAACTGATACTGCTTCCGGTAAACCTGGCACATCGCGATCCCGGCCGCCTGCGCGATAGCGTTCGCCCGATTATAAGGGCATAACGGACCAGCGGCGATATATTCTTCCCTCATCGGCTGCGGACACTGACGGGGGTAAACATCACCGCCCGCCAAGTACAAAAGTTTTTTCGCTCCATGGCGATAGGCGGCATCGATCACATGCGTCTGCCCCAGCATGTTCATCAAAAAATATTCTGCCGGACGATTATCAACGCCCGAGGGCTCCTCAGATGCCAGTGGGCTTATGATCACATAGGCAGGATGATATTCTTTGAAAAAATCATCAACCGCTTCGCGGCTCAGGATATCCAGCCCGGCTGAACGCGCTGTCAAAAGGCGCCGATAGCCCAGGGAACCAAAATGTTCCGCGATGGCCCGTGCCTTAAGACCGTTACCTCCGCTGATAAAAATGACCGATTGTTCATCCATATCTCAAACCTTCTCGCTGGGTCGAACCATTTCCAGAACTGCTTTTTTGATGTCTTTCGCCCCTGGATAGAACGCCTGTTCCAGGGTGTATCCCGCCGGGGTCGGAAGATCCGGAAACGCCACGCGCCTGGGAGCGCATTTCAGGCCATGAAATGCCCGCTCTGTAACCACGGCAACAACTTCCGCCGCGAAGCCTCCTGTTGTCCAGGCCAGGTCCGCCACCACAAGCCGCCCGGTCTTACGGACCGAAGCCAGGATCGTCTCAATATCCAGCGGACGGATCGTCCGGGGGTCGATCACCTCGACATCAATCCCCTCTGCAGCAAGCTCATCGGCCGCCCGCAACGATTCAATGACCATGTGCGATACCGCGACGACCGTCACGTCTTTTCCTTTCCGCTTCACGGCGGCCTGGCCGAACGGGACCGCGTAAACATACTCCGGGACATGGCTTTGATGTTTATAAAGCCATCGCTGCTCAAAAAATAAAACCGGATTATTGTCAGCGATGCTTGAGATCAAAAGCCCCTTGGCATCATAAGCGGTCGATGGCAGAACGATCTTTAATCCCGGCACATGATGAAAAAGCCCGTGCACAGTTTGCGAATGCTGAGCCGCAGACCCCCATCCCCTTCCGACACATGAGCGGATGACCACCGGCAAGGGAACCTGTCCGGCAAACATATAGCTCCACTTGGCGGCATGGTTGACGATCTGGTCCATGGCCATCAAAAGAAAATCCGGACGATTATGGACCACCACCGGACGCATACCCGCCATAGCGGCCCCCAGCGCGATGCCGATCGTGGACTCTTCGTTGAGCGGCGTGTCAAAAACGCGTTCAAGGCCGTACTTCTTGTAAAGGGCATTCGTCGTGCCGAACGCGCCATTGGGGTCATTCACTCCCTGGCCCATGACAAAAACACGCGGATCGCGCGCGAGCGCCTGGTCCTGCGCTTCAAGCAAGGCAGTCCCGAAATCCAGTTTGCGGACATTGTCCCCTGCGTTCTCATCAAACGCCGGCTCTTCACGTTCAACTTGTAATTTGGTCCATGGCATAATTGAAAAACAGCTTTCTGTTATCTAGTCGACAAATAAAAACTTCGCGAGATCCCCCCCGTCAGGCAGCGGGCTGTTCTGCGCGAAGACAAATGCCTCTTCGACCTCACCATCGACCCGCGAGCTGATCTGCGCGATCTCCTGCTCCTTCAATATCCCGGCCGTAAGAACATGTTCAACAAATTCTTTGATCGGGTCACGCTGATAGCCAGCCTGCAGCTCCTCGGGCGCACGGTACAGCGCGGCGTTAGGATCGCCCGGACCGACGTGCATGCGCCAACGCTGAAGAACGTATTCAACGACGAACGGCCCCTTTCCCGAGCGCGCGTGCTCAACGGCTTCCGCCGCTGAAGCGTAAACATCCAGCGGGTTCATTCCATCGACCCTGAACGAAGGAATATCGAACGCCCAGGCGCGCTTGTATAAAAATTCATTAACCTCCCGCACGGAAATGTGTGAGCTGACCGAATAAAAGTTATTCTCGATCACAAAGACCACCGGGACTTTTTTGAGCGCGGCCCAATTCATGCTCTCAAAAAAAACCCCCTGTTCACAGGCCCCGTCACCTAAAAAACAAACCGCGACGGCGTTTTTCTTTTGCATTTGAAACGCCAAAGCCGCCCCCACCGCGTGGGGCGTCGCGCCCGCAACAATCGAAGAACTTCCCCAATGACCGGCATCTTTGGCGATCACATGCATGGAACCCCCACGGCCTTTGGAGCAGCCTGTCTCACGGCAATAAAGCTCCGCGATGAGTTCCTTAAGGCTTCCGCCCTTGGCCAAGTAATGGCCGTGACTGCGGTGATTGCTGAAGACCGCATCATCCCGGTTTAAATGCATGCACACGCCGGCGGAAACAGCCTCCTGGCCTAGGCTCAAATGCACCGGGGTCTTCATCTGTTCAAGAGGATAAAGTTCTTCGATCTTAAGCTCGGCACGGCGGATCATGAGCATTCTCGTTAGGAAATCGGCTGCCGCTGCCGCCGTTAATTCAGGATTGGGAAAGGGAGCACAGTCTTTATTGGTCATTTCTCAAGGCATCCTTTTTCCTGGAACCAGGCAATGGTCTCACGCAAACCTTCTTCCAACTGCACGACCGGCTCCCATTTGAGCAGGCGCCTGGCAAGCGAAATATCCGGCTTGCGCCGTTTTGGGTCATCCGTCGGCAGCGGTTCATATTTGATCACGCTCTTGGAGCCGGAAAGTTTCAGCACAAGTTTAGCGAACTGCAGGATCGTGAACTCAGAAGGATTCCCGATATTGACCGGCCCCACATGATCCGAAAGGAGCAGCCTGTAGATCCCTTCGATCAGATCATAATAATGGCAGAATGATCGCGTCTGCCGGCCCGCCCCGTAAACCGTCAGCGGCTGGCCGCGCAGGGCCTGATAAATAAAATTTGGAACGACTCTCCCGTCGTGAATGCGCATCCGCGGCCCGTAGGTGTTGAAGATCCGGACAATGCGGACGTCAACCTTGTGATACCGGTGATAGGCCAGCGTGATCGCTTCCGCGAAACGTTTTGCCTCATCATAGACTCCCCGAGGGCCTATGGGGTTCACATGCCCCCAATAGGTTTCCTTCTGAGGGTGCTCCAGAGGGTCCCCATAGACTTCAGACGTCGAGGCCAGAAGAAAGCGCGCTTTCTTGCACTTGGCAAGACCCAGGCTATTGTGCGTCCCCAAAGAACCCACTTTCAAGGTCTGGATCGGATACATCAGATAATCGATCGGGCTCGCCGGAGAGGCAAAATGAAGGATGAAATCAAGCGGCCCTGAAATCGTGATCGGTTTGGAGATATCATGCTTAATGAATTCAAAACATCGTTCACGCTTCAAATGCTCGATGTTCTTCATGCTTCCGGTGATCAGGTTGTCGACACAGAAGACCTTATAGCCATCCGACAACAGCAGATCGCATAAATGGCTCCCTAAAAATCCCGCCCCTCCCGTGATCACCACATTTTTTTTGCGCCCCATGGACTTCTCTCCTTATAACCGAATCACTTTCGCGCTTCGGACAGACTTATAGACATTGCGCGTATCAAAGACCAGGCGCGCGTGTTTGAGCAGTTTTTGATAATCGATCTGCGAATGGTCCGTGGCGATCACCACGCAATCATAACGGCGCAGCGATTCCGGTGTCGGCACCACGGATACTTTCTGATGGATATTGAAGATCTCAAGATATGGGATCAACGGGTCGAAATAATCAACTTTAGAAACCTGTTCCTGCAGCAGCCGGATCAGGTTCAAAGACGGTGATTTGCGCAAATCCCTCACGTCTTTTTTGTAGGTGACTCCCACGACCAGGATCTTGGCCTTTTTCAACGTTTTTTTCCGTTCCTGCAAGGCCTGGGCGATGCGACGGATCACATAGGCAGGCATCTGAGCGTTGGTGTCCGCCGAGAGCTTGATATATTTCGAATCAAACCCATACCGCTTTGCCTTCCAATATAAATACAATGGATCATCCGGAATGCAGTGGCCGCCCACCCCAAGGCCGGGATAGAACGGCATGAACCCGAACGGCTTGGTCTTGGCCGCCTCAATGACCTCCCAGATATCAATGCCCATTTTTTCGCACATCATCGCCACTTCATTGATCCAGCCGATATTGATGATCCGAAACGAATTTTCCAAAAGCTTCGTCATCTCCGCCGCCTCGGGTGAAGAGACCGGATGGATCGTTTTGATGATCTTGGAATAAAGCTCTTTGGTAAGTTTCGCGCTTTGGGCGTCCAAGCCTCCCACAACTTTCGGGATGCGGGTCACGTCATAGACCTTGTTGCCCGGGTCGATGCGCTCCGGAGAGAACGCCAAAAAGAAATCCTTCCCCGCTTTGAGGCCCGACTTCTCCAGTTCCGGCTGGATCATTTCCCTGGTCGTCCCCGGATAGGTCGTGCTCTCAAGAACGACCAGAACCCCGCGTTTCAAATACTTTCTCAGGATCCGCACCGCCCCGATAATATAAGACACGTCCGGTGTGTATTTGCTCTTAAGAGGCGTCGGCACGCAGATGATCACAACGTCCGTTTCCGACAATCTGCTGAAATCCGTTGTGGCCGAAAGATGCCCGCTGCGCACAACGCCCGCAAGGTCCTTCTGCGGAATATCAGCGATATAGCTTTTCCGGGTCGACACCCTGTTCACCCGGTCCTCATCCGTGTCAAACCCGCAGACCGTAAACCCCGCCTTGGCGAAATTCACCGCCAAGGGAAGCCCGACATATCCCAACCCCAGGACAGAAACAACCGCCTTTTTCGTTTTTATTTTCTTTAAAAGCTGCGCGCTCATCCGCGGACTCTCTTTCTCGTTAAACAGAACCTTTTAAGCCGCCCTGGCCGCGACCGATCCCGTGATATTCAAACCCGAACTTCTCCAGGCCGTGCTGCCAGTAAAAATTCCTTCCGTCGAAAAGAATGGGCTGTTTCATCAGTTTCGCCAAACGCCTGAAATCAAGGCGGCTGAATTCCTCCCACTCCGTCAAAAGGACCAAACAATCACAACCTTTGGCCATCGTATAAGCATCCTTGAAATACGCTGCTTTCTTCATGACCTTTTTCGCGTTCTCCGTTGCCTGAGGGTCATATGCCCGGACCCTGGCCCCTTCCGCCAAAAACATCTGGATGATATCGATCGATGGGGCCTTGCGCATATCATCCGTGTCCGGCTTAAAGGCCAGCCCCAGGACGCCGATCGTCTTTCCTTTCAGGATCCAGAGCTTGTCTTCAATGAATTGAACGAACGCTCTCTTCTGAAGCTCATTGATATTGCGAACCTCTTTCAAAAGCTCGAACTCATAACCGCTGCGTTGGCTCAGACGGATAAAAGCATCGACATCCTTCGGAAAACAGCTTCCGCCGTAACCGACGCCGGCGTTCAAAAATGAGCGGCCGATCCTTTTATCATACCCCATACCCTCCGCGACTTTCAGCACGTCCGCCCCCACCCGGTCGCAGATCTGCGAAAGCGCGTTCGCGAAGGAGATCTTGGTCGCCAAAAAAGAATTGGAAGCATGCTTGATGATCTCCGCTGAATTGATATTAGTCACGACCATCTTCGGTTTTAAAGGCTTATACACCTCACGCAGAAGCTCTTCCGCTTTTTTTGATTCCACGCCGATGACCACACGGTCCGGGTTCATGAAATCCTCAATGGCGGACCCTTCCCGCAAGAATTCGGGGTTTGACGCCACGTCGAATGCCACAGCGTTCTTTCCTTTGCGGTATTTCTGCGGAAGGTTCAGCATGATCGTGCGCTTGACTCGCTGGCCGGTCTCGGCCGGCACAGTGGATTTCTCCACGATCAGTTTATAGCTGTCCATATTCTCAGCGATCTGTCGGGCCACGTTCTCCACATAGGTCAGGTCAGCATCGCCGTTCTTTTTCGAAGGCGTCCCGACCGCGATGAAGATCACTTCCGATCTTTGGGTCGCCTCCCGGATCGACGTCGTAAAGCTCAACCGCTTCTTTTTGCACAGGCCGGCCATCATCTGCTCGAGGCCCGGCTCATAGATCGGGCACGCCCCCTGCTTAAGGGCCTTGATCTTTTTCTCATCATTGTCTATACAGATGACTTTATGGCCGATCTCCGCCAGACACACACCGGTGACCAGCCCGACATATCCCGCGCCGATGACTGCGATATTCATGCGACATCCTTTCTTATCAAAACTTTCTTACTTGGCGTAGCCCGGTCGTTCCGCCCCGCCGCTCCAGGCCCGGGAGGCGCTGAACCTCAAATCCGGGAACTCCTTGAGCGAAAACATGACCCAGAACTCTTCCCCATCAAATTGCCGCTTATTAAAGGTCAAATGCATGAGCCAGGTGTGAAGGTCCCTCACAAAACCATACTCCTGCTCCTTACTCTGCCCGGACTGGATATCATAACGCTGCCGGACGCGAAAATCCCATTTGGGGTTCAGCTTCACGCCGACCTCGGTGTCGATCTGATTATCCAGGTTCTTTTCATAACGGTCGGCGAAACGCAGATACCACAACTTCCCGGGATCGTTGATATACATTTCAAAGTTCGCCGTTTGGATATCTTTAAGGTCCACATCATATTCCCCGTCGACATAAAAACTTAACCAGCTATACGGAATGACTTCCACATCCATGAACCAGTTGTCCCATTTGCTGTTGCGCGCGCCTTCTTCATTAAACAGATAATGCGTATAGACCGAGGTCCGCACCAAATCCACGCTCTGGTCTTCCCGTTTGGTCTGAAGTTTGTTCTCCAGGGATAATTTGACCCGGTCCTGATGAGTCAGCGCGTCCACCCCGTCATACTGGTCAAGCTGGGTCGCGGTGATGGTCGGATCATGGCGGTATAAATACGCGGCCGAGGGAGTGATCACGTGGCGAAGCTGATTAATATCCAGCCCCAGGATGTTGGTCCGGGCGTCATAGGTCCGGTAAAATTTGGTGCTGGCATCCATCCCTGTTTCAAAAACCCCCCGCACGGTATCGTAATGATCGGGATTGACAGCCCTGCTGTAATACGTCTGCCGCGTCCCCACAAAAGGACGCGTCTCGATAAAACCGATCTTCCAGGGCCTGGACAATTCATTGGAAAAGTCCACCCGCTGCGTCCGTCGGTCATTATCGCTGGGATTGGCTTCCTGTTTGACAAGATTGGAATATGAACTGCTGTTCTTAAAATAAAATCCTGAATCAAGGATCTCCGCGCTGGGCAAGGAATACTTCACTTCCGGCAGGCGCTCAACGGTGCTGACGAACTGATTGACCCGGTAATCCGCGCGCGCGGCAAGCGTCCCGTAGGACATCGCGCGGGAGGCCACCACATAGCTTTCCGGGCTGGAATCCTGGTCATATTCCGATTCAAAATAATCCTTCAAAAATTCGCTGTCGCTCAATTTATAATATTGGGCCACCACCGTTGTCTCATCATCCACGTTCCACCGATGCCGCCAGTCCGCTTTGTAGCGTTCTTTTTCGACGACCGTTTGATAATCATCCCAAAGGCGGTTGCTGCCGATATCCCGTTCATGCGTGTAATAGGTCCGCAGGATACCCCTCCCGAAGTTTTCCGTTCTATAAATATCATCGACCCCCCAGCCGAAACCCTTGCGTTCGCGCACATCCGCGTGAAAGACCAGCTCGTAATTTTCCGGGGTATTGTAATGATATCTTCCCAGAACAAAACCGCCCCATTCACCGGAATACCCCGGGGTCAAAACAATGGTGGGCTTGCGGTGTTTCAGATCATAAGTGTAGCGCGGCAAATAAAAGACCGGGACCTTCCCGATCTTGAATTTCACGTTCCGCGCGACCGCTTTATCTTCCGGATAAACATCGATCGTGCGCGCCGTGACGCGCGTCTCCGGATCATCAAAATCCGATGTCGTCACATAACCGTCATAGATCCGGAAATGCTCATCGTCCAGGCGCATGATGCGCTCTCCCTTGCCGAACAACGGCGGGGCGACCATCTCCGGCTCTTCAAACCCGCCGACCATGGTCTTGAAATTGAAGGTCATGTTCCGGCCTTCTAAACGCTGTCCGCCGCGTTCCAAAACGACGTTCCCCTCAGCCACCGCCTCTTGCGAATCCCTGAAATATTCGATCCTGTCCGCCTTCAAACGGACATCCCCTTTGGAAACGATGACATTGCCGCTGGCGACGACCTTGTTATCTTCGACCGAGTATTCCATCTGATCGCCGTCGATCTCAACGGCGGACAGCTCCTGCTGAGCGTGGCTGGCAGAAGGGTTCAAAATCATCACACAGAACATCACACACGCGCATCGAATAAGAAATTTTCTCATATCATTTTGCCTGCTGTTCCTGGTTAACTAAAATTTGAGCCCCGATAATACCGGCATCATCCCCTAAACGGGCGCGCACGATCTTGACCATCCGCCCTTGGACGGCCATGGCCCTCGCCTTGATAGTCCGGCGGATCGCCGGAAACAAGAACTGATGGCTGCGCGAAACCCCTCCTCCGATCACGATATGCGTCGGGTTAAGCAGGTTCACGGCCCCGATCAGACCGGTCCCGATCGTTTCTCCGGTCTCCTGCCAAAAACGCAGGGCCTTCGCGTTGCCGGACTTCGCCAGCTGAAAAACATCCTCAAGCGCGATATCCGCACGCTGAAAAATATCCGCCGCGCGCTGCTGAAGCCGGCCGTTACCGACAAATGTCTCAAAACAAGCGAACGAACCGCAATTGCAGCGCGGCCCTTCAAAATTGATCGGCATATGACCCAATTCACCGGCGGCGAACCCTTCCCCCCGATACAATTTCCCGTCCAGGATCAACCCGGCGCCAACGCCCGTGCCTAAGGTCATGCCGATCATATTGCGGCATCCGCATCCTGCGCCAAACCCCCATTCACCAAGCGTAATAAGGTTCACGTCGTTTTCCAGATAGACCGGCAGCCCTGAATGTTTTTCAAGTCTTGACTTTAACGGAACATTCCGCCATCCCGGAATGTTGGGCAGAAAAATGACAAGGCCGTCTTTTGGATTCACCAGGCCCGGAAGGCCGATCCCCACCCCTGCGACCTGAGCCTTGGAAATACCGCTGGCCGCGATCAGACCCAGAACCCCATCAGCCAAAGCCTTAATGAGCTTGTTTTTATCAGAACCGTAAGATTTTGTGACTAAACGGTTTCGATGAAGGACAACCCCAGCGGGGTCAATGAGGCCAAACTTGACGTTCGTCCCGCCGACATCCACACCTACTGTATATTTTTTCATAGTTATAATATTTATATTGATATTAAAGAAGCGGATTTATTCTAGCGGAAAAAGGGGGCGCTTGCAAGACGTCTTTTGACAGAAAAAACGGGAAATTCTGCGATACAAGAACGGGACCAATCCCTTCTTAGTTGCACGTCACCGTGCGGTAAGAACCTCCTATCCCCTGATAAAGGTTCACATCGCGGCAGGCGGGCTTGGCCACTCCGTCCGGACAAGTATAAGAAGCCAACGAGTTATTATCGCAGGTGTCTTCCCCGCCGTTGAAGCATTTGACCTCTCGTTCTTTATAGGTGCAATATTGAACGTTGCCAAGATTTTGGCACTCCACGTCATTACAATCTTTATTGTTTTCGAAAGATTCACATTCGTAAGGATAATCCTCAAAAGCATAATCACAGGTCTCCCGGTCCCGATAAGGAATGTCGTAACATGAACCATTGATCGTCGTCCAGCTCGACCATGACCCGTAGCGGTCCGGGTTATAAATGTCCGGATTGTTACATTCCACGCTGCGGGTCCGGTACTTAGCCTGTAACCTCGTTGTATCCCAGACAACGACATCCGTGCAGGTCCTTGAATCGTCACACTGCGGGGTAAATTGCGTGATATAGCCCCAAAAATTGATGCAATCATCCCGCCCGCAAGTAAATTCACGCAACTGATCGCCGCTGGCAACAATCGAACACGTATCCCTTGGGATGCGGTAATTAGCGATACAGCTTCCCGTAACTTCACGGCCTCCGGAGATGGGGCTCCAAGAACCATACACATCCGTCGAAATTCTCTGCCAGGCCCCGTAATCATCGGGAGTGTCACACTCGCCGCAATCCACAGGACAATTCTCGCAAGTCTCGTTAGCGGGAGGCGCTGATTCGCATGTTCTGTTACCGCAAAGCTGACAATTGCCGGTGACGATGACAAACGGGCTTGGGCAGAAACATTTTTCCGTTTCGCTATTGAACACAAAATTGTTCTTAGGGCAGTGGCAGCCCCCGCTTCTGACGACCAGATCGCCGTTACAATAAGCGACACAGTCTTCCGCTGTGCAATTCGCCAAATCATCGACGTATTGCCAGTCATGATCGTAACTATAGGTTGATGACCCGGGACAAAGGGTCGAATAATCTTCCCTAATGCCGCATTGATTGCCGCAGGCGGGGTTGGTCCGGCACTGCCCCTGCAGGAAAGTTGTTCCATCGCCCCGTGTACAATTGCGGCTGAGGAATTCCGTGCCGTCCTTCGAACAATGGGCCGGTGATGTGGGATTGGCCCTCGAAGCACCCGTCCTGGTCCCGCACGTCCCGGTTCCCCATGCTCCGCAGCGATAACAGTCGCCCGTGTCCACCTTGCAAGGGTCCGCGCTTGTGTCACAACCCAAGATGCCTCCTTCAAAAAAATGGCCGCTTACCATGTAGTCCGTGCAGTTTCCAGGAACTCCCGGCGCGAAAATATCCACACCGGCCACCTCATCGCAAACCTCACTGCCGGTCAGCTTATTGTCCCCGCAGACATCAGGCGGCGGAGGAGGATTCTCGACGCAATCATCCGTGATCTTGCAATCATTCGTGCAGCGCACGCTTCCGCTCCAGCCGTATAAACGTGACCCGAAACGGCTTTCACATGTCTCCGTAAAACCCGCGCTGGCGTCACAGAACTCCCCGTAGGCAAGATCGAAGGCCCCGTTCCCGCAACAGGGATCATCCCCGCATCCCATCTCGCTTGAAGGTTTGTATCCTAAAGAATCTAAGCAGAGCCAGTCATTGACCGGAGCGTGGGTAAGGTTATTAATGCATGCATAAGAACATGTCACAACAACCTCATCACCGCCCGGATAAACACAAGATCGCTGGCCGGAACAATCACAATTGGCCGCAGACCAGAAATACGGAGCAGAACCCGCCGGGTCATCCTTCTTGATCAAATTCAGGGTCCGGTTAATGGAATCCTCCATCCTCACCCGAATGAAGCCGTTCGGTCCCGAAACAGCAAGAAAAACAAGCAGGACACTGGCGATCAAAAGCAAATATTCAATGATCTGCTGCGCCTTTCGATTCATTGATCTCTCTTTCCTTTATGGGCTCCGGCGTTTTCCCGGCTTCAATTTTCAGCCACGATACAATAACACGCCACCAGAATATCTGTGGCGTCATGATCTCTCTTTTGGCCCGGCCTGTAACACTCATACCGGTCTTTGGACTCAACGTGCACAAGGGTCATATCGATCGGCCCTTCCGTGATCTCATGCAAACAACGATCCCCTCCCCAAATCCCGTGAACATAACTGATGACGCCTTGTCCCGTTTGGGGACGGTTCTCACCGGAGGCGCAAACCATCCCTTCCGGAGACGGTCCGGAAGACATGCTCGCGGTCGCGCATGTGCTGGCGCAATCTTTGGATGAATTATCCACATTCAGCCATGTGCCCGGGAGCAAACAGTTCCCATCGGCATCCAGCACAAAAGGCGGCGAAGGACACTTGCATGTTTGATCGACAGGGTCGAACACAAACCCCGTTTTAGGGCACCGGCACGCGGTCCGGTTAGCGCCATAGGTATAGCTCTCCAGATCCCCATTGCACCAAGCCAGGCACGTCTTGCTCATCAATGGATTATTGTTATTCATATCACAGCCTTGGACCGTATCAACATACCTCCAGGGCCGTGTGGCCCCGCTCGCTGGGGTGGTCGAATTCGGGCAAGGCGTCGCGTAATCCTCGATGATCGCGCACCCCGTTCCGCATTGCTCATTAGAACGGCATTCGGCCTGAGAAAACGTCGTGCCATTTTCCCGCGTGCAGAGACGGCTGACAAACTCGGTCCCGTTCCTGAAACAATCTTCCGAAGATTGTGGGTCCGGCCTTGATTCCAGCCCGCTCCCGCACCGCGCTTCATCTCCAGGAGCGCAGATATAACAATTCCCCTTATCAATCGTGCATGTTTGGCCGCTCGTATTACATCCCAAGACCCCTCCCTCAAACGGTTGGCCATCCGCTGAAACATAGTCCGTGCATCCCGCGGACAGTCCTGTCCTGAAAACAGCGTTCCCGTTCACGACATCACAATCCTCGGATCCCGTCAATTTATTATCACCGCATACATCCGGCCTCGGAGGCGGGTTCGCGCCGCAATCATCTGCAATCTTGCAATCATCCGTGCAACGCACGCTACCGCTCCAGCCATGGGGCTGTGACCCGAAACGGCTTTCACACGTCTCCGTAAAACCCGCGCTGGCGTCGCATTGTTCTCCATAGGACGGCTCAAACGCTCCGTTACCGCAACAGGGCTGGTTCCCACAGCTGGAACGCTGAGCAGGTTTATAGCCCAGCAAATTCAAACAGAACCAGTCATCAACCACTCCCCCCGTATCTTTACTGACACATCGGAAACGGCAGATCACAAAGATCTCATCCCCTCCCGGATAAACGCATTGCCGCGACCCGGAACAATCACAGTTCGCAGAAGACCAGTAATATTCCGTCAGCTCCCGCGCGGGATCTTCCGGCTTGATCAGGTTCATCGTCCGGTTGATCGAGTCATCAACCCCTCTGCGGATAAATCCCATCGGTCCGGCAATGACCAAAAAAACAACCATGACGCTGGCTATAAGGAGCAAATATTCAATGACATGCTGCGCTTTACGGTTCATTATCGTTCCTCCATTACAGTTCCTTCTGATCATTTCATTCCTCATAGACGCCGAACGCGCAGACACGGTTCCGCCCGAGTTTTTTAGCGCGGTAGAGCGCCCAGTCAGACTTGTCGATCAATTCAGAGATCTTTCTGCCGTCATGCGGAAAAGCGGTCGATCCAATGCTGACCGTCACATGGATATTTTTGTCATACGCGCGGATCGTCCGCGCCTCAACCACAGAACGCACGCGTTCCGCCACATAATGCGCCCCTTCACGGTTGGTGTCCGGAAGGATCACAGAGAACTCTTCCCCGCCGTATCGCCCCACAATATCGATCTCGCGCACGGCCTCTTTAATGACCTTCGCCACCTCTCTCAAAACATGGTCACCGGCCAAATGCCCGTATTGGTCGTTAATGTTCTTGAAATGGTCTATGTCCAGCATCAAAAACGCCAAATTAACGTTCTTGGCTTTGGCCCGGTTCATTTCTTCCGTAAAGCGCTCCATCAGATACCGCCTTGTAAAAACCTGGGTCAAACTATCCGTGATCGCCAGCCGTTCGACTTCTTTATACAAATGGATCCGCCGCAAACCCAGCGCGAATTGATTGGTCAAGATCTCAATGATGTCCTTATCTTCCTCTCGCCCGCCCTTGATCGCCAAATACCCAAGCAGCTCCTTTTTACCTTTGGCCGGAAAAACAAGATGTTCCGGGTCTTTTTTTAAGGCGCTCACCTCAGATGAAAGAGGACTTAACAAAAGGCAATATTCATACTGCGCGTGGTCCCGCAGGCGCTGCTGAAAGATCTGAAACGCCTCGTCATTATCATATGTCTTGGTGATCTCTTTTGTGATGTCGTAAAGCGTGTAGACCCGGCTGACCTTGTCCTCCAGCTCCTGACGTTCCTGCAGAATGCTGTCTTCCTGCAAAATGTATTTTTGAAAGCGTTCTTTAGCCTTCAGGATCTCCAGCTCGCAGTCCTCCTGCTTCAGCACGATGTAATAAGCCATCGCCCCCGCCGTGACCGCACAATAAAGAAAAAGTAGAAAACCTGCCACGACCATAAAACACTTCTCCTGTCTTACGAAACGCAAACGCGGTTCCGGCCGCTCTGTTTGGCCTTATACAACGCCCGGTCCGCCTTTTCGATCAGCTGTTCGCGCAAGATCCCGTCCTGCGGAAGTGAGGCGACCCCCACCGAAACGGTCATTCGGGTCTCCTGCCTTTTGAGATAAAACGCCTGCTCCGCGACCCGCTCCCTGAACTCTTCACTTAACTGCGCCGCCCGTTCTTTGGAACAATCCGGCAAGAACACGGCGAACTCCTCGCCACCATAACGGCACACCAGGCTGCCGGGGATGTTAAAAACCTCCACCAAAAGCATGCTAATCGTCTTCAGCACGATGTCACCGGCCATGTGGCCGAACTGGTCATTGTATTTTTTAAAATAATCCAGATCGACCAGAACGAACGACAGTTCCTTTTTTTGACGGATCTCCCGGTTGATTTCATAAGTTAAACGCTGCAAAAAATGCCTTCTCAAATACAGCTCCGTCAAACTGTCCCGGATCGAAAGCTCTTCGATCTTTTCATAAAGCTGGGCGTTCTCAATGGCGACCGCGCCAAGGTCCCCGATCGTCGATAAAAGCCGAATATGTTCGGTCTGAAAATAATTCTCCACCGGGCTGTCAATGCGAAGGATCCCGATCGCTTTACCGCCGATCATCATCGGAACGCTCATCAAGGAAGAGATCGTTCTGTCATCCTCGACCTTGATCTTTTCCGCGTCAAAACGGAAATCCCGCGCGGTGTCCTCGATCAGCAGCGGCTGCAGATTCTTGGCCACCCATTGATCATACACATCGCCTTTTTTGGCCTTGATATTGACCTCCATCTGCCCTTTATGGGAAGCCGAAATCCCCAGCTCTCCCGTTTTGGAGTGAAAAATATAGAGGATCACCGTCAGGTCCTTATGCCCGAACAGTTTGCTAACCTCGGTAGAAAGCACGCTGGATGTATCCGAAAGCGAAAAACTCTGGTTCAGCTTCTCGGCGATCGTCTTCAGTTCAAAATAATCCACCAGTTTCTTGCGCGCGGATTTAAGCGCCACCCACTGGCGCTCGATCTGAGCTTCAAGCAAATTGGCTTTTTCCTGGAAATCCTGTCTTTTCAGCTCAGCTTCGGCCCGCAACCAAACGAGCCGGAAGTGCTGATAAACAAAAATACCCAGCAAAAAAACAAGGGACGCGCTAAACGATAAGAGAAAACGGGGTTGCAAAAAAACGACATAAAGGCAAAAACCAGCTAAAGGAAGGCTGAAGATAAGCCCCAAAGCCAGGCGGGAACTAAATAATTGTCGCATCTGTGTCTTTATCAAAGAAATGCACCTTGTTCATGTCGAACACCAGGTCCATATCCCGATTCACTTCCGGACGATTATGCGCTCCGACACGGGCAATGAAAGTGTTTTTTCCAGAATTCAAATATAAGTATACCTCTGAACCCATCGGTTCAACAACTTCACAGGTCGCCTTGACCGTATTTTCAGGAGACGCCTCGGAAGTGAATAATTTATCATAAATGTCCTCAGCCCGGATACCAAAGATGATCTCTTTGCCCTCATACGGCGCGATCTTGGAATACATCGTCTGAACAAGCTCGACTTTAAAACGGCCTTCGTCAAAATACATTTTGCGGTCTTTCTTGATGATCCGGCCGCTCATGAGATTGATAGGCGGTAAGCCGATGAAACTCGCCACGAACTTATTGACCGGTTTCTCATACAGGCTGATCGGGTCCGCGCACTGTTGAAGCCGTCCGTCCCGCATGACCGCGATGCGGTCGCCCAATGTCATCGCTTCCGTCTGGTCATGGGTAACGTAAACGAACGTTGTCTGCAGACGGATGCGCAGCTTATGGATCTCGCTGCGCATCTGGACACGCATCTTGGCATCCAGATTACTTAACGGCTCATCAAAAAGGAACGCCTGCGGCTTTCGGACGATCGCCCGCCCCAGGGCCACCCGCTGACGCTCCCCGCCGGAAAGTTGCTTCGGCTTACGGTTCAGATATCTCTTGATGCCAAGGATCTCCGAAGCCTCCACGACCCTTCTTTCGATCTCACTTTTGGGATATTTACGAAGCTTGAGGCCAAAGGCCATATTCTCAAAAACGGTCATGTGGGGATACAAAGCGTAATTCTGAAAGACCATGGCAATATTGCGGTCTCGGGCCGGAACATCGTTGACCCGACGGTCACCGATGCAAATGTCACCCTGAGAAACCTCTTCGAGGCCGGCGATCATGCGCAAGGTCGTGGATTTGCCGCAGCCGGAAGGCCCGACCAGGACCAGAAATTCTTTATTCTCGATCCCCAAAGAAACGTCATCGACCGCGCGGACCGTGCCGCCCTTATAAAGCTTGCTCACATTTTTCAGGCTGATCTGTGCCATGATGTCATCGCGTTCTTATTGGTTGGAAAATTCAAACGGTGTTCTTTAAAATGTTTTTTCCCGCGCGACTGTTTTATTCCGGCTGAGAATACCCGATAATATCCGCTATTGTCTTTTTCAGGTCCTTGCGTTCAACGATCATATCGATCAGCCCATGGGCCAGCAAGAATTCTGAACGCTGGAACCCTTCCGGCAAACGCTGGCGCGTCGTCTGTTCAATGACCCTCGGCCCGGCAAAACCTATCAACGCCCTGGGCTCCGCGATGATCACGTCCCCCACGCCGGCAAATGACGCCATGACCCCGCCCATGGTCGGATTGGCCAGAACGGATATATAAACCCCCCCGGCCTCATGATGGCGCCTCAGCGCCGCGCAGGTCTTGGCCATCTGCATCAAAGAATACATCCCTTCATACATCCGCGCGCCCCCACCGGACCCAGAAACAATAATAACGGGTTTTTTGTGCTCGGTGGCCTGCTCGACCATGCGCGTCACGCGTTCTCCAACCACAGATCCCATGGACCCCATGATAAATTGAGAATCCGTGACCCCAAAATACGTTGCATGGCCATTGATCATTCCCCGGCCGGTGATCACGGCATCCTGAAGCCCGGTATTTTTCTGATCAGCGGCGAGTTTTGATTCATAGGTCTTCGGTCCTTCAAATTTCAACGGGTCCTTTGACATCAAATGGGCGTCCAGCTCCTCAAAAGACCCCTCATCGATCAAAAGCGCGACCCGTTCTTTCGCCGTCAACGTAAAATGATATTGGCAGTTCAAACAGACATTCAAATTGTCTTTCAAAGCCTTCACATAAACAGGAGCCTCGCATTCCGGACACTTAGACCAGATCCCTTCCGGGATATTCTTTTTTTTGACCTTCACCAGGGTATATTTTTGACGACCGAATAGAGGCATATGTTCTCCTTGAAAATTCCGGTGTAATAAAAATTCTAATATCATGAACCCGCAACCTGATCAGACACCGCTCAGGAAAATGCTGATATTAGAATCCGTCACGAATCAAATCTATAAATTGTCAGCCCTGACAACAGCTTGGGATAAAAATATGTCGTTTTGGGCGGCATTTTTTCGCCGTTTAAAGCAACGCTCTTCAACTGCTGGATCCGTACCGGGTTCATGACAAACCCCGCTTTGGCTTCTCCGCTGTCCACCATCCGAATAATGTCATTCATGTCCTTGGTGTAGGTAATGTCTTCTGACGGGATGCCGATCTGATCAAAAACGAACGCTTTTAAAATAGCGGCATCCAGCCGTTTATATTCCGGCGAGCCTTCTTTGACCATTTTATCGATCAGGAGTTTGTTCTTTAAGCGCAAAAGACACATGTTATTTTTCATGTATAGACCGAACGCGTGCTCGTTGTGGCCGGCTTTGGCCGCCAGAACGACCAGGTCTTCAGGCTTTTTGACACGGTCGACCCTGAAGAATTCTTCCAAAAAAGCGAGATCATCCGGGAACTTTTTCACGATCCTGTGCATCGGAAAGATCTGCAGGTCGCGGGAATCCATGTTAGTAAAATACGTCATCAAATAATTATACGGCTCGGCCCCATTCTTCTTTCCCGAACGGGACATGCGGGCGTTCCTGATCTGGCGGGCGACTTCATAACGATGATGCCCATCCGCGATAAAAACCGGTTGGTCCTGCAAGACGTCTACGATGCTTTTGATCAACTTGTCGTCTTCCAGGCGCCATACAATGTGCCGGACGCCATCCTGATCCAGAATATCCATAAAAGGGGCTGTCTTGGAAACATCGCCAACAAAGATCTTCTCCACCTTTTTTTCTCGATCCGAAAAGCAAACAAAAATCGGACTTAAACAGGAATTGACCGCGTTCCAAAGTTTATAACGGTCTTCTTTCGCCGCAGCATGCGTCTTTTCATGAGGATAGATCTTGGCTCCTTCTTCGTCCTGGATCTTCATCAGCGAAATGAATCCCAATCGGCTGTGGCGGGTGCCCAAGACCTTGTATTCCTGCCGATAAAAATAAATACACGGCCGGTCATCCTGGACCAGCGTGCCGTCTTTGAGCCATTGGTCATATGTCGCCTTGGCACGAGTATACCTGTTATCGTTTTCTGTGTCGGTTGACTTCTGCTGAGCCAGCAAGACCCGAATAAAATTCTTATCCGATAATTTATAATATGCCTTCTGCTGTTCCGGAGAAATGACATCATAAGGCGGGCACATCACGGAATCCAAGTCATGAACTTTATCTTTGTTATAGAACACGGCTGAAAATGGTTTTATTTCTGTCATACGATCATCCTGCGGGCAAAACGCCCTTTTTTCCTTTAAAAAGCTGATTTTCTTTAACCCTAAGTCCAAAAAATGATAACAGAATACTATTATTAATAAAATTAAATTCTTTAAAAAAAGCCTTCATCATATAACTTGTTTATTCCCAATATATAAGAAAGCCCGGAGAAGGAATTTTCTCCGGGCTCAGGGAAGGCATAACTTAATGCTGGCAATTGCCAGAATCCGCGCAGCATCCGCCAGAATCTTTTTGAACTGGGCAGGTGTTGGGTGAACAGGGTTTGTTTTTGTAATCTGTCTGATAAAACCCGCTTCCTTTAAAGATCAGGCCCGAACCGGTCCCGATCAAACGGTGCAACGTGCTTTTCTTGCAAGAAGGGCAAACCGTTAATTTCGCCTCTGTGATAGACTGCATCTTCTCAAAAGCATGGCCGCATCCGCTGCATTCATATTGATAGGTCGGCATCTTTTTCCTCCGCTTATTTAAAGATCTTTTTCACCTTATCCAACGGGGATTCTTTTTCCTGGTCCACAGGGGTTTCCGTGATCCTGGCAAGCTCCTCAAGGCGCTCGCGTTCCGCTGCCGACAAACGCTTCGGCACCTCGATCATGACCCGCACATACTGATCGCCCAAAGCGTTCCCGCGTAAGACCGACATCCCTTTTCCTTTTAACCGGAAAACTTTTCCGCTTTGCGTGCCGGCGGGGATCTTCATCTTGACCTCGCCGCTTAAAGTCGCCACCGAAACCTCTCCCCCCAAAGCCGCCACGATATAACTCACCCCCAGGTCCATTTCAATATCCGCGTTCACCCTGTGAAAGACCGGGTGTTTCTTTACAAGAATGTATAAATAAAGATCCCCGGCCCCTCCCGCGCCAACTTCACCTTCGCCCTTAACACGCAAACGGCTATCACTGTCGACCCCGGCAGGAACATTGACCTCAATATGACGGGTCACCTTCACCATACCGCGGCCGGAGCATTTGGGGCAATGCTCTGTCACAACACGGCCCTGGCCTCCGCATGATGAACAGGTCTGCGCCATGCGGAAAAATCCGCTCGCCATCACGACCTGTCCCGAACCGCCGCACGCGGAGCAGGTCTTGACATGGTCTTTGCTCTTGGCCCCAGATCCGTTACAATCCACGCAGTGCTCATAGCGCGGGACCGTGATCTTTTTAGTTACACCCGAAAACGCTTCTTCTAAAGTTACTTCCATTTCATACTGAATATCGCGCCCCCGGCGCGGACCCGCCTGCCGGGCGTTTCCACCAAATCCGCCGCCAAAAATATCAAAACCCCCGCCGCCGCCGAAGAACTGGCTGAAAATATCTCCCAGATCCCCAAACCCGCTGAAATCAGCACCTCGAAAAATATCATCAGAGGTAAAATTCCGGTCAATACCCGCATGACCATACTGATCGTATAACTTTCTCTTTTCAGGATCAGAGAGAACACCATAGGCCTCAGAAATCTCCTTAAACTTTTCCTCGGCCTCCTTTTTCTGATCTTGAGGCACACGATCAGGGTGATATTTCAACGCCAGGGACCGATATTTCTTCTTGATATCCTGAACGCCGGCGTCGCGGTTAATACCCAGAATTTCGTAGTAGTCTTTTTTCATGTTCGCTTTCTCAAAGGCACTGGGAACATTATGACACTAAGGCACTAAAAACCGCTTGGTGTGATAGTGCCTTAGTGTCCTGGTGTCTTATTCAGATTTGAAATCCGCATCGATGACGTCATCTTTACCGTCCGCCTTGTCGGATTTTTTCTCCGCGTTGCCACTTGCGCCGCTTTCAGGCTGGGGGTTAGCGCCCTGGCCCTGAGCCGCCTGCTGCGCGGCCGTCGCTTTATAAACCTCTTCCGCCAGCTTATGACTGGCCTTTTGAAGGGATTCCATCCCCGCTTTGATGGCAGAAGCGTCTTTTTTTCCAACGGCTTCTTTTAAGGCCTTAAGCTCTTTTTCAATATTCTCTTTATCGGAAGCGGAAACCTTGTCTCCATAATCCTTTAAAGATTTTTCCGTCGCGTAAACAACGGTATTGGCCTGATTCAAAAGTTCGGCCTCTTCTTTGCGCTTTTTGTCCTGATCGGCATACTGCTCGGCGTCTTTGACCATTTTATTGATCTCGTCATCCGAAAGTTTATGAGGGGCCGTGATCTTGATGCTTTGCTCTTTACCGGTCCCCTTATCCTTGGCTGAAACATGGACGATCCCATCCGTATCAATATCGAACGTGACCTCAATCTGAGGGATCCCTCTCGGCGCCGGCGGTATCCCCACCAGGTCAAAACGGCCGAGCTCCGTGTTGTCATTGGCCATCTGACGTTCACCTTGAAGAACGCGGATCGTGACTGCAGGCTGATTATCTTCAGCGGTTGAAAAGACCTGGCTCTTCTTGGTCGGTATCGTCGTGTTGCGGTCAATAAGCTTTGTAAAAATCCCTCCCATGGTCTCGATCCCCAAAGACAACGGCGTGACATCCAGAAGCAGCACTTCTTTAGCTTCGCCTCTGACGATCCCAGCCTGGATCGCGGCACCCAAAGCCACGCATTCCATCGGGTCGATCCCACGCTCGATGGTCTGGCCGACTTCCCGCTCCACAAAGGCCTGAACGCACGGCATGCGCGTAGGGCCCCCGACCATGATGACACGGTCGACCTTGACCTGGCCGCCGATCTTATCCGAAGCGTCCTTCAAAGCACGAATGATCGGCTGACGGCAGCGTTCAATGATCGGATTGATCAAAGACTCCAATTTGGACCGCTCAATGGTCATGGTCAAATGTTTGGGACCGCTGGCATCCGCGGTGATAAAAGGCAAATTCACCTCCGTTGAGATCGTGCTTGAGAGCTCGACCTTGGCCTTTTCCGCCGCTTCGCGCAGGCGCTGAAAGGCCATTTTATCGTTCTTAAGGTCAATACCGCTTGTCTTTTTGAATTCTTCGCAAATATGGGCGATCAGCACGTTATCCATATCTGTCCCGCCAAGCTCATTGTCGCCGCTGGTCGAAAGGACCTCGAACGTCGCCGCTTTATGCTCATCATCCCATCCCATCTCCATAATCGTGACATCCAGTGTTCCGCCGCCAAGATCGAAGACCATGATCTTCTGGTCCTTGCCCGCCTTGTCCAGACCATAAGCCAGACACGCCGCCGTGGGCTCATTGATGATGCGCAGGACCTTTAACCCTGCGATCTCTCCGGCATCACGCGTCGCCTGGCGTTGATTATCATTAAAATACGCGGGGACCGTTATGACCGCTTCATCAACAGTCTCACCCAAATATTTTTCAGCGTCCGCTTTGATCTTTTGAAGGATAAACGCGCTCACCTGTTGCGGGGTAAACTCTTTATCAAAGACTTTGAATTTATAATCTTTCCCCATCTTCCGCTTGGCCGCGTAGATCGTTCCTTCAGAGTTGATCGGTGCCTGCCGGCGGGCCGGCTCGCCGACCAAGCGCTGCCCGTCCTTTGTGAACGCCACAAATGAAGGGAAAGCCTTGCCTGAAGCGACACCAGCTCCCTCAGCCGACGGTAAAATGACCGCCCGTCCGCCTTCCATGACCGCGGCGGCGGAATTTGATGTTCCCAGATCGATACCAATTGCTTTTGCCATGATCGTCCTCCTTCATAACCTGTATCTTTTACCAGATCATATTTATTTTTCGGTTTGCTCTTCTTTAACGTCTTCGGACCGCTCTTCCGCTGCGCCGGATGACGCATTCATCGCGACAGCGACCTTGGAGGTCCGAAGGACCCTGTCTCCGATACGATAACCCTTCTGCAACTCCTGGATCACTGTTCCATGCTCGTGTTCCGGGCTGGGGCTCTGCATCAGGATCTCGTGACTGTGCGGATCGAACATCTTTCCCAGGGATTCGATCGGTTCAACGCCTTGTTTTTTCAAAAGGTCATAGACCCTTTTCATCACGATCTCGACCCCGTGAATGAACGACTCATAGTCCTGATGTTTTTCCCTGGCCGTCGTCACAGAACGCTCAAGATCATCCAGGACGCTCAAGAACTCAACGATCAGCCCCTCATTGGCGTATTTGACAAATTCCGCCTTGTCTCGTTCCTGCCTCCGGCGAGCGTTCTCGAATTCTGCCAGCACTCTCAGATATTTATCCTTGTAGTCCTTTGCCTGCTCCTGAAGGGCGAGGACCTCGGAACTTTTAATGCTGATCATGTCCTCGCCTTCCGCTTGGCCCGGCGCAACCGGCGCAGCGTCCTCACCGCAAGGGCATGCTTCGTGTTCTTTAGCGTGTTCTTTCTTGCTCATCGGCGTCCTCATAATTCATGCATCAATCTTGAAAGATATTCCAAAGTAGAAACCACTTTCTCATAATCCATCCGCGCCGGTCCCAACACAGCGATCCGCCCGGTCTGTCCGTCGTGCAACGCGTAACTGGAGATCGCTACCGCACAGTCATCCATGTTCTTGCAGGCGAGTTCGTGACCGATAAAGACCTGGACCCGCTTTTGAAGCTCACAGTTGATCAACTGGATCAGCTGTTCTTTTCGTTCCAGCACTGAAAGAATATTACGGATCTTTTCAATATTCTGATAATCCGGATACTCGACGACAAAACGCCTCCCGCTGCAGAACACCCGATCATTGCTCCCGTCAACCGTTATGATACTTGTATAATGCGTCAAATCCGAGATCACCTGGGTCGTTTTCTCAAGCAGCCGCTCCAGATTGCGGGTTTCCTCTTCATATTCCCGCTTAATGACCTGCTTTTGCTCTTCCAAAAGTGAGATCTCATTCATGATATTGTCCACGTAAAACCGGTACCCCTCCTGCGTAGGCAGACGGCCGGCAGACGTGTGCGGATGGGTCAGATAGCCCTCCTCTTCAAGCTCCGCCAAAATATTGCGTATCGTTGCCGGGCTGACATCCAAAAGATAACGCTGCGCGATATACGATGAACTCACCGGAGTGACCGTGCGGATGTACTCATTGACCACAATGCCCAAGATCCGCTCTTTGCGCTCTTGATAAACTGATTGCTTTGTTGTCATATCCAAGCTCTCCTCTTGAAGATGCCTTTATATCTTTTAGCACTCAAACAATGAGATTGCTAAGCCGTTATTATAACAAAAAAGACTTTCTTGTCAATCCTCACCCTTTGGATTGATTTAGAATCATAACGTATTAAAATCAAACAAGTTATCTACTTTTGATCTTCCTTGAGGCGTGTCATGCAGGCGCTGATGATCAACATATCTTCAAGATAATTCTCGATCAGCGGAGTATTGTTCCGTAAATCCAGGATCGTTGGATTGAGTTCTCCAGGTGGATAAAAACGCAACATGATGATCCCATCGACAACTTCCATCGATAAAGACGGCTTTCCGCGCGTATCGCGGTTTTTATATTTGGCAAAAATACGCGGGACCGCTTCATCAGAAAAAAGCTGCGTTGCCAGTTCCGGCACATTGGAAAAAGCGCTAAATTCCCTGAGACTGGCAGGAAGCATGACCTCACTGGGCTTCCAACTGGCGTCCTGCTGCGAAAGATCACCAAAAGCCGGCGAGGAACTTCGTATTTGTGTTCGAAGGCGTTCCGTAAAACTTAAGGTCAGGTCCAACGGAGTGGGAAGCTTCAAATAACCACGATACTGCGCTTTATCCATGACCTTATCTTCAATGTCTTCATAAACAAATTGCTGATGGCGATATTCAAATTCTAATCGAAAACAGTTGGGCCGGCTTTCGATCTGTGAGATCTTAGCGTCCAAAAGCTTGACCAGCGCCTCCAAATGCCGTTTTCTCTGGTCTTTGTTGGTCAAAAAATCGCTGCTTAACAACGCGATCCCGCCCACACAGGCTAAAATGATCATGATAATCACAGGACTCATGCCCTCTCCCTTTTAAAGGAATGCGTCAGAAGTATAACGCTGTTTCTTTCTTTTTAAAAGAGATTTTTATAAATCCTCTCCTGTCAAAGAACGATGATTCCCTTTTGTTCCGCCCGTATCCACCTCAAGCCCTGAACCGGCACGAACGACCTCAATACGACTATTCTCAAGCACTGCCCCCTTAAGCATGGCCAGCGCGATCTTGTCCTGAACATTCTTCTGGATCACTCTTTTTAAAGGACGCGCCCCATACGCAGGATCAAATCCATGTTCGACCAGCCATTCTTTGGCGTCTTTTGAAACATCCAATTCCATGTGCCGGTCTTCCAAGCGCTTCTGAAGTTGCTCCAACTGAATACCCACAATGTGAAACAAGTCGGATTTTTGGAGACGATTGAAAATAATGGTCTCATCCACACGATTTAAGAACTCCGGGCGGAAGTGCCCTTTCAGCGCTTCCGTGATCTGCCGGTGGATCGATTGTCGATCATCTAAATTCGCGATATCCTCAGAACCGATATTCGATGTCATGATGATGATCGTATTCTTAAAATTCACGACACGCCCTTGCCCGTCCGTGAGCCGGCCGTCATCAAGGATCTGCAAAAGAATATTGAAAACGTCAGCATGGGCCTTTTCAATCTCATCCAAAAGCACGACGGAATATGGCCGGCGGCGGACCGCTTCGGTCAACTGCCCGCCTTCTTCATAACCGACATATCCAGGAGGAGCCCCGATCAAACGGGATACAGAATGCTTTTCCATATATTCCGTCATATCAAGCCTAATCATCGCTTCCGCATCATCGAACAAAAACCACGCCAATGACCTGGCCAGCTCCGTTTTTCCAACACCCGTCGGTCCAACGAACAAAAATGAACCGATCGGACGTTTCGGGTCGCTTAATCCGGTCCTTGAACGGCGAATGCTGGAAGCGACCAATTCGATCGCCTCATCCTGCCCGACGACTCTGGAACGCAAGCTTTCCTCAATATGGATCAGCTTTTCCGTTTCTCCTTCCATAAGCTTGGAGAGCGGGATCTTCGTCCATTTCGAAACGATCTGAGCGATATCTTCTTCATCGACCTCTTCCTTAAGAAGCGAGCCGGCGCGCTGGATCTTCAACAACTGTTCATTCTGGGCCTTCAGTTTCTTTTCCAACTCGATCAATTTTCCATAGCGGATCTCCGCCACACGACCCAAATCGCCCTGTTTTTCGAATTGAGAGGCCTTATGCTTATATTCCTCGATCTCCGTCTTGACCTTTTGGATCTGTTCAATGGCTTCTTTTTCCCCCTGCCATCTGATGCGCAAAGTCCGACGGGATTCTTCCAACTGAACAAGATCCTCTTCCAGTTTCTGCAAACGCTCCTTGGACGCGGCATCCTTTTCTTTCTTTAATGCCTGACGTTCGATCTCCATCTGGCGCAAACGCCGTTCGATCGAATCCAGTTCCTGCGGCATAGAATCGATCTCGATCCGCAAGCGTGAAGCCGCCTCGTCTATCAAGTCGATCGCCTTATCCGGCAAAAACCTTTCTGTGATATACCGGTCCGACATCGTGGCCGCGGCGATCAAGGCCGCATCCTGGATGCGAACCCCGTGATGAAGCTCATAACGTTCTTTAAGCCCGCGCAAGATCGCGATCGTATCCTCCACGCTAGGCTGACTGACAAGGACCGGCTGGAACCTGCGCTCCAAGGCAGCATCCTTTTCAATATACTGACGGTATTCATCCAGCGTGGTGGCGCCTATACAGCGCAGCAACCCCCTGGCCAAGGCTGGCTTCAGAAGATTTCCGGCGTCGATCGCGCCCTCCGCCTTTCCGGCACCGACGATCGTGTGCAGTTCATCAATAAAAAGAATGATTTCCCCGTCTTTGGATTCCACTTCTTTGAGGACCGCCTTCAGCCGGTCCTCAAATTCCCCACGGAATTTGGCCCCGGCGATCAAGGCCCCCATATCCAGGACCATGAGCTTTTTCTTTTTCAATCCCTCAGGCACATCCTCTTCAAAAATCCGCTGAGCGAGGCCTTCGACGATCGCGGTCTTTCCCACACCAGGATCGCCGATCAGGACAGGGTTATTCTTGGTCCGCCGAGAAAGGACCTGAATGATCCTGCGGATCTCCTCGTCGCGCCCGATCACCGGATCGAGCTTTCCCTGGCTGGCAAGCAAGGTGAGGTCCCGCGCATACTTTTCAAGAGCCTGATATTTTTCCTCGGAATTCTGGTCCACGGCGTTCTGCCCTCCCCGGACATTCTTGATGATCGAAAGGATATCCTTTTCGGATATGCCTTGCCGTCGTAAAAATTGCGCCGCCACATTGCTCTCATCCTTAAACAAACAGATCAACAAATGCTCCTGTGTGACGTATTCATCCTGCATTCGACCGGCTAGGCCCTCAGCGTCCCTCAGGATCCGGCTGAGTTTCTGGGACAAAAACGGTTCCTGCCCATCGACCCTGGCGCGGCGCAAGATCTCCTGGCGGCATGCCTTCTCCATTTCAGCAGGATCTGCACCAAGCCGGGATATGACCGTCGCGGCAACTCCCGCACGGTCTTCCAGCAGCGCGACCGCCAGATGTTCGGCGTCGACTTGCTGATGGCGATGCTCCTGCGCCAATTGGAACGCCTTCTGAAGGCTTTCCTGACTTTTTACTGTAAATTTTTCAAACGTCATACCAAATCCTTATTTTATTCGCGTTGCGGCGGGGGCCGTTTTAAACAAACAGCCGCCCGCCGGAAACAGCCTTATTTGATCTCTATGGATCTTGCCGGAGCGCTCTGCGCCTTCGGCAGCACAACCTCCAAAACACCATCCGTATAAGAGGCCTTGGCCTTGCTTTCATCAACATCCGTTCCCAGATCGACTCTTCGCTCAAATGAACCGTAAGAGCATTCAATCCTGCGGATGTTCTTATCGTTCGTTTCTTCCCTGGCCTTCCGTTCTCCGCGTATGGTCAAAACACCATTTTCGACCGCAAGGCTGATGTCCTCTTTTTTGACCCCCGGCAAATCGGCCTTTACATAGACATTATTCTCATCGGCCGAAATGTCCATGGCCGGGCACCACCCATTTCCCAACTGGCTGGACGAAGCCATTTCCGATAGCGGGAACAACGACATCCCCCAGAACGGATGGTCCATTTCGAAAAGCTCACGAAACGGGTCTGTGTTTCTTTTTCTCCATTTTACGAGTGACATATCACACCTCCTTGTAAAATAAGGTTATTTAATTGTTCATTTTTTAGCAATCAATCGATGCGAGTGCTAATTTTAAAATAAAAATTTTTATCTCTCTTCCATTGTTAAAATGACCTTAATTCCACTAATATTAACCCCTTTTTCAACCATAAGATAATGAACATAATTCAAAACCTTGATCTGCTCTTTTGAATAACACCGCACGCTTCTTCCTAACCTCTGAGGAGAAACGACCCCCATTTCATCCAACTTACGTAACGTCCAAATCGGAATATCCACAATTCGGCTCACAACGCCAATAATAAAAAGCGGCTCATTAGGATCCAGCTGGATATCAAATTGTTCAAAATGATGATTGTCCATGACCAATTTCCTTAGCTCAGCAAAAATATACCATGAAATAACTTTTTTGTCAATATGAACTAATAGAAATAATTAGACAATCTAACCATTAGACGATCTTCTTTCTCAATCCTTACATGGTCATAACGGCAAAACATTTGACGCCTAACCCCCTTCTCTTATATAAATATCAAGCACCTGGGTCATGATCCTGAATATTTCTGTTGATAAAATCAGAGATTCATATATAACTAAAATAAATATCTCTTTCATGCCTATGTCCAATTACGAACCAGAACTCAGCATTATTTTGCCTTGCCTTAATGAAGAAAACGGACTGAAGTTTTCTTTGGAGCATATTTTCAGCGTTCTTCAGGAGCACAACCTTTCTGCCGAAATCCTGATCATTGATAATGGTTCGACCGACCGTAGCGTATCCGTGGCGAAACAATTTCCTTCCGTAAGGATCATTGAAGAAAAAGAACGCGGATACGGTTCAGCCTGCCGCGCCGGGCTTAAAGCCGCTAACGGGACATTCCTCCTTTTGGCGGACTGCGACGGAAGCTATGACTTCGACCAGATTCCCCTTTTCCTCGAAAAGCTGACAGAAGGTTTCGATTTTGTTATCGGAAACCGTTTTAACGGGCAGATGCACCGCCATGCAATGCCCTGGGCGCACCGCCACATCGGCAATCCCATCCTTTCAGGGCTTTTGAGGATATTTTTCCGTTCCAAGATCCACGATGCGCACTGCGGACTTCGCGCGATAAGACGGTCCGCCCTGGAACGCCTGAACCTGCGAACGATCGGAATGGAATTCGCTTCTGAAATGGTCATCAAATGCGAAAAATTGAAGTTAAAGACCGCCGAGATCCCCGTCAATTACAACCCTCGCCTGGGCTGCTCCAAACTGAAGTCTCTCAGCGACGGATGGCGTCATTTGCGTTTTATGCTTCTCTATAGCCCACTATTTCTTTTCTTTCTGCCCGGCGCCACCCTGCTAATGATCGGGTCTATCGGATTTTTTCTGTGTTATGTTGAAATGTTCCAAATAAGCGGCATCCGTTTTCAAGAACATCCGCTTTTTGTCTTTGCCCTGTTCATCATTATCGGTTATCAATTGGTCATCTTCGCGATGTTTTCAAAAACATATGCCATCACGCATTTTGACGACACTCCGATTTTTGAAAAATTTTATCGCTACATCACGATCGAAAAGGCTGGCTTCGCCGGGATTATTTTAAGCCTGATAGGGGCCGGGATTTACTGGGCGATCCTTCAGAGATGGCTCCATACCAACCTCGGGGCCTTGAATGAGATCAAAAACGCCGTTCTCGCCCTCACGCTCATAACAGTGGGGATACAGACCATTTTTTCGTCATTCATGCTCAGCATCCTGGGAATAAAAGAAAAATAACAACCGCTATTGTATCGACAATGAACATCGCCATCTTTCACAACTTCATGGACAATATCGGCGGCGCGGAAGCCGTCACGCTGACCCTCTCCAGAGAGCTCAACGCGGACATTTACACGACCAATGTCGACGAAGACAAGATCCGGCGGATGGGCTTCGATCCAGCAAAGGTCCGTTCGATCGGAAAAGTCCCTCTGAACGCCCCTTTCCGTCAGCAGATGGCCCTTTGGCGTTTTCGCAGGCTAAAGCTCAAGAAGCCGTACGATTTTTTCATCATTGCTGGAGATTGGGCGATGTCCGCGGCGGTCATCCACAAACCGAACCTTTGGTATGTCCACTCTCCGATCCGGGAGATTTGGGACCTCTACGATTACACGCGCACCAACATCGTCCATCCATTGAAACGCCCGCTGTTCGACCTGTGGGTCTCTTATAATCGCAAGCTCAACATTTCCTACACCGATCATGTTGAGCGGATGGCCTGCAATTCGAACAACACTTCCGCGCGCGTCAAGAAATACCTTAACCGCGAAGCAGCCATTGTTCATCCTCCTGTCGAGACCAGCCGGTATCATTGCCGTGAACATTCGAATTACTGGCTCTCGGTCAACCGGCTGATCGGCCACAAGCGGGTCGACCTTCAGATCGAAGCCTTCCGCGGGATGCCTGAAGAAAAACTGATCATCGTCGGAAGCTATGAACAATCCCGCCATTTCCGCGCCTACGCAGAACAGATACAAAAACAAAGACCGTCTAATGTGGAAGTAAAAAGCTGGGTCCGCTCAGAGGAGTTGATCGAGCTCTATGCCCGCTGCAAAGGTTTTATCGCGACCGCCGCGGACGAAGATTTCGGCATGACCCTTGTGGAAGCCATGGCATCAGGCAAACCTGTGATCGCCGCCAAGGAAGGCGGCTACCGCGAGACCGTAACTCCCGAAACGGGTGTTCTGATCGAATCGATCACCGTTGATGCCCTGCGTTCAGAAATCCAGAAAATGAGCGCTCTTCTTAAAAATGATCCTGATCACTACCGGCGGGCCTGTGTGGACCGCGCGAAGAATTTTGACACTCAGATCTTCATCCAAAACATAAAAGCCCTCTTGCCAAAATAATTTCATGCGGGCATGCGTCTTATTATGGCCGGTCTTCTGCGGTCGTTTTGTGTTCCGCCACCGCTTCATCGGCAGGAAATCCGAAATGCTTGGCCTTTAAAAAATCCTCCTGCGCCAAAGCATGCTCTTGAAGAGCTTCATAACACAGCCCTCTCTGCCAATAGACCTGGGCATACTGCGGCGCCAACCTCAAGACGTGCGAAAAATCCACAATGGCTTTTTGATACTCCCCCTGGGATTTATAGATCAAGGCCCTGTTTAAATGCGCCTCGGGCAGATTAGACAGCTCGATCGCCTTTGTATAATCCGCGATCGCCTCCGGCCATTTCGCCAATGTCGCGTACAGGTTGCCGCGATTATAATATGAGACCGCGAACCGGGGGTCGATCTTAAGGGCGCTGAAAAAATCTGAAAGCGCCAGATCATAGCGCTCCTGCAAATGATAAATGCTGCCCCGATTATTGTAGGCCTCATGAAGGTCAGGCTTAAGCCGGATGGCCTTGGAGTAATATTGGACCGCCTCGTCAAAACGGCGCGTTTCTTTATATGTATTGGCAATGTTATTATAAATCTCAGCCTCAGGGCCTTTAAAATGCAACGCCCTCTCATAGAACTTAAGCGCCTCATCATATTTTTTCTGCGCCTTAAGCGCATTAGCCTTCCCGAAATAAGCCGCAGCATACTGGGGCAGCCAACCGATTGCGGAATTATAAAGCATCTCCGCCTCCACATAACGGCGCTGCTCGAACATCAAATTGCCAAAATTATAATACGCCGGCGCGTAAGCGGGTTCTAAATGACGGACCATTTCATAATCTTCGTACGCCTTCTGATATTTTTTAAGCGCCTTGTAAACGTTGCCGCGGTTCAAATACGCTAAAAAATTCCGCGGCTCAAGCTCAACGGCGCGGTTAAGCACTTCCAGTGCTTTATCATAACGCTTCTCCTGATAATAGGCCTTCCCCAGATTGATATGGGGCCGGCATTTTATGGGAGACTTCCTAACAACATCTTCCCAAAGCGAACGTTCACTGCGCCAAACAAGATTGCGCTGATATGCCAGGTACGATAAAAGGCCAACAACGACTAACGAACCTGCGATCAAGGTCCGTCTTTTTCCCGCGCACAAATTAGCAAAGACCGTCAAAAAGAAAACAATGATCCCGACAGAAGGTAAATAAAGCCTATGCTCAAAGATCAGGTCCCCCAAAGGAAAAATGCTGGACTCAACGGAGATCGTGACAAAGAACCATATGATCCCGAACGACAACAGGCGATTTTTATTGAATAAATAAACGGCCCCCGTGAACAACCCCGCCACCGCGAAAAAGCTCAACAGCGTCCGGACCTCAAACAAACTGTGCGATAACGGATAATCATAATCAAGGTTCTGCCCGATCGGAAAAACCATCAGCTGCAGATACTTAAGAATGACCCGAAACTGCGTGATCAGATACTTATCCCATGTGATCCCCTGCGCGAGTTCGGCCGCGAAGATCCTTTTGAAACTCAAAGGATAAACCGCATAGGCCAATATCAAAACAAAAAAGAGGCAAAGAGCGCCTCGCAGCAGACTTCTCTTCTTGAGATCGGGATTGAAATAGATCTCCAGTATAAACAACATCACCGGGATCGTGACCGCGTTCTCTTTGGTGAAAAAGCCCAGAACAACGCAGGCCGCGACCGCCAGCAAATAAAGCGTTCGCCGCGCACCGCCGCACCGCCGCTCTTCAAAGCGCGCTTTCCAATAACAACAGATTGCCAATAGATAGAACATGGCGGCCAGTGACGTGACGCGCTGACAGATATAGGTGACCGCCTGGGTCTGGATCGGATGAGCCAAAAAAACTGCCGCCGCAAGAAATGCCAGAATTCCTTTATTTTGATGCCATCTCCCGGCCTGCTTTTCCCGAGAGCGGGAATGGGAGAAGAGCAAGGACGCGAACCAATACACCAGCAACGCATTGAAGATATGCACGCAAATGTTGAACAGATGATATCCAAGAACGTTTTCGCCGCCCAGTGCGTAATTCCAGGCCAGCGTCAGAAACCCCACCCAGCGCTTGGCGATATCGGGATCGCGCCACAGATCCTGAACCTTGACCATACTTTTGACCGTATAATTATCTGTAAGATAAAAAACGTCATCGAACTGAAACGGGGATTGGAGCGTGTTGGAATACAGCGCGAACCCCAGCCCACACAACAGGACAACGGCAAAGACTTTCAGATATTTTTTCGGATTCATAAGACCGCGCGTTATGGTTTTCGGCATGCCGCTTTCTTGAACAGCCCTTCTCGTCGTTTAGGAAGTGAAGCCCGCAAATGGATCTCATTGTTATAATATTTTATCGAAAAGACCTCCCCTTCCCGGTGGGCCAGGCTGACCAGGTCCATGCGGGTGATCGGAAGAACAACGTCAACCTCAGCGACCATGTAAGAAAGGTCCTCCAGGATCTTGTGCGCCAGGACATCCAGATTTTCTCCGGTCTTCGCGGAGATCACGATCGGATTATGGATATTACCATAGATCCCTTCAAACCAGCCGCGGTCTTCAACAGCGTCGATCTTGTTCAAGACCGTGATCGTTGGTTTTTCAAGCGCCCCGATCTCTTTTAAGACTTCGTTTACGGCGTCATAAAGATTGCGGGATTTCGGATTACTGATATCCAGAACATGCAGAAGAAGATCAGCCTCCGCCACCTCTTCCAGCGTTGCCTTAAAAGCCTCGATCAAACTGTGCGGAAGCTGATGGATGAATCCGACCGTGTCAGAAAGGACCACTTTCTGATGGTTCGGCAAAGTGTATTGCCTGGCCAAAGAATCCAGCGTCGTGAACAGCCCGTCATGCGTCACCTGATGAGCCCCGGTCAGGGCATTAAGCAAGGTTGATTTTCCCGCATTCGTATAGCCGACCAGGGAGATCAAAGGAACGGAACTGTCTTCCCTTTTTTTCCTTTTCACGGCTCGATTGGAAACGATCTCGGCCAATTTCTCTTTCAATGTTATGATCCGCGCCCCGATCTTTCGCCGATCCGTTTCCAACTGTGTTTCGCCAGGCCCCAGGGTCCCGATGCCGCCGCCTAAACGCGACATTTCCTCACCATGACCGGTCAGACGCGGCAGGGCATACTCCAACTGAGCAAGTTCAACCTGCATCTTTCCTTCCAGGCTGGATGCGTGCCTGGCAAAAATATCAAGGATCAGCTGCGTGCGGTCGATCACCTTGACCTTCAAATCCTGTTCAAGATTGCGCTGCTGAACACCCTTCAGATCATAGCTCATAATGACCGTGTCGATGTCGCCGGCAGCGCAGCGCACAAAGATCTCGTTCACCTTGCCCTGCCCGATCAAATGGGAAGGCGAAAATTTCTCCACTGAACAAAAGATCGTGTCTTTAACATCTCCGCCGCAAGTCAGGACAAGTTCCCGCATTTCCTGGGCAATATCCTGCGGAGTCCAGACATTAGGAAATTTCTGCGTGACCACAACGACCAGCACTCGTTCTTTTTCATTCATCGCACGAATATCATGGAACATACGGCCTGCTTTCGTCAATCTGTTGAAGAATGGACTCAACCACATCCTGTATTGTATCGTGTTTTTCCAGATCAATCCATTTCAACCTTTTTTCGGCCCTGAACCACGTCATCTGACGTTTGGCAAGCCGGCGGGTATTCTGTTTCATCGCCTCTTTTGCATCTTTTAAAGAGCATTCTCCATTGAGATACGCCAACATTTCCCGAACCCCGATGATCGCCTGAGCGGTCTTGCTAAGCCTTAAACCTTTCAGTCGCCGGACCTCATCCAAAAGCCCCTGCTCTATCATTTTTTCCACGCGTTGATCAATGCGTTCATACAAGCGCTCCCTGTCCATCGTCAGCCCAAACATAAGAACATGATATTTCTTTCCGATTCCCTGAGCGCTCTTTTGCCAATCAGAGATCGGCCTGCCGCTGGCCTGATAGACCTCCAAAGCGCGGATGATCCGGCGAAGATCATGCGGATGGATCCTCGAGGCGGCTTCCGGATCGACATTTTGCAGGCGTTGATACAGCGCGTCCACCCCCGACTCCTCCGCTTCTGATAACAGCCCCTCGCGGATAACCCTATCCGTTTCCACTCCTTCAAATATCCCGTCGATCAGCGCCTTCAAATACAATCCGGAACCCCCCGTAACAACCGGAAGGTTGCCGCGGAAAAAAATATTTTCGACCACAGCGGCCGCCGCTCTTTGGTACTGAACAGCATCAAATTCGTCCGCCAAAGAAACACAGTCCAAAAGATGATGCGAAACGGTCAATTCTTCGGGAGACGGTTTGTTACTGGCAATGGAGACCTCCTGATAAACTTGCATGGAATCGCAAGAAACGATCTCGCCCCGGCAGGATTTAGCCAATTCAACACTGACCGCGGTCTTTCCGACCGCTGTCGGACCGACGATGCAAACAACCGTCTGTTTTGAAAAAGGATGGGGCATGGACCTTAAAAATTCTACTGTTGCTGATTTAAAAGATATTCCTGGCGGACCTTCCGACGCCAGCGCTGGCGCTCTTCCGGCGAAAGCTTTTTCCACATGCGGCGGCGCTCACGCAACTGACGGCGTTCTTCATCCGTCATGCTCTTAAAACGGCGATGACGTTCCTTGATCTTCTGGCGTTCTTCCGGAGAAAGGCTTTCCCATTCTTTCATCTTCATCTTCAATTGAGCTCTCTGCTCCTGAGAAAGACCACCGAATTTTCTCCAATTATTTTTCAGTTTTTCCTGCTCTTCCTTAGAAAGACTGCGGAAATGCCTATACTTGATCAATAATTCCTTTTTCTGCTGGTCGCTTAAATTATGATACTCCCCGCCCATTCCGGCGACAACTCCCGGCTTGGAATCAATGTCAAAATCATACTGTACAACCTCCTCCGGCCCTTTAATCTCTTCAGCAGCCAAAGAATACGATGTGGCTAGCGCCAGCCAATATAAAATAAAAAAAATCACATGCCCTGTCTTACGCATCTCAATTCCCCTCTAAGTCTTTGCTTCAGGCACAGCAAATTCTTTAAGCACATCCATGTCTTCGAACATGTCCATGTCTTCCAGGACCTCAAGCTGTTCGACCAATTCAATGTTCTGGATGAAATCGATCTCTTCAGCGCTCAAGGCCGTCACCAGCGCTTCTTCTTGATGGACCTGCCAGGCATAACGCATCGTGGCTGACCCTACGAACACGATCAAAAAAAGACTTACAAATACCGGAACAAGACGCTTATCAGCCCATGCTGTTACAAGCGGGCCTATCAGCTGTTCATGCCAGGTCTTTTTCTGCGCCAAACGATTCCAAAAACGGGCGATATATGCTGGGTCCGGCTCCTCATCCTCCCAGTCTTTAAGACTGTTCCAGGACAATTTATAGACTTCCAATTCCTTTTGGCAAGCCTCACAACGCATCAAGTGTTCCTGGATCAAGGCGCTATCCTGTTCACTCAATCCCCCGGTCAAAAAAACCGGCATTTGATCTTGTATGTTTTTACAATCCATAATCACCGCCTCTACCAGTTATAACATAAAACCCTTTAAAAAGTTCCGTTAAATCTCTTTCCTGATCCTCGTCAGCCTGACCCGCAGGTTCTTTCTGGCTCGGCTGAGCAAGGATTTGACGGCCGAAACCGATGTCCCCATGGCTTCAGAGACCTCTTCATACGATAAACGCTCAAAGCGATACAGCACGACCGCCATGCGTTGCGGCGGAGGCAAACTTTCAATAACCGCACGCACCTTTTGGGCGCGCTCTGCTGAAGAAAGGGCTTCAAAAGGGCTGGGCGTTTGAGTGTCTTCAAACTGACGCGGCACCGGTCCTTCTTCGCCATCCTGCTCTTCGTTGACTGAAAAAGAAAATCTCTTGTTTTTATTTAACTCATTTAATATCAAGTTCTTTGAGATCGTATAAAGCCATGTGCGGAAACTGGCCTTGGGCTGATAAGCGCGGGCCGCCTGATAGACCCGGATAAACGTCTCCTGAGCGATATCCTCCGCGGCCTCACGGCTTCTGAGCATGCGCAGAGCAAAATTAAAGATACGCTTGTAATACTTGCGCATCAAATTCTCGAAAGACGCTCTGTCGCCTCTTTGGAATTCAAGCATCAAAAGGACGTCCGGATCGGACGCATAGGAATTGGATTCATTCATAGAAACCTTCGGCTCTTTGCCTCAATTATATCGTGTTCTCGAAGGTTGGCAACCCTTTAGCACAAATAAAAAAGGGCAAAATACGAAACTGTATTTTGCCCTTTTTTCTTACTTTATCGTCCTGGCCTACGATATGTTCTCGCCCTTCATTTTTCCGGAAGCCTCATCCAGCACTTTTTTTGCCGTGGCCACAACTCCGGCTATATCCGAAAGGTTCGAAGGAATGATCATCGTGTTATTCTTACTGGCAAGTTTGCCGAACTGCTGCAAATATTCCTCGGCAATGCGAAGATTAACAGCTTCCCGCCCTCCCGGCTGATTGATCGCGTTGGCAATTTCACGGATCCCTTCAGCCGTTGCTTTTGCAACGTTCTCGATCTCAAAGGCGCTTCCCTCCGCTTCATTGATGCGTTTTTGTTTCTCAGCCTCAGAATAAGCGATCGTTTCCTGCTTTTGCCCTTCAGCTCGATTGATCTTGGCCTGTTTTTCACCTTCGGATTCAGCGATCATGGCGCGCTTTTCGCGTTCCGCGCGCATCTGTTTTTCCATCGCGTCCTTGATGCTTTGCGGTGGAACAATGTTCTTGACCTCATAGCGGGTCACCTTGACGCCCCAAGGGTCAGAGGCCTTATCAACAGCCTGAACGATCGCTGAATTGATGGCTTCTCTTTCTTCAAAGGTCTTATCCAGGTCCATTTTACCAATGATGCTGCGCATCGTGGTCTGGGCGATCTGGGTAGAAGCGAACTGATAATCATTGATCCCGTAAGAGGCCCGTCCAGCATCCATGACCTGAAGGTAAAGGATCCCGTCTACCGTGACCGTAATGTTGTCCCTGGTAATACAGGTCTGCGGCGCAACGTCCAATGCCTGCTCCTTCAGTGTGTGCCGATACGCGATACTGTCGGCGAACGGGATCAAAAAATGAAGGCCGGCGTCCAAAACCTTGTGATACTTCCCGAAACGCTGAACGATATAAGCGCTCTTCTGCGGGACCACCACGCACACATTAATAAACACCCAAAACCCAAGTCCGATCAATCCCAGCAACATCACTGTTCCGAAACTCATACCGCCCTCCTTCTTTCTGTCAACATCCGTGGACCGATGTTAAATTTTTTTCACTTTCAGTGTCAAATTTTCCTTCTTAATGATCCGCACTGTCTCGCCGGCTGCGATATCCTCTTCCGCCTCCGCGGTCCAGAGCGTTCCATTCAGTTCGACCCGCCCTTCATGGTGGGCAGAGATCGGCTCTTTGACAACGGCCTTTTCCCCTGAAAATTCATCAAAATTCTGCTCCGGGTTCTGCTCATGACCGGTATATCCAAAAAAGATCTTCTTAAAGATCTTTCGCAAGACCACCAACGATAAAATGGATGACACAATGAAGACGGCCAGCTGATAGTTGATGGTCAACTTAACGAACAAAAGCAGAATACTGACCACCCACGCTCCGATACCGAAAAACAAAATAACGAACGCGGGCGTGACCATTTCTAAAAGGAAAAGCCCGATCCCCACAAAGAACCAGATCAATGCAGGATGTAATAAGTTCTCCACGTCTTCCTCCTTCTTTCATTACGAAGATTTATCATATTGTCCGGATTCACAGGCCCGGACAAAACCTTCCCCAGTGCGCTTCAGATCGTTCCATTCTTTACGGATCCGTTTGGCTTCTTCAATCGTGATCCGATGGCCGTTCTCATAGGACTGGGAGATCGCGTCCAACGCTTCGGAAAATTCTTTAATGAGGCCCTGGATCTGAAAGAACATCTGGGCATCCCCGATGTCTTTATACGGCGGATCCTTGACCAAATACCCCCCCGCGCACCCGCACATCCAGTCAATGATTTCTTCTTCCCCCGTCAGATCATAGATCGCCTTGATCCGGTCCAGTGGATTGGCCGATCCGCTGGCTAAAAAATCCTCATCATCCGGTGGCTTTTGGCACCATTTATAAACCAGGGAAACCGACAGTCCAAGGCTCGAGGCCACCTTCTTGGCCCCGACCCGTTCGACCGCTTTTCTCAAGATTTCGTAAGATTCACTCATACGTTTTCCTCGCGGGATCTTTTGCCCAAAGTATATCCGCAAACCGCTGGTTTGAGAATTATAAAAGGGGGCCTTTTTTATAATACAGTGTATTGATGAGGAATGGTCAACGGCCGATCAACTTATTGACCCTCTTAAGAAGCTCTTCAAACATCGTGTCCCCTTTGCGGACACCCAAGGCCTTCCGCTCTCCTTTTTCAAGCATTTCATCCATTTCACGGACGATCCGATCATATGGACCAACTATTTTATTGGATGCGTAGAACATGGCAAGAGAAACCCCGAACAAGATCAGAGAGAGCACAGGCAACAAAAACAAGATCACTGATTTATAATGCCTGTATTCATAACGATTTAAAAAGGCGGTATAATCATAATAAAGATAATCTAAACATAACAGAATAATAACGCATCCCACAAAACAGGGGACAAGGACAGAATAAAGAAGCGTTTTCTGGTATTGATTGATGTGTGTGAAAAAATTCCGTTTATAGAATTTGACCACATCCACCTCTTTGGTATGGACTGGAAATCATATTAAGTATAACAAACACCTTCTCAAGGGGCAATATTTTCTTCGTTGTTTAATAAGCTTCAAAATCCATATTCCAGCGTGTAAACAACGCGATAATCGTTCTTTTTAGCATCCCCTTCAGCGGCAGCGTTGAATTCATCGATCAGGCTGATCCGCCAGGAGATCTTTTCGGTCAAAGCGTGCACGAACGAATGTTCTGACCTCAGACGGTACTGCTCAAAGCTCTCAAATGGAAAATACATGACGCTATCCGCTTCGAATCGAAAGCCTTTGAACAACTGTTTCTGATAAATAATATGCGGCGTCAAAACGGCCTGATCGGAACTGGGAGATCCGTCACGGTAAGAAGTGAGCTCGTAACCAGCGGCAAGCTCGCCGATCAGCTTGTTGTTGCTGGCATCCGAAAACCAATATCCCAGTCCGGTCAAAGGAAGCAAGCGGTAATCAATGTTGGCGAACCGGTCATGATCGATCTCTAACTTATAAAAATGATACCATATCCTTTTCTCTGAAAAGAAATGGGCGTACCTCAAAAACCCGTAACTTTTCTGCGCGTCCATCTTGTTCTCTGAAGAAGAATAATACAGGCTTGTTCGGGCGGTCCATTCGTCCATTTCCGTCTTTCTGTTCAACTGAACCCCTAACCGCCCGCTGGTCCTCCTTGTGTTCCCCCCGGAATGCTGATAACCCAAAGACAGTTTCCGCAACCATTCCGCCGCTCGGCGCTTATTGTTTTCCTCAGCCGCCTCCTGACGATCTTCATCGCTGACTTTTCTCTGAATATACGCCGGGGATTGAACAAAGGCGCGGTCGATGGAAAGCATTCCCAACGCGTCACTCTGGATCTTTAAAACGGACGCGTTGTCCGAAACAATGGTCCCCGTGATCCGGTCCCCGTTCTTTAAAAGAACCTCTTCCGCGCCCGATCCGACGGCCAATGTCAAGGCCAGGATCGCCGTTCCAATGATTATCCTTTGAAGCCGTTCGTTCAAATCAATAAACCTTCCCGATGATCTCTTCAACAACTTCATCCACCGTTCGATGTTTCCCTATTTCGACCGTCAGATCAGCATACTGCTCATACAATTTTGAACGCTCCGCGTATAATTCCTCGATCGTCTTGCCTTTCAAACGAACGATCCCGCGGTTCTGGATATTCGTGATCCACCCCTTGATATCCTCGATCCCAGCCTTCAATTGGACCACAACGCCCGCTTCCTGCAGGAATTCCATGGCCTTCTCGCAATACACAACGCTCCCTCCCGGAGCAACGACCGAAGGCTCGCTCAGGTCAAGATTAAGGACCGCGTCCTCCTCGATCAAAAGAAAATCCTGTTCACCAATATCATTGATGATCGACTGCAGCCTAAGGCCGACCTTCTCTTCGATGATCTTGTCCGTATCATAAAAACGCACGCCGAGTTTTCGGGCCAGCGCTTTTCCGACCGTGCTTTTTCCAACGCCCGCCATGCCGATCAATGAAATGTTCATATGCGCGCCTTTCTTTAAAATATGCTTCATCCTACCACAGCCCAACCCCTTTTCAAAACAAGCGGGCCGCCTATTCAAGCCCGATCCACAGGGTCGAGGGTCCTGAGAAAAGGCCCCTCCCCCATTTCTCGAAAAAATAGATATCTTTGATTGGTCTGATTCAACCGGAACTGATCAGCTGCAGGAAAATCCTTATTTTAAAAAAGGGCTGTCATGATAGACAGACGTGTTCTTGGGTCTAAAACAAAGTGCGGAACGGCCAGGCCATCACAAAACCCGCCATGAAATATTTCATTTAAGGGAGCCTTACTTCTCTCTCGTTATTCCGCAATCGAATCTGCGCTTTCTTCATCCCCCGTTTGCTGAAGCGGCTCATTGGCCAGCGCGCTTTCCAGTTCAACGATCTTGCTCTCCAGTTCCTTCTCCCGAAGCTGAAGCGCCGTCAATTGTTCAGTGAGCATCGCGTTCTCTTCCTTATAAGAATCCAGGACCTTTTGTTGGAACTTTGACCGGCTTTTTTTCATCTCGTTCTTCAAACGCTCGTTCTCTTTCTGCTGCTCTTGATATAAAAGGTCCAAGCTTTCATACTGGGCCTGTAATTCAGCCTGATTGTCGCGGAGTTTTTTGTTCAATTGTTTAAGTTCCTGAATGCTCTTCTTGGCGTCCTCATTCTCTCCTTCAATAGCTTCATATTCCGCGAGCAGATCGTTCAATTCCTGTCTTAGTTTCTGCACGACGGTATGGCGCTCCACATACTCTTTCTGCTGCTGTTCAGCGTATTCTTTGTGAAAATTGGAATACTGGCTGAGCTGCTGTTCATAAAGTTCCGTGTCCCCCTTTGGCTGTGCGCCTGCCACACCGGTCAAAGACGCGCCCAAAACGCAAAAACAAAACAATACTCTTAAAATCATATCCTTCTCCTTTCCTAAATTTACAAATGGTGCCGCTGTTGCCACACGCGGATAAAATTCTCAATAGAGCGGTCATATCCCCGCTCAATATCTTCAGGAAAATAACACGCCGGCAAAGCCCCTTTGGCCCGGTGATAATGCAGGCATTGACAGCAGATGCCATGTTTAGCGCATCCGCTGTAAGAACAGTTGCAATATGCCATGTTTTTTTCCTTAAGACATTCCATGTCAGGCCCTCATGCTTGAAAATTCAGCAAATAATCTTCAATGACTTTTTTATGGTCAAAAGCGTACTCTAATTTTAGCACCTCATCCCGTCCGATGATCTTCAAATTTTTTGCGTCATCCGCAGCCTTCGGCTGCCCCTCTCCCCGGCCGGCAAAAACCGTGGAGACCGTGTGAAATCGCGGGTCCCGGCCTGGATCAGAATAAACTTTCATTTGACGAAAATCAACAAATCGAAGTCCAGTCTCTTCCTGGACCTCCCTCACTACGGCCTGTTCCAAGCTCTCGCCATAATCAACGAACCCTCCCGGCAAGGCCCAACCATAAGGCGGATTGGACCGCTCAATAATGACGATCCCCTGAGCAAGTTCAATGATCGCATCGACCGTCACATACGGCCCCAGCCCCAGCGTATCCTGGACATGAATGATATAACCGCCCAAATTTTGTTTAAAGATCTCGAAATGTTCTGTATCGGTCACGCAAACATAGACCTTCTCGAATCGATGCTTCCCGAAACGGATGAACCGCAACAGTTCCTGGGCCAGAACCTTCGCCGAGGCGATCGCCGGGATCACCCCTCGCTCATATCCAAAAGGAATCAGGATCAGGCTTCTGGCTCCGACCTCCGCCGCTTTATAAAGGACATCCTTGTAGCCCTTTCGCACGCGTTCGGCGTCTGCCAGCGTCCCCTGCAAAGCAAGGCTGGCCATGATCGTATACTGATGCCCATTGCCTTGCCGGCTCAACACAACTTTTTGATCGTCCTGGTCCCCAAGGCCATCAACAGATTCCAGGGCCACTGCGTCAGCCGTAAGCTCTTCCCCGTCGCCGTTGATGATCTTGATCTCTGTATCCTGAATAAATAACATTTATGAAGGTTTCTTCTTTCCCAATTGGGCTGCCAGCTTTGCGGCGTAGGCCAAAGCGCCCTCGGGCGTGGTCAGCCTGCCCAGCCCCTGTTCCTCTTCGACCTTCGAAAGGATCTCACTAAAAAGAGGCGATGGTTTTAATTTTAAACTGTTTATCAGGTCATGTCCATTAATCAATGGAACAAATGGCTTTTTATCTTTTTCCAAAAAGAAACGATCGATGATCTCCAAACAAATGTCCTTGTGATGCCTCTGGTCATCTTCCGTGGTCATCGGCCCGCAAGTCGATTGCTGATCGGCCAAAGACAGAAGCGCGATGCCGACCGCTTCATCAGCCGTGTCGCGGAAATAACGGAAGAACGCTCTCTCGCTGGGCCGCTTGAAATTAGAAAGGTATCCCGGGCGAAGGTGCCAACGAACCATGGTCCCGACCGCCAGCCGTTCACGCGTGGAAAGCTTAAGGTCTTTTGCCACCTGGTCCGAGATCTGCCTCCCCACATGCTCATGCCCGTGAAAACAGATCCGGTCCCCTTCTTTTCGTCGGGTATCAGGCTTTCCGATATCATGCAGTAAACAGGAAAACCTTAAAAGGGCCGCCCGACTGTGATTGGCGGCTATCTTCTCTTTTAAATATCCTGAAATCCGTTCATCGCTCCGGAACATGCGGATCACCTGGTCGCATTGCTTAACGGTTTCAAGGGCGTGCGGCCAAACATCCAAATGATGATATGTCCCCTGCTCAACGCCGAACATGAGCCGAACTTGAGGGATCACCCGGTCCAGGATCCCGAGGCGGTCCATGGCCCTAAGGATGGTCCCTGCACGGTCCGACTCCAGGATTTTAAACAGCTCATCACGAAGGCGCTCAGCCGATACTCCGGCAATACGGTCCCGATCTGTTTTGATCTGCTTCAGCGTTTCTTTTTCTATTCGGAACCCCAACTGGGCCTGCAGAGAAAAGGCCCTCAGAATCCTCAGTGGATCCTCAACAAAAGCCTGTTTGGACGCCATGCGAAGCAGGCCATCTTTAAGGTCACGCTTTGCTCGGACGGCATCCGCCATCCCTTTTTCAAGACAATCACCATCCTCTAAAGACGAAATATCTATGCTCAATGTGTTTATGGTAAAATCACGGCGCTTAAGGTCATCCTTGAGCGTCTTGCCACGGAAGTCAGCAAAATCATACGTCAGGACCCTGCCTTTTTCTTTTTTTGCCACACGGGCGCAGCCGTGTTCAGCATCCAAAAGGATGAACGCTCCGCGAATGGATTTGGCAAAAGCCTTGGCAAAGGCTATGGCGTTCTTTTCGACCGCGAAATCAAAGTCCATGCATTCGCGCTTCAAAAAAAGATCGCGCACGAATCCGCCCACCAAATATACCCGGACCTTACGGCGTTTGGCGAACTTGCGCACATCACATAAATATGGGCGTTCACTCATGAAGATCATAGGATTAGTCTACACTTGAAACAGAAGCTCGTTCGATGACTTCATCCGCAACGAAGATAGGCGCGCCGGCCCTTACGGCCAGCGCGATACTGTCTGAGGGTCGAGCATCGATCGAATGCTCTTTATCGTCCTGGGTCTTAAGGATGATCTTCGCGTAAAAAGTGCCCTCCACCAGGTCGTCGATCAGCACGTGTTGAACCTGGGCCCCCAGACCCTCGATCGTCGACAACAGAAGATCATGGGTCAACGGACGCGGCATTTGAACATCGGTCACCTTCATCTTAATGCTCGAAGCCTCCAGGATCCCGATCATGATCGGAAACTTCCTCGGGCCTGAGACCTCCTTAAGAACGATGATCTGATCCTGCCGCCTTTCATCGATCACAATCCGGCTCAGCTCTACGCGAACCATGCTTCACTTCCTTTTTTCCAGCTTCTCCCGCTCCAGAATATGCTGCAGCTCGCTCATGAACTGGTTCACGTCGCGGAACTGGCGGTAAACACTGGCAAACCTCACATAAGCCACTTCATCCAACTGGGCCAGTTTTTTCATGATCTCTTCACCGATCACGCTGGAATCGACCTCACGGTCAAATTTTTTCTGGATAATGCGCTCAATGTCGGTCGTCACCTCTTCAATCTTCGCGATCGAGACCGGCCTTTTCTCGCAGGCCTTGACCAGCCCGTTGATGATCTTCGTCCGGTCAAACGCCTGGCGGCGCCCATCTTTCTTGACAACCATTAAAGGAACGCTTTCCACATATTCATAGGTCGTAAAGCGCTTCATGCACTTTAAACATTCCCGTCGGCGACGAATCGAGCCGCCATCTCCGCAAATACGGGAATCAATGACCTTTGTTTCCTTGTAATCACAAAATGGGCATTTCATGCTCAGCCTTTGTTAGTTCATTTCCAGATCAGTATAGATCGGGAATTCTTTCGTTAAGGCCAATACGTCCTTGCGCACACCCTCTAATACTTTGGGATCATCCCGGTGGACGATCGCCCGGTCAATACAATCCGCCACACGCGCCATCTCCGCCTCCTTCATGCCGCGAGTCGTCAACGCCGGCGTCCCGATACGGATCCCGCTTGTCACCATGGGGCTTTCTGGGTCGAAAGGGATCAGATTCTTGTTCACGGTAATATGGACCTCATCCAGAACAGCGGAGGCGTCTTTTCCCGTGATCTTTTTAGAGCGCAGATCGACCATAAACAGATGATTATCCGTCCCACCGGAAACGATCCGAAACCCCTTCTCCGTCAAGGCTTCGCTCATGGCCTTGGCATTCTTAACGATCTGTTTCTGATATATTTTGAAATCATCGGCTAGGGCCTCTTTCAGCGCTACCGCCTTAGCGGCGATCACATGCATGAGCGGCCCACCCTGAATACCCGGAAAGACATTAGCATCGATGCGCTTGGCGAACTCCTCACGGCAGAGGATCATCCCTCCGCGGGGCCCGCGCAGAGTCTTATGGGTGGTCGTGGTAACGAATTCTGAAAACGGTACCGGGTTAGGATGGATCCCCGCGGCCACAAGCCCTGCGATATGAGCCATGTCCACGAACAGGACCGCATTGACCTCATCGCAGATCGAACGGAACTTTTCAAAATCGATCGTCCTTGGATAAGCCGAGGCGCCAGCCAGGATCAACTGCGGTTTATGTTCACGGGCAAGGGAGCGGATCTGATCGTAGTCGAACATCTCGGTCTCTTTATTAACGCCGTAATGCACAACATTGTACATCTTGCCTGAAAAATTCATCTTATGCCCATGCGTCAAATGCCCTCCGCAGGCCAGGTCCAGCGTCAGGATCGTGTCCCCCGGTTTGATCGCGACATTGTAGACCGCGTTGTTCGCCTGCGATCCGGAGTGAGGCTGAACATTGACATGCTCCGCACCAAACAATTTCTTCGCCCGTTGAATAGCCAGGTCCTCCGCCACATCCACATGAACGCATCCGCCGTACCAGCGCCGATTAGGATATCCTTCGGCGTATTTATTGGTCATCACACTGCCTTGGGCTTCCATCACGGCCTCAGAGACGATATTTTCTGAAGCGATCAGTTCCAGATTGCTCTTCTGGCGGTCCAGCTCTTCCGCGATCGCCTTAAAGATCTCCGGGTCTGTTTTCTTCAAATGATGATGCATGAATCTCTCTCTTTCGATCTAAAAATCTTTTTTCATGGTTGTACGTTCGATCGTCTTTATTTTCTTGAAACGACGCAAATGCCGCCCCCCTCCGAATTCGGTCGATAACCAGATCTTGATGATTTCCTGAAGCTCTTTTTTGGAAACAAATTTTGCCCCCAGAACCAGAATGTTGGAATTATTATGTTCCCGGGACAATTTCGCGATTTCTTTATTGTAACACAGCGCCGCGTAAGCGCCCGGGACTTTGTTCGCCGCGATCGCAAGCCCCACCCCGCTCATGCACACCAGAATGCCGCGGCTGCCCCGTGTTTTTGAAACATTCTTGGCTACTTCGAAAGCGATCGGAGGATAATCACAAGGCTCCTGATCACAATAAGCCCCGACGTCAACAACCGCATGGCCCAACGTTTCCAACAAACGGATCAGCTCCGCTTTAAGCGACACGCCCCTGTGGTCAGCACCTACAAAGATCTTCATGCGTTTTCCTTTTGCCGTAACAAATATTTTTAATAAACCTCGTGTTTCAAATTAAAGCAACTTCGCCAACTTTTGGACCGCGGCATCGATCACCGAAGCGCACTCTTCATAAGCCGATAACGGCTGTCCGATCGGATCGGGGATCTCGGCGCTCTTGCCGGACCCCTCCTCCACGAACTCCCGCAACAAATAGACCCTGTCCGCGACTTCCGGCGCGTGCTGCAGGACCGATTGCCGGTGAGATTCGGTCATCACCAGGACCATGTCCGATTTATAGATCATGGTTGAGTTGATCGCCTGCGACAGATGGCGGGAAGCATCGACTCCCCGTTTCTTGAGCACCTCCAACGATCCCGAACTTGCCGCCGTGCTTAAAAAAACACTGATCCCGGCTGAATACACATCAACATTCTGTTCCGGTTTTAAATACTTCTTCAACAAATATTCCGCCATCACCGACCGGCAGCTGTTCCCGGTGCAGACCATCATGATGTTCTTGCGTGAACGGACCTGATCGATATCCTTTTTGGAAACGATCCCCTCCCTTAAAATCTTTGGAGGATCCTGCGTGCAATCCAAAACGGTCGAAGAAGAACCATACTCGGCCCGCCCGCCATCAATGGCCAGATCAACCAATCCATTAAGATCCCGCAGCGCTTCCGCGCATGTCGAGGGGGCCGGATGCCCCTCAAGGTTCGCAGAAGGAGCCACAACCATGCACTGAGCCTCATTCAACAAAAGCGTTGCCACGGGGTGCGCCGGCATCCTGACCCCTACGGTCTGCCCTTCTTTCATCGCCGGAACAACAACGGTCAACGGCCCCGGCCAAAAACGGTCAACCAGCTTAAACAGCATCGCGCTGCGCAAGGGAGTGTGTTTCATCAGGGCGCTGCGTTTGGGGACCACGACTGAAAATGGTTTGTCCTCAGGGCGGTTCTTGAGTTCTTTCAACCGCTGGACCGCTAAGGGATGTTCCGCATTGGCGGCAATACCGTACACCGTTTCCGTCGGAAAAATAACAAGCCCGCCCTTTTCGATGACGCGGGCACAACGGGAAATCTTGTCTCGTTCAGGAAAATGCGGATGAACTTCTACCACGCGGGTCTCACCGTTCACCTAAGCCCCTCCTAAGATCTTTTTCCTCTCCTCCTCGCGGTAATCGACCAACTTTTTCTCGATCACCGGATCAGACACGGCCATGATCCTTAACGCCAAAAATGCCGCGTTCTTCGCGCCTGCCTTTCCAACAGCCACACAGGCCACAGGAACACCCGGAGGCATTTGAACAGTCGATAATAACGCGTCCAGCCCATCCAGGTCTGACGCGTTCAAAGGAACCCCGATCACCGGCAGCGTTGTATGCGCCGCGACCACACCGGACAATGCGGCTGACATTCCTGCGCCGCAGATCACGGCCTGAATGCCGCGCTCTCTCAATTTTTCAGCGTATTCCGCGGTCTCTTTAGGCGTGCGGTGCGCGGAAAGGACCTTGATCTCAAATCCAACGCCAAAACCTTCCAAAACCTGGCCGGCGGCCTCCATAACGGACATGTCCGATTTGCTTCCCATCATGATTGCGACTTTCACATTCGCCATAACCGCTCCTTTCAGAACCGATCAAATCGTTTTCTGCTCGATCCTTTTCAAAGCTTTTGCCCCGATATCCCTTCTAAAAAAACAATGATCGAAACGGATCATGTCCACGATCTTATACGCGTTTGCAATCGCTCCTTCAATACCCTCTCCCAAGGCGGTCACACCCAGAACACGCCCCCCGCTCGTTACGACCGCCCCCCCATGGCGTTTGGTGCCGGCATGAAAGACGATCCCATCTCCCGACGCGGCCGCCTTCTCAAGACCATGAATGACCATCCCCTTCTCATAAGAACCCGGATAACCGCCCGCGCTCATCACAACACAGACACACGCCCGACGGTCCCACTCCAAATCGACCTGATCGATCCTTCGTTCACAGGCCGCCAAGATCACTTCCAAAAGATCCGTCTTTAAACGCGGCAAAACAGCTTGAGTCTCCGGATCTCCAAAACGAGCGTTAAATTCCAACACCATCGGCCCCTCATCGGTGATCATCAGTCCTGCGTATAAAACACCCTGAAACGGCATCTTATCCATCACCATGCCGCGGATGACGGGCTCAATGATCTGGGTTTCGATCTTCGCGAGCATCAGGTCGTTAACGACCGGAGCCGGGGAATACGCCCCCATCCCGCCGGTATTCGGCCCCAGGTCATCATCAAAGATCCTTTTATGGTCCTGCGAACTTTCAAGAACGACATATCGTTCGCCATCCGAGATCGCAAGGATCGAGGCCTCTTCTCCCCGAAGACATTCTTCGACCAGAATACGCTTACCGGCCTCGGCCATATGCTCCTCGATCTCTTTTAGCCCATTTAAAGCTTCATCAATGGTATAACAGACAAACACGCCCTTGCCGGAAGCCAAGCCGTCGGCTTTGATCACCAAAGGGAACTGGGTCTCCTGCAAGAATTCCCTGGCTTCGGAGATCGAATCAAAGGACATAAAAGACGCGGTGGGAATCCCATGCCTGTGCATGAACTCTTTGGCAAAGACCTTGCTTCCTTCGAGTTGGGCGGCTAGCCGGTTCGGCCCAAAGACCTTTAATCCCTTCGACTGAAATTCATCCACGATCCCGGCGGCCAGCGGAGCTTCAGGCCCCACGATCGTCAGGTCAATACTATGTTTCTGAGCAAACTGCGCAAGCCCTGCGATGTCATCCGATGCAATATCAACGCACTCCGCGATCTGGGCGATCCCGCCGTTACCGGGGGCGCAAAATATCTTTTTCACTTTTGGGCTTTGGCTGATCTTCCACGCAAGAGCATGTTCCCTTCCGCCGGAACCCACGATCAAAATATTCATTTGGAACCCTTTCCCTGAGACACGAACACGATCCGTTGTTTCTTATCAGAGACGACCCGCCCGATCACATAATGACGGACCCTGGCTGTCCTAAAAGCGGACGAGACCTGTTGTTGGACTTCAGGCGCGACCACCATGGCCAGACCGATACCCATATTAAATGTTTTATACATATCTTCTTCAGGAACATGGCCCTTTGCCTGGATATCCTTAAAGACCTTCGGAATGGGCCAGCTTCCCTTTTTAATTTCAAAACACAGCCCTTGAGGCAGGATCTTTGTCAATTTTTCGTAATACGCCCCTCCGGTAACATGGGCGATGCCCTTAATATCAAACTTCTCGATCACCGGGAGAACGTCTTTAATATAAATTTTGGTCGGCTTAAGGATCTCCCGCACGCGCGCCTTCTGCTCGGACTTTGAGAATACCTTGCGCACCAGGCTGTAGCCGTTGGAATGGATCCCGCTCGACGGCAGGCCAATGACCGCATCCCCTTCACGGATCCTGGAACCATCAATGATCCTGGAACGCTCCACGACGCCCACCGTAAAACCGGCCAGGTCATATTCATCCTTCGCGTATAGATCCGGCATTTCGGCGGTCTCTCCACCGATCAAGGCGCATCCCGCCTGACGGCAGCCACGGGCTATTCCTTTGACAACATCCGCCAGCACTTTGCGATCAAGTTTTCCGCAGGCGATGTAATCCAGAAAGAACAGAGGTTTGGCTCCCACGCAAAGGATGTCGTTCACATTCATCGCGACCAGATCGATCCCGACGGTGTCATGAACCTGATTGGCCTGAGCGATCAAAAGCTTTGTCCCGACGCCGTCTGTTGAAGAGACCATGACCGGATCTTTGTATTCCCCCGGCTTAAGAGAGAACAATCCCCCAAAACCCGCCTTGGTCAAACAAACTCCATCCACAAAGGTCGACCGCACGGAAGATTGGATATCACGGACAAACGCATTTCCCGCGTCGATATCTACTCCGCTCGATTTATACGTCATTTTTTTCATAAAAGATGGTCCTTCACGTAACGAACGCCGTTCTCAAAAATTTTTGCCCCCTGACCTAACGACCCCTTACGGTCCATGCGAGTCCAGAACGGATGCTGGCGCGAAAGAAAATGCCTTTCAGGATGCGGCATCATCCCCAGAACCCTTCCCGTCCGGTCGGTAATACCGGCGATATGTTCGACCGACCCATTAGGATTATGCGGATAAGACGGCTCCGATCCGTCAGACAAGCAATATCTGAAAACGACCTGCCCGTTAGAGATCAGCTGATCCAGAATATCGCTGTTCCGGGTCAAGAACTTCCCTTCCGCATGCGCCACCGGAATATAAAGAAGCTCATCGACCCCATCGACCCACACCGATCCTCCGCTCTTCTTTAAATGGACCCAACGGTCCTCGAATTTCGCGGAATCATTGTACGTCAACGTGCATGTCTGCTCCGTTTTCGGCGTCCAGACGGTTTTTCCCTGCAATTCGCCGGGAAGGATCCCTGCCCGCACGAGGACCTGAAAACCATTGCAGATCCCGATGATCAATTTTTCCTCATCAATGAATTCCTGAAGGTCTTTTCCTAAACGCAGTTTCAGTTCATTGGCGAGAATTCGGCCGGAAATAATATCATCCCCATACGTGAATCCTCCCGGAATGGCCAAAATATGATAATCCCTTAACTGGACCTTTCCGGACAACAGGGAGTTCACGTGCACAAAATCAGCCTGCGCCCCAAAATATTGGAATGCGAACCCCGTCTCCTGGTCACAATTGGTGCCTGCCGTACGCAAAACTAGAACTTTTGGTTTCTTGCTCATCATTTATTGTTCTTATAAAAATCTTTCACGACCTGAACGGCCTCATGAGGCTCATCCACAACATGGAATAATTCCATGTCCGTGGGATTGATCTTTTTTTCCCCCAATAATTTATTCTCGACCCACTTGACCATATCGCCCCAAAAATCCTTCCCGACAAGAACGATCGGGCACGTCTGCACGCGCCGGGTCTGCACGAGGGTGATGCATTCAAAAAGCTCATCCAGGGTCCCGAACCCTCCCGGGAAAACCACAAAGGCCTTGGCATACTTCAAAAACATCACCTTGCGGATAAAAAAATAATGAAAATTGACCAAGCGGGTGATGAACGGATTTGGTTTCTGTTCGAATGGGAGGTCAATGTTCAGCCCGATCGACTCTCCTCCGGATTCCTTGGCGCCTTTATTCCCGGCCTCCATGATGCCCGGCCCGCCGCCGGTAATGACCGCGAAACCCTCTTTCACAAAAAGCTCCGCCGTCTTCACCGTTTTTTGATACATCGGGTCTTCCGGCTTGGTCCGCGCGGATCCGAAGATCGTGACAGCATTATTGATCTCCGCGAACTGTTCAAAACCGCTCACAAACTCCGCCATGATGCGGAATACCCGCCATGGATCTTCAAATTTAAGTTGATTGGGTATTTGTTCTGAAGATTGGACCATTCTTTTCTCCTTCGATTAAGGATCAATTACCACGCCAACGGAGCCTGCCATTTTGATTTCAGTTGCCTGATCCCGCCCTTGACGCACGGCGTCTTATCATCCAGACCAAAGATCACAACTTCCGCAACCTTTGTCACCTTTCCGATCAATCCGAACGGAACGCCCTTAAAAACACCCTCAAATATTTTTTGGTCTTTAGGATCGACCTCGATCAGCAGCCGCGAATGCGTTTCAGAAAACAAAAGCGTGTCATTGCGTTTGTCCTTTCCCTCGAACGGGACCCGGGAAAGCCGCGCTTCAAGCCCAAGCCCCCCGCTGAAAGCCATCTCCGCCAAAGCGACCGCCATCCCTCCGTCAGAACAATCATGGATGGAAGCTGCCAGTCCTTTCTGCGTGGCAGCGTAAACCGCTTCAAAAACAGCCTGGCCCTGTTTGAAATCCACTCGGGGAACAGAAGCCCCCAAACAGCCATTAATATCGTAATACACCGATCCGCCCAGCTCATCACGCGTGACACCGACGATATAAATAAGGTTCCCTTCCTTTTTCAGGTCCATGGTCACGGCCTTCGAAACATCATCCATGATCCCGATGGCGGAGATCAAAATTGTTCCGGGGATCGCGATCGATTCACCGCCTTCCGCGTATTCATTGTACAAACTGTCCTTGCCGGAAATGAACGGCGCTCCATACTCCACCGCAGCCTGATAACAGCCCTGCGCGCAACGCACCAACCCTCCCAGGCGGTCCGGCTTGTCCGGGTTTCCCCAACAAAAATTATCCAAAAGCGCGATCCTCTGCGGGTTACCACCGACCGCAACGATCTGTCGGACCGCTTCATCAACGCAGCCCGCGGCCATCCAGAACGGATCGATCATCCCGTAACGGATGTTGATCCCGTTGGAAACCGCGAACCCTTTCTGTGAGCCCATCTTCGGGGCCACGACAGCGGCATCCGACGGTCCGTCACAATCGACCCCCACAAAAGGCTTGATCACGCTTCCGCCCTGGACTTCATGATCATATTGACGCACGACCCACTCTTTGGAGCAAACATTAAAATGGGACAACGCCCCCTCAAGCTGCGGCGTCAGATCTTGCGCCGGCTTTATCTGGGGCTCCGCGTTCTCCTTGGACCGCCAAACGGCCTGCTTGGTGATTTTGGGAACACCGTCATGCAAAAAGCTCATGTCCAGGTCGCAGACCTTTTCGTCGCTATAAAAAAGCTCTAGCCGCCCGGTCTTTGTGAATTCCCCAATGACGGTCGCTTCAACATTCTCCTGGGCGAACAGCTCCAAAAAACGATCGATATTCTTAGGCGGCACCGAAAATACCATGCGCTCCTGCGATTCAGAAATCCAGATCTCCATGTAAGACAGGCCCTTGTATTTGAGCGGCGCTTTATCCAGGTCCACCCTGGCGCCGGTCTTAGCTCCCATCTCGCCCACCGCACTCGAAAACCCGCCCGCCCCGCAATCCGTCACCGCCGTATATAACCCTTCGTCACGGGCCTTGAGCTGAACATCCAGCACCTTTTTTTCCTGGATCGGGTCCCCGATCTGGACCGCGCCGGAAGAAACCACTTCCGATTCAGAGGTCAACTCGCCCGAGGAAAAGGTCGCGCCGTGGATCCCGTCACGCCCTGTGCGCCCGCCCACCGCAACGATCAGATCGCCTGTATACGTTTCTTTACTCTCTTTTCCGCGAGGGATAATACCGATATTGCCGCAGTACACAAGAGGATTGCCCACAAAATGTTTATCAAAAATGATCGAACCGTTGACCGTCGGTATACCCATCTTGTTTCCGTAATCGCGCACGCCCGAAACAACGCCCTTCATGATCCGCTTGGGATGAAGCGTTCCCGCCGGAAGCCGGTCATGCGGAAAATCCGGCGGAGCAAAACAAAAAATATCCGTGTTGCAGACCGGTTTGGCCCCCAGCCCCGTTCCCATGGTGTCTCTTAATACTCCGCCGATCCCGGTATTTGCCCCGCCGAACGGCTCCAAAGCGGACGGATGATTATGCGTCTCCACCTTAAAACACACATCATGCTCATCGTCAAATTCAATGATCCCGGCATTATCGTGAAAAACAGAAACACACCAGGGCTTATTCAGGTCATGCGTCGCTTTAGCGATCGTGGACTTAAACAGATTGTCGATCTCAATGATCTTCGTCTGGCCGTTCTCAACGACCTCGCAGCGGATCTTACCTCGGAACGTCTTGTGATTGCAATGCTCACTCCAGGTCTGGGCGACCGTTTCAAGTTCGCAATCCGTCGGGTTTCTCCCCAAATTCTTAAAATAGCCTTGGATCGTCTTCATTTCGTTCAGATTCAAGAACAGCTGCCCTTTTTGGCTGATCTCAAGAAGACGTTTTTCATCGGCTGCCAAAATATCCACAGTGATGACCTTGACCGCCTGGGGCACAGCAGACGCGGCTTGAGCCTTATGCGGTTGCGCCGTCTCCCGAACCTCGTGCTGGATCAGTTTGTTCGCCAGCACTTTGTCGACGATCAATTGGCGCTCCTGTGAAGTGACCGGACCATAAAGATGATACTGTTTAGCGGTATGAACGGCTTTCACTCCCTGGACACCAAGGTCACGAACCCCTTTTAACGTAGAGGCCTCGACCGGATCCATGACCCCGGGATTGAACGCGATCTCAATAGTGAGGTGTTTTGAATTCGAATGGTCAAAGACAGGGTATTGACCTTCCGTAATAGAATACTCCTGAGAGACATTGTCCGTCAAAAGCTCAGCAGCGATCTTTTCAACTTCCCTTTGGCCCAAGTCCCCTTCAAAAATATAGACCTGGATTACGTGGACTTTCTGGACATGGTCAAGCCTCAGGTCAAGGATGCTTTTATGCACGCTTTCCCCAAGAGCGTCAAACACATCGGATTTTTCACGAACTTCAACTCGCCAGAACATATTTTAAAAATAAAGCAAGAGCGCGTTCTATCGCCTGGAGCTGAATACCAAAGCCTTGCGCTGGCGCCCGTTATGCCTTTTGCTTTCGTATTGTTTTAACCGGTTACTTTCGCCATGATCTCTTGGTAGGCTTCCTCGATATTCCCGAGATCTTGACGGAAACGATCCTTATCCAGCTTGCGGTTAGTGCCGATCTCCCAAAGACGGCACGTGTCAGGAGAAATCTCATCCGCGAGAATGATGTCGCCTTTATATCGTCCGAACTCGAGCTTAAAATCGATCAAGTTCACGTTCAGCGTAGCAAAAAATTTCTTCAGAAGATCATTGATCTTCATCGTCATGTCTTTGATCTTGAGCATTTCCTTTTCTTTGGCCAAATCAAGGGCCAGCACATGGGACTCATTGATCATCGGATCATTCAAGGCGTCCGCTTTGTAGCAGAATTCAAAAGTCGGCTGCAGAAGGGCCCTCCCCTCTTCAAGCCCAAGAAGACGGCACAAAGACCCGGCCGCCACATTGCGCACAATAACCTCCAACGGGACGATCTCCACTTTTTTGACCAGCATTTCCCGCTCGCTCAGCTTTTTCACAAAATGGGTCGGTATTCCATGAGAGCCCAGATATTCAAACAGCTTGGAGGCGATCGCGTTGTTAACGATCCCTTTCTGCTGGATCGTGCCCTTTTTCTTGGCGTTGAACGCCGTGGCATCATCCTTAAAATATTGGATCACCAGATCAGGATTATCCGTGGCATAAATGATCTTGGCCTTGCCCTCATAAAGCTTCTCGCGCTTTTCCATACTCACACCCTTTCTTGTAGCCAAAGACATTATTATTTAAGGCCGACCCGTTTGAAAATATAATCACGATGCCGGGTGTAATGCTTAATATCAAAACAAGCGTTAATGTTCGACTCCGAAAGATATTTGCGCACTTTTCGATCCCTGATCAACACGTCGCGGAAATCAGCTGAACTCTCATCCCACACCTGCATCGCGCAGCGCTGGATGATCTCATACGCCTCTTCACGCGCCAGGCCCTTGTTCATCAGTTCCAGCAGAACGCGTTGAGAATAAATCAGCCCTTTTGTTTTGGTCAAGCTCTCGACCATATTCTTGGGATAAACAAGCAGGCCCTCAATGATCGGCGTGAATTTGTGGAACATATAATCCAGTGCGATCGTGCTGTCCGGTAAAATAACCCGTTCGACCGATGAATGGCTGATGTCCCGTTCATGCCAAAGATTGATATTCTCAAAAGCAGCCTGCGCGTTAGAGCGCAACAGACGAGAAAGCCCTGAAATACGCTCGCATGTCACAGGATTGCGCTTATGCGGCATGGCAGAAGACCCCACCTGGCCTTTGAAAAACGGCTCCTCGATCTCACGAAGCTCCGTCTTCTGCAAGGCGCGGATCTCCGTTGCGAATTTGTCCAACGAAGAGCCGATCAAAGCGATCGTTGTCATGAATTGACAGTGGATATCCCGGGAAATGATCTGTGTGGCAATATTGACAGGTTTAAGACCAAGTTTGCTGCAGACATATTCTTCGACCGAAGGATCAATGTTGGCATATGTTCCAACTGCCCCGGAAAGTTTTCCTAAACTGATCTCGTCCCTGGCCCTCTCCAGACGCTCACAGTTCCTGCGGGTCTCATCATACCAGTTGGCCAGTTTAAGGCCCAGCGTCGTCGGTTCCGCGTGAACTCCATGCGTGCGGGCGATACAGGTCGTATCTTTATATTTTTTGCATTGTTTTTTAAGGGCCAGCATGAACTTCTTAATATCAGCCAAAAGGATATCGCAGGCCTCAACGCACTGCACTGAAAGAGTGGTATCCAAAAGATCCGAAGACGTCAACCCCATATGAAAATAACGCGCTTCCGGTCCGATATATTTCCCGACGTTGTTGATGAACGCCACAATATCATGCTTGGTCTTTTCTTCCAGTTCGCGGATCTCGTCAATGTTGAACCTTGCGTTCTTTTTGATATTCTCCAGAGACTTTTTGGGAATCTGACCGAGCCTTGACATGGCCTCGCAGACCAGGACTTCAATCTTGAGCATAATTGAAAACTTGTGTTCGTCGGTCCAAATGTTACCCATTTTGGAAAGCGTGTAGCGTTCAATCATACCTCGACTCCTATTCTTTACACGTGTGGTGGGATTAAATATCGTTACTAATATTTAATAGATATATTTTTAAGAACTTCCATAATATATCAAAAACTTTTTTTAAAAGCAACTTAAAATACGCAAAGAGGCCATCATTTCTATTATAAAATTCATAACCCATTGAAAATAATAGGTTTTTGAATCTAAGATGCTCCTCGCGCGAAAGTTTTCCAGACATTCGTCTGATATTCTAACTATAATAAAATCAATATGTTGTGTAATTTAACGAAAAGCGATCAGGGAGTCAATGTTTGAAGTTTTTGAGATAAATGCCTCATGACCTCATTTAAGACGCTCTGCAGAATTTGAGGGGTCAATTTCATGTTTTTTTGAATGACAGGATTTCCGTAATAATCGATCAATACGGAGATCTCTTCCTCATTATAATAGGCTGCGTAAATCGGCACGACGCGCATGAGCAGATCATCCACAGAGAGGATTTTACGGATTTCCGCACGCTTATCCTCAGAGAGGTTTTTGACAACGCTGTCCAGGGACTCGGACACGGATTCATAGACTCCGCTGACTTTCAAAAATCTCAGGATCAGTTCTTTTTTCCGATCGGGAATCGCGGAAAGCTCAGGAAAAACGGCCTTTTCATCCGGGGCCCCCGTCAATTGAGCGGATGAGTCATTTCCGCGAACGACACGTTCGATCTCATCGGCATAAAACCCTTCGACCGAACCATTGCTTTTACGGATCTTAATGGAATAGGGGGTTTCCTGAACGATCTCTCCGGAAACGGCCTTTCCATTCTTCAAATAAACAAAATCCTCACAAAACCCGTTTGAGGCCATAAAACATGTCAAAAACAACAGGGCAACGATCGCCTTTTTCATGCGCATCTCCTTTTTGCTGTATTATATCATCCGGACGAAGAAGCAACAGCCTTATCCTGTTTTTTTGGCCCCGAAAATATATTGAACTCCCTCTTTTTGTGTGTTACGATACCCCCCTATGCTAGAACACATCCGCAAAAACATCGACGCCAGCCTTGAAAATTTTGTCGATCGCGCCTGTGATGAATACAACCTGTTCACGATTAATCCATTCCTGTTTGAAAGCATCAAGGATTTTGTCCTGCGCAAAGGCAAGCGCATCAGGCCCGTGCTCTTGATCCTTTCTTACCAGGGCTATTCACGTAAAAATCAGGATATCACAACGGATATTTATCACGCATCCACCTGCATCGAGCTTTTGCATAATTTCATGCTGATCCACGATGACATTATTGACCGGTCTGACCTGCGCCGGGGAAAACCGACCATGCACAGGATGTTGCGTAAGGCCGCTCCCTCCCGCAATCCCGATCAGTTAGGCATTGACCTGGGTATTATCGCAGGAGACATTGTCTACGCCTTGGCGATCGATGCCTTTCTTTCCTTTAAAGAAACCCCCAAGCGCATGGAAAAGGCCCTGAAATACTTCGTGCAAACAGCAGCCTTTACCGCCATGGGGGAATTTGTCGATACGCTGAACGGGGTTTTACCGATCAATAAAGTCTCAGAATACGATGTCTTTCTCAACTATTCTCTCAAGACGGCGCGTTATACCTTTGACTGCCCTTTGGTCGTTGGCGCCCTCCTGTCGGGCGCGGGGCCCAAGGAAACCAAACTTTTGGCGGAGCTGGGCCTTTTGATCGGTCAAGCCTTTCAGATCCAGGATGATATTATCGGCGTGTTCGATACAGAAAAAAATATCGGAAAATCTATCTTGAGTGATATTGAGGAGTCCAAAAAAACGATCCTCGTATGCCATGCCTACAATTCCTTGAAAGGCCAAAAGCGGAAGAATTTTCTCGGTTATTTTTCAAAACCCAAGATCTCTTTGGCAGACCTTCGCGCCATCCGCAAAATTTTCGTCGAAACCGGAAGCCTCCAATACGCTCTTGACCAGATCAGATCCCGCGTTGAGCGCAGCGAGCAGATCGTTAAAAAGCTCAAGATGAAACCGGAATACCGTGACGCGATCTGGAAATGTTTTTCCCAACTTTTTGAGCACACCCAGCGCATTGCCGCAAAGAATAAAGCCGCGTTCTGAAAATCGTTCAGATCAGCCGCACGGACAGTTCATCTAAGACCAGCATTCCTTTTAAGGTCGCTTTGACACAGCGTTTGCCCTTATCAAAATCAAGGAATCCCTCTTCTGCCATCGCCTCCAATTGTTTTTGCCTGCTTTCATCGATCACGGCCCCGAACCGTTCTTCCAATTGAGAAAGACAAACACCATCGGTCATTCGCAAGCCAAAGACCAAAGCATCGCGCAAACGTCCTTCCGCATCCAAGACCTCTTCCCCGGCGCAAGGAGAAGCGCCGTTCTTCACCCGCTCAATATAGCGCTTGGTCTGATCGATATTCCACCATCGCCGGCCTTGCTGATGAGAATGCGCCGCCACACCAAGGCCGATATAATCCCCGCCCTGCCAATAATTCAGATTGTGCCGCGATTCAAAACCCGGTCGGCAAAAATTGCTGACCTCATAATGCCGATAACCGGCTGACTCCAGACGCGACTTCGCGAAACAAAAAAGATCTGCGTTTGTTTGCGGATCAGGCAAATCCGGCGGATGAACTGAAAACTTGCTCGGGGCCTCCAGGGTCAACGAGTAGAGCGAAATATGTTCGGGTGAAAGATGAATCGCGGCGTCCAGGTCCTTTAACAGCTGGACCCGCCCCTGACCAGGCAGGCCATACATCAGATCAATGCTTATGCTGCGAAATCCTTGGACCTTCAAAAGATCATACGTGCTGAAGATCCGTTCCCGGTCATGACAGCGCCCTAAAAAAGAAAGATCTTCGTTTGAAAAAGACTGCGCCCCCAAACTGACGCGGTTCACGCCAAAAGAACGGAGCGCGTCGAGCTTGGCGCGCGAAACATCTTCCGGGTTCATTTCAAAGCTGACCTCTGAGGCATGATTCAGATCAAAGCATCGAGAGAGCGTCCCGAAAAGTCGGGCAATGTTCTTCTCATCCAAGAACGAAGGCGATCCTCCTCCGATATAAACAGTATCGAACGTTCCCGATGAACATTGGCCCGCTTCATCAGATAGCGCTGAAAGGTAGTCATCGACCCAGTGATGCTTCAAGACCGAAACAGCGAACGCGCAATAAAAACATTTTTTCTGACAAAATGGAATGTGAACATACAATCCGCCGCTCATTTTTTTCTCCACGCTTCCGAACAATGCTTCAATAAAAAATTTTAAAAACAAAATTCATTTTCTTCCGTCGAGATATATATTCTATTAAAAACACGGCTTTTGAAAAGAAATTTTTTTCTCAGGCAAAAATTTTTTCAAAATTTCTTGAAAAAAAACAAAATATTTTTTGCATCACCATCACAGTATGTTATTATTAAGTTGTATGTGGCAAAACACCAACAAAGGAGAGAGGCCATGGTCGTTAAGAAAAAAGCTGCAAAGAAAAAAGTTGCTAAGAAAAAAGTTGTAAAGAAAGTCGCCAAGAAAAAAGTTGCTAAGAAAAAAGTCGCCAAAAAGAAAAAATAAATCTTGATTAGCGACTGACCTCTCGCAAAGCCCTCTGAAAATTCAGGGGGCTTTGTATTTAAAAACAGTTCTCTATTGTTCTTGCCCTCTCTTGGTTTTCTTAATAAAATACAATCACTATGAATCCTGTTGAGCGCTCCGCCAAATGGCTGATCCCCCTGATCCTGTCGATCCTGCTCGTGATCGCTTTTTACGATATCGTTTTCCTGGATAAAACCTTCAAGGTCTCAACGGCCAATTCACAAGCCCTGCCGACCGGCGTCTATGGGCAGGAATTTAACCGCCCCAGCTTTATACCTGTTAACGGCACGGATTCCCCCGTTCTCGAAGAACCTCTTTATCAGTTCGTCAAAAATAATCTGCGCAAAGGAATATTCCCTCTCTGGAACCCGCACCAGGCCTGCGGATATTCTCTGGTCGGCATGATCGAGACCGCGATCTTTTATCCGCTCAATCTCATCCTCTACCTGCTTCCGTCCCGCTACAACTGGGACATTCTCATCCTCACCCGACTGCTCTTGGCCGGCCTTCTGACCTTTTGGTTCATGCGGTTCATGAAATTCAAGACCATCCCTTCCCTGGCATCAGCGATCACCTTCATGCTGAGCGGCCCCATGGTCCTTCTTCAATACTGGACGGCCAATGTCGACATCCTTCTTCCTTTATTGTGCATCGCCATTGAAAATCTCTTCCGCAGGCCAGGACATAAAGCCATGGTGGGCTTAACCTGCGTGATCGGATTGACGATCCTGGGAGGGCACCCTGAACATATCCTTTTGGTGAACAGTTTCGGCATCCTGTTCTTTATTTACAGGGCCTGCATTCTTAAAGCTCCCCGAGAGAAAACGCTATCGGCCTGTGGGCATCTGACAAAAGCATACGTTCTAAGCGCAGGACTTACCGCCTTTCTTTTATTCCCATTCTTCAGAAACCTTTTAATGGACTCTTGGCATGGGCATCCCTTCAACGCCGGAACCATGATGGAAGAGCAGGCTGACCGCGCCATCACGCTCGCCCTGCCCCACTTCTTTCAAAAGGAGGCGATCACCTTTCAATGGGTTTTCGCTGGATGGTGGGGAGGTTATCTGGGAACATTGCCGATCATCGTAGGGCTTTTGAGCCTCCTGAAAAACCAAAAACGCGGCCTGAATTATTTTTTCGCGATCACTGCTTTCTTGATCATCAGCAAAGAATACAGCCTGCCTTACATCAACTGGATCGGATATCTTCCGCTTTTCAACCTCGTCCGCTACGCCATACATACCCCGCCGATAGCGGCTTTCTGCGTTGCCGTCCTGACCGGCATGGGCGTGAGGACTTTAATGAGCCGCAAAAAAACACTGCTTGCCGCCACGCTTCTCAGTTGCGTTTTGCTATTGATCGCCGCCGCGCATCTCTGGATCTACAGAACATCCGAACATTTTGAATTAAGCCTGCGCGCCGCACTTTACTGCTTTGGCATTCTATCGCTCTTGCTCATATTGACCATTGTTCATAAATATAAAAATTTAAATAGGACCCTGTTCGGGGGAATTTTGGTCGGGCTTATCTTTATTGAACTGTTCTCCTACCTGCACCGGGAACATCCAAAAAAATTTGATTCGTTCCCTCCGGTCCCTTATATTGAACTTCTTAAGACATCACCCGTCCCTATCCGCAGTTACGGTAACTTCTGGGCCTTCTACCCCAATACAGCATCTGGATATGGCGTCGATGACCTGGGATATTTTCTGGGCATGGCCCCCAAACGTTTCGTTGAATTCATTAACAACATTCTCGTCCCCGGACATTTCACGAAGGACTTCCGGTCACCTGCGCTTCGCGCCTTTCCAGTTCAGGGCCAAGAGGACATTCTCAATCTTCTCAACGTCGAATATATTATTTTGCCTTCCGATGACGGGCTTGTCCGCCCTTTCCAGCGTTTCAGGAACATTGAGGAGACGGCAAAGGAAGTTTACCGCAAAGAGGTCCGCGTTTATAAAAGGCCCCGGGTGTTCGACCGCGCCTTTATCGTTCATCGCGCCATGTTCACGCGAAGCGCGCAGGACACCTTCTCCGCTATCGAACAATTCAAAACACAGCTTCGGGGCATCGCCATCCTCGAAGGACCGAACGACTCTGCCCTGATATCACGGCTTAATAAGACCCCGATTGTTGACCGTTCTTACGTTGAGTTCATGACATATTCCCCGCATGAGGTCGTGATAAAGGCCCGTCTTGAGCACGACGGCATGCTGATCATGAGTGACGCCTATCATCCCGAGTGGAAAGCCTTCGTGGATGAGAAAGAGACCTTGATTTATCCGGCCTATCATCTTATCCGGGCTGTCTTTGTTCCCGCCGGAAACCACACCGTCCGCTTTGTCTTTGCCCCCTCGTCCTTCTTTGCCGGCGCCTGGACCAGCGGCCTGACCGCTATCCTTCTTGCGATCCTCTTCTTCGTCAAGAGCACAAATAAAAAAGGACGGGCCTGAAACGACCCGTCCTTCTTAAAGACATTTCTCAAAACGATCAGAGCGTTAGCCCTTTTTCGTGGAAGTTTTCTTTTTTATAACCGTCTTCTTCTCCTGCTCCGACTTCTTTCTCTCCTGCATCTTCTGGTATTTCTCAGGCATGTGATACTTCATCCACCCTTCAGCGTAAAGAGTCAACCACTCATCCGTTGCCCTTTCGATCCCGATGCTGTAACCGGCTTTTTGACTCTCAATCCAAAGGTGTCGGTTGATCTCCTCGATCACGTCTTTATTCTTTAACAGCTCCCTTAAATCATTAATCTTCATGGCATCCTCCTTTATGCAACCTTAACCAAAAGATTCTAGCAGATTATAACGTGTTTTTTCGGATTTCCAAAACATTTTTTTATTTTAAGGCCTCGTTCTTTCCCCTTGGGGACCCGCTTAAGGGTCCTCTTGCAGGCCATCCCTTCTTTTTTTAGCGATGCCTCTTAACAGAATACGCGCAGACCAGCCCCACTTCATAAAGCCCGCACAGTGGAATAGCCAGGATAAGCTGCGTCACAACATCCGGCGGCGACAGGACAGCCGCCAGAATAAAGATCCCCACATAGGCATGGCGGCGGTAACAGCTTAATCTTTGTGGTTCAAACACCCTTAAATACGTAAGCATGACCATGGCCAGCGGCAATTCAAAAATAAAAAGAGACGCGGCGATCAGGGAAAGATAAAACTCAAGATATTGCTGAACCGTGATCATTGGTTTTAGAATCTCAGATCCAAAACCCAATAAGAACCCGATCGTGTAAGGAACCAGCAGCATGTGCCCAAAAATAATACCCATAACGCACCCGACAAAAGAGAACAATCCCCACTTTATAACAGCAGCGCGGGCGCGTCCCTGCAATTCACGTTGGACAAACCAAAAGGCATGAACAAAGATCAATGGCACGCTCAAAACAAAGCCCGCCCAGCACGCCAATTTCAAGCGGGCAACAAAAGCCTCCGCCGGATATATAAAAATGACCTCTCCAACAGGCTTTAAGATCGTTTCCAGCATCCAGTCCGTGCAAAAATAGCATCCGATCGATAGCGCCAGCCATCCGCCAAGCAGAACAACACACCGGCGCCTCAGCTCCTCAACATGTTCCCAGAACGGCATGTCCGTCTCCGCGTTCATCAGCCTTTGCTCCGATGGATCAGACGGAAGAACTGTTCCGGCCTCCGATATCGTCCTTATCATCCGTGTCCTTGACCGCGCGCTTGAACTCTTTCAAACCCTCTCCGCATGCCTTAAAGATCTTTGGTAGATTTTTCGCCCCGAAAAGCACAACGATCACCAACGCAACGATCAGGACCTCACCCAAACCGATACGTCCCATATCACCCTCCCTCTCTTCGATCATAGTCCTCTTGAAAATATTTGAGAAAATAACTGCGATTCTCCGTGGAATGGAGCAGCCGCCCCCGTTGGCTCAACGGCTCGCGCGTGACCTATTGAATAACGACCCTGTAAACAACTTTCGTAAAATCAGCTTCGTTGGTAAAAGGTTGGACGTAGGAGATCACATCCAGAACCGTCTGGACCTTGACCGTTCCGACGCGTTTTTCATCATCATAAACACCGATCATCTGCCCCGACGCGACCCCGTTCAAGGCTCCCAGTGTAATGACCCAGCTTCCGGTCGAACGATCGATCCAAAGATCGCCCTCTTGACGGGCCTGTTCCTGCGCGAATTCCTCATCGCCCACGCGTTCAAGGACGCGTTCCAGTTCGATCTCCCGGCCGGCTGTTTGAGAAAGCTCAAAGACCTTGTTCTGCACAAGGTTTTTTTCCGTGTCCAAAACCGCCATCTCCTGCTGAATCTCAGCCAAGCGCGTCTCTTTGTCACGCTTCTGCTGAACGATCATGTAAAAAACACCCAGCAGACACATGAAAGCCGTGACAATAAAAACAACCCCAGTAAATAATGTTTTTTGTGTGTTCATATCCCTGCCGTCTTTGAATAACCAACTGTTTGATTGTATCATAAAAGGTTTTGAAAGAGACTGCAACACTGAAAATAAGAATCCTTTCCAAATAAAAAACCGCTGCGCCGGGAATCCGACAGCAGCGGTCTTTTTCTGAAAGGAACGCTTATTTGCCGATCAGATCGAACATTTTCTTTTTGTAAGACTCGACTCCCGGCTGATCGAACGGATTGACAGAAAGCAGGTAACCTGAAACCGCAACGGCCTTTTCAAAAAAATAGTAAAGTTGCCCCAAATGAAAAGCGTCCGGCTTATCCAGCACGATCGTCATGTTCGGGACGCCTCCTTCATAATGAGCGGCGGCCGTGGCCTTGTAAGCCTGCTTGTTCACGAAATCCAGGTCTTTCCCGGCCACGCAATTAAATCCGTCGATATTTTCCGGGTCCTTGGGGATATGGATCTGATGGTTCGACCGTTCAATATCCACGAATGTTTCAAAAATATTGCGGACACCGTCCTGCATGAGCTGGCCCATGGAATGCAGGTCCGTAGAAAGGATCAGCGACGCGGGAAAGATCCCTTTGCCGTTCTTGCCCTCACTCTCTCCGAACAATTGTTTCCACCATTCATTGACCGAAAGCATATTGTCATAAAAAGACGACAGCACTTCGATCAGTTTTCCCTTTTGAAATAACTGAAAACGGGCCGCGGCGTAAGCATGCGCCGTATTGTTCGATACGCCCGCAATGCTATATTCTTTTTCCGCGGCGCGCGCGCCCTTGACCAGCGATTTCACATCCACCCCCGCGATCGCCAAAGGAACAAGGCCGACAGGCGTCAGGACCGAGAACCGTCCCCCGACATCATCCGGGATCACATACGTCCTGTATCCGCACTGATCAGCGATCTTTCGCAAAGCGCCTTTTTTGGCGTCCGTGACGCAAATGATCCGTTTTTGAAGCTCCTGCTCCGTGTATTTTTTCTTCAAGAATTCTTTGATGATCCGAAATGCCAGCGCAGGCTCCGTGGTTGTCCCGGACTTTGAGATCACAACCACGCTGACATCCTTATCACGCACCTCTTCCATTAAGGCCTGCATATAATCCACGGACATGTTGTGCCCCGCGTAATAGACCGGCAACTTTGCCTCTCCCCGCAGGAATTCCAGTGTCGAACGAATGCCAAGATAAGAACCGCCGATCCCAATGCTGATCAGGCAGTCTGAATACGAGCGGACCTCCTTGCCTAAAGCGACCAATTCGTCCAAAAAACCATCCTTGACCAAAGACGGCAAATGCAGCCATCCCGTAAAATCACTTCCCGCGCCTGTCCCGCCCTCAAGCTGCTCATGGGCGCGTTTGACGTCCTCATTCAAAGCCTGAATGTCCTTTTGTTCAACAAAACCCTTAAGATTTTCCGTCTCCAACCGCAATCCCATATCTCTTCCTTTCGAAAAACAGATCCATTGGATTATAACCCCGCCTCAGTCGGCAAGATCGCAAGCATTATATCCGATACTACAGAAAACGTCCACTCTGATCTGGTCTCACACAGTCCTGGACCGCCTTCGCTCAAGCATTTTTCAGGTGCTAAGACTTTCCAAAAATTTTTTCAATGAAACATTGAATCGATGCGCCTGGATCAGGAACGGAAAATGCCCGCAACCTTCATACAGCTCGATCTTTGCCCCAGGAATATCTTTTAAGAAAACCCTTTCCACTCCAGCCTGACAGACCAGATCCGCATCGCCGTTGATCAATTGGAAAGGCACATGAACATTCTTAAGAACGGGTCTTGCATCTAAGTCTTTCAACTGAACAAAAATGCTCAGCATGGCCTCTTTTTGAGGGAATCCTTCCGAACGCTTAAAGCGGCGAAGCCACCGGAACAAAAGGCTTTGCCGTTCTTCCCGCGTAAATAAGGAAACAAAAAACTGGTCAATGGCCTTTTCATAATTACGTTCCAAATGCCCGGCCAACCGGACGATCTGATGCTCACTTAACCCATACGGATAATCGTCACATTTTAAGAACCTCGGCTGAGACCCCGTTAATGTCAAGGACCTGATAAACTCCGGTCCCTGTGCGAAAACCTTAAGTGCCAAGACCCCTCCCAAAGAACTTCCAACCAGGCTCACAGGAGAAACACATACCTTACGCAAAAGCTCCAGGAGCGAGGAGGCGATCCCATCGATCGAGATCTCTTGCCACGGCGTCTGGCCATGGCCAGGAAGATCGATCAGGATCACTTGATAACGCTCAGAAAAAAAAGATGCCTGCTGCCTCCAGACCCGCGAATCCGCTCCCCAGCCATGAAGAAAAACAACTGGATCTCCCTTGCCCCGGACCTCATAGAACCAATCGATCCCGTTGATCTGCTCAGTTGACATGACTTTTCCTTAAACGCAAAATGTCCCCCGTCACGATCTTTTTCTCACGGCCGTCGTCCATTTTCATGATCAATCCTCCGTCCGATGCGAGATCTGTGACAACGCCTTGCAGCGAAACTTTATCCATTTCCACCACAACTCGTTCTCCCCAAAGCCGGCAGCGCTTCTTCCAATCCAACAAAAGAGGATCGAATCCCTCCTTCAACACCCGTTCATACTGCCGCTCACAACAAAACAAAAAATCGCTCAATATCCGCACACGGGAATATTTCTTTCCGCTTTCAGCGAACAACGACGTTGCCTGCGGCGGAAGTTCCTTCTTCGGCGTATTAACGTTCATCCCGATCCCGATAATAAGGCGCTCAATACGGCCGGATTCGGCCCGTAGTTCCGTTAGGATCCCTGCCAACTTCTTCGTGCCAAGCAGAAGATCGTTCGGCCATTTAATATGGACATCCAGCCCCGTCAAAGATGAAACCGCATCACACAACGCAACGCCGGCAACAAAGACCATTTTCGGACTGCCTATCAAAGGAATACCAGGACGCAATAATAACGAAGCATAAATCCCTTCCCCGCATGGAGAACTCCACTGTCGGCCCAGCCTTCCGCGCCCTCTGGTCTGGGTTTCAGCGCAAAAAAGACTTCCATGTTCAGCTCCCCTGTCAGCATAAAGAGCTGCAAGATCCATAGTCGATCCAACAGCCTCCTCATGGACGATGGATCGCCCAAAACATTTCGTTTTAAGCTCAGGTTGGATTTCCCAAGAATAAAGTTTGTCCGGGCTTTCTTCCAAAGAATACCCCTTGCGAGGAAGCGCCTTGATCGTGTAACCACAACGACGAAGCTCCGTAACAGCTTTCCAGACCGCCGCCCGGCTCAAGCCCAGTTCGTGACCGATCTCTTGCCCGGAGACAAATCCATGGGCCTTCTTAAGGATATGAATTATGCGGGATTTCATGTTTTTTGCCTTAAAATCCTTTTCATCTTAAAGTCCCCCTTCCTGATTGTCAACCGGATTCAAAATGTGGTTTACGGTCGTTCTTCGAATTGACAAAAACATGAGGCTTTGATATAGTGTTTTGTTCATTAAGGATCTTTCTCGCAAAAATGTTGGGGCCGTAGCTCAGCTGGGAGAGTGCTTGAATGGCATTCAAGAGGTCAGGGGTTCGATCCCCCTCGGCTCCACTTATATTTAAATTTGCTGCAGGAGCGGCATATGCTTCTTCCTCAGCAAACATTCTCTATGCTCTTTTGAAAATTTGCTGGAGTGGCGGAATTGGTATACGCGCTGGTCTCAAAAACCAGTGTCCTTACGGGCGCGTGGGTTCGACTCCCACCTCCAGCACTTTTCATTATTCACGCTTCACGCTCTACCCTCAATATCCGATCCAGATCCTGCTCCTATTCCTTCGATCAACACTGCCGTAAGAAAACCATTCTGCCTGCTTGTGTTATAATGCGTTTGTCTTTAAAATAAGACCAAACTCTTTATCTTGAGGGCTCATGCGAACACGTTCTCCTTATACTTTGGCTACCATGATCTTTCTTGCGTCCTTTTTCCTTCGCTGGGAGCTCATCAGCAAAGGGCCTTTTCACGGGGACTGCATGAGCCTTGTCATGCAGGCGCAGCAGACCGCCGCGACCGGAACGGTCCATTACCTTCACAGCCACGGATTTCCGCTTGCGGCCATCTTAAACGGATTCTTCGTGTGGACATTTCAATCCCTGGGATTATCAGACCCTGTTTTTGCCGTTAACATGATGAGCGTTGTCTTTTCTTCACTTACCGTGCTGGTATTCTTTCTGTTGACCAGAATATGGTTCAATGAAAATACCGCTTTCTTTGCCGCCGCGCTCTTTAGCGCCACTCCCATTTTCTTGGCCAACTCTGTTTACGGCAACACGCACATGCCGGCGCTCTTCTTTGCCCTTTTGGGGATTTACGGGATCTGGAAAGGATATCTTCCAAAACAGACCCATCGATCGCTTATCCTGCCCGCCATATTCCTTGGTTTCGGAATCGCGGCCCGAGCGCAAGACGCATTTTTTTTCTTGCCTGTTGTGGCCGCATTGCTTTGTGTCCATCCTTCAGTCAAAGACTCACGCTTCAGAAAAAAACTCGGGGCTATTGTTCTTTTCACCGGCACGGCAATGTTGACCGCCGGGCTTTTTTACGCACCGCTTATCCAGCAGGATTTTCTTATCAAAAGTCAGCGCGGGCACAACTTGATCCATTTCCTGGACTCGGAGCTATTGGCGCATATCGCCACCGATTTTTGGATATTCCTTCCGCTCTGTTTTAAATTCATTTCTTCCACCATAACGCCGGCCGGGGTGCTGCTTTGTATTAGCGGGCTCTTTTTCCTGATCAAAGAAAAACGGCGCGATGACGCTATCATTTTGCTGATATGGTTCTCACTGCCGTTCTACTTCTTCTCCAGTTTGAATTTTCATCTGCCGCGCTTCTTTATCATTTGCCTGTTGCCTCTTTGCATCGCCATGGCTGTGAGCTGTGACCGCCTGCTCCGATATAAAAGATGGATCAAAGCAACGGTCCTGTGCTTCTGGGCCTTGTGTCTGATGACCGTTCCGTTAGTGCAGATCCTTCCCGTGCTGCAATCCCGCCACGACCACGCCTATACACCGGATTTTGTGCGCTGGGTCAAGAAGACCATTGGCCTTGACGCACAACTCATCATTAGCGACGGGAGCGATTTCTTCAAATATTACGGCCCCATACAGATCATCGGTCGTCCCCTTTATATTTCTCATTATCCAGAAGAAGAAATGGCAGAATTCCAAAAAACGCTCGATCAGGCCATTGCTGAAGGCGGGGCGGTTTATATCACATCCAACGGCTTATATTCCTATGATCCGGAAAAATCGTTCTCTTCTTTCATCAAATCCCGTTACTGCCTAAAATTGATCGGACGCCACCCCATCGAGCTCTGGCATCAAGGCGCCATTGAGCAGCGGGTCCCCTTAAGCGGCCTTTACCGGGTTGGCCCAAAAAGCCCACTCTGCACGGATTAAACTATTAGCAGAACACCGTGTTCTGTGTTAAACTTTTCTTATGAATCTTAAACATTCCTTTGTTTTCTTTTGCGTTCTTTGCTGCCTTTGTTGCGCGCAACAGGCATTCGCCCAAGCTGAACAACAAACCATCACGTTAATGGACGGTTCTGTGATCAAAGGGCAGATCGTAGGCGCATCCGGAAGTGATTTTGTGATCAAGACTTCGAATTTAGGCACCATTTCCATTCCACAGAGCCAGGTCAGTGAGATCTCGCGGCAATCTTCCGGCGCACAGCAAGGCAGTCATCCCGCTGCGCCTGCGAACGGCATGGCAAACTCTCAGCAGATGCAGCAGATGCAAGCCATGTTAATGTCCAATCCGAAGATCATGGAAACTATTCAAGATCTTTTGACCGACCCTGACGTTGTTGCACTTTTAGAGGATCCCGAAGTGAGCAAAGCGGTTCAAAACGGAGCGGACCCGACATCGTTAATGTCCAACCCCGCGTTCATGAAGATCATGAGCCACCCCAAAATTCAGGCGGTCATCCAAGAAGCCGTTATGGAGATGATGGATCAAGGGGCGCTGACCCCTTAGTTGTTTCTTGAGATTCCGGCTGGGTCTTTGAAATCACAAACCCTTCAAAAGCGTCCAGGGCCTGACCGGCCTCCAAGATCTTTCCCTGTTGCTGCCATAACCGCACAGCGGACAGCGCGTAATTTCGCCCTTCCTCATAACGGCCCAGAAAAGCGTTAAGCCCCGCAAGATTATAGTAAGCTTCAGCAAAATCCGGTTTGATCCTTATCGCCTGCTGAAGGGCCTCCTGCGCCATCTCATAATTTTTCACCGCGACAAGAGAACGCTCCATCATGAAATAGACATCCGCGTTCTTAGGGTCACGTTTGATAAGCTGCGAATATTGCACAAAAGATTTAGCAGGGTCACCGTAAGCCTGATACGCCCTTGCGAGGTCCAATCTCATCTTTTCATCATCAGGATAAAGCTTGACCATCCGCTCATAAAAAGCAACTGGCAAACTGACAAACCCCAGATTATAGAACGTCAGCGCGCCATAGAACACGATAAAGAACATGACCAGCGACGCGCCGGCCTTTACCGCTAATGGACGATCGATTGAACGCTGCATGATCATAAAGATGAGCGACGAAAAAAGCAGGCACCAAAAAAACGCCGCGGCATATAAATAACGCCCGGCAACATACACCGGAAAGTCCCCCATGATCAAAAAAGGCAAGACACAGACCAGCAGCCAGCCTCCGATCAATTTCAGGAACGAATAAGTTTCGTTTTGTTCTTGTTTAAGAACGCAAAGACCGCTCAGCAAAAATGCGAGGCACCCAATGGCCCCATAAAGAAATCGCTCCGGCAGTTCCTGAGGATAACCTATGCCGACCGCCCAGATGATCCCTTTGAAAAAAGCCTGAAGAGATCCGGCGGAAGCAGACACAACATCTTCGGTAACAACAAAAAAATAACGCCCGATAAAATACAACAACGCCACAGCAGCCATCATGATCGCCGTTCTCCAATAACGCCGGCCGCGCGCGTTCGGCCGCGCTATTTCATGGATCATGAGCAAAAGCGGAAAAACAACGGCGGCTTCCGTCATAAATATGGCCGCGCAACCTAAAACATAGACCCAAAGAAAAGACGCATGCTCATCGTTCTCCCGGAGGATCAGATAATGCCAAAGGGCCCACAACATCAAAACAAGCCCCAACATATCCACCATGCCCGCCAAAGAGGACATCCCTCCAATATGGAGCGGATGGACCGCGAACAAAAGAGCCGTGCACAGCGCAATTGTCCCGTTCTTTGTAAAGAACCGGGCTATCTGATATGCCGCGGCAACACCGAACCCATGCACGATCAAAGCGAACCCATGATAAAGATAGGCCTGCGTGCCGAAACCCAGATACATCAAAGATAAACACGCCGTCTTAAGAGGCGTGTAGCTGAAGGTTTGGACGGACGGCCCGGCGATCGTGGTCCAGAAACGTAAAAAATTTCTTGGATCCTGTATGATCCCCCAGTTTAAAAACGCAACGTCTTCCAGCGAAAATTCATGAAAAACAGCCCTACCGAACAAGCAGGCAACCGCCGCCAAACAAACCGCCATATGCGTTCGAAAACCTTTTTTTTCTTCTCTGGGCTCTGTCATTTGCACGTTCCCCTTCTCAATTGGCCACAGGCTGCTGAAACATCCTCACCCTTTGACCAACGCACAGTTGTATGGACTCCCGCCTTGATCAGCCGGTCCCTGAAATCAAAGATTTCAGACCGCGTGGGCTGGCGGAAATCGAATTCAGCCACGCGATTATACGGGATCAGATTGACCTTACAGTTCATTCCCTTCAGCAGATCGGACAATGCTTCCGGCGCCTCTTCAGTGAGCGTCACTCCCGGAATCATGATATATTCGAACGTCACCTGACGATGGGTTTGCTCAATATAGTCCCGGCATGTCTGTATCAAAAGCTTCAGCGGATATTTTTTATTGGCCGGCATCAGCATGTCCCTCGTCTCATTGCTGTAACCATGCAAGGACACCGCCAGTTCGATCTGGCGCCCCGCCTGCGCCAGAACCTTCATCTGAGGGATTACGCCACAGGTCGAGATCGTGATCCGGCGGATTGCGATGTTCAGCCCTTCCGGTGAATTGATCATGTCGATCGCCGCCATGACCGCGTCAAAATTATCCAACGGTTCCCCCGTGCCCATAAAGACAACGTGCGTCACCCTCCGATGCGAAAGGTCTTTCTTGACCGCCAAGATCTGGGCAAGGATCTCCCCGGCAGAAAGCTGGCGTCGCCACCCTCCCAAACCACTGGCGCAAAAACGGCAACCGAACTTGCATCCTGCCTGAGAAGAAACACATAACGTCAATCGCTGCGGGGCCGTGATCGCCACCGTCTCGATCTTCTGATCATCGCGCAAAGGAAAAAGGTACTTAACGGTCTCATCTTCCGCCTCAATGCGCTGCTCAGCGGTCAGCCAGCCGAACTCAAAATCTTTTTTCAATTGTTCTCGAAGCGGACCAGGCAGGTTGCGCATTTCCTCAAAAGAAACAGCTTCGCGCTGATAGATCCAATTGAGGATTTGCTGGGCGCGAAAACGGCGCTCCCCTATCTGTTCAAAATATTGGATTAACTCTGGAAGTGACAGATCTAGAATATTACGGTTAGACATAACAGCCTGCTATGTTTGAAGGCTGCGCCCCGCAAGCACATGGATTAAACTTTGGCTTGCGCCAGACGTTCTTCAAAATCACCCATTTTACGGAATTTCTGATATCTTTGTTCAACGATCTGTTCTGCCGAGAGGGCAGAAAGGACGGTCAATTCCTTGAGGATCGCCTTTCGCAGCTCCTTGGCGACCGCTTCCGGGTCTCGATGCGCTCCGCCCAAAGGCTCCGGAATAATTCCATCAATAATTCCGAAATCTAAAAGATTCTCAGCTGTAAGTTTCAAGGCTTTGGCCGCATCCGGGGCCTTGATGGAATTGCGCCAAAGGATCGAGGCGCATCCTTCCGGCGAAATCACAGAATAATACGCGTTCTGAAGCATATAAACACGATCCGCAACGCCGATCCCTAACGCGCCGCCACTCCCGCCTTCCCCAATGACCGTCGCAATGATCGGCGTCTTAATTCCTGCCATATCCCTTAAGTTCGTGGCAATGGCCTGAGCCTGCCCACGCTCTTCAGCACCCAAACCCGGATAAGCCCCGGGCGTATCAATAAAAATAACCACCGGAATCCTGAATTTCTCAGCCAGCTGCATGACCCGTAAAGCCTTTCGATAGCCCTCGGGGTGAGCGCAACCAAAATTGCGCATAATATTTTCTTTGGTGTCCCGCCCTTTTTGATGGCCCATCACGATCACTTTATGACCGTTCAGTTTCGCGAATCCCGCGATCAGGGCAAAGTCATCAGCAAAAAGCCTGTCCCCGTGAAGCTCCATGAAATCCGTCATCAGCATATTGATATAATCCAGCGTATACGGCCGCGCTGGATGACGGGCGATCTGGACCCGTTGCCAATCCGTCAATTGCCCATAAACATCATTCTTCATCTGTTGTAATTTCTTCTCAAGCCTGGAGATCTCCGAACCTAGATCAACGTTCTTTTCGCTCCCGAATGTCCTCAGCTCTTCAATCTTTGATTCAAGTTCAGCGATCGGTTTTTCAAAATTTAAAATATCCATCCCATTCACCTTTCACAAGAAACGAATTCCCTGTCCCGCGGCATCCCAAGCACGAAACAGGGAAACGTCTTAATCCACGACCGTTACTTTAACCCCCCGGGGAACAATGCTATACAATTCTTCAACGTCTTCATTGGACATGCGGACGCAACCAGCCGTGACCTGCTGGCCAAGCTTATCCGGCTCAACCGTCCCATGAATGCCATAACCCGGAGCCTCTTCAAATCCAAGCCAACGGGTCCCCAAAACGTTCTGCGGGCTCTCCGGCGGAACAACCACCCCGCTATTGAACCAGACCGGGTTTTCCAGCTTCGATGTCACGGTAAACGTTCCGACCGGCGTTGAATTGTTCTCACCGGTGGAGACCACATACATTTTTAAAACCTCATTGCCATCTTTCAAGAGCAGAATGTTCTGGGATTTATCGACAAAAATATTGAAACTGCCCTGCCAGATCCGCAGGCGCTGGCCGACGCGGATAATATCGCTTTTCAACCCGTTGCTTTTCTTGATCAGCTCAATGGTCGTTCCGTATTTCTTTGCGATCTTTCCCAACGTATCCCCCACGACCACCTCATGGACCAACGTTTTCCCTTCCACCGTTTCTTTCGAGAACAAAAGCCCCATATTCAGCCGATGCAGCTGATCCTGAACCTTGGAAATATTCTCCATATCCGGATATGTCTCCAGGATCTCTTTATAAATCTCTTTAGCCTCTGCCGGTTTTTTGTTCTCGATCTTCTGTGCTTGCTCGTAAAGCTCCTGTGCCTGTTTCACCGTAGGGGACACTGTGGGGGCGGCTGTTTCGCCATTCTTCCCTTTCCCCAGAACAAGAACAAAAACGATCACGGCTATACCAATGATAACAGCGATAAAAATATTACGATTCACTCTAATTCTCCTTTACCTTTAGTCGTGGCGCTACTTCCAGACATGAAATAAAATCGCGGACAGGCTGCATCCAAGAAGTGTGCCGACAAAGACTTGAAATGGGGAATGCCCGATCAGCTCGATCAAACGTCCTCCCTCGATCCGGCCTTTCCAATAAATATCTTCCATGATCTGGTTCAAGATCTCTGCCTGCTGTCCTGTGGCCCGGCGCACTCCTTGCGCGTCGAACATCGTGACCAGCGCAAAGACCGCGGCCACCGCAAAGATCCCCGAATCAAAACCCTGGTCCAATCCGCAGGTCGTCGCTAAAGCCGCCGCGCCCGCGGCATGACTTGAAGGCATGCCTCCCGTTCCAATGAACCAACGAAAATTGAATTTTTTCTCCTGAACAACTCCCAGCAAAACCTTAAGGCCCTGAGCCACCGCCCACGTGATCAACGTAATGAAAAAAACCTTATTATGAATAATCAAAAACCTCTCCTTATAAAGAATATTAATTCTTAACGCCGGAAGATAAAAATTTGACGCTTTTCAGGTTTTATGTTAGCTTACATTATAAAGAGGCATCCCCTAAAAAGCAAGGTGTTTTCCTTGAGCTTTGAACCCCTATTTTAGTATAATTTCTATTATTTTCAAGGACTTACGTTTGTATTAAATCCTTCCTCATCCCCACCCAAAACACTCCCCTATTATTTTGAGAGGGAACATAATGCTAACAAAAATACGCAGTTATGGCCTTTCCGGGATCGACGCCTATCCGGTGACCATTGAAGTGGATGTGACCAAAGGCGTCCCGTCAACCGCCATTGTTGGCCTACCGGATAATGCCGTTAAAGAAAGCCGGGAACGAGTCCGCTCAGCCATCAAAAATAGCGGTTTTGATTTCAAATCCAAGCGCATCACCGTCAACCTGTCTCCCGCAGACACAAAAAAGGCCGGCGCAGCCTTTGATCTGGCGATCGCCTTAGGCTACCTGATCTCAACCGAACAGTTCTCCTCGCAATCAATCAATGAATTCATCTGTTTGGGCGAACTTTCCCTGGATGGTTCTCTCCATCCAATACCGGGAACTTTGGCGATCTGCCTTTCGACGCCGTCGGATCAATACAAAGGCATCCTTGTTCCGGAAGCCAATGCTTATGAAGCCGCGGTTTCAAACCGGTTGAACGTCTATCCTGTCAAAAACTTAAAACAAGCTGTCGGATTTTTATCCGGAGCAATCCCCATCGAACCATTTCAGATCAACGTAATGGATCTTTTTCAAACTTCGTCCTTACGATATGACGGGGATTTTTCCGACGTGAAAGGCCAGGCCATGGTCAAGCGCGGCCTGGAGGTCGCCGCAGCCGGATCGCACAATTGCCTTCTCATCGGACCTCCTGGAAGCGGAAAGACCATGCTGTCCAAAAGGGCCCCTACTATTCTGCCGGAAATGTCTTTGGAAGAAGCTCTAGAAACCACCAAGATCCATTCGATCAGCGGGCTCCTTCCTTCAAAAACAGGGCTGATCACGACGCGGCCGTTCCGATCGCCGCACCACACATCATCGGATATCGCGCTCATCGGCGGAGGATCGAACCCCAAGCCCGGCGAAGTCACGCTTGCCCATAACGGCATCCTTTTTCTGGATGAACTGCCGGAATTCAACCGAAACGTCCTGGAATCCTTGCGTCAACCTCTGGAAGACCACTGCGTGACGGTTTCCAGGGCCAGCCGCACCGTAAACTTTCCTTCCAAATTCATGCTCATCGCCAGCATGAACCCTTGCCCCTGCGGATTTGCCACTGACCCTACCAAAGAATGCCAATGCTCCCCCTACCAGATCCAGCGTTACATGGCCAAGATCTCCGGCCCCCTTCTGGACCGGATCGATATCCATTTGGATGTTCCGGCGCTACCGGCCAAAGACCTTTTTATAACGTCATCCGCGGAGCCTTCACAAAGGATCAAAGAACGCTGCATCCAGGCCCGTGATATCCAGCGCGAACGCTTTAAAGGGACTTCCGTGTTCGCTAACGCTTTCATGAAACAGGCGCATATCAAAAAATTCTGCGCTCCTGACGAGAACGGGAAAAAACTTCTGCATCGCGCGATCGAAGAGCTCAAGCTTTCAGCGCGGGCGCATGATAAGATCCTCAAGGTCGCGCGCACCATTGCGGACTTGCAGAATAACGAACAGGTCAAAGAAGAACATATCGCTGAAGCGATCCAATACCGCTGTTTGGACAGAACATGATCGGGCCATTGAGTTGAGGCGCGTTCTATTTCTTTTGAACCGTCAGGACCATCGGAAGCGGACGGATCTTATGAACGATCCCAAAAAGCCGGTCAGAAGGACTGTTAACGATGTGCAGCGCTCCATCCTCTTGAACAAGTCCCATGATGCTGCTTCCTCCTCCATCCATATTGATGGCGTTCCAGCAGCCGAGGTCAAGCATCAAACGCCCCAGTTCATTCAGATCCATTCCTTCACTATACCCTTCCTGCCGTCCATCAACCACCACCAGCCACAACATGCCTCCCTTTTGGTCCATTCCGATCGCCGTTCTGGGATGACGCTCTTTTCCTGATGACAGGACGAGCGCGCCGTTTCTTACGATCTGCTTAAAACCGGCGGCTCCTTCCAGCGCCGTGCCCTCCCGGGGAGCATTGCCCATGAACAGCCGCCCTTGCCGATCAATCCAAATGGTCGAACGATTGAACCTGGGCCGGCTCCTGATCTGTCCATCCGAAACCGCGAAGCCATGGATGTCAACAGGCTGCCCTTCGAGCCAGCCATGATCGTTCTTTTTTGAGCCATCATCGAAACCGCTCCAAGGATTTGTGTTCACAAACGCCAGGACCGACTGGTCTGAAGCAAGCTTAAGCGGGCTGGTCAAAGCCGCCTCAGCCGGCCCCTCACCGTCAGGATCATCCGCAATAACAGTTGCAATACGGACCTTCCCAAGAGCAAGGTCGATCTTCAGAACATGAACGCGGTTCAGCCGGGGATCTGTGATCTCACGGAATTGATAATCCAGCCCCAAATCCTTAAGGCCCTCTCGGTCTCCCAAGGATAACGGCTCTGCCAAAATTCCCGTGACGCAGAAAAAAAAGACCGTCATCGCTCCAGCAAGAATTACTATTGTTCTCTTTTTCATGTCGATAGAATATGAATTCAAAACACCATTAGACGCCGCGCCCATGCCCGCATTTATGGGCCGCCCGCTCTCTCCACTTATAAATCGCGAAGGACCTGTTTTCAAATACTTTTCAAAATAAATTAACACCCGATGATCAACACAGGATCCGGGAAGGGCCCAAAAACCATGGCGAGATTGTTAGGAAGGCCGTTTAAGTCTTTAAAAATTCCTTGATCTTGACCAGAAGATCCTCAACTTCAAATGGCTTAGTGATATACGCCTCCGGGGCCATATGCTCAGAAAAGATCTTGTCTGATTCAGCATCCCTGGCGGTCAACATGATGATCGGGATATGTTTATAGTCCTCATTCCCTTTTAACATGCTGCAAATGGTAAACCCGTTGACTTCCGGCAGATTGATGTCCAGCGTAATAAGGTCAGGGTTGCGCTCTTCCGCAAGACGCAGGCCTTCGCCCCCTGTCTTGGCCGTCAAGACCTTAAACCCGTTATGCTCAAGGCGGTATTGCAAAAGCTCGATGATATCAGGGTCGTCTTCGATGACTAGAATTGTTTTTGACATCCTCAATCCCTCGATCATTGCGTTTTAAAAATCCGTATGCTTTTTTCGAAACCTGAAACCTTTGGCGCGGAACAGCAGCATAAAGGCAACGGTTGCAGGAATTATGATGAGAGCACTTAGAAAACAACGCTCAACGATCCCGGAAAACATTCCGGGAATAATGTTCAAACTATAATACCACGAAAAGATCATCCCGAACAAGAGGATTGGCACGGACCATAAAAACGCCTTTTCTTTGACAAGAAAGCTCGGGGGAAGAATAACGAAAACGCTATAAATAAGCAACACGAACGTCTTAAAGGCCGACTTGACCCTGTCCGGCTGACCAGGAGCCGCTTCCATGATCACATAAAAAAATGACGCCACAAAAACAATTCCTCCAAAAATAAGCGTCAGGATCCTTAAACTCCTGGCGAACTTATCAATAAACGTCTTAACGCCTTCTTCAACAATCCCAAGCCCCTGCACTTCCTCCAAATTCCCAGCCGGAGCCTCAATATCACGGTCTTTGATCTCACCCAACGGTAAATATTCCCGCTCTCCTTTAAGACATAAGCGGTAATATGCCAACGCTTTAAGCGTGGGAATGCTCTTGACATCATTGTGATGAATGTCAATAAGGACTTGGACCACCTGGGCGGCAACAGGATCTTTTTTGCAGAATTGCGCGAAGTCTTCCGATACCGCGACCCCCAAGGCCCAGCGGTAAACAGCGTCTTTGTCCATCTGGCCCCCTAATAAGGCCTCGATCTTCTCAATAATTAAATTGCGGTTTAATTCCATAATGTTTTACGGGGTCTAATCTAATTCTTGAACTCAAGGTCCTGCAGCTGCTCTTCCCGTTCTTTGAGCATTTCCTGGACGGTCTTAAGATTTTCCTGGGCATCCTGAAGGCGGGCCTCCAAAACACTGTTATCATCCTTCAAGACCGTCAGTTCCCGTTCTTTGGTCTGCAAATCCTGCTCAAAAGTAAGGATCTCTTGATTTAACTGAGCGATCTGCTGGCTATTGGCCTGGTCCTTTGAATTCATCTGTTTGAGCCGCTCGCGCGCTTCAACCAGACGGTCCTTGAGTTCCAGGATCTGGGTGTCCTGTTTCCGGATCCGGTCAACCAAAATGGTTTTCGGATGGGGCGACGTTTCCAATGATTTCCGAAAACGCTGTTCACGTTTAAGCTGATCAATGCCGCGCTTCAACTCTTCCGCCTGTTGTGAAAGCTCTGAATAATTTTTCTGAAGATTCCGGATCTTTTGGTCTTTTTCGATCAGACGCGCTTCTTTAGAGGCGGCGTCAAATTCCGTATAAGCAAGTTTATAGTCTTTAAGCGTGAGCTCGGCGTCCTTTTGCATGACCGTTTTTTCCAATGTTTTCACGTCATCGCGGTATTGATCCTGCATTTTAAACTTTTCGTGTTCGAGGGCCTGTTTGTTCTTTTCAAGCAAGGCGATCCGCTGGGAATATTCCAAAGCCTCCTGCCGCGATGTCTGATCCAGGCCCATGAGTTGATTCCTCAACTGCGAGATGGAGCCTTCCTGTTTCTGAAATACGACATCCTGTTCGACGGCGCGTTTCTCGGCTGTCGCAAGCTGTTTATTGAGCGTATCAAGTTCCTGAGACTGTTGAGTGTTGGCAGACTGCAGCCTATCGATGGCCTGGGCCTGTTCAGACATCTCTTCCGCGACTGCTTCATTAAAGACCGCGACATCATCCAGGATCTCCTGTTTTTGCTGTTCTTTTTCGGCGATCATCTGCTCCAATTCCTGCCGCCTTGCCGAAAACTCCTGCTGACGGTCCAGGGCCTCCTGTTTCAAAGTGTTGATCTCGTTCTGAGACTGCTGGATCTCTTGATTAATACGAACGACTTCTGCGGAAAGGGACCTGCCGTGGCCGTAAAGACCGTCTTCCAAACCCATAGAACGCAAATATTTTAACGCTTCAGGGTGGTCCGGTTGAGCCAAAAGGGCCTTGCTGAAGGCATCAGCGGCTTTGTTATAATCTTCCCTATTATAAAATACGATCCCGTCCTTGACGAGCTGGTTGGCGACCATTCCTTCTTCAGCAGAAGCATCAAAAGAAAAAATCGGCCCTGAAAATGAAAAAATGCTGAAGATCAAAACAACACTCAGTCTTTGTTTAAGCGTCATTCAATAATCCTAGTATTGTTATAAGTTTTTCTATTTAAACGGATTATAACACCCCCGTTTTAACACTGTCAACGCAGAAACATATTTCTAACGCCGGATGAATTATAGACCGTTTCTATTTTATTTGTTTTGTGATAATATAAATCCTCAAATGGCATTAACCCGTTTCCCGATAAGTTAAGACATGTCCGCTGATACCGCAACCCCTATGCTCCAACAATACCGGCAGATCAAAAGCCGGCATCAAGACTGTATCCTTTTTTTTCGCTTGGGGGACTTCTACGAAATGTTCTACGAAGACGCCAAAGAGGCCAGCCGCATCCTGGACCTGGTTCTCACGGCCCGCGGAAAAGGAACCGCTAATCACGTTCCCATGTGCGGAATTCCTTTCCACTCCGCAGACAGCTATATCGCCAAACTGATCAAATCCGGCAAGAAGGTCGCGATCTGCGAGCAGACCGAGGACCCGGCCACGGCCAAAGGCATCGTCAAACGGGATGTGATCCGCGTCATCAGCTCCGGAACGTTTCTCGACGAACACTCCTCTGATTCACGTTACGTCCTCTGCCTGGCTCCGGAACAGGAAGCGGTCGGAGTCTCTTTTATCGACTCGGCAGCCGGAACAATACGCGCCAACCAATACCAGTCGCTCGAGCATTGCACGGAGATCATCGCGCGCTTGCCGGTCTTTGAATGCGTTTATCCTTTGAGGTCCGAAGAAATGATCCGAAATCTGCGCAACCACCCGCTTCTGAAAACGCGCGCGATCACCTTCAGCCCGCATGAAGACTGGTGCTTTAACACTGAGATCGCTCAAAAAACGCTCTGCGAACACTTTCACCTGCCGAACCTGCGGGGCTTCGGCATCCAGGATCTGCCCCTGGCCATTTCAAGCACCGGCGCGCTTTTGGAATATCTCAGGCAAATGAACCGCCAGCCTTTAAAACATATTGACCGCATCTCGCTTTTTAATGATGATGATTTCGCCTACATCTCGCCGGCAGCCATCTCAGGGCTTGAGATCCCGAACCTTTTTAAGACGATCAACTTCACCCAAAGCGCTCTGGGAAAACGCAAACTGAATTTCTGGCTCTATCACCCCCTTAAAAAACCGGCGGAGATCTTAAAGCGCCAGGCCGCTGTAACGCTCTTGCGGGATGAACACGGCATTCAAGATGCGCTGCGCGCTGCTTTAAGCGCGCTGCCGGACATCGAGAAAAGCGTTTCTAAATTGTCCTGCGGATACACCAATGCCCGTGATATCCTGCAGGTCCGCAACGCCCTCTGCCTCATCCCTCAGTTGCAGAAAGCGGTCGAACCGCTCGCAAAAAAGAACTCCCTTTTCGAGGTCCACGACATCCCGGAGCTGCGCCGCCTTTTAGAGAACGCCATCAATCCTGATATGCCCCTTTCCAAGCATGACGGCAAAGTCGTCCGCCGGGGGTTCTCCGCGGAACTGGATGAACTCAAGGACCTTCAGGAAAACGGCCGGCAATGGCTTCAAAATTTTCAGGCCCGCGAGATCGAACGCACGGGCATCAATTCTCTTAAAGTCGGATTTAATAACGTTTTCGGTTACTATATTGAGATCACGCGCGCCAATCTCGCGCACGCGCCGGAGAATTATATCCGCAAGCAAACACTGGTGAACGCCGAACGCTTCATCACCCAGGAACTAAAAGATTATGAAGAAAAGATCCTGACCGCGCAGGACAAGGTCCTGGCGCTTGAACTTGAGATCCTGATCAAACTTAAAAACGAAGTCCTACGGCATTCTCAAAACCTGCATTCCTTTGCCCAGCAGGCTGCGCGCCTGGACGCTATTTTTTCTTTAACACAGCTTGCCCAGCAGCCCGGCTATATCGCCCCGGATATCACCAGCGGCCCCGTGATCGACATCAAGGAAGGCCGCCATCCGGTCGTAGAGCGTTCGATCGATTCCGCGTTCGTGGCCAATGACACATATCTGGATCAAAGCGAACAGCATCTGGTCATCCTGACCGGGCCCAACATGGCCGGAAAATCGACCTACATCCGCCAGATCGCGATCCTCACGATCCTGGCCCAGATCGGAAGCTATATCCCGGCGCAGCAGGCGCATATCGGGACCGTTGATAAAATTTTCACGCGCATCGGGGCCCACGATGATATCGCCCGCGGCCAAAGCACCTTCATGGTTGAAATGAACGAGATGGCTGATATCCTCAATAACCTGACCGACCAAAGCCTGGTGATCCTGGACGAAGTCGGGCGCGGGACCTCGACCTTTGACGGCTTAAGCCTTGCCTGGGCCCTGGCGGAATACTTGCAAAAAACCAACGCGCGGGTTTTATTCGCGACGCACTTTCATGAACTGACGGCCATGGCCGAAAAATACGGCGGCGTCAAAAACTACAACGTCGCGGTCAAAGAGTGGCAGGATGAAGTGGTCTTTCTGCATAAGATCATTCCCGGAAGCAGCGATGACTCCTACGGGATCTACGTGGCCAAACTCGCCGGCGTGCCGCTTGCGGTCATCAGCCGGGCCAAAACGATCCTGACTCAGCTCGAGCTGAAACAAAATATCAAGGCCTCCTTGATCGAACACGGCGAGAACTCGGCCCAAGAGGAAGAACAGCTCGACCTGTTCGCCTTAAACAGCGATCCCGTTGCTGCTGAGATCCGCCAGGAGATTGAGCGCCTGGATTTAAACACCTTAACGCCTCTTGAAGCATTGAACAAGATCCACGAATTTAAAAATAAAATACGGAAAAATTGATCATGCCCAAAGTTCATGTTTTAGCTCCAGATATTATCAGCAAGATCGCCGCCGGTGAAGTGGTGGACCGCCCGTCTTCCGTCATCAAAGAACTTTTAGAGAACGCGCTCGATGCTCAAGCCGACACGATCGAGATCGAACTTACGCAGGCAGGAAAGACTTCGATCCGCGTCAAAGACAACGGCTGCGGCATCGATGAAGGTGACATCGAGACCGTTTTCAAGCGCCACTCCACCAGCAAGATCCAGACAGCGGATGATCTGTTTGATATCCATTCTCTTGGGTTCAGAGGAGAGGCGCTTTACAGCATCGCGGCCGTCTCGGACATCACGCTGCGCAGTAAAACAGAGCACGCCGACAACGGATGGGAGATCCATCTGCGGGGCGGCGAAAAGCTCAAACTTAAGCCAGCCGCCATGCCGGATGGGACCGAGATCGAAGTCAAGGAGCTGTTCTTTAATACTCCCGCGCGGCGCAAATTCCTGCGATCCGACGCCAGCGAGGTCTCCCAAATCCTGAATATTGTGATTCCCTATACGCTGCTCTATCCCGGCCGGCGGTTCAAACTGGTCCACGCCGGAAAAACGCTCTTGGACCTCTCGCCTTCGAATGACCATCTAAACCGCATCACCGACGTCCTGAATCTCAACAAAGATTTCATTATTCAAACCGAACGGTCCTTTGAGACCACAAACCTGACGGCGCGTCTTTTTTTAAGCGACATCAACATCCTGCGCTCCAAACGGGACCTGCAGTTTCTCTTCATCAACGGCCGCCCCGTGCAGAGTAAAAATATCAGTTTTCATCTCAATGATGTCTACCGCCTGATCCTGCCGCCGAGGCATTATCCGTTCTTTTGCGCGTTTTTGACGCTGCCGGCCAACACCCTGGATGTCAATATCCATCCGACCAAACGGGAGGTCAAGGTCAAAGATGAGCAAGCGGTGTGTTCTTCTTTGCGAAAAATGTGCGAAGCTGCCCTGATGCAGGCAAGCCGACCGAAACAGGCCGTTGATCTTCCCCTGGACAACAGCAGCTTTTCTTCCGCCGGATCCAACATCCGCGGGCTGATCGATGAAGCCATGCGCCGCCGGGAAGATCTCGAGAACGTGATCGACCGGAGTTTTGATATTCAGCCCTTTTCTTCAGCTGAACAGCCCGCGACTGAGCAATACACATTCCCTCAACACTTGCCCGGCTCCGACTGGGCCAACGCCTTTGAGCACAAGAACCAATCGCTTAAAGCAAAATTAGAGAACGCGCACTTCATCGGAACACTTCTCAACAAATACCTTTTATTCGAATCCGCATCTTCCCTTCTTTTGACTGACCAGCACGCCGCGCAGGAACGGATCATGTTCGAGCAGTTCATCACGCAGATGCAGAAGGGCCGTGTTGAAGTGCAAAGTCTTTTAACCCCTTATCTTTTAAAGAGTTCACCGCAGGAACTTCTCGCCTGGCAAGACGCTCAAGAGACGCTCGAAACGATCGGATTCTCCACGTCCCAATTTGATAATGAGACGATAGCCATTCACGCGCATCCGGCCCTGGTGAAAGATCCGGAAAGCGCGGTGCGTGAACTTCTGGCCGGAGACAACCCGGCGCGCTGCGACCACGAAACCATTGCCCGCCGGGCTTGCCGTTCTTCGATCATGGCCGGAGATATTTTAAAGCCGCAGCAGGCGGAATTTCAGCGGGAACAGCTTTTAAACTGCAAGGACCCGTTTACCTGCCCGCATGGCCGGCCGACCGTGGTGGAAATGTCGCTGGATTTCTTGGACAAACAGTTTTTAAGGACTTGAAGTGAAGCAAACAACCCTTCTCATCTGGGGATTTTTCTTTTCCTTCATCCACGCCGGAATGGCGCTCTACTGCATCGTGACGTCCTTCGGTATTTCCATGAGCCACTTTGACAGCGCCATGCCCTTTCCGACCTCGATCGAGCCGTTCAGCTTTTTTGCCGGCACCCTTTCGCTTCCTGGCCGTCTCATCTGGACACGATGGGTGAACGAAACCATGCCCTTTATGGAATGGCCCCTCTTTTTCGCCAACAGCCTGTTGTGGGGATTCGGGACATCCTTCGCCCTCTCTTTCCTCCTAAACATCCTGTTCAGCAGGCCTTCGCGGTCGTAGGCACGAAAGATAGTCCCGCTGCTTCCACACCCGTGAAAAACCAATTGACTCCGCGGTGATTTTAATTAAAATTTTAATGGCATGTCAGAAAATCAGACCCGTTTTTACCGAAAGGATCTGTTATGAAAAAGATTCTATACGCCACAGGATGGGCTTTTTTCATTTTCTTTACTTCAAACACATGGGCCGCTCGACCTTTGGCGACCAATGACGCCGGCGTTGTAGCTGTCGGGGCGCTTGAAACCGAATACGGTTATGAATATGTCCACGCTTCAGACCGGGAGAACAATCACGGCGTTGTCCTCACGACCGGCCTTCTAAAAAATCTGGACTTCGGGGTCGAGATTCCCTACCAATTCATTGAGCTGGAAGACGGAGGCGATCCGGATGGATTTTCGGACCTGATCTTCACGACCAAATGGAGCGTTTCGCGCGAACACGACACATTGCCTGATTTTAGCCTGTCTTTCTCTTATAAGACAGAATCCGGTAACGATGAAAAATCTCTGGGCACCGGACGACCGGAATACACGCTCACCAGTATATTCTCAAAAACATTTGAACGATTCACGTATCATGTAAATATGGGCTGTTCCGCCAAACACGAGCTTGAAGATACCTTGAACTACGGCTTCGCCATGGAATATGCTGTGAATGAGCGCCTCAATGTCCTGGGAGAAATCGCCGGCGACACGATCCTGTCCGGAAAATTCGATAACAGCACCTCTTCCGGGCTGATCGGATTCAATTATGCGATCAACGGCAGTCTCACTTATGATGCCGGACTAAAAATCGGCATTTCGGAATCTGCTCCGGACTTCACGATCCTGACCGGTCTCACCTTCGCGTTCGGCAGTTAATATCTTTCTTCCGAAAGTTCTTCTTCCAGGCCTCTCAAGGACAGGGCATAACGCCCCTGCTCTTTAATTTGCCATTTCATTCTAAACTCGATATAATGAACGCCCACGGGCGGCCCCGTAGAAAACAAAGAAAACCATATGGATCAAAAACAACGCGTCTTAGTCGCCATGAGCGGCGGAGTGGATTCTTCAACAGCGGCATTCCTTCTCAAGGAGCAAGGCTACGCGGTGGAAGGCATCACCATGTGCCTGGGGCTTCCGGACAGCGGACCTGATGACCCCAAAACACGCTGCTGCGGACGCGAGGCGATCTCCGATGCCAAGGCCGTCTGCGGGCATTTAAAGATCCCATTCTACGTCCTGGATCTTTCCAAGGACATGCAGGAGCATGTCGTAATGGATTTTGTCCGGCAATATGCCAAAGGGCACACTCCGAATCCATGTGTCGAATGCAACCGCTTTTTAAAGTTCGGAAAACTTTTGAAATACGCTAAAGATAACGGATATGATTTTCTGGCCACCGGCCATTACGCCAAAATTGCTGACATCAACGGGCAGCTTTTTTTGACCCCGGCCAAAGACACGCAAAAAGACCAATCCTATTTTCTCTATTGTATTGAACGGCAACACTTGAGATCCATCCTTTTCCCGCTTGCTGACTACACCAAAGAGGAAGTGCGCCAGATCGCAAAAAAGGCAGAGCTGCCTGTTGCGGAAAAGACCGAAAGCCAGGACATTTGTTTTGTCTCCGATGAAGGTTACGCAGACTTCGTGAAAAAATGGATCAAGACCATCGAACCGGGAAATATCGTCGACACGCGGGGAAAAATCCTGGGACAACATCCGGGCATCATCCATTTCACGATCGGCCAGCGCAGCGGGCTTGGCGTGGCGCTCGGGAAACCCCAGTATGTCGTTTCCTTAAATGCCGACACCCATGAAGTCGTGATCGGCGATGAAGACGCTCTTAAATCCACAACGCTTCTGGCTGGGAATATGAATCTGTTCACGGAAGATTTGCCGGCGAAAACTTTCGCGAAAGTCCGTTACGGGAAAAAAATGCTGGCATGCCGGGTGGAAGTCCTTCCCCAAAAAATGGCCAAGATCATTTTTGACGAACCTCAGAAAGCCGTCACTCCGGGCCAGTCCGTTGTTCTTTTTGATGAGAACGCAACGCTTTTGGGCGGCGGAATCATTTTATTTGTCACCTCAAACAGGCAGGAAGCCAATGAATAGGAACGACCTTCTCCAATGGCTTGAAACGACCGACCCTTCCCGCCTGGAAGAGCTTTACGCTGAGGCCTACAGGATCAAACGCGAGCATGTCGGGACAACCGTGTATTTCCGCGGGATCATTGAGCTCAGCAACATCTGTCAAAAGAACTGCCTCTACTGCGGTATCCGCAAAGGCAATAGCCGAGTCGAACGCTACCAGATGAGCATCGATGAAATCGCGCAGACCGCCTACCTGGCTGACCAGATGAAATATGGCTCGATCGTCCTTCAATCCGGGGAACGTCAGGATGAAGCGTTCGCTCAATTCATTGAGGAGGCGATTCATAAGATCAAGCGTGTCAGCGAAGGGCGCCTGGGCATCACGCTCTCTTTGGGAGAACAATCCAGAGAAACATTACAGCGCTGGTTCAAGGCGGGCGCGCACCGATACCTGCTTCGCATCGAAACATCCAATGAATCTCTTTATCAAAAGATCCATCCTGACGATCACAGCTTTCAAGAACGCTTCGCATGCCTCAGCATGTTGCGCCAGGAAGGTTATCAGGTCGGAACAGGCGTTATGATCGGCCTTCCTTTTCAGACACTCGAGGATCTGGCTGACGATATTTTATTCTTTCAAAAAGAGGCTGTGGACATGATCGGCATGGGCCCTTATATCGTCCACGAGGACACTCCTCTGGCGCAAGAAGCCAAAGATTTTGACGGAAAGAAAAACCTGGAACTCGGTTTAAAAATGATCGCCCTCACCCGTATTCTCTTGAAAGACGTCAACATCGCCTCAACGACCGCCCTTCAATCCCTTTCTCCCGAAGGCCGTGAACTGGGCCTCAAGGCAGGCGCCAACATCATCATGCCCAACATGACGCCAACCAAATACCGCAAAAGCTACCGCCTTTACGACAACAAACCCTGCCTGGATGAGAACGCGCTGCTCTGCCGGGGATGTTTGGAAAACCGCATTGATTCCATCGGAGAAAAAATAGGCTACAATCAGTGGGGAGATTCGCCGCATTTCCTAAAACGAGACAGGCACTAGGCACTAAAAGGCCAAACCAGCCCAATTCTGCCGCTGGCGGCAGAATTCAAAACAAAAAATTGTGGATTTTTATCACTGCGGGTTTAGATTCTAGTGTCTTGGTGTCTGAGTGTCCTAGTGCCGCAGTGTCAGAAGTTTTAAAGTTGTGCCGCTGCAATCAATTCTCGGATCGCGGTTGTGATGTGCTCATACTGGCCGGCGGAAAACCACTCTTTGCGGAAGATGCTTCCGCCAAATCCGACGGCCGAAGCGCCGCATTTAAAAAATTCAGCGATCGTGTCTTTGTTCACGCCGCCGCAGGCCATCATCTCGATCTGGTCGAACGGCCCTTTAAGTTCCTTGATATAATCCGGGCCCAATTGTTTGGTAGGAAAAACTTTGACCATCGTGGCGCCCGCGTTCCAGGCGCTGAACACTTCCTGCGGCGTGAGCGCGCCCGGAAAAACCGGGATCTTGAGCTCGTTGCAGGAAGCAACCACCTCTTCCACGAGCACCGGCGAAACAATGAACTGTGCTCCGGCCGCCAATGCCTTGTTGAGATCCTCCAGATCTAAGACCGTGCCGGCGCCGACAGTAAGATCCCCTGCCGAGACGGCGATCATTTCGCGGATCATGTCCTCAGCCCCAGGCGTGTTCATCGTGACCTCAATGAACTTTAAACCGGAAGCGACGACGGCCCGCGTCAAGGGATATACATGTTTCTGTTCGATCCCCCGCAGGATGCCAAGAATAGGAAGTTTTTTGAATTCGGAAAGATTCATCAAACTTTCGGGCACTATGACACTAAGACACTACGACACTGAAACCCTTAGTGTCTAGTGCCTTAGTGTCCTGGTGTCTTGTTTAATCCAGCCCCGTATTCGTCAGGCTTTCATAAAAATCTCTATAATTCTCTTTTTTCTCCGTCTTGCGCAACGCCAACGCCGAGCGGGGATGTTCGTTGAGCATCCCGGCGATCGCGTAAGGGATCACATATCCCCACTCGATCTTCTCCCTGAGCGGAACAAAATCCCTGGAGATCAGGTCCAGCACAGGGCGGATATCAAATTTCGGGTTCTTCAAAAATCCCAAAAGCAGTTCCATCGGGCAATTACCGGCTGCCCGGCCGATCCCGTAAATGGTCGCGTCCAAAAAATTCGCCCCATGGATGATCGCCTCGATCGTGTTGCCGAAGGCCAGTTGCTGATTATTGTGCCCGTGAAAACCGATCTCGCGCGTCTTCAAAATCCCCTTATAAAGCTTGGTCAAATACTCGATATCTTCCTGATAAAAATACCCGAAGCTGTCCACGATGTAAACAACATCGGCCATGCTCTCCTTCTCGATCTGACGAAGGGCATCCTGCAAATCCGGGCCCCGGTCTTTGGAAATAGCCATAATGTTGATCGTCGTTTCGTAACCCTTGTCATGAAATTCATTGGCCATGGCGATCCCTTTATCAATATCTTTCACATAACTGGCCACGCGGACCATATGAACAGGGCTCTCTGACGCCGGTTTGATATCCGCCATGTTCACCCGTCCGATATCGACCATCACCGAAATCTTGGCGCTCGATTTGATCCCTTCGGTCACTTTGCGGATCTCCTCATCCTCGCAGAATTTCCACGCGCCGTATTCACTCGGTGAAAACAGCTCCTTGGAGTTCTTATACCCAAGCTCGATATAATCCACCCCGGCTTCTGATAATCCTTTATAAACATCCCGCACAAAACTGTGGTCGAATAAATGGTTGTTCATGAGCCCGCCATCGCGGATCGTGCAGTCGAACACCCGAATTTCTGGTCTGTACATTTTTTCCTCTCATTCTTCTAAATATTTTCCGATAAAACCACTTTAGGCTTGTTTATTATACATAAAATCCAAAATTTATACGGTTTTTATTTGGTCTGAACTTATTTTATGAAAACACCAGTCCGCTAAAGAAAAAAGGTCTGAATGATGAGCTTGTAGATCAGCGCCACCCTCAAGATCGCCACCCCGAACCAGGAAGCGCTATTCCCGGAATCAAAACTTGCCATCCCCAGCGTCGGCCTGCGGCGATGGCTCGAGATCCCGAGATGAACGGTCAAAAATTCACAAACCTCGGATACCGCCCTGCGGCGTCCCAAATATGTCAGCGGCGCCATATAGAGAAATAACGACCCCGGCAGGACAGGCAGGGATGGAACGTCTTGAGCCGGCCTCAGGTCCACGTTGAAGGGCGACATCGACCGAAGAGCTTCCTGTGCCTCGAAAGGATAATCAGAAAGCGGCGCGGGCTCTAATCGAAGCGGTTCAAAACCGGAAGCCTGTTTCGCTGAATGGATCGTCACGGCGTATTCCAAGACCTTTGACCAGACGCCATTATAACTATCAGGATTTTCTTCCAGAGAACGGCGGAACCTCTGCCAGGCCTCATTAGCTTGATCATTGAACTGGCCGGCAAACTCCTTAAAATAATCTTCCGCTGTTTTTCCCATGCGGTCAGCTGCTGTGATCGCGAGCTTCCCTTCAAAATACGCCCGCCAAACATCAAGGTTGGGGTCCTGTTGATGAGAACTGGAAACATGGACCACCGATCCCACTCTTGCGCTCCGCTGCTGAGCCGATCGACGCCATTCACGCCTTTCGATGCTCTCCTGCTGCGCCGCAACCGCGCGATCGCTTTGATCCGTAACACGCAAAAATATTTTGAGCCATGCCATGCGGATCGCCCTATCAATATTTCCGGACCGTTCCGAAATTCTTTTCAGTGTTTCCCTCGCCTCACGGCCCCGCTCCTCCGAAAAATCGTTCGCTGAAGCAAGCGCCGCGGCGTTGGTTCCGCTTTCCTTCGCACAGCGTAGATCGAGGAGGGCAGACTCCAGATAACGGTTCAACAGGCCGGCCTGGTGCGGGCAAACCGGACAATCACGCTCAGGAACCATTCCGGACATCAAGGTGAAACGCCGGGGCCCGCTCCATATCTGCTCAAAACTCTCCTCGTGAAGGTCTCCGAAGGACGGCATCCCGAACCCGCAGGTATGGGCGCACGGGTAGACATTCAAATTGGGTCCGATCACCGCGATCATGGGGTGGGCCAGACATCGCGCGAATTTATTCGCCGTCAATTCGCCGGCTTTCTGCTCGCTGAACATGACGTAAATCTTGAAATGATCGCTGTCAAGCTCGGCCTTCAATTGCCGGACCATGGCGTAACACTCTGCCCACTCCTCCGGCGCCAGAGCCCCCTCATCAGTCGCCATCGGAGGTTTGAACCGCACGGAATCGATCCCCATGGCTTTGAGATCGCGTGCGATCTTTTCTACTTCACGATAAATATTCCGATGCAAAAGCACGCCGACATTGATCTCAGTCCGGCTGTTCAGCAGTCGCCGCTCCTCAAGAAGCGCCCGCAAATTATCCCTCATCTGGAAAAATGCCACACCCTCGCTCAATCCGGCTCCGGCATCGTAGCTCTCTGGAGACCATCCATACACGCTCACATAAACGAACGTATTCCTGAGCAGAATGGCCCGCGCTTCCGGCTTCATCAAACGACCGTTGGTGATGATCCCTGTCTCATACCCCGCCGCCTGCAGCCGCTGAAAGCCATGCAGCGTCGCAGGACTGACCAAAGGCTCCCCCTTGTGGCCCGAAAAATGAAAACGCCGTGTCCGCTGTTCCGGAGGGAATTTTGCGTTATACGCTTCAAGATCGTTGATGAGCATGTCGATCTCATCGGACTGCATGACCTTCGCAGCCGCTTCCAGTTCTGCAGGACAACCTTTCTCCCGGTCCAGCACCGCGCCGATGCACTGAAGGCAATGATTGTTACAAAGATCGCTGGCATTGATCTGCACGGCAGGCGGCGGAACAGGGACATTCTCCAGGATCGTCTTCTTCAGATATAAGCGGCTGGTTAAAAGTTCCCGGACGACAGACCAGCCCGACTCCTCATCAGCCTCCTGCACTGCGTCTGTGTCAGCCACAGCCTCTGCCCCTCTCTCCGGTAAAATGGACGAGTTGCGACGATCAGGCCCCTCCTCTCCCGCCAAAGAAGGGTTTCTCTTTAAATCTTCCTGCGCAGGAATAACATCAATATACGAAAACGGATGATCGGTCCCCTTGTAGCACAACTCCGCAAATTCCTCAGGATTTTTAATATCGATACCTTGCCGGACCTGGATCCGCAGCGGAGAACCGAGCAGAAAATTTTTAAGTCCCTGGAGTTTTTCAATTTCCTCGTAAGTCAAAGCCTCATCAGCGAATATCCTGTCCCATATCTGAGGCCCGAAACCATTGAGCTCCAGCAGGCGTAAAAGCGCCGAATGCCGGCGCAGGACCCATCTCCCAAACAGCCTTTCCTTAAGTGCGATCATCCCATGCAAAGACCGTCCATTGATCATAATCGGCGTCAAAAGAAGGCCGAGGGGCTTTCCATAATATCCAAGCCTGTTTATGGACGGTAAAACAGCAAACTCAATCTCTCTTCCGGCAGAAAGGTCTCCCTCCTGGCGATGCAAAAACACTTTCCTCGAATACCGGCTCCCATTGCGGCGCGTCTCTCCATCGCAGACGATTTCTCTTTGAAGCGCCCGGTTGCGGAGAGCGCGCACAAAAAAGATCTCGCAGTTTGCGCACACGGGCGCCCCGACCCTGAAGAGAGAACTCCGGGTCTTCTGGTCGCTTCCCATATATAAAGGCGCCGGCTGCTCCAAGGGTTGACTGCTGCCCGTTGCCTCATCCGTTCTCAGCACCGCGGCGTTGGTTTTACCTTCCTTCGAGTCTTTCGAAGTATCAGGATCTTTGAAAACTTTTTTCTGCTCTCCCGTCTTTATTTGTCGTTCCTCTTCATGCCTCCTCCCTTCCCTATACTCCATCCAGCCTGTGGCCACCCTTAACACAAGATTCAAGAAAAGAGACGCCGTCGCGCACGCCCAGGAAACATACCTGCCTTGCTCATCGGGAATCGTGCCCCAAAAAAGCGGGAACAGGCCAAACACCGTCGTCAGCCCCCATCCGACTGTTAAAAAGAAATCCTTATGCCACCAAACGTACAAAAACCTTTTATTCCAGGCCGACATGACCCAGGCGACAAAAAAGACAAACCCGGCCAGATTGATCAAGAACGGCAATCCGTCCCCCCCTCCTGTCAGCGCAGGATGAGGCGCGGCCTGAGCTGATGTAGCGAAAATAAGCGACGGAACAAAGGCCCAGCAGCCAAGCCGTGTCGCGCGTTGCGGAACGGAAGACCGATCCCCGCCAGAAAGAACATCCATCCGAAACGCTGATGTTGAAGGATAGATCCTGAAGCTCACGGCAGGCCTTTGTCCTGATGGCCCTTGCGTGGATTCTTCATCAAAATATTCGATAGACGGCTCTATTCCCAAACGCCTGACGGCGGGAAAGTAACGCTCCTTTAAAGTTTGTTCAACGCTTTTTCCCGGATAAAAGCTCACCGCCTCCTCATTAATGATCACGCGAAGGTCTTTTGTGCGCCGAGAGGCATAGTGCAATATCTTTAAAAACACCACAAACAGGCAGCTGTCCAGTTTTCCGCCGCACAATACGGCATAGATGGAGGATTCCGTTTCAAGCTTATCCAAAACAGCCGTCACCGCCCGTCCGGGTTCGGTCGTCCGCCAGACTCGGAAGACCTCATCGATCTCCCGCGTTTGAAATCCCAAAGAAGACAACTCTTCCTCGTCGGGTGTTTTGGCCCAGACATAGCCTCCTTCAACAAAAACAAGATACCCTTCACGGACCAGCGAGTGGAACAATTCTCTTGCGTGCGTATCATCCGATACCCCCGCCGGATTGAAATCGAAATCAAAAACACTCGCGTCTCCCAAAACAGCGCGCACGGCGCGCGGCCAACGGGCCATGTTGCGTTCCCCGACAACAATCTTTCCGCCTTCCTCTAAAATCCTGGCCATGGCTTCAACGGACGACCGATCTTTTTTCCCGAAATCATTTACACTCAACAGAGCCACTTTTTGCGGCTGCCTCCCCTCGTGCTTCCGTAACACCGCTGAATTTATGTGTTGCGGGTCGCCGCTCTCTTTTTCATCCTGCAGGAACTTATCCTTGTAACGGCAAAGCAGTCGATTCAAAGCCGGATCGGCGCAATGACCACACCAATCACTCAGGATCGTTGAAACCATAGTTTTCAAGTCTGTGTGATAAAGTTTTTCTCTCTCGGTCAATGGCCGATTGACTTTTATATCAATAAAATTTCGTGACCCCGAAAAAAGACCGGCTTTTTGTAATTGATTGAGAATTTCCTGATCGAGCTCAACCGCCCTTCGCTTGATCTCAGCCACAGGAACATCCTCTTGTGAAATGTCCACATAAACATCAATATCCGAAAGCGGTCCGGCATACCCTTCTGCGACGCCATGCACAACACGGGCCTGCCACCGCCGGCCATTGCCAAATTCTTTTTTCAGCCGACCCACAATGATCTGCGCGATCAAAGCCAGAGCGGCCGCATAAATTGGGCAACGCCACGGTGTTGTTAAGATCGTTCTTCGGACTTCAAAGCAGTACTCCTGTTCATCCTGATTTGAAGGGGCTTCCATTTCCTGGACCGGCGTGAAATTTACGATCCTCCGAATAAGATCAACAAAGTCTTCTTCGACCGCCCAATTTTTGGGCGAAGAAGAGGCTTCCGGCTTCATGAGCGCATTCAAGACCCGCTCTTGCTGATCTCCCTCGATCCGGCTGAGCTGCCCGATCTGTTCGCTCAGCGGAAGTTCATGATTTAAGGCATAAACCTTTTTCTTCTTCTCAGTGTGGCCGCTCTCCACAGATTTAACGGCATACGCCAGAACGATCTCAACATCCGTGCGTCCTGTCGTCAACGCTGTCTGGCGCACATAATTGATGCCGGCATTTAAAACCACATCCATCGCGACCGTTATGGCCAGCGTGCTCTTCAGCCGCTCCGGCGGGATCCTCGCATAAACCCGCTCCAGCTCAACGGCCCGCGGGTAATACTTCCTCAAATAGGCCCGAGCCAGATCCGGATGGTTTTTAAGGACATCCGCCGCGATGAGAAGATTCTTGATGCGGATGATCTCCCGTGAAACGTCCGGTGAGATCTGCGTGACCACGCGCTCTCCCGGGCGGGCGGACCGCTCCCGCATCAAAAGCCAATGCTTCTGAACGGACTCATCCAAAAGTTTTGCCAGAAGATCCGGCATGAACTCCGCGTCGGCCTTCTTAAGCTCGTCCAGTTTGAACAGAAGGTTCCCATCGACTTCCCGGCGGGACGACACCGAAACCCCAACGCTGTTGGCCTTTTCGTCCGGGACGACCAGGATCCCCATCTCTTCCATCCGGTCATTGGCGGGCCTGGTGGCAAAAACATTGGCGCCATAACACACGATTTTTGTGACCGTCTGTCCTTTCTCATCCAGAAGCATGTCCACGTTCTTGACCCGGCCATCCATATCTTCATGCCGGATCGTGTCCTTAAGTCCCCCTCCCGGAACCAGGGCGTCGACCCGGCCCAAAAAGATCATGTTGTCCCGAAGGATCGCCGGAACGATCGATATCCGCTCTGACTCTGAACTGACCGCGATGTCAAAATCAACCAATTGCACATTTTCGCGCCCATAACGTTGGGCAAGCGTGGCGAAAGCCTGCCGGTTCATATTTTTGATCTGCTCGGCTGTGAGCGTCACCATCTGGGATTCTTTGGGCGTCAATACAAAAAATGCCTGCGAGGATCTTAGCTTTTGAGGGTCAAACTCGCTGAGAACTTTCCCCCCATGAACCAATCGTAAAAGCTCCTGCTGGTCAATGCCGGCCTCATCATAGATCACAGCCGTATGATCATTGATATAAATGATCTTGGCTTTTTCTCCGTAACGCTCGATCGCTATGATCAGGTCTCCGCTCCCCACATCACCATTGGTCCCACCGGTAAGCCCAAGACGCAAGCCCTGCTTCCGGGGATCTATACCAACCCACTTCAAGGATTCGTCTAGATTCTTCATCACCCCCTGAGAAGTCACGCGGTTAGTGCCAACCTGGGACAAAAACCCGCCATCCGGAGAAATAACAACAGCTGGACCGCTGACATTATTGTCCATGTGCGGGCATCCGCCCAGGACGGCGAGCTTTCCGGTCATCAAAAGCCGCCATTCCTTCAAGCCCTTTTGCCAGCCACGGACCGTCGCCAAAGTGGAAAGAGGCCCTGTCCCTTCATCCGGCCCCAATTCCAAAGGATCAACAACAGCGATGGATCCCCCGCAGATGATTTCCGGACGATCCTGCATCATATGGATCAATGAATCCACATATCCGATCCCCACAGCCACCGGGTTCACATTCTCCGCCGGGATAAAGACCCCCTTGGACCCGCCCTCGGGGATCAAATTCTTAAAATTCTGTGTGTAAGCCAGGCTGTAACATTCATTCAGCAGTTTATTCCGCAACTGGGTCCGGGCAGCCACCATTTCGCGCAAGCCGCCCCGGGCAACATTCTCAAACCTCACATGAACACCGTACCCGCCATAGGGCACATGCACCCAGATCACCGCGTAGGGAACATCCGGAAAATCTTTTTTATTCCGTTCAAAAATACTCATCTTCTTGGGGTCAAGCCTGAGCCCTAAGGATATGCGGTCCGCCACAAAAAAATCCGTTTTTACCGTCGCGTCCAAAAGTTCCCAGGCAATCGCGATCACTTCCCGTTCGTGAATAAAATTATTCCCCCGGAATGAGACCGACATTTCCTCCACAAAATTCTTTCGGATCTCCTGAAGCTGTTTTTCCCGAGCCTCCCGGCCCCCCTGAAATTCAGGATCAAATTTGGTCCGAAAATACAAGATCATCAGCCGGCTCAAAGAAGAATGGTCGGCGAATATCTGTTTGATCCACGAAAGTCTCGTCGGATTATCCGTATCAGCCCGCACCGCTTGCAGTTGAAGGGTGTACTCGCTCATGCTCCGCAAAATATCGAGGTCCTCTTCTGTCAGGCCGGGGACTTCCTTGAGAAGGGCCGTCAATTCGTCCTTCACACGGACCCCTTCCAGAACACAATCCATCTTTTCCAATAAAGCTCCCAACTCAGCCAGGACCTGATCCGAGGAAGTCTCACCTTTCGCGTAACCTTGGTTCATTCTGGCGTAAGCGACAGATAATGATCTCTTATCAGGACTGAAGACCTCGGCCAAAGACCGGGTCGCCTCACTGACAGCGGTCGCTTCCGCCGGAGAAGGGCTCTCTCTTAGAATTGAAATATTCCACTCATACAAAGACTCCAGCACAAATGCAGCCGCTGCGCAAGGCGCAACGTCCTTCAAGCGCATGGAGAATCCCGCCGTCAGATCAGGCAAGGATTCGATCACCCCGCTCGCGGACTGAGCCACTGCCGTTAAATACCCGGACGTTTGCGTGATCATCCCTAGCCCATGCTCCTTCAAAAATTCCGTCCCCTGTTCTTCAAGCTGCAGCCGCGCGGTGTGGATATCGAGCTCAAAATCAAGGGCGATCTTTTCCAGCGCGTCCGCGGCCTGCTTAAACGCATCCTCCGGACTCTGGCGCAACGCATCGACGAGAGATTTCATCCAGATGATCAAACGCACATCCATCTTGCGCGCCTCGGATTCCTCCCAGTTGACAAGGTGCACGCTCTCATGCCCCAGATACATCAAAATATCCGCCACTCTTTCCGCTTTAGAAAAACAGATGGTGCGCCCAATGACATAACCGGCGCGGCCCTGAGTGATCGGGTGATCTTCCGATAAGATCTTCAGGCCATACCCCCGGCCCGTCAAGACCTTGCGCAGGCCGGCCTCCATCGCCCGCCACTTGGCCAAAAGGCCCTGATCATCGCCACTTTCGATTTGAGCGATCGTCTTTTCCAAAAATCCCAGCGCAATGGCCTCCTTCAATTCCAAGATCCGGTTGTGAACGGAAATATAATCCCTTAACACTGGAGGGCACTTCCCGGAAGGGACCTCCAAATGAAGAACTTCACCCGGCGACCGGCGGACAGCCGAACCTTTTTCTTCCCCTGCCCGTCCTTCGAGGACCGCGGAATTCATTCCTTGAGAAGCGTTGCCACGTTGTCTCTGATCATAAATGATCCTGATGGGGATCTCGATTTCCTGAGAGCGGACAGGCCGCCAATATTCCGGCGCTCCGCTAAACAGGCCTCTGACATCCCCATAAAGCTCCGCCACGCTCGCGTAACGATCCTCCGGCGACACAGCCAGGGCCTTAAGCAGAACAGGAATAAGCGGCGCCCAGGACTTTTTTCCGAGCATAAAATGGATCTGTTGCGGACTTGTGTCCTTCAAAGCCAACTCAGCGTGACGAGACACGCCAAGCGCTAAATAGTAGAGAAACTTGCCCATCTGATACACATGGACCCTCGGATCAGCAACCGGGCTGTAGGACTTGACCTCCGGCGGGGCCCAGGCCTGGGTCACTCCGATCAATTCATCCGTTAAATCCTTTTCGTCATGGGAAACCACGCTGCCAAGATCGGGCAGGTGAACGATCGGGCGCTTTTCCGTCCCGTTGATAATCACGTTCCTATCCGAAAAGTCCTGTGTGATCAAACCATGCCGCTCCATCACCATCATCGCTTTAAAGACCGCGCGGACCAGCGGCCAAACACGCGCCGGCATAATATCCCCCTGATTTCTTTGCGCCCATTTTTCAAGCGTGATCCCTACGGGAACCTGAATGGCATACCATCCGAATTCCGGCTCGGGCACAAAGCCGTGCTCAAGCAATAATCCTGTGACCTTTCGAAGTTCAGCTATCGAAGCTGCTTTTTTCAGATTTTTCAGCTGGCGCTCAAAATGGGCCCTGCGCCCCTGATATGTCGCAAGAGGGACGTCTGTTTTACCGTTGACCCCACCCAGCCAATAGACCGTAAGCACCCCTCGTGTTGACCGGCCCCGGCTCCAGGGAATTCTCTTCGCGGCCTTAAAGACCCACGTCAAATAACTGTCAAAGTTCAATCGTTCGATAGGCGTCCATCCATTTAAATGAGCCATCACTGGCGGGTCCAAAACGCTCGCGTTGGTCTTGGGGTCAGAGCTCCCGTTATTATTTTTTGCGAACACCGCGACATTGGAACCATGATTCCAAATGCTGAATATCCGTCGGGCCTGATACCTGTCATAAGCATATTGCTGAGAGCTTTCGATCGCCTGGCCCGAATTCGTTTCTTTGCGGACCCGCATTTCTTCCGTGTTCCATACTAAGACCCGCACTCCCTTTCGCTCCAGTTCAGAAGCGTCCAGCAGATGAAATGAGCTGAATGACGCCACGAACATGGCGGCCCGAGGATGCTCGCTGAGCGCCCCGACTCCCTGCTGAACGATCGTCATGCTGCTCTCATAGGCCTCGCGTAAACTGCGATGATTTTTAGGCATCCATGCTGGCGCAACAGTCTTGGCATGGAACTGTATGAACCCGCAGACGCCGGAGGCAACAATGAGATCGAACGTCCGCCCAGGCAGATGTTCGTTCAATTGTTCCGCGTCACCAAAAACAAATTCAGCCTCTTCCGCCCGGACAACCAGTCTTCGGCGCTCTTCCATTTCAAGGCCGAACAGCCTGACACCGGCGTCCCGGCAGACCGGATAGAACATATGCAGGAATTCCCCGAATTCAAAACCGATATCCAGGATCGAACGGATCCCGTGATGCCGGAAAAGCTGCACAAATGCCTCGCGATAATCGGAAGACAGCTGATCCTGTCCCTGATATCCGGCCTTAAGATGCTTCAAGATCTCCCACGCGATCCTCACATAATTCGTAAAAATAAAATCCCTGGCGCTCTGAAGAAAATCCAGCGGAACCCCGCAGCTCTTGGCATATTCCATGTCATGTTTAAGAACTTCCTCTTGACGGGAAGCATCCTCGCCGCACACGCTCGCGTTGGTCCCCTTCTTTTTGCGTCTCTCGACCGACTCAAGCAATTCTTTGGCCCGATAATTCAGTCCGCCGCCATGATGAAGAAAATACCGGTGAAGCTTTTCCCGGTCCTCAAATTCAAGGCCACGGCCCTGCGCGGCAAGCTCCAGGAATTCCCGGATCAGGCGGTCGCGGCCGGCATGAAAATGGTCTTTGAATTCCTGCAGCAGTTGCTGCGCCGCGCGCGCATTTTCATCCTGCGCGACGGGTTGAACAGCATTGCCGTCTGATTCGATCAGTTGTCGACGGGCTGATTTCAAAAGCTGATTGAATTCATCTAAAACCGGAAACCCCTGCAGCGCCGCGCGGCTCCGTCTCGTTATCTCCTCAACCCGCTGATCATCATGAGCCTTAAGCCTCTCTTCAATCCGGCCGACAGCCCAAACGGCGAACTCGCGCAGAATGTTCCCGATCCTGGTTTTATTTTCATCCTTCGCCTGCGCTCTCAACCGTTGCGCCGCGGTCATGGCCCCATCGACATCGCCTTCCTTTATCCTTGAGCGCAATTGGAGCGCTGTTTCCAAAGAGGCTTCTATCTGAGATGGATCGGAAAGCTGCTGCCGCAATCCCTGGACTTCCGCCAAAACCGGATCAAGTTCAAGGCTTAAAGTTTGAGCCCACGGCCCGGCCAGCGAATCCCACAGGAAAGATTCTTTCTTCGCGATTTCCTCGCCGATGGCTTCATCATGGTTCGGTTCAAGAACATCCCGCAGTTCTTTGGAAAATGCCTCGAGGCCCTGTTCAAATTTTTCTTGAAAAGCCACATCCAAAACGCTCTTCACGGACGGAATTTCAACTCCCGACAGGCCATAACCGGCCGCTAAGGAAGCCTTTATTTCCTCCCGGTTGGAATATTTGCTCTTGCCAAGAATGATATTCAACAATGCTTGCGTCAACGCGCATAAGAACATCTGTTGATGATCTTTCGAAAAACGCGCCTGGGCGGCCTCGATCGCCGGACGCGCGGCCAAAAGAACGGCGGCGATCTGCTGATCGATACGCTTGACCATCTCATTGACCTCCCGTTCATGGACCAGCCATCCCTTGTTTCCGTCGGGAGTAACAAAGATCCGCATCAAAGGCGCGAACAGCGGGTCCGCGGCCAGTTGAAGCGCGTTCGCTTTCACCTGCTTGCCCTGCTCAAAGATCTGCTGACGGGTCGAAGCGCCCGGGGCCTGGGCCGCTTCAGGGAGCCCAAAGCGCTGATAAAAACCGATCCTGACTTGAAGCTTCTGCGCCTCTTTTTCGATCTCCAGGGACTTTCTCACCAAGTCCTTTGTTTCACCCGACTCGATCATCTCCCGGTCATAAGGCCAGCGTTCATTGCCGCCGCCGGACATAAACCCGAGCGCAAAGAACTTCTCAATAAAAAATCTTTCCTGAGGCGTGCGCCCCACCGATTCAGCGAACCTTTTCGCTGTAAACCAATATGGACGATACAGAACCGGCCAGGCGAAATGGTCGGCCATTCTCTTAAGAAAGGCAAAACGCCGGCGCTGCTGGTCCGCAAACGGCGTATTCTCATCAAAAGTGAACGCCCGCAAAGCCTCCTCTGCTTCAAAATCCTCTTTTTTCATTTGAGTGATCCGCAGCGCAGATAAACGCCCAAACGTTCTGAAATCACGAAGCAGCGCGAAATCGCAGACCGGGCAGCCCTCTCCCGCGACGATGATCTGGACCGGCCTGTCAAAAACAACACGCAGAAACGCTAAAGGAGCTTCGCTGGAGGCTGGAATAAGCGTAACGCTCTTCCACTTCGCAGCGCCGGCCTGGGATGAGGCGTCCTCTGCCCCCGATGACAGACCGGCCGGAGCGAGTCCGGCAGTCAAATAATCAATGCAAAAGACCCCGGCTGCCTGCGGAAAAACAAAACCCAGATAATTCTTAGCGCGATTCGCTTCAGTCAGAACGCGTTGAATCTCCGCTCCCACAACGGCCGCCGGCGCCTCCTCCGCTTGCCGTCCGGCCAAAATACGCCCGACCATCGCGGCCATCAGCAACAGACTTTTGCGCGGCTGATATGAGAAATCTGTCTGCCGCAGCTCAATTTCAAAGCTCTTATTCAGATCTTTCGCCTGCTGAACAAAATCAATATGCCTCATCGGCGGCGTTCCGGCCTTCAAAGATGCTGTTCGATTGATCGTCTTCAAAGCCTCTTCCCAGGCCATTCGTTCCTCGTCAGAGGCCTTTCCGTCAGGCGCGAAATGGCCGAAAAATTCTCGATGCAGCCGCAGCCAATTTTCTCTGGAACGCGCGATGATCCCGGGAAAATCAATATCCAGGATCTCACGCGTGACCGTGTCAAGCTCAGCGGAAAGGCAGGCGGAATTGCGCCCGCCATCACCTTCCTTTGCCCATGATCCGTTGTCTCTGATGATTTCACCATCCGCCAGCACAGACACCCTGCCGCGCAACACTTCTCCTCTCGCGAGACTTCTAAACCGAAGGATGATCCGGGGCCAGAATAAAAACACCAGAACAAGCCCGACGGAAGAACCGATCCGTTTAAAGAACGAAACCACATAATCCCGACTGGTCTCAGAATAGAACGCCTTCAGATCCACCATGCTTACCGTTTGATACGTAGCGCCTCCAGCGATCCTGTCATACACCTTTTTTTCAACCTCATAGGCCTCGCTCTCATTCGCCAAAAGGTCCCTTCCCTCAAAAGCCCAGATCACATTCCCGAAAATTCCTGGAAAATTTCCTTTGCGCTGCGCAACATGCGTTAGTTCGTGGGCGAGATTCGCAGCCGCCTGTTCGGGGAACAGATCAACGGCCCGCTCATCCAGCCTCACCGTGACAGCCCCAATAACGGGTTTATACACTTCCGCCAACGGCCCGACGGAACCCGGGGCCAATATGATCGAAACTTCGCTCTTTCGCGCAATCTGATAGATTTCGGGGAACGGCTTCTCAAGCTTTTGTAGAATTCCTTCAGCCGCCGGAGAATTTTCAGGCCGGAAAAATACTGCCCGGCCGTTTACGAATGTTCCGGTCAGAACCGCCGGAAGAACCCACGGGACAAGAGCAAGATAAACAATGACCGTGCTTTTTGCCGCGCGCTGATAAATTGTTTCACGTAAGTTCCAAACCTTGTGAACGAACCATCCAAGGCCGGCGCCAAGGACCGCGCTTAAAATCCCGTGGTCGGACCCGCCGAGAACGATGAGCCCCAACAATCCTCCCAGACCAGCCCAAATCACGGACAAAACACCGCGCTGAACGCCTTCCGGCAGCGCGAATTTCTTCAATATGTTAGGAGTGTAAATAACCTTCAGCGCAACGGCTGTCAGGATGAGCAAAACGGCCGTGATCAAAAATTCGCCCCAGCCTGAAAAAGAAATATCCGCGATCTTTCCATCCGCTGAGAACGGGATATACCCGCAGATCTTAAACTCGACCTCTTCAAGGAATGTCCGCGCCGGAAATGCGCACGCGTCAGAAGACACCTGAGCAAGCTGGTTGGTGTCGCTCAAAGGCCTGGCCGCGAAAGCGGCGGTTGACGACAGCATCGCAGCCAACGAAACAGCCCGCATCCACAGGCGGCCTGAAGGCCTTTCTTTCGCCAGGCTCTTTTCATAACGATTCCCTGTCACTGCGGCATTCGTATCCGCAGATCCGAAGATCCCCGGATTCCATGCGCTTGTTTGAAATTTCTTTTGAAGGCTTTCGCACTCCGCTCTGAATGCCTGCATAAGATCAGCCGACTGTTCTGTTTTTTTCCAGTCCGCCCGTTCCTCAACACCCAGGGCTTTTGCGAACCGGTCTCTGAAAAATCTCGGCGCGCCTATACGCGTGTCCACAAACCACATCTGCCTTCCGATCATGAAAAACAGATACGCCTTTTCATCTCTAAATCGCCGCGCCATGTCTTTCAATGAACGGGCCGCGGATAGAACATTTTTTTCAGGGACAATATCCTGCGCTTTGCCTGAAAATGGCATCAGATGAACATGGGAATGGAACACGGTTTGCCCCACGATGCCGTGCTCAAAGACCGCGATCCGCTCATTTCCGAATTCACTTTTCAAAAACCCGATCACCCGGGCAAAAACATCCTTAAACTCAGCAAAAACGTTTTCAGGATATTCCCCGACGCAGGAATAATGCTCTTTGGGAATGATAAGGACGTGGCCTTCCCTTAGCGGATGGGCATCGCAGACAATGCGGAAAAATCCCGTTTCAAACAGCGGCCGGCTTAACGCCAGCGAATTCCGGTCGCAGTGAGGGCAATTTTCCACCACCGCGGCATTCGTTCCGTCATCATTCAACGATACATTGGAACTGCCCGGAGCCAGGACTTTTAGAAGCACCGAATCTTTATTGATCGAAACGATCGTGGCAAGCAACGTCCCATCGACATCAATAAAATTCGGGGCCTTTAGCCGAAGTCCATTGATGATCGGCACATCGTCACGCACAACGCTGTAAAGCCAGATCGGCTCGCTTGAACCGAAGACCGTTGTGGTGTGAACAACAAAAAAGCAACCCTTCCCCAGCGGCGTGCGCCCGCCCTCTTCCAGCGCGACGGACTGCTCTTCCCACACGGGCCTGTTTTTTTGCGGGATCGCCGCCTTGCCGTCTTCCTCCATCTGGATATCATCAATATAGGACCCCATGGTCTTCTTGAGGTCTCCGACTCCCCGGAACATCCGCAATATCAGCATCCCCGGCAGGATCCAGCTTCTTAAACGCCCTCCGGCGGCAACGGATAATGCCGCTTCCACCAGCGCGTCTGTGTCCAGCCTTTTCCGCCCGGACGACCAGTTCAGGGTCAGGACATCAATGGGCACCTCAAGGAATCCGTCATCGTTCTCTGCCGCTTCATCTTCAGCCACACGGAACATCCGCCTGATCTCATCGGGCGTCCAGCTGCCTTCCTTCAAGATAGACGCCGCCACACCGGTCACGACCGGGATCCGGATCTTTTTCAAACTCCTTACACGCGGAAAACGATTCCGATGCTGCCACATCCAGCGGTCAAGATACCTGGCGGCGGATACGATCTGATGCTCCCCTCCGCCGGAAACAGGACGCAGCCGTAAAACATCCCGGCTGTCTCTGACCGGCGTGCTTGAAGGAGGCAGGTCCTGCGGCCCGCGGATAAAACTTACCGACGGCTCTTCCGGAGCTTGTTTCAAGGTTCCAGGTTCAGAAGCGGCCGCGGATTTTTTATCCTCTTCCAACTGCCTCTGAACATCCGCCCAACGGTCCTCTTCAGGAAGCGTCTTGACCCATCCCGTGATCGCGCGAAAAAGAATGACGCCTAAAACCGCTAAAGCGGCATACAGGGCCACCGACCCTGCGGACTTTACAATCGTTTTACCCAATTCATGAATATCCTGATCGACCCCATTAGCCATAACCGCCGCATCCGCCAGAAGGAAACTTCCCATAACAGCCGCTTTTTTCAATGCTGAAACGAGATCTCGTCCTTCCCGCAGAACAGAAGAATTCATGCCCGGGATCCGAACCCCGACGGCATTTGTAGAAATTCCTTTGCTAAACGCCATTGATGACCGGCGTCCGATCTCCGTTAAAAGATCAGAGGCAACATTACCCTCCGTTCCCAAAAGGACGATCACTTCCGCTTCATCCAAAGCCGGGCCAGCCGTCAACAATTGATTCGAATGGTCAAGGCCGTCAAAATGTTCAAAAAGAAGTTCCGCGGTCAAAGACGTTGTCCCTCCAACCATGACATCTGCTCCGCTGTAAAAATCATTCAGCTCCGTGTAAAGAAGCGGCGCCGAACGTTCAAACGCCTTGCGGGCGTCCACCGTGGCGGCAAAATCCACAATGCGGCGCGCCGTCTCAACAGCCTTCGGATCCGGCCGCGTGACCGCGATCCCGTCCTCAAAAATAAAACTTCGTCCATCCAGCGCGACGCGCTGCTCAGTAACGGGCTGATTGATATAGGGCTTTCCATCTTTCAATGTCCTCACCAACGCGCCGTAAGAAATGCTCTGTGCCGCAATGCCAAAAACAGGCGCCCACCTCATCCGGCGCGCGGCAAGTTTAAAACCTCCGATGATCCCCAACGGCCCGCCGGCGCCAACAGGCACGATCACCGAAGCGCGCCTGCCTTTGAAACCCATCTCAGTGAGCTGCTCGACGATCTCGATGCCGGCCAGCGCGTGCCCGGACTGGATCTTTAAATTCCCATGCTCCATGTATGAAGCATGGCCGCGGTTTTCTTTCATGAACCGCGAACGTCCGGTCTCCGCCTGAGGATAATCCGCGTATCGATTAAACAGTTTTCCCTTATGATCATTTCGAACACAAATCCGATATTCTTCAAGAGCCCGCTCCAGCCCCAGGCGTTTGGCATCGGGCAGCTCTTGATCACAAACCGTGAACACGACCGGCTCGATATGGTCCAGCATCCTTAAGACACTGTCCTGTCCCTGATATTTTTTCCGGTAATGTTCGATAAGGATCCTGACCGCCGTGACCATGGCGATCCCGTGATTGCCGACGGTCTGGGTCACGATATAATACGGTTGCGTGAGACGGGTCTTTCCTTCCATCGCCAGCTGGATCCGGTCAACAAAGACCGCGTTGACCTCGATCAAGACCCCGAGGATCTTAAAGCTCTGCCCCAGACGCCGGGATTCATCTTTCAACAATATCATTCTGGGTCGGTCCGAACTGAACATGCGGCTCATGCGTTCCAAACGCACCAGCGGGGTCGGCCGCATTCCCAGAACCCGCAGGAACCGCTCGGAGATCACGATCTCATCATCCAGTTCAGGATAATCTTGCGGATGGGTGTTGATCCAGCGTTCAGGAAGCGCCTCCTGCAAGACCGCTGAATTCACGTGCGGACCCGTCCCGGATCTTTTTCCGGGATGCTCATCAGCCTTTTCTTTTTTATCCCGCTTGTTCTGCCTGTATCCGGTCCAGCCGAGCGCGGTCCACAGCACAAGATCTAAAGAGAACACAACAATCGCGCACAGCCAGGAAATATACTGTCCCTGGTGCTCACTGATCGATCCCCAAAGAAGAGGAAGCAGCCCGAACGTGGAAACACAAGACACGGCCGCTGTTAAAAATGTGTCTTTCTGCCACCAAATATAGATGATCCTTCGATCCCACGCCCTTATGATCCAGGCAATTAAAAGAACGAGCCCGATGGTATTCATCAGAAAAGGCAAAGCGTCCCCTCCGCAGGAAACAGAAGCTAACTGCCCGCCCTGCGAAACGATCGATAAGGCCAGGGCCGGAATGAACGCCCAGCATCCGAGCATTTCTTCTGCGCGCGGCTTATGGCCGTTCTGCGGCCGTGCCTGTGAAACGATCTCCAGGCACTTTAAAATGGCCCAGACTTTTCTGATGCGCCAAAGAAGATACGTGTCAAAACGGCTCGTGTAAGATTTATCAGCGAGGTCTTGCGCCAGGCCCACGGCTTCATCCTGAAGAATGTTCAAGATCCTTGAAGGGCCCTCATGGACCGGAATGCGGTCCTTCAAGATCTTCTGAAGCACGCGCCGAAGGTCGCCGACCGGAATGTTCTCATCTTCAAATCCGAACATAACCTCCCTCGCCAAAGGATCCTCAAGAACAGCACGAACCGACGGCATATCCGGAATATTCTTGAAAGAAAGAGCGCGGTTCTGGCCGCTGAACCATTCTTCGATCCGCCAGGCCATCTGACCATACAGAGAATGACCCTTAAGACGCTCTTCGAAATTGTCATCGTCATCCATGACCTCCCACTCCTTCAGCCATTCATGATACGAAACCGTCTGAAGGGCAAGCAGCAATTCAGGCCGGAAATCAAAGGCGAACTTTTGGGCAACATCAGGTGAGGAAAAATAGATCTCGAGTTGAGAGAAATTGTGGACCCTTGAAACCACCGCCCCTTCCGGCGGAGCGTGCGCCAACGGAGCCGTGAAGGCCCGCCACACGAGCTTAAATCCGTTATCCCTCGGCAAAATGCCCTGCATCTGCTCAACCGTTTCCCAGGCGCCGTTCGCCCATGCCTGCTCGATCTCTTCTTGAAAATCCTCACTGACACGGCCAAGCACCGCGGCGTTGCTTTCGGGCACCAGGTCCAACAACCCGTGCAGAAAATGCTTTTCAAGGTTCGCGGTAAACGCTCCCTTCCTGTCGCCTTTGGCATCGAGCTCCTTGAACTTGTCCACCGCCGACTGGTTCAGTTCCACAAGGCGCTGGCGGCTGATCCCGCTTTTTAAAGTCCCATCTTCATGGACGTAATCCGTCAGAAATGCCTTCCGCATCGCCGGGATATCGATCCCGTAACTGGCATCAAACACGACCCCGTTCTCCTGCAGAACATCTTCCTCAGGCGCTTCATAAAGGATCCCATTATCCCCGTCAATAATGACCATATCGCCCGCATGAAGCATCAAACCATCCGCGCCCTTGATACCAGGATGCAAACCGGTCATAATTTCGCATCCGCTTAGCCGGATAAGCGAGGGGATCCCAGCAAGGCGGCACAAAACAGCTTCATGAGATGAACCATTGCCGTAGGAGGTGATCAAACCGGCCAAAGGATAATCCAGCATGGTCATTAAAAAGCTCTCTCCCTGATGCCTGAAACAGGCCGCGAAAATGACCGCTTTCCCTTCCTCCATCAATTGTTTCGCGCCATCCTCATCAAACGCCAGATATCCCCGGATGGCCCCGGGTGTGGAGGCCAACGCCCCGGCAATGGGCCGCAACTGCAAACCTTCCCTGATCTTATAAACTTTCCGCTTTTGGATTTTTTCATGCAGAGCCTCGATCAGCGGGATGGCGCGGGCCTCTGTGATCTTTCCGGTGGTCAGCAACTCACGGATATAAGCGATCTCCGCGGCGGCAGAAAAATTGAGTTTACGGGTCTGGACGAAATAAAGCGTTCCATCATTCACAACAAATTCGATCTCTTGCGGCCCAGCCTCAGCCTCCAAAGTCTCTGCGGCTGATAATAACTGGCGGTAAAGATCCGGAGCTTCCGTCTCAAGGCCATTAACGTCCTCACCCTCTTTTCCTCCGGTCATCAGATCTTCGCCGTGGCTGTCGACTTTGTAGCGGCCATAAAGCTTCTTCTCATTATTATTGGGGTTGCGCGTGGAAAGGACGCCCGACGCATACAGCGGCGGCTTCGGGTCCGCTCCTCTCTTTTTTAAATAATCACGGTCCGGAGATTCTCCGCTCTTCCAAAGCTGAACAATGATCGGCAGATCAAACGCCTCTGACAGGCCATTTTTCTTGCGGTACTCCGCGGCGCGCTCCGAATACCAGGCGTTAGCGACCGTCAAGATATCCGCTAACAAATATTTCATGTCCAGCGTCCGGCAAGTCGTGAAAATTCCCGGCATGGATCGTTTCGGGTTGCTGCGGACCGCGAGCATGTCTTTTTCAGTATCAATACCGATGCCCGCCAATTTTTTATAAAGGCAGTCCATAAGGGCTTGCCGGCTTGAACCGGACATTTCACAAATTCTTTTGACCAGGGATTCGGAGAGCGCGATGCCCGGCGGATAAGGAAGCGCCAGCCGATCCAACAACAGAAAACCGGATTCTTTCTTCCCAAGCACGCCTGTTCCGCGTTCCTTTCCTAAAAGCCTGACCCCTTCGTCCACCATCTGCTGATAGTCATCCGTTTCTCCCAAAAAGATCTTTCTTATCGGCAATCCTTTTTCCCTTGCAAGAACACAGGCGCGCAGCAACGGATCAAATTCACGGGAAGCGACATAGGACTGCCTGCGATGTTGGGTAAAATAATGATCCGGATTAAGGGCGTAGTCACCGGAGCTCCCTTCCCTCACGGGACTCGTATAAGCCACTTCCCTCAGATAAACACCCGGGATCTTCATCTCATCCCTTAGAAAATCCAGGAAAAAGCCCTTCGTTTCTTTTTTGTCATATTCATCCCCGCCATAACGGCTGTGTTCATCCGACTCGATGTCCAGGACCACGACCGCGCCCGGAGAGCTCTTCGCCCCTTTCGAAAAATCAGCCGCGATCTCTTGATAAGCCTCCCACAACAGCCGAACATCGACGCGTGGATGGATCCGGCGAACAGCTTCAAAGACCGCAAAAAAGCCGTCATCGACAACGGCCCCCGTAATTCCTTTTTGCTTTAAAAATCCCGCCAGGTCTTCCTTGCTCGATATTTTGGGCATGCCGAACATGATCATTCGCATGGTCTTCTCACCAACTGCCAGATAAAGAGAAATAAAATCCCTGTATTCGACCGGAACATACAGCGCAACACGGCGATAGACACGGCCATAATGATCGATCGCGTCAATTTCAGGATAAGAGTCTGTCTCGTGTATTTTGAACGCGCCTAAAACGCGAAAATCATTTTTCAGAGAATCCAGCATGTCATCATGATCAATACGATTTTTTATGTCAGGCGGAAAATCAGCGGCTTCATCCGGAGTATCGATCTTATAAGAAACATAATCCAGCACAAATTCAGCGTAAACCGCTCCATCGATCGTTTCCGTTCCCCAAGGAACACAAGAGGCCCCGTAGCACGGCCTTTCTTCGAGTTCACTTTTTCGTGAAGCATAGTGCTCACGCAAAGCGCTTTCATCAAAAGCTGGATTGATCGCCCGGGCCACGCGGAGGATCGACTCCAGGCGGGGATCGCCTCCTTCCTTCGCCTCTCCCCGGTCCGTGACGTTCAGCACCGCGGCGTTGGTCGAATAACTTTGGACCGGCTCAATCTGAAGGACAGGGCCGCTTCGCCAAAGCTCAAGGAATTTTTTCCGGTTAAATTCCGCCGCAAGCCTTTTCTGATAATATCCCGCCCAGGCAGGGTTGATCGCGTTCAACTCTTTATACGCCCGTTCCTGTTTTTGCGCGATGACCGTAAGCGCCTTCTCAAGATCGCCACCATACTCTTCACTGACCTCGCCCGGATCAAATAAGACCAGCGGCCCGCTCATCCGGCTGTCTTTCTTGAGATAACCGTAATTACCCAAAAATCCCAGCGCGTGGTTGAAGAAGCCTTCACGCCAGAGCGCGTGCTGGATCGCAATATACCTTTCGACCGCCGCGAAAAACTGTTCATCCGTAAGGTCCCTTAAGACCTCCGCCAGCTCAACGACCTCCACCTGTTCCACGGCTTTTCGGTCGCGGTTAAGCCATCTCCATCTAAAGGTCCCGCTCTGATCCGACGCGGGGGCCTGAATCAACCGGTAATCGGCCACATACCCGCGCTGCACGAACCCGTGTTTGAGCATGCTTTCATACCCTTTAAAATAATTGTCATAAAACAGCGCTTTCTCGGCCCGGACGGACCTGAAGAAGATAAACCCGCTGCCCGCGAGGACAATGCAGAAACAGCAGACAGATCTAAAACCTTTTAAAGCCGTTGTGACATATTTCAAAATACCGGCGCGCGGATTGCCGTTCTTTCGGGCCTGCGAAAGGATATCCCTGAAAGATTGTCCGTCAGCAGCTTTCTGCCCGGCGGAGTATTGATAAATCTTACGCGCTGTGTCGATCACCCAGGCATACGCCGCCGTCTTAAAAAGCCCGCGATACAACAGCCGGTTTCGCAGTGCCGTGTAATATGAGCAGACAAGCGAACGCCGGATCTTGTAGAACCGGTCGCGTTCTGCCGAATAATAAATATCAGCCTGGCAGCCGCCGTTCACCCGCTTAAGATCTCCGGGGAGCATTTCCTCCTCGTAGACTACCGTAAACGTTGTGCTGTATTTCAGGACCTGCAAAAGGGCTGACCCGGCTTGCGTGTTCATCGTGACGAGACCGGGTCTTGTTTCAGGGAGATCCTCTGACGAAAAATTCCGATCGTCCATATTGCCGGCCGGATAAACGAGGTCATCGTTCAAAACCGCTGCATTAGTCCCGTCCGTCGTCTTCTGTTTTTTCATCTCACGGATGACCTTAGACTGAAGTTCCCTGGGGACCATCTTGATCAAGATCGGGCTTATGCGGACCGCTTTGCTGAAATTCCGGACCGCAGCGGTGATCTTGCGCATGGAATAATAGATATCACCTAAATTCCGATAGGCTCTGAAACTGTTGGGCTGAAGCGCGATCGCTGTTTCGTAACAAAGGACCGCCTCCTGAACCTTTCCGGCGTCAGCATAAGCCACGCCGAGATTGTTATAGGCTTCGGCATAATAAGGACGCACCTGTATGGCCCGTTTTAAGGCCGCGATCTCCCGGTCATGCTCTTTTGTTTCCGAATAAGAAATGCCGAGATTGTTCCAGGCCTCAGCAAGGTGCGGATTGAACTTGATCGCCTTACGGTAAAGCGCCATGGCCTTGCGCCTTTGGCCCGCCTGAGTATAAAGTGTCGCAAGATTGTGATAGGCTTCCGCTGCCGCCGGGTCTCTTTGAACGGCTTGCTGATAGAACCTGATCGCTTTGTCTGGCTGGCCGGTCCTGTCATAAACCAGCCCGATGTTATTGAGGATCGAGGCTGTCAGCCCCAGGCCTTTCGCCGAATGGATGGAAAGGTAGAACAGGGACAGAAATTCTCTTCCGGCGAGCGTTCCCAAGAAAAGCGACCGGCCTTCAAATCGCCGCCAAAGTTCACACAGCCGCTGCGGGTCGGTTTTAGAATCCGGTTTTAAGAGAAGATATTCGCCTTTTCTTCGATAATGATCGTCAAGGCGCAGGCGCCGTGTCTGGCCCAACGAAAAATCGACGATGAACACATCACCCGTTTGGTCCAGCGGAAGAATGGCTGCCGCATGCTGTGATGTCCCGGCGCCCTCAGCCTCAACGCCCCACAAGGTCAGAAGGACATAGACCATCTGCGAGATCGCGGTGCAGGCAAAAATAAATTTCCTAAGGTCCGCTTTCCTCTGTGGGGTTATGGCCGCCTCCTCAATGACTCGAGCAATGTCCTCGCCGGCAAGGCTGTTGACCAAAAGCTTAAGAAGACGGTTTGGTTTATCGGATGACAAGCGCCCTTTCTGCTCCAGAAGGAAAAACAGCCTGCGCAAAAACCTGCCAAGCCGAAGGACATCTTTTGAACGGATGGCTGTGAGCGCCTCCGATTGCAAAGCTTCAAACTGTTTCGCTGAAAACAACTTTTTAAACTCTTTAATAAGCGCGGGGCGGGCGGCTTTCGGATAGCCAAGCCGTTCCAATATCGTCTCAAGCCTTTCCGGGGCCATGCCCACTTTTGAAAGCGGCTTGACATTAAATCCGATGGAAAAATCCCGGAACATAACCATCCACGGCAAAAATGCACATTCGGCGTAAGCGCGCCAGAACCGGAATATCGACATGCCTAAAGACTCCCATGATCCCGTCTCCGGAATCGAGCCCTCATCATCCGGCCGGTTTAAAACAGCGGCGTTACTGCCGCTTTCGTTCCGGCGCTCAAAGGCGGCAGTCCTTGCCCAGATTTTCAAAAGTTTCAACCGTTTGCGAAGGACCTGCGCCATATATCCCGCGTGCGCCGCGACGGAGGGATGATTAAAGCGCGCCATGCGTTCAAGCGAGGGGAGCGCATTCTGGCGGATGATCCGGGCATCCATCAGACAGGCCAACTGATTGATCCGCGCGTGATATTCTTTCGCGGTCACCGCGGCGTTGGTGGAAGGATAGCCGTTCCTTTTTGTTCTCCATAGAAAATAATGATGGCGCAGCTGCTCCGCCAGGACCGGGAGCTCCTGCAACACCCGCTCTTCGAAGAAGAACTCCTCCTGCAATTCGCGCAAAGGATTATCCTCCCTTCCCTGCCCTGCAACGAAAAGCCGCAGGAATGTTTCCGCTTCCTCTGCGACAATCGATCCCCGCATGACCTGCTTATCAGAATCTTTGCGGATAAAGTTCACGCCATATTTTTTCAAAAGACGGCGGCCGCCTTCCGTAAATCGGTAGCGTCCGCCAAAGGGAGAGACAACCCATTCACCTTGAGTGCGTTTCGCCTTATTTAAAACAACAAGATAAAGATCATCGGCCGCCTCGATCCTCCAGGAGCCCGAAGCCCTGACTTCCACCTTCTCATCGGGCTTCCATAACGGCACGGCCATTTCACCCCCCCTTGATAACATCTGCAGGCACGCATGGCTGATCCGGACCTTGCGGCGCTGATGATGCTTTGAAATGAACCCATCCTGCGCTGGAAGCCTGGCCTTCAGCGGCCAGCCAGCGTAGCGCTCAATAAAAGAACGCTCAAGCAGCATAAAATTCGCGTCCGGATTGCCCCTGATCGCTTCCTGGAGCAGTAAAAATTCTTCCGGCTCAAGGGCAAAGAAAAAGATCTCGCGCAAACGCACGTCCCAGGATGATTGCGCGTCAGCCCTTGAAAGGATGATCCGGCATGTCGTATACAAATAACCCGGGCGGTGATCGGCCACCATGTCTGCGGACCTTGCGAGGCACATGTGGGATGTTCCGCCGATCCCTTCTTCATCCAGACCCAGAACGGAGCTGTTCCTTCCGGACCCCTCCCTTGAAACCTGGCCCCCCTGTTTCTCTTCAATGAATGCGTCGATCTTCTTAATGAGCGCGTCATAATAATCTCCCGCCGTAGTGTTTTCAGCCAGGCGATTATTGCCGAAAACCGCAAAAAGGATCCCATGGAAGAAATGATGATCATCTTCCGAGTTTCTCCTCTCGCCGTCCTTGATCTCAAAGACCACCGCCTCGCCGTTAAACTTTGACAGGTCCGCGATGGCCCCTTCATCCAAAAATTCTTCTTCGTAACTGGAAGGTTCGTGCCTAAAGCTCAATGAAAATTTTCCGTATTCGAACAGACGGTCCAGGATCCCCTGAACCAGGAAGAACGTCGCCGCGTGCGGCTTTAAAGCCAGATGAAAACTGCTGACGGAAACCAACTGCGGGTTCGGTGTAAGCACGGAAGCGTTCATGCCTCCGTTAAAAAATCCGGACCCTTTTGCAGGCATTGTCCGCCATGCACTCTCAGCCAAAGCTGCTCCTTCAGAGGGGTCTTCTTCGCCGCTGATGAGGTTTGCCATTTCAAAACGCAGGAATTTCACCAAAAGGGAATGCTCCAAAAGGCTGAGAGGAACGATGATCTGTCCATCAAGAACGGCGGACACAACAAAATACCGGCGGGATTCAAACCAGAGCACCGGCGGGGCCCTTCCTGAAAGAAGGATATGCGGAACAAAAATTCTCACCGCCTCATCATTCAAAAGCCCGCGCGCCATGATATCCACTGGCCCCGGCAAGGCCGCGGAAGATAAGCTGTTAAATTTAAGAAGTTCCCCCTCCTTCAACGCCTTCCGCGTGCGCCGCTCTGCCGCGGCGTTCATGCGGCCCCCCGCATATACCCCAACCCCGGCGGCCATCGGCCCCAGGATAGAAGCATTCGTCCCATCCGTTTCCTCGCTCTCGATCCCGTTCTGCTGGGCTTCGATCAGTTGGCGGATCGTGTCAAAAATTTCCTGCATGACCTGCCCGACCTCCTCAACGCTCAGATTAAAATGCTCTGCGATCAGATCATGACTCTCGCCCGCGTACCATTCTCTAAAGATCAAAAGATACCCTTCTGAATGGTGTTCGGCCAAATCCTTCACCAGCTGTTCGACCCCCCCCTCATATGGAAATTCCGTCTGGCTGCGGCCGTGGCCATTCACAGCTTCGATCGGCTCAAAGATCGTGTAGCCGTTCTCATCAGGGTCCAAGACATCATCAGCCGTGTCATCCGAGGGCTCAAAGTCCTCATCCTCGACCGGGACCTCGCTGGGGACCTGCCCTAAAATGCGTTTTGCTTCGGCGGCCGAGATCACATCCAGCCATGTGAATTCATTATCTTTACCCGTGACCGGAGCGTGCAAATGGATATGCCCGGTGGACTTCAGGATCTGGCGGGTATCTTTCTTTAAATTTTTCTCCAGGGCCTCTCCGATGCATTGGCGCAACGATCTTCCACGTGAGCGGTCAAACTGATGGATCTGCGTGACAACGATCTGAAGCCCGGTCGACCTTAAATTATCCAGCCAGTCATTGTCGCGTCCATAGGCGTGCCGTGAAACAAAAAGCTCGATATCCGGATAGAACGAGAGGATCAATCTTTGATAAGCGTCCTTGTCCGACCTTCGCTGCCAGAGCCCGGCCTGCTCCTCGTCCGTCAGGATCTGGGCTTCAGCCAAAAGCCGCCGCCATTGTTCGCAGCAGGACGGCATGAGCGGGACCTCCTTGACCTCTTTCTCGTCGACTGGAATATAATATTTACGGTCGATCCGCAGCAGCTCAGGGCGGAAAATGATCAAAAGGTCCATCTGACGGTCATCGGCGCCCTCTTTACGGATCCCATACATCCCCACGACCCGTTCACCGGTCGGCAGGACCATGGCTTTCAGAAGGACCCAATCCCCGGCGTGATAACCCTTTTCTTCAATGAATGAACGCGGGAAATACAGCATGCGCCCTTCCGTGCTGGCATCCACATTCACCCCAAGAACAGTGTCTTTCCTGGAATAGATCTGAAGCTTGACCTTCGCCCACCGGGCGGGAACACGCTTGCCCTGAAGGGCCTTCAAAACATAATGCGCGCGTAACTTCACAAACTGCGGCCCTTCCGGCGAAGGAAGATACGCCCCGACCGGAAGATAATGCATACACACATCCGCATCCGAACTGATCTGCGCATAAACAACCAGAGCCAAAGGCAAAAACGGCAATTTCCTGACCGTCAACAAATAGTTATAAACCTCTTCGGTCCCAGGGACCTCAGGGATAAGCAGGCGCACCCGGCCAAATGATTTAATAGCGCCGGGGACTGCTTCAAACGGAAACACCGCCTGGTTTAATCGTGCCCCTCTGGCCGTTCTGAGGTCTTTTTTGAAAATAAACCGCTCGATCTTGGTGATCAGTTCCTCCCCAACATTCGAATGGAATGACGTGCGCTTCTGGGATGGCGGCGGTAGACGGCCTTCGGCGCCATAAGCCTGTTCCACAAAACCATAAATATCCTCCGCCGGGACCTGGCGTTCAAGCTCGAACTGAACCAGCAGCTGGGCCAAATTGGCATCTTTCACATGCCTGATACGGGCATCGATCATCTTGATCCGGCCTGCCATCTCTTGCAAAGTCTTGCCCTGGCGCAATCGCTGAAACCTTAACCATTGGCCCCATGAGCACTGACACGCCGCCTGTTGATGGCTCACGCCCAGGATGATCCAGGAAGGATCCACGGACAACAGCAGCGACAGCGGGAGCATATAACGGACCAGCCACTGCCCATCGCTTTTGCTGCCCAGCAGGTTCAAACGATATGTGTAAGCATCCTTAAATTCCAGGGCCCTGGCCATTTCAGGATCAGACATCCCCCTGTCTTCAGCTAAAGCCTTAATGCGCTCGCCGATCGGCATCGCCGCCAATCTCCCCGCCAGCGTCGCATCCGTGAACGGGCGTTCACAGAACTGACAAATAAGCGCCGCAGGATCACGGGGGCATAAAGGTTGTTGTGCAATAATTTGAGAATGATGTTCCCGGGCCACAAAGGCAACGCCCTTTTCAGGCATAAAGGACAGTTGGCATTTCTTCTGGGCCTTGAATGCCAGGCTGGCCGGGTCATGAGGATCTTCCGACTCATATTTTCCAAGATACAGGTCAGCAGGAGCGAAAGGATATTCGGCATCCGCTGATCGCTCTCCAAAAGAAATTTCCGCGTATTCATGATTTTTATAATCAGCCGGCAGGATCACCAGATAATCCCCGATCATGATCTCCGGGCCTTCAAGCTCTTGAAGGGAAAGGCGCGTGACCTTCATGGTCTGTTGAGGACCCATGAACGCCCAGCGCATGGACCTGACCAGCCGCTGCTGGGAGATCCCGATGTTGAACGAATCAATGGTCTTTCCGTCAGGATTTTCTCCGTCAAACAGCATCAAACGGGATGTAAAGATCTTCTGCCTCCTCTTTCCGTCTTTGCTTGCCGCTTCCAGATAATACGGGACGCCGGACATGTCAAACGCGACCTTCACGCGACCTTCTTCGAACTCGACGGGAAACCAATAATAAAAAGAATCCGTCAGGTCAGCATAAGGAGCGATCCTCATGCGGAAACGCACGATGCTCTTCCCCCTTTCAGCCTTTGGCAGCACATATTCCCCGATCCAGAACCGTCCTGATCTTCTAAAACCCTCCATCGCCGCGCCCCGGAAAGATAAACCGACCCCCAGCATTTCTTTCACGGAACCCCCAGCCCCTGTTTGATACGCGTAAAGCACCTCCTGCGGGTTTTCATCGCCCAAAAATTGGATATCCTTAAGCCCGCCGTCAGGTTGCAGGTCGAACCAGAGGATCTCGCCAGCCCTTTTGCCGAAATTCAGCTTATACCGCATGCGTTCAGATGGAAGGACCAGCCGCCCGTCCTCCGGCAGAATGCTTAAACATTGTTGGGCCTGATATTCCTTAATAATATCTTCCCATTGCCCGCGAACGGTCTCATAGGCCATGAAAACGATCTGCCCATCCTTGATGAAGGTGCTCACCCGGCGGTTGTTTCTCAACGTTCCGCCGATACCCGCAACCTGCACCGGCAACCAGAAGCCCAGCCACGGAACGAATCTCCATTCAACCTTAACTTTCAAATTGGCTTTATGGAATGTGCTTTTTAGTCCGAACGATCTTAAATTCGACGGGAGCTCGGCAAAGAGCTCGCGGTTGGAAAAATGATAGCGTTCAAAATCGAGATACCCTTCCTTGTCCAGTTGATGATCAATGCTCCATTCTCCCTCGGCCAGGTCTTTTAGAGCGTCCTCGGGATTGTTTTCCCATCGCGCCTTGAAATAATCGGCATAATACGGCGAAAACAGATTGAAGCGCCGGATGTATGCCTCTTTAAGGACTTTTTTATCCAGCCTGCTCACTATGGCATAGATCCGCTTGAAGTCCTTCTCTCCGGAAAGGCTGGCGATCATCCCCTTCAAGCCTTCTTCCTCATGGCCGTTGCCGTTAGCGTTCCCGTTCTTGCCGTTGGAATTCAAAACAGCGGAATTCACGCTGTCAGCATTCTCTGTTTGCCCCTTCTCTGCGATCCTTTTCTCAAGGTCCGCCTTGTCCTGCCGTTTTTTCATCATATAAAAATAATCGACCCGCAAAAGGTCGCGCAGAGTCTTGACTTCCTTGATCGTCCCCGAATCCATGAACACTTCCACGGGTTTCATCATTGAGATCCCGCCGGTGATAAGCAAAAACGCCAATTCCTGAAGGTTTACTAATCCTTCTTCGCCCGCCAAATACATCAGCACGATCTTTCCCTTGGAATCCAGAGGGTCAATGCCTTCAAAATATCCATACACATAGTTTTTTAGGACCCCGTCCAGCGCGAAGCCATGCTGCATGTCCAGATGCCGGAACTCCTTGCCCCCCTCCACAAAGCGCGGCGCCACGATCAGGCGCAGCTTTTTCTTTTCAAGAAGGACCAGGAACGTGACCAGTCTGTCCTGCTGTGTTTTTGTAAGGAACTTCACGAAACGGTCCTGGCTCTTACGCCTGCCGTAGGTTTGGGCCAGATATCTGAACGACCGGCGGGCCGCAAACACAAAACGCTCGACCATGCGCTGGGCCGCCATCCTCCGGGAATGCTTGCCGTTGATCCTGTAATCGAACATGCGGGCATGCACGCTCTTTCGGATGCGCATTTCTTCTGGCGTATAGCTCTTAAGCCAGAAGCCGTTGATACGGAAACGCTGTGTCCTTACCAGCCAGAACAAAATCATGGCAACCATGGAGACCGCCACCCCGACAAAAAACATCGCAACACCGATATTGGTAAATACCTCCGGAGTCAGGACCTTGTTCGTGACATCAGCGGCCAGCTCGCTGTTGAGGACCGCGGAATTCACGCGCTGCCCATATCCTGAACGCGCCTGCTCTGTTTCCGATGGAACATATTTAGAAACGGGTTCTCCAGCCGCCAGAACAGAACTGTTCACGGCTTTTTCTCCGACCAAAAGTTTGTACGGGAATCCCCTATAATCAGGCGCCTGTGAATAAACATGGAACCCTTGCCGCTCAAGCCGTTTTGAAACTTTTTCAAAAACAGTGCGGTGATGAAGCTCATATCCGTTATAACCCGAGTCGACCAAAAGACGGACGCGCGGCATCGCGCTTGCGGCCGTTACCGCCGACCAATGGGCTCCCCCGTAATTTACGATCTCTCCGCCGGTCGTTTTTCCGCCCTGCCAGGGGCCGATATTGATCAACGCGACCGAGGCCTGCGAGAAACATTTTCGAGCGTTCAGCCTTTTCAAAAGATCAGCGTCCGTCAGGTCCTCATTCAGAATAATGTATTCCTCGTCCGGCCTATTATCAAAGACCATCATCGTCTCCGCCAATTCAACGAGCTCCTCATCCCGTTCGATCAAGACCACGGCTTTCGCCCCCAGCCGCAGCGCGGTCCGGGCAAGCAGACCGTCACCCGAACCAAAATCAACAACGATCGAATCTTTGAAATGCCGGATATGATGGAGCATGGCGATAATGGGAATTTGCGCATACGGGCTTAACGGGATCGTCTTGTCCGAACCATAGGACGACGGAGAGAAAAAGATAATATTGCCCGCGTAGCGCCGGAAGATCTCTCGAGACCTGGGGGAAAAGCTCTCAACATCAACAGCATCCAACGGGATAAAGAACAGCCCGTCCAATCTTAACAGGACATTCGCCTCCAGGCTGTCAAAGAAGAGCTCTATCTGATGGCGCTGATCTGAAAAATTAAAATCAAAGGCGACCGGGCGCTGACCATAGCCCATCTCATCGACAAGCTTCCGCGCGGCTTCACAGGCCTCCGTTGACGAAAGCGGCTGATAAAAAGCAGGAGCTTTGTTCAAAACAGAGCTGTTGGTTGTCCCTGGCTTGCGCGGACGTGAAGATCTCCCGATGTCCCACGACGTTTGTGAAGGGTCTTCGTATGTGAATTTCTTGAAACGCTTCCACCAGGACCTGCGCTGAAGAGGATTTTGTGGAACGTCTTTAAAAAACGGCAGCGGAAGCTGCTCAAATCTTTCTCCGTCATAGACCATCGAATGCGCTGTCCAGGTCAGAATGCTGAACGCTGTAAAAAGATCGTCGATCTTGTGAGGATCCTCCGTTTCCCTTAAAGAATCCATTCTTTCAACCGCCTGAATATCAGCCTGGAAATTCCCGCCCAAAGCCGCGCGCTCAATGCTTTCACCGATCTTTCCGGCCGCTTCCGGATCCGCGTAGATCTTAAGGTCCTGCGCTCGCCGGCGGATCGCCGGATAAACGGACGGACTATATGTGACAAGGGCCACCACCTCACTGATCCATTGCCGCGGCGACCTTCGTGTCCGGTTTGAAAGCATCAGGACATACAGCCAGAAAAGCCCATGGACGGAAGCTTCTTTGCCCGACGACTGAACGAACGCCCTCGCCTTGGCCGGTTCTTTTTCCAGCAAACGCAAAAATTCAGCCACGTTCACATTGAGGATCGTGAACATCTCCCGCCAAGCGGGGTTTAAAGATGTCTTTTTAGGCGTGACCGTGACATAACCCTTCAGCATTCCCGACTGATCACGGGAAAGAAGCTCTTGGGTGTTCCGCTCAAGCCACAGGTCGGTCACGGCATGCTTTAACGCGACATAGACCGCGAAGGGATTTTCAAAAACCCGTTCATCCAAATGAAGGGTTGTCTTTTTAGATCTGACCTTAAAGGATTCACTATGGTAGGCACGGCGGAGGATCTGCACATCAACATCAAAATCCTTCTCATCAAAGAACCCTTCCGCCAGGATTTTCTTTTTAATCTCTTCCATGATCGCGTTGAGCTCCGCGCATCTGGCGGCCGTCATAAACGCGCTCTTTAAAACGGCTTTGCCAAAGGGGCCTTCCGCCATGACCGGCGGATTTCTTACCCACACGCGGTAAGCGAACGGCTCATGGCCTGCCGGTCCCGCATCCAAGACCGCGGCATTCGCGTGGTCCGTCAGGACCAGCGGTTGATTGATCAAACGGTGGATCACGCGCGCGCCAATGACCTTTCCTTCCGAAATTTGATCAATGTGTCCTTCAGAAATATCCGCAAACCACGGCCGGAATCCCTTTCTCAATAAAAACGGCAAAAGATTCCAGCGGGCCGCCGGATACAACTTTTTGTTCAGCACGGCGATCGGCGGGTATCTCCACTGCACGACCGGTCTTCGGCCGATATTCTGTGTTATGCTGATCAACTTTGAATAAGCGCGGCTGCCTAGGCCCTGCCCGCGGTACTCGTCAAAAATACAGAAACCGATCCACGCTGAATGGTGCTCTGAAAGGACATAAGACCCATATCCGACGATATTTCCTTGCCAGACCCAAGCCATTAAAGAAGAGCCCCTGTCATAGCGGTCCGCCACAAGACAGGTAACAAAGCCTTCGTCGCGTAAAATCATGGAGCGCGCGAACTCGGCGTCTTCTTCAATATCAAGGATCCTTCCCATTCGGGTGCGGATCACGCGGCCGCGGCGCTGCATTTCAAAGGCAAATTGAGAAACCAACCCTTTCAGCTCGCCTCTCCGGCTCAGGACCGCGGAATTCACCTCTGATCCAGGCGTTGCATCGTTTAAAATCTCGACGAACCGGATAGCGGCGGAATTCTTGATCATCAGCACATTGCGGTCCATCTGAAGCAGATCGATCCCTAAAACTCTGATAAGAACATCAAACACATAACCCTGTTGTTGAGAACCGGAAAACAATTCGATGTTGCGTTCATCGGTCCATGCGATGTGCCGGATCATCTCTTCCACGGACTTCTCAATGCGATCATAACCCGACATATCCAATGTCCGCCCCTTGACCGCAATAGAAAACCGCAGACCCTGCTCCCATGCCTGTTCAGGAGCGCCGAGCCAAGTCCAGATGCTTTTTCCATTCGAATGGACATAGGCGCCGGCCAGGGCTTGACCATTTTCTAATTCCTCTTTGATCCTTTGAGCCGAACGCCGGTCAGAAGTCTTCACATGAAGAAGATTCAGCTCCTCCTCGGTTGTCTGGTCCGCCACTCCACTCAAATAAGAATGAGCGGACGTTAAATGATCCTCCATAATGCCCTGCTGCTCTTCTGAAAGAGCCAAATGATACAATTGGCTGATCTCATTCATGGCCTTTAAAATATTAGCTCTATCAACGCCGGTCTTTAGGACCGCGGAATTGGCTTCTCCGGCCATAGGCGACGAGACGCTGAATTTGAGATGCGCATCAAATCCGGCGTGCGTTAAAAACATCTGCATGTCATTGAAAGCCGCGGTCTTTCGCGGGTCGAAGGTGTCCGTATCAGAAAAATAATACGCGAACTTTCGCGCCTGCTCACCGAATAATTGTCCGCGAACACCCAAGTTCATGATCGCGACGAGGACTTCGGCAGCGTAACCGTTGCCCCTGTAATTTTTCCCGCCATTAGTGAGCGCGTGAACTCCCCCATAGATCGAAAAGCGGAAGCGGACAGTCCCCGGCTCATGTCCCGGCAGCAATAGCCCGTGACCGATCACGGCCTGGTCCTCGTCTCTGACCACGCTAAAGACATATTCCGTCCATAAAGGGCCTGCGGCCTCTTCTCCATCTTCGAAATACCGCTCTGTTCTGAAAAGAACGATCCGGACCCGCTCGAAGGACGCGATCAGGAATTCATTCAGATCAAGGCTTTCGGGAATTTTGCGTTTTCCGATCTCCGGCAGATATCCGGAGCTGAGCATGGCCGGAACATGCCGGCTCATCAGCTCATCAGCGAATACCTTGTCACCGCTGACGCTGACCTTAACGGAGGCCCGCTCGATGAATTCTGATGTTAGCGGAAGAGGAATATGACCGTTAAGCACCGAAGCGTTGCTCCGGCCGTTCAAAAGTGCCGCTGGATTTCCAGCCACTGCATTTTCCGACCGCCTTCCCAAGATACCGGGGTGGCTGGTTTTCCGGAAAACGACCAAAAGTCCGGGAACGGAACAATACGAACGCTCTACCAGCGGATATCCGTCGAGGGTGTTCACTGAAAAATAATCCAAACTTTCATGGATCTTTCGGCCAAAATCATCATGAAACCTCTCGACGTCTTTTTCTTCCTCAAACCCGTTATAGATCTGCGTATAGACCATGTGCCAGTAATAATTCACAATAATCAGGCCCCGAGATCTTAAAAGAGGAACGATGGAACGCATCAATTCCCCCGTCACATCGATCGCCGGACGGTTGATAAAGATCACATCAAAGAATCCTTCAAAACTTTTCCATAGACTGAACTCTTCCAATGTGACGTTCTTAAGCGTAATAACGGCCCCTTCCAACGCCAGCGTCTGCTGAGGCGCAGATGGATCAATTCCCCAAATAGGATCGAACCGCCGGGGATACATCTGAGCTAATAACGCGCAGAATTGACCGTCCCCTGTCCCGATATCAAGCGCGGAAATCTTTTCTCGCGGCATCACGTTCAAAATATCGTCAAATCCGGAGACCAAAACGGAAGCATTCGTCCTGGCCTGGCTTTTCCAGACCGCTGTGTTATCAGACTGTTCGTCCCTCGTTGTCAAAAACGGCTTCCATGACCGGAGCATCGTGAGATCGCCGACCCTCACGCCGGTCTTTTTCCCAGAAGAGTCGACCAGCGGCAACGAGTCGACCTCTGAAATTTCGATCATTGGGAAATGGCGCATGAGGTTCTCATAATAAGGGAACGATCTAACGGCATGAAGGTATTCCCGCTCCTCTGAATTCAGCAGCAACCCGAACCTGCTTTTCATATGAAAATAGTTATACCAGAACAGGACCTCTCCCAAAGCAAGGATGCGGGTCTGCGGGACATAGCTCGGGTGATTCTGCTGCGGAGCATCGTGCTGACGGTAGAGAATGTCGCGGGCAAGGTCGACCAGCCGGACTTTTTCCGACTGATCAACTCCGTTCTGATCGATATAAAGGATCCCCACCTCCGTATGCGGATCGAACAATCCGCTATTCATAAACCGCCTGGCGGCCAGGATCATATCATTGCGCAGGATCGCCATCAGGTCTTTTTCTGAATACAGGCCGAAATACCCGTGATATTTCATAAAAAGGTCCGGGTCACGCGGCTCCCCGCCCTGAAGAATGATCCCCTTGCACTCTCCATCCCCGGTAAACTCTATCGCTCCGCGAAGATGATAATAGATGAAGTTCTCGTCGTCATCCGGAAGGCAACTAAAGAACACCGCGCGGCCCCCGACTGTCGGACGGATCGCGAAAACGATCACGCGCCCCCGCGAACGCGTCTTCAGGATCTCGTCTTTCATCTGACCCGGGTCAAGCAACGGACAAAGCACTCGCCCCTGTTCATCCCATCCGACCTTGACATAACGGGATCCCGACGCGCTCAGCATTGCCTTCAATTCCATCTCAAAACGGGAAAGATCGTATTGTCCGTCCAGGACATCATCCGCGCGCTTTTCAGGGTCACGGCTTCCGCTTAAGCGGAAGGTCTTGATCAAAAGATCTCGCGCCATCGGGCTGGTCAACAACAAATTGGCCTGACCATGGACCACCGCCTGCTGGTCATTGACCATTTTACGGTACCGGAATCCGGTCAACGCGGCCGCGACACGGGCCTTTAGCTCTGAAATGCATCCGAAGGAAAGCCGATTGACGGGAACGATCCCGACCCCGTTCATGCTGACCTCGGCTATGCCGTGGCGGTCATGCGCCCCTTCTCCAAAGAAAGCGGCCGAAGACATCAGCCTGACGCGGAAATCAGAGATCAACTCGATCTTTTCAAAAAAGACCGCCATGGCCTGAGCCTGAGCCTCGATATAATTCACGGCGCGCTGCTGTTCCTTCGGGTCTGCCGGCAATGCGGCCTGCAAAAGCTCCGTCAGCTGCCGGGCTGATTCTGTCAAGGTCCCGGCATGGCCCTCAACATGAAGGACCGCCCGTCGGGAAGCGACCTCGAGCGCCAATTCCGCGACTGACGCTCCCGACTTGAATTTGGCACACGTCGCCGCAAAGCGCCGTTTCAAACCGGCGATCTGGGAATCCTTCCCAAACACCAGTTGAGCGGCGATCTTTTCCGCGGTCAATTTGGCCAAGCGTTCATGCAGACGAATACGGTCACCCGGCTCCAAACTGGAGACCGGATACGTCTCTCCCCTCAAATAGCTTCCCCTGACCACTCCGCCTTCTTCAGATCGCGAAGCCTGATAACAGAACTCATTGGAGCGCATCTGATCCGCGTAAATGATATGAAAATAAATATCATACAGAAGGGTTTCCAATAATTCTTCCAACTTGGCCGTGCTGGATGTGTATTGAGAAAAATTGACCCTGAGCTTTCCGTTAAGGATGTCCGCGGCGGTCCCGCTGTGCGGATCAAAGGCGAACACGACCGCTGTCGGCTTCAATGCCCCGATCCCGGCATTTCTGAGCGCCTCTTCGACATGGTTGGACATCGCGTGGCGCACATTATTAGCGACATCCATCAGACGAACCACCTCCTGGACGAACGCGGTTTCATCGTCCTCGCCATCGTATACGGAGTAAAGCCACTCGATCAGTTCTCCGTCGAAGCCAGCGATATATGCCGTTTCAGGCCGTTCACCAAAGAACTGGACCAGCCGCTCGCGGAACCTGGAAAATAATAAGGGGGATTGTTCTCCTCCGGCCGGTTCAAGCCTCAATAGAACAAAGTCCTCGACGAATTTGCGATAGGATTTCAGTTGCCGTTCTGAAGAGCGCCCGATCAGCCTCCAGGTCTCCTGCTGGACCTTGGAACGGATGGATTTAAAATACCTGCGGGCAGCCTGCCAATGAGGCCAAACATCCTCATCCTTGGAAAGGCAGATCTCGACCAGATCGACAGTCAGCTGCGCCTCTTCCTGGCTGATGCCCATGGCGCCCGTCAAATGCGCGGCCAGGGCCTCCTTGCTCGGGCACCATGGCGACCAGACGATCTCACCCTTGACGCGCACCGCCGCCGGAATATGGCCCGGGAATAATAAGAACACGCCGTTCCGCATCTGATTATGCTTGACCAGAAGGGACCGTTGCGACTCACGCAGCAGGGCCGAAGCGCGCATCAGGGCCTCACGGACCTCTTTCCGGCGAGAACTCCGCGCGAACGAGCGGAACGTCGCCGCCGAAGCGCATTTCGCGCTCTTGCTATACGGATAGGCGATCCTCTTTATAAATTTCGCGATGATCACGCGCGCGACCCCGGGCCAACCGGAAAATAATGCCGGTTCTCCCAATCGGGCCCGCATGGACCGGAAGGCGATCACGCTCCGATAAAACGCCCAGACCAGCACGGTGATCAGGATCGAAACCGCCACATCTGTTCCGTGGAACTGCTTCCAACCCTCAAGAACTTTTCCTAAGATCGAACCCGGGGCCAGACTTTCCGGGCCCGCCAAAGCTGTCTGCTCGATAAACAAAACAGACGCAACCCCCAAGACAGCCAATACGGCAGAAATGAACCTTCTCTTGTTTCTGAAGCTGCCGCGCTTTTCATGCTTTTCCGGATCCTTCAAGACCGAAGCGTTAGTCCTGCCGGCAGGGCCTGCCGAAGGATCGCTGAGGCCCGTTGACGCGAAATTCCGTGACGAAGACCGCAACGCGATCTCGCGCACATAACGCTTACCGAACAGGTCCCCATAAGAAATAATAACGCGCCGGGCCTTTTTCCAAAGTCCCTGCAGGCTTTCGGCGAACGCGGCAAGACTGTATGGCCGCCCTCTTGATCCGCCGTCCTTCACTTTAGGTCTCACGGCCAAAAGAGCCGCAAAAGCAGAGGCCGGAATCACAGGCACCGCCGGTGAATGGTTCACCGGTTCAGGTTGTGGTTTCAACGGAAGCAACGGTGCCTGTGTTCCAGCTGTTTCAAAAATGATCGATGCCGTATCCAAGGACATCTTGACCTTAACCGGTTCTTCAGGGTCATTCCGGGTTTCAGCCTGTAAAGCGCGCGCCTTGGCCAGGACCTTTGACCAGGCCGGATCATACACGCCAGGATTTTTTTCAAGTGAAGCGCGAAACGACTGCCATGCCCCATCCTGCGCGTCATTCATCCGCGCGGCGAATTCTTCAGCATAATTTTCCGCGGTCTTTCCCATGAGGTCCGCCCCGGCCACGGAAAGTTTTCCTTCAAAATATTTTCTCCAAACAGGAAGGTTGGGGTCCTGCTCATGCGAACTGGAAACATGGACCACGGACCCGACGCGAGCCGGGCGTGCGGCCTCAGACGGAACAACAGTGCGAACCTCTTCAGCCCGTTCCCGCTCTTGAACGACCGCCCTGTCGCTGCGGTCCGTCACGCGCAGCACGACCTTCAGCCACGCAATAAACGCGTCGATCGTTCGCTTCCAGAAATAAGACTCGTCACCCACCCTGCCTAAAATCAATTTCGCTTGATGGCCCCACTCATCCGCGAACTCATTTTTCGCAAGAACGGAAGCATTGGTCTTGGCCCTGACCTGTTTCAGGACACATGGCAGCTGTTGTCGTTCCAGAACAAGATGCTGATAAAGGACCGCGGACATGACCTTAAGATCAATGATCTCACCTTTGATGATCCCCTGAATGTCCCGTTCGCTGGCCACATTTTCCAGCGGACGGAATCCCTTTTTGAGCAAAAACGGCAAGAGGTTCCGGCGCGCGTCGTGCTGGACACTTCCCTTCAGGCTCATGACCGCGCGATGCGCCCAGCGTTTAACATCACGCCCTTCAAAATCCGCGGTCACGCTGAGAATATCCATGAGCGCTTCTCTCGCCACGCCCTGCCCACGGTATGCAGGAAAAACATGGAAACTGAACATCGCGGTCGCCCGCTCAGGAAACGCGTACCACCCATAAGAGACGATCTCTCCCTGCCGCTGCCACAGCGCGACGTGCAGGCTTCCGGAAGCCTTTCCGGCAAAGTTATACATCGTGTATCCGTCGGCATCAATGATAAATGACCGCGTCAGGTCAAAATTTTCAGCAGATGAGACGCTTTTCCCATGGTCGTTTCGAAGCGTCCGGCCATGCGCCTTCAAGGATTCCCCGAACACCCGCCCCTGCCGACTTAGCTCATCGAAGTCCGCCTGCGATCCCTTACGAACGGACAACACGGCGGCGTTGGTGGAGCGCGTTTCTCTAGAGGCCGACCTGTTTTTCTGATTACGTTCATAAAGCCAGGACTTGAATTCCTCCGAAACCTTTGGAACATGCCCGGTGACGTTGTATTTCAACAGATCCCTGCGTCCGATCAGCCATAAGAAGGCCGCGACAAACCAGAATGTGTTCGCCCAATAAAAGATCCTGAATCCCGGAAGCTTGCTGAAGCTGCGGCACAGTTTAATGTTCGTGTCCTGGATCACGAATTTTCGCTGGCCTCTCCAAAAATCTTTCTGCAGCAAAAGCGCCGCCGCGGTAAACGCCCTGCCGAGCCCTTTTCCAAACGGAAGGCCGGGATAGACCCAGCAGATCTCAAAATGCCCGTCGCGGGGCTGGATCCATAAAGCATGGGACGCTTCTTCCCTGAAGAAGCCCTCTTCCACCGGCCGTGGGTAAGGATGAAAAACCCGTAAAAACATTTGATAACTTGACGCTTCACAGGGCTCCACAAAATATCCCATGTCAAAGAACGGCTTGATCGCATTTTTAAGCCTTCGCTCCAACAGCACGGAAGAATTGGTCTCCGAAGGCGCCTTGCCGGCGGGTAAAATAAAGCCGAACTTGTCCAAAAATACCGTCATGAACAGCTTCTGCTCTGAGACCGAAAGGCCCATCGAACCGATCCGCTGGCGCGCGGTCAAAGACAGGACGCCATCCGTAAGCAGATCCCGTAAAGACATCAGGGGTTCTTCCAGCATCGGATACCATTGCGCGAGCGCGGCCCTTAAAAATTCAAATCTCTCCCAGCGTGACTCCATATGGTCGATCTGCGGCACGAACTTGCCTGAAACCTCTGTGATCCAACAATGCGCGCATTGATCAAAGATCTCCTGTGAGCTGACGCTGCCCTGCGTTTTCAATCGCCGCGCGATCCGCTCCCTTAATTTAAGCTGGAACTCTTCATGTTCCGCGATCTTCGGGCCAAATTTCCGTGCCTGCGTTTTAATGTCCGGCTCGAGGCACTTGCGTTCACCATCAGAAAGGCTCAAGAAATACGTCGGAGCCGAAACCCATCTTAAAGCATCTTCGATGGTGCCGTTCATGCCTGAATGGACCCTCTCAACCTCTTCTCTGGCCTGCGCCAAACCGTATTGCGGATCTCTCAACCGGAAGAGTCGGTTCAGGATCTTATAAAGGCATCGATCCTTTCGGTCCTTCAGGCGCCACAGCCCCAGAGACTGCATGACCAAGTCAGCGGCGATTCGGCCATGGACTTTTTCGACACAATCTTTTTGAAGCTGATTGTTGATCCGCTCGGCCTGACGCAAAGCGTCCCAGACGTCTTCAACGGTCGCGTCCAGGCTCTTTACGATCCCGATCTTTCGTGGGACATTGAACATATAGATCCTGCGCGCCCGTTCATCCTGCACGATACCGTCACAAATGACCCCGCTGCCCTGAAACGCCCTGCGGATATCCTCCAACGTGTTTACCCCGCGCCCGACGGCGAGCTGAAGGATCTGCTTGGTCCTCAGAGAAACGCTTTCTCTGTGCAGAATCTGCATAACGATCTCACGCGGGGCGAAAGCCGCGGGGACCAGCAGCATCAATCTCGGCTCCTGGATCAACTTCACTTGAGCGCGCCGGCCTGTATTTTTTGAAAGGGTCGTCTCAAACGCCACCTCCGCTTCAATAGCGACCGGAGTATGATTGAAATGTTTTTCAGCCTTCAGTTTAAGCCCCAAAAGATGCGCCCACCTCAATGCGCTTTGCCCTTGCTCTTCTGCCAGGCAGATGTCCGGAGCTTTCCGTTGAGCGAGCACAGCAAAGGCATCCAGCACTTCAGGAGCAACCCTGTCACCTAATCGGGCCAGCCGCTCTATGATCTGACGCAAAACGTGTTTCATGTTCTCATCTCGAGCGGCCCGGATCGTGACCTGAAATCGCGTCTGAGTGTCACGCTGCCCGGTTGCCTTGATCTTTGCAGACCGCTCAACCACGGCATTCACAGAAACATTTCCAGGAGTTCCCGCCCGGTGAGGCAAGAATGTGCACTGCGCTTTCGTGTTGGTGAACCGCGTGACTTTGTCACACACTTCTAAAATATCTGCCTGCGTGATCTCGACCGGCTCGACATAATCCGGATTGCGCAACCGGACCAGCGCTTCTTCCCGGCTTAAGACCGCTCCATTGGTCTTAACGGCCTCGTTTTCCCCCAGCCGGATCACGATCGAGTCCCCATCCATTCCGTCCTGCTGATCCGCCGGAACGAACTGCCTGTAAAGGCTGCGTTCCTGGGTCCGGCATTCTTCAACTCGAAGACGAGGCGAGCCGCGCAAGCGGGCCAATCCGACAGCCGCCCCGAACAGCATCTTTCCTAATCCCTTATTCCTCGCCCTTTCATGGACCCAGAGCGCTGGATGGTCCTCGCCGAGCATGAAACGGCGTTCTCCATAACTCCACGTCGTGTCATACCCATCTAAAGAATGCGCCGACTTCAACGGTCCATGCGCGTGCCCTAAAACACCTAAAGCGTAATAATCATTCCATGAAAATTCTTTATGGACCACGGCCGTTCGGTCTTCCCTAAACCAGATATCAACAAACCCGATCAAAGATGGCTCGCAAACACCCGCGATCCGTTCATAGAGCTCGATACTCGCGCGGGCTAACGCATGCCCGGCCAGCCCTTCTGTTTTGCGCTGGATCGCCAGCATCTTAGATCCGGCGTGATCAAATTCAACGAACCCGTTCCGGCTCAAATATTCTGCGTCCAAGACCGCGCTGTTGACCTGTTTATCCCTAGCAGGATTTACAGGGCGTCCTCTGCCGCCGAACCGCAGGTTCACCGCCAGACCCGGATTGAACATATGCCTGGACTGCAGCATAATGGCAAACAGCATTTCCTTGACCGATTTTCCAAGGTCGATCGTGCTAGCCTCAGCGGAATCGATCCACGCGATCGGGACCTCCACGATCCTGCCCCCGGCGATACGAAGAAGCGCCAGCAACTCCGTGTCGATCGCCAGGCCGGGTTCCCGGGCATACGCCAGGACCCTGCTTAAGAATGAACGGTTGAAAAGTTTAAAGGCCCTCTGAGTGTCCCTGATCTTCCATAATAACGGCAGGAAGAAATGAACAGCCATGTTGAAGACCTTGCTTGAGATCATCCTCTTTAACGGAACCCCTTCCTGCCCGCCGCCGCGGATCCAGCGCGACCCAATGGCCGCTTCCGCCGATCCGTCACACAGAGGGGACAAGATCAGCGGCGTTTGAAGAAGGTTCGTGGAGATGTCCGTGTCCGTATAGCCGATATAATCCGCCCACCCTTGCGCAAGGGCGGCGCGCATACCTAAAATGACCGCCCATCCTTTTTTGCTTCTTCTGAACTTCTTTTCATGTTCCGACACATGAAGAAATGTGACCATGTCAGGATCAAGCTGCTCCCCGCGGGCTTTGAACTCTTCCTGGATCCGCGCCCAGAGCTGACGGGCATATGCTTCAGAAGCCAAAGACGGCGTCCCGTCATCCACCAGGATCATGCGGCCGCAAAGATTGGGATTGATCCTTCTTAAAGCGGCGATCGCAAGGACCTTCCTCCGGAGAGCGTCCTCTCCTTCCGGACTTAAGCGGAACGTCTCCTTATACATCGGCACGACAAAAAGGTATTTCACGCGAGACGTGAATCCCGGCAAAAGCTTGATCGCGTCAACGATCCTCTGGCGTTCCTTGGCCGTGCGCGGAGAGACCTCCTCCGGAATAAGCGCGCCAAGAAGGCAGTCCTGGGCGAACCCTTCATGCTCAGCGTCAAGCCCAGCCGGGTAAGCGATCGCGTGCGCTTCATACAGCAGCGTGAGGATCAATTCATAATATTTGTCGGGATCAGAAACGAGGGATTCATCGATGAAAAGCTCGTGTGAAGAATAAGCGCCTAACAGAGAACGCATCGGACCCGCGCGGACCTTGATCTGTTGACAGATCTTCTGCAATACCGCGGCGACCTGCCCGTCTTTAACGAGCGCCATCTTGCCCGCCTCATCGCGAGCCTCCACAAAGCGTTGATAATATTGATCGGAAAGCGGCCCTGCCGATGATATATCCGCGGCGATCCTTCTGCCCGTCACACGGCGGCCTTTCTTCGCGCGGTGAAAATCCGAAGAACCCGTCAAGACCGCGCTGTTCGTTTCCTTGCTTTCGGGTTTTCTCAAGAGCCCGTCCTCCGTGAACATTCCCTCTTCGACGCTCTCAAACAACCCGTCCCCGAAAGAAGACCTCCTCAGAAAAGCGGCCTTACGATAAAGGGCGTCCGCTTTCTTTTCAAATTCCTTCCGGCCGGTCTTCAGATACGCGTCAGCCAGCTCGACCATGCGTGAGACAACAAGGCTTTCAATCTGTTTCCGGCGGATCTGGTCGTTTTCCTGTTGCGAGAACAGCTCCAGATCTTCCAATTTTGTTTCGGCTTTCTTATAGTCTGACCGTTCAATGGCTTCCTGAACGGAACGCGACAGCCGCAAAGCTTTCATTAAACGTTTGGAAGCGCTCTTTATTTCAGACGGGCCTCTTCCTTTGATCCTGCTGATCTCTCTCCAAGTCCGCAGAGCAAAAATGCCCATGACCAAGAAAAACAATCCCGTCACGGCCAGGCCGATCAAAAACGGCATCGATGACGCATCGGCAACAGAACTTTGAACAGCTAAAGCGGCCTGCGGGATCTCTGCCGCCGATCCGGAAAGCACGGCGCTATTGACACGATGATCATTTAGAATTGATCTGCGCAGCGGAAGCTGTATCCTCACTGGCAAAAACCGTTCCTTCAAATGGACAGTGAGCTGCTGAATGCGTCCCTCATCACTTCGCCTGGTCTGCGCATAGAAAGGAAATTCGCCTGAATTATCTGAAACCTTCTCGAAGAATCCCTGCGCTGAGGGACGATTGGCCACAGGAATATGAAAATATTTATATCCGTTACGAGCAAAAAGCTCGGACATCCTCGTCAATAGAACCCATCCGACTTTCGGGTCCCTGCCTCTGGCCCATGGAACAACGTATAATCCCCGACCAAAGATTTCCTTCATTTCACTTACGATCGAAACCCCATATATCCCTGCCGGCTCCCCGTCCTTAAACGCCGCTAACCCAAAATATCCGGACTCAAAAAACACATCATGCAGGATGAAATTAAACACCATCAATTCTTCATTTTCTTCTTCCGACGTAAAGGGGATCTGCCTGGAATTTTCCATCGAAAGAGCCTTGGCGAAATCTACCTGGTCCGCGAACCGGATCACGCGCAACTGCAGACTGTCCTCAACCCACCACCATTGTTCCGGAGGAAGGGTTCTTTCAAGGACAGGCAAAAACCCTACAAGATGTTTTTTGGTCATCACGGCAAGATCCATAATAATTCCGGATATTTCCCAATCCTCTTTTTGTTCCGGAGACCGTTTGCGGAATTTCTCCAGCCAAAACGATTCAGCATCCACGATCGATGAGCCCGGAGCGACCAATTTCAAGGCCTGACCATAGCGTTCCAAAAGCATTTTTTCAGCTAACGTTAAAATGGAACCGGAATAAAGGCGGCCTATGATCTCCTCATTCGGAAGATCCTGACGAAGGCCATGTCTTACGGCCAGACTTTGAAGGAACCTCGTCGCTATATCATCCGTTTTCTGCCCGACAGCCTGCGTTCTCTTTAGGACGGCCTCCTCTTCGTATGCCGAAAGGACCGCCCCATTGGTCTGCGGTCCGAATTTTGAAAGGCCTTTGCGGACCACGGCCTCAGCCGGCAAGGCGATGCCGACCGTTGTCCTGTAGCCATTACGGCCGGGAGACTCAACAAAGATCTTTCCTCCCCGCATCACCGTTAAATACTGGGCCCATAACAGCCCGGCCTTGTCGCTGGACTCCAGCCGCAGCGCCTGTCGTTTCTGAGCGTCGATCAAAGACTCAAGATAAATAAAACCTTCTTCATCCGAAAATCCTTTGCGCACCCCGATCCCTTGATCTGAAACAGCCATTTCAAAAAGTCCGTCCGAGAAAGATACCGCGAGTTCGATGTCCCCGTCGCGTTCCGCTGCTGCGCAAGCATCAAAGGCGTTCTTCAAAAGCTCATCAACCACAAAAACAAACGGCTGGCTTAATCCGTGGTTTACATCAACCATGTTCTGCGGGAAAAAGAAGTCACCCTTATGTTCCCTCTGGATCTTTGTCCAAATCCTATAAAGCAGATACTCTCTTAATTCATTGATCCATTTCTGCGCCGGTTCCCCGACCTTAAGCGCTCTCCACTCTAAGCCGATCTGGCTGATGATCGAAAGACGTTTCAAGACGCGTGATTCTCTCCAGGCGTCTTCATCAGCGTCCCGCGCTTTCTCAAAACGACAGCAAAAGACCTCTTTCTGATCGCCGAAATCTTTCCCTCCGCGGGGGTCAATGACCGCGCTATTGGTCTGTTCATGGCCGGCCGCGTCATCTTGGTCGTGCTGTTCTGAACGGGCTTCTTTCTGCGGAACGATCTTCACCTTTAAAAGCAGGGCAATGGGGACATCATTGCCCGTGATCCCCCATTTCTTGGCGATGCTCCGGATCTTCTCGGCGGTCAATTTGCCGCAAGAAAAATCAGCCACAATGTGCGGTGTTCTTGCCAAATGCTCCGGGACCCGTCCGGCCGCCTCGTTCAAAAACGCGATCGCCTCTTCACGGCTTCGCGGCATGGACACCCTCATTTTCCCTGATCTGCGTTTGGCCGCGCGTTTCTTTGCCTGTGGCCGCGGGCGCGGTTTCACCGCTTTCGCCTGAGAAGACTTTTTGCGTCCCTTGGGTTTCAGATCAAACCCGACGTCCGCGGATACGATCGCGTTACGGCTCATCACCGAACGCAAAGATGAGACTGTCCAACGCTCTGAGTACTTCGCAGCGTTCTCCGCCGTCTTGGCCTCGCCGGACGGTATCAAGGCCATGGCCTGCTTGATCAATTCGATGGTCTTGTCACGGCCGCGCTTTTCATTTTTTCCGGAACGCTTTTTCTCCGTGATGCCAAGCTCCTGCGCAGACAGCTTGTGTTTCTTTAAAATATTGGTCCTCAACTGATGCCTGTCGAACTTGCCTCCTGAGTGCCGGGCCGTATTGGCAACCGTTTTGGGCTCTCCTTCTGGAATATTAGCCACCGCTTCACGGACCATCTTCACGCAAGCCTCCCGGTCATCCCACTCCCCTTTCAGACCGATTTCTTCCCGTGTAATATGATGGTCCCTCATCACAAATTTGATCGTTTCCCTGGAAACATCTCCGCCCGACTGCCTGGCCATTTCAGCAACGGTCTTTTCTTTATCGGCGTGGATCTTGGCAACAAGGCCTTTGAGATATTCAACGGTCTTCTGTCTGTCTTCCCACTTCCGGCTCAATCCGACCTCTGCTCGGGAGATCCCGTGCCGCCGTATGGCCCCCTTGATCTGCGCTGCCGTAACGGCACCTTGCGAATATTTCACTATGTTGGACCATGTTCTTTCTTCGCCTTTAGGGATTTTGGGAACCAGTGCCGTCAAATATGTCACCCAGCCATCCCTTGTCCGTCCGCTCTCTAGCCCCGCCTCCTCATAAGAAATGCCGTGATACTTCAAGGCGGCTTTGATGCTCTCGCGCGTGACCGCCCCCGCCGAATGCCGGGCCACTTCGCTCATGGACCTTCTCTCTCCGGCCGGGACATTCGCGGCAAGGCCTTTTAAAAATGCGATCCATTCATCGCGCGTCCTGTGTTTGCCGGCCCCTTCGGCATTGTCAGCGCCCAGCCAGGCGTAAGGATCGTCTTGTAAATGCGCCAGGGTCAATTTTTCACCGTTCGGAAATTCATCAGCCTCTTCCATACTTGTGATGTGGTAATACCGATGGCCTTCCTCATCCGTGAATGTCTGTTTCAAAAACAGCGAAACAGCTTCCTCCCTGTCACGCGCGAAAGCGGCCGGCGCCTGGACCGTCCAATGCCGGGTGTGCGGGTTGAGCCGAACGTTCCAGGTATTGAGCTGTTGAGTGAAATCCTGCCGTCCGAACTGTGACTCCACGCAATCCACAAAGCAGTTATTCTGATGAAGATCGTCAATGACCTCCGCGCTTAACGGGCTGTGAAAGCTTAAAAGCAGGTCATGGATGCTTTGGGCGCGGATGCGCCGCAACGCCGTCGCCAGGGCGATCGGCTCAGCCGCCCAGGCCAGGTCACCCAGCTGCTCGCGGATAAAATCGATTCCGGAGGCCAGCAACGCGCGGTCTTTTTCATCCTGCGCCATATCCTCATAACCGTCATGGGTGTATTTGAGGACCTGGTGCAGCATGTGCCAGAAATCAGCGAAAAAGACATATCCCTCTTTTAGCTGGTCTTCCAGCGTCGGAAGTTTTCCTTTCAGGTGAGGATAATAATTAAAATACAGCCGGATCTCGGACATGCGCGGGTTGATGACCCGCAAATGGGACAAAAGCATATCCGCATACTCACGGCTCAGGGTCAAACGATGCTGCCCGGTGGCAAACTCGAACAGGCTCACGCCCACGGAAAAGATATCGGAGATTTTCGGCAGCGGTTTTCCGTTCTTCAATGTCACGGCGTTCTCAAAAACCTCTGAAGCCTCCATGGTCGCCGAATACGGAAAATCCTGCGGCTTGACCGCCCCGTGGATCAAAAAGATGCTGCCCAGGTCCACAAATTTCAAAGACCCGTTTGAAAGCCTTAAAATGTTCTCCAATTTATAATCGGAGAAGATCAGGTCATGCTTATGGAAGATCCTCAAGATGAGCAGAGCTTGAGACATCATCTGCCAGAATTCCACATCGCTTAAACTCTGCCTTCCGGACTCGGCAAGAACTTTTTCCCTCCAGCTGTAAAGATCGACACCGTCAATGTATTCCATAGCGATAAAAGCGTATTTCCGCTCTTCCAGGATCCCGCTCTGGTAATATTGAGGAATGTGCGGCCTTAATTCTTCGATCTTGGCGATCTCAATGAAATTATTGCGTTCCAGCTCAAAGTTCTGAACGACGACCGGATCCAGCTTTCCGGCGTCGCTCGTGTGGTTCAGATCAAACAGCTTGATCAAAAGACCGGGATGATTGGTCTTAAAAAGAAGCGTCCGGCTGTTCCGGGCGATGCGTTCAGTGAGAGTGACCTCACCGAACCCGTCGACCTCGATAACAATCCCCAAGTAACGCTCATCTTCGCGGGCAGACGCCCCTTCTTCCCGCCCGTTTGAAGATGGTTCTGTAGCGACTTCTGCGGATGCCTTAACAGAAGGCGCCGGAGCTTTCTTTTGTTCTAATTTCTTTTGTTCAATGTTCAGCACGGTCTGGAACGCCACATACGTAAACCACACTGCCAGCGTCGCCTCCCACTCATCGATCCGTTCCTTGATCTTCATCCACGCGTCATAGGTCGATCGGTTGCGGACGTCCGGCGACATGCGGTTATCAAGAAGTTGTCCGTAGAGCTCTACCAGAATGTTCCCGACCTCGGGAGAATCCTGGCAGATCGACAGCGCCTGGATCTTGCCCGCGCCCTGCTCGCCCTCTTGGGATTCAGCGGCCTCAACGAATCCTTCAGGAAGAGATTCCTTAAATTTCGTGACCCAGCCCGGAGTTTGTCCCGGGACCAGTTTTGAAGGCAGGATCGCAGCGTTCGTTGCCGCGCTTGCGGAAACTTTATAGAATCGTCTGGGGCTTGCGGATGGATGCAGACTGGTCTGAGAGCCGTTATCCACCCAGACAGCCGTCAAAGCGTCCATTTCGATATTGGCGGCGGTCTTCCAGCTCGCCGGATCAGCCACGTCATCGGAATACAAAATCTCAACAGCAAGAGGCGCCATGCTTTCCTTGCGAAGGGTCAACTCCATGTCGCCGGTTGCGGCGATCCTGCGGGTGAACAGCCTGACTTTTGGAACAAATCCGAACGGATTAAAACCGAGCAATGCCAATATTTTCCAGGCCATGACCGAGGCCGACTGGCCGTTGATCGTCTTCCAACTGGGAATATCATAAAAGAGCTGCACGCCCGTCTGTTCGCAATATTGATAATCTCCGCCGGTCCCGGATTGAGAGGCATACAACTGCGCCTTATCGCGATACGTCTTCTCCAGGGCAAAATTTCCACGGTCATGTTCATCGTCGGCCATCACCAAAAATCCGAGCGCCATCTGAAGAGTGAACTCCCTGAAAACGTAGCGCGCCCGCGGGACCCAATTGGCGTTCTCGGCGCTGGCGACATCAAACCCTCGCGTGCCCACGCGGTAAGCCGTCTCCGAGCGGCTGATGAACGTCGGCCGGACGATGTTCCAGTTTTCCAGGACCTGCGACCCCAAAAGGAGCGCGAAGCTTGAAGTGTCCGTCGCGTAAACAACAGGGTTCTCATAAGCGCCGCGTTTGAAAAGCATCCTCGCCCGATCATAGGCCCTGGTGCTCAGCCATGTTGCGACCCCGTCCATTTCCGCCTGGACAAGCGCCGCCTGCGCTTCAGACAATAACGGCTGTATCCCTTTCAGGAAGACAAAATAATCTAAGTTGTGTTCCGTTGAATAAATGTTGTTATTGGGGACCGGCCCGAGGGCAACAGCTCCGTCGCGATGGTTAAGTCCCATCGCCCAATTCAGCAACGCCTGCGCAAGCGTGATCGCCCGCGCGTCGCGTGTCGCCATATACAGATGAAGGCAGAACATTCCCATCCAGACATTCGGGCCCACGTGGATCGTGAGCTCATTTCCCTTGACCCCGCGGACGGCATCGTACATGTTCACAAAACCGTTCCAGGCGGGGTCTCCACCGTTGTGCTGATTATAGAAGAAATTAAAGATCCTGACCGCCTCCACCGTCCGTCCAGCCGCAAGAGCAGCGATCCCGGCTACGGCCTGGTCGTAAGTGACCGCCTGATTTTGCATATACGTGTCGCTCGTGCCTTTAAAGCTCTTGATCAAACCATGCGCGGTCTGCGTGCTCAAAAGTTCGGTCAACACCTCCTCCACCGTCGGTTCATCAGCGTAAGCGCGGCTGGTCATAAACGGCAGCGCCATTCCGGCCAAAACAAGGCCTTTCAGCATCTGACGGCGGCTGAGCATCCAATCTCCGGATTCGCCCGCAGCAAGAACAGCGGCGTTGCCCTGTTGAGAAAGACGTTCAACAACTTTTCTTAAGGCCGGTTGGACCGAACTTCCTTCCCCTTGATCGTTCCGGGCCCAGAAGTCTGCCGCTTTTTCGACCAGATCTTTTCCAAAATGGTCCTGGGCGTGGAACACGAAAGCTTGAACGCATTCATGAATGGCCAAAAGATCAGGTCTATAACGCAATCCCAAAGGAGCGTTGTAAAGGATCCGCTGCCTTGAATTCCGACGGAGAAAAACGCGTCTATACCCGTTGGAATCAATCTTTCTAAGGGTCACCCTCCGCAGATCGACCCTGTCTTCAATGAATGTTTCGAGCCCGAATTCCTGCTCGAGTCCGGACGCTAAAGACGCCATGACCGGCAATGCGTTCCCCAGGATCGGATCCGTCACATACATATCCTCGGAGAAATGGAGCCCCCGTCTCCCATTGAAGCGCACCGCCTTCTCCCGTAACAGGCGCTGATAGTATTCAAATTCCGCCTTGAGCACTCCGTCATCCCGGTGAAAATCAGGATCAAAATGATCGCTCGATAGCCATTCAGCCGCCATCGTGATGGCTTCATTCAGATCCGCGCCCGTTATTTCATGGTCAAGGCCCCGGGCCCTCAGCGTGACCCTCTTGTTCAGACATTTGCCTAAAGTTTCAAGCGACCCCTGCTTTTCAATGACCGTAAAATTCTTTCGCGCTCCGTTCCTGAAAGAAAGCTGGATCCCCATATGGCGATCGACCAAAGAGGCCAAAGCCGCGACCACGGTTCTGGGTCTTAAATGCATAAAGAGCTTGAGTTCCACATCTTGGGCCGCCGAAAGCACCGCTGAATTCGTGTCCCCGGAGGACCTGGAACTCTCCCCGAACAGGCGCCAGGCCTCTTGCTCGTCTAAGATCAGGTCCGGGAACAAACGGTAATAAACGCCTTCGGAGACGGGGCGAAGGGTGGCTGCGGTCTCGATGACCAGCCGCAAGACCGCCGGAAGAGCGAACATCTGAGCCGTCTTTTTGAACAGCCCTTCCAAAGCCTCATCATCGTATTGGAAATACCCGATCGAGTGCCCTTTGCCCAAATACATTTCAAAGACCTCAAGCGCCCTAAAGAAGCTCTTGTTGACCTTCAAATTCATGCCTCTGACAGCAACGCGGACAAAGTCAATGACCGCTTGGGTCATGCGGGCCCTCATCTCCTCGCGCAGGTCCTTTGCCTCCTTGCGGGCCTGACTCTTCGTGTTCAAAAGCCGTGTCATGCGGGCCGCGTCCGCGCACTGGATCTCCTCTTCCAAAACCTCGTCATAAACTTCCAGAATGATCAACCGCGGAACAAAGGCGTATTCCCTGGCCCGGGCGATCACAGAAAGGGCTTCGGCCTTTAAAGCATCCGACGCGCCGGAAAACACAATTCCCAGCGTGTCCATGTTAGCGATCGCCTTGTGCAATTCCTGATGCAGCCCGACGACAGCGGCCACCAGGCGAAGCAAAGCCAGGACCTTCCGCGGCGCGGCTCTTTTTTGCCCCTGAAGAAGTTCGATCTCCTTTTGGACTTCTTCTAAAAAGACCCTTCGCTGATCCGCAGCGCGGGCCTCCATCGCCTCCTGCGCGTGCCCGAAGCCCGGCGACAGCGTTGTCCACTCCACGCCGCTCCAGTCAAAATCCTCGGCGTCTCCACAGACCTCTTCGCCGTGAAACCCGCCCGTTCGCGCCATGGCCTCGATCACCTCATGAATGCTTTCGCCGTCAAGGATCGCTTCGAAGGCGTTTAAGATCCGGGCTGGTTTTAAGACGATCTCACTGGCCTGAGAATTCTTGAAAACATGCACCATGGCCTCAACAATGGCGCGGTTATGCGGACGGCTTAATTCTTCAAGGGTCTTGATGAAAGCCTGCGGGTCATCGTAGAAAAATGGTTTAAGGTGGAAACGCTCATGATACTGGAGGACTCCCTGGACAAACCGGTCATCCTGGCTGAGAAGCTGCCAGTGAAGCTGCAGGCCTTCGTCGGTGATACTGCTGACGCAGGAACGCAGCGGCTGTATGATAATGACCGGCGGAGCGTTGGGCAAATACTGGCGCATCATCTGTGAAACACGTTTTTCCAGATACACGACCTCCGCCCTGGAAAGATGATCGATCCCTTTGGGCCCGGGCTTGACCGAATGAACATCATACCAGCCTGACTCGACATTCTTCCGCATCGTGACCTGCGGCGCAAGATATTCATAGGCGATGGCCGGGAATTCCTGTCGCCGCTGCCCAGATGATGAATTCCCGCTCCCTAAAACAGCGGCGTTGGTTTCGCCACGCTCGGCCACTACTGCCCCGCCGTCATCGTCCCAGCGCATCAGCGCGAATTGATCAAAGACCATGTCCTCGGCGTCGTCCGGCGCATACATCCGGTCATCCAGGTCCAACTGTTCCTGCAGGGCCTTACGGCGCTCGCGCAACTCTTTGGCCTTCGGAGATTCCGGGTCCATGCCGAGAGTTCTCATATCAATATCGTAGATCTGTTTTCTTAACACAAAACCTCTATTGAATATCAGGCTTTTCGGGTCACGCAAACCCTGCAAAAGCGTTCTGGTCCCCCAGGATCGCGCGAACCGTTCAAGCTCTGAAGAAATGCCCTCTAGATTTTGCAGGATATATCCCTCCTGATCAAGCTGGGATGAAATGTGATTGTAGGCGTCCTGCATGACGATAAAATGCGCCGTTCCTCTCTCGGTCATCAGCTCCTCCGGTTCCAAGCTCAGGTTAGACCGGCGGATATACCAGTCAATGATCGGCCTGTGCTGGGCGAAGGCCTTAACATGCTCACGGAATTCATCTTCGTTGGAAGAGGCGAAAAATTCTTTCAAACTCCTAACCTGGTCCTGATCAGGAAGAGCCGAAGCGTCCGCCTCTTTCTTTGAACAGTTGAAGACGTGCAACAGCATATAAAAAACCTGCGCGTCGATGGACTGAACCTTGTCCGCATGGGTGAACACCGGCGCCTGGCGCGTTGAGAACATGATGTCTTTTAAAAGAGCGAGCCGGCTTTGCACCTCATTAACGATGCTGGCGTGCCCGGAATTCAGATAATATCCGACCAGCGATGCGATCTGTGACGGCAGCCGGGCCTTTGTCACCTGCGCGATCACTCCGACCGCCCCGCCGCCGTTAACCGCCAACCCGCCGCAAAGGACGGCCAGCGACTTCAAAAATCCCCGGCGGTTGACATTGAAACCAGGGCCCTCTTTATCTTTTCTTTCCGCATCGTTCTCTACGGGCCCTTGGCTCAGGACCGCAGAATTCACACGGCCGGCCGGAGCCATTGATTCCCTTCGAGCGCGGTCAAACCCGCTGATCAGATCCACGAACCTGGAGACCTTCTGCTGACGCGTCCTCTCAAGCTCCGCCCGCGCGATAAAGATCTCTTTCAAGCGCTGTTCCTGCTCGGAGGATGCGTTCAAATACAGCCCACCTTCTGTCCGGTTCGTCCGTATCAGGACTCTGCCGCTGGGCCCAAGATCAAGAGAGACGCTTCTCAAGTCAGAATATCCATCGACCGGGTCCAGGCTCCAGAAAACACCTTCGCTCATGGTTGAAATATAGTCCATCCGTCCCTGGCTTGGATCAGCAGTCAAATGAGCGATCAGCCTCTCAACCGTATCACCGTTCAAAACGGAAGAATTGACCGCGGCGCCCGCCGGAACGTTCGCGTTCTGATACGGCCTGCGGCCTAAGATCATGAACGGAACAGTATAGATGATCAGCCCTGTCAAAAGACGGGTATTCGCTATCAAAGACCTCCTGTCAATCTGCTCAAGCTCAAGACGCTTGCGTTCCTCTAAAGAGATCGTGTCCCAACGGTTCTTGCGGCGGTCCAGGCCGACAGCAGAAAAATACCCGGGCAACGTCTGTGTTAAGATCTCCTCAACATAGCTTTCATCAATGATCCCCGGAAGCTGCGGCCGCGGGCCGAACCACTGCATATCGCCCCTTATAATAGAGAAGAGCTGCGGAAGTTCATCCAACCCCGTGGGACGCAAAACAGCTCCCAACCATGTTCTCTTAAAGTGCCGGCTGTAGCGCATGTCAGTGAACGTTCTTAATTTCCAAACATTAAAGATCCTGCCCTGATATCCGGCTCTGGGCTGCGCCAAAAAGACTGGCCCCGGCGATGAGATCTTCACCAAAGGAGCCAAGAACGCGATCCCCGCTAAAGCCAACGGAAGGGCCAGGACCGCCATCAGACGGCCAAACATCACACCGAATGACAACGGATAACCGTCCTGCTGGTTCTTGACAGGAAGGGCCCGGTCGAAATATTTCTGAGCGTATCCGGTCATGTTTCCCAAAACCGCCGCGTTCACAGTGTGTATAGGGTCTTCAACGGCAACACTGCCGGCTGCCATGGTTAAAGCCTCGGCCGGCGTGGCCCCTGGAAGGTTCCATTTCCTGAATGCTTCCGGAAACACCGATAATACATGGATTGATTCCTTCTTCGCCTCCCATCCGGCGAGGACCTTCTCGCTGACCCCTCTGTGCCCATACCCGACCGTCCAATCGCCCTGCCGGATGACCATGTAAACCGGGATCCCGGTCCCCTGCCCGGCAACGTTTTTGACCATCACGGATGGATACGACGCCATGAGATCCGCCAGGAACAATTCCACGGCCTGGTTGCGCTTTTCTGAATAATCCCGGGAAAAATAAACAACGATCTCAAGATCCCGGACCGGACCGATCCGAGATGGATGAAGAACGCGCTCTTTCAACAATTCCAATTTACGAATGAACCGGTTCAGCCGCGCTTCGGTGGCGTAACCGATATGGCCCAGTCCATACCAGACCTCTCCGCCGGCATGCGCCCTGAAGGCAAGGCCCATGCAGCTCAAGATGTTTTCAGTGAACAAGAATCGGCGGCCATCGATCCCGCGGGACACAATAATATTTTCTTCACCGACATACAGCGGGTTCGGCTCCGGAACCTGTTCGCGCAAGTTCACCTCATCCCGCAAACCGTAATATTCAAACCGGCTGACAGCCTGATCCGATGACCGGTCCTCCTTTTCAAGGCCGCCCGCCCACTCTTCCGCCAGAAGGACCGAGGCGTTAGTCTCCTCCACGGGAGCGTTAAATGTTTCCAGCTTTTTGAACCAGTGACCGCGGCCATTCATCGGCCATCCTTCCGGATACTGCGAAAGAAGCTTCCCGGCATCGCCCTCAGGATCAGAAACAGCCTTCGAATTGATAAAGCCCATCTTCGTGAAAAATTTCTCATGCGGCTCGCCGACATCCGTTTCTTCCAAAGGACCGACGGTATAATACATCATGGCCCAGCGCGGATTGAGGCCCAGCCTCTGTGAAAGGGCCCGCGCGTGTGAAAAGGCATATTCAACCAGGATGCGCCCAAAGCCCTGACTATACCGGCTGACCTGAATGCCTCTCATGCAGACATAGCAAACAATACCGCGGTCAGAAATGCTCAAGTGGATCCTGTTGGCATTGTTTTCATTTTCCTCCCCTGAGAAAAACGCGAGTTCATAATTAAAAAACGCCGGATGCCAGCCCAGGGACAAGCCCCATCGGGCATCAAAGGCCTGAGGGTCTTGCGCCCTGAACCCTGTGACCTTCAAACGGCCGCGCATCGGAAGGCGGACCGGAGCATGATCGCCGAAACTGAACTCCAGATGTCCCCAATCATCAGAAACAAGGATCCTGGCATGTTCGCGCGGCGCATCGGGGATTTTCAACTCCGCCATGCGGCGTTTCAATTCCTCATCGCTGATATAATCCGCGTCCCACGGAAGTTCCAGCAGGACTTCTTCGGAAGGCTTCCAACACATCTTGGCCGCCTCAAGGCGTTTCCACCAATGAAGGGACTGCAGGGCCTTGGAGGTCGCCGGCGTCTCGGCCTTGGCGTCCTGGTCGCGCTTCTTGATCGACGCGAACACGTCGTCGCCTTCATAACCCATCTCAATGCCGTAACGCTTCTTGCTGCCGCTGGAGCGCTCGAACTTATAAATTTTCACTTCTTCGCCGTCTTCATTCTTGTCTGTCTTCTCAGCCAGAGAAAAATCGATCGGCGTAGACCCAGGGATGCTGCGTATCGTAATAAGGCGCATGCTCGGGTCTCCATAAGGAGAGGCGTTGATCTGGAGCGTCGCGTCTCCGTAGTCCACGGATTCCTTAAATCCATTAACGAGAATAACGTTCCCGAGGCGGTCTTTGAATGTCTTGACCATAGCGCCGGTCTTCGGGTCTTTCACCTCCGCCGGCTGGGTCTTGCGGATCAAGGCCAGCGAGATGTGCGCCCGCCGCGTCCTCTTTTCGAATTCTTCATCGCGGCTCAGGACATGTTCTCCGACAAAATACTTATCCGCGACCGGAACAAGCAGGTTATCCACGTTCATATACTGAACATATTTCACGCCCAACCCTTCGAGCCAGCCGACCACTTCCGTATTCACAAAATCATTCGTTTCTTCCGACCAGACCTGGCCGGCCACATGTTCATCAGGATTCAGAACATAATCGATCGCGTCCCCATGCCCGGCGCCGCCCAGGTTCAAACGGTCCTTGGCCTCCAGAACGGCCCGCCCGTCCTCCGCTGAGCCAGGAGCCCGCAGCAATGCCGGCAGATGTTTCTGCATCACGAACATCACGCGCGTCCTGACCTCCGGCCAGATCGCGAGCGCCTGGATAAAGCGCATCGTCTCAACATCCGTTTTATTGCTGATCATAAAAATGAGCGGATACATATTTTTATGCCCGAAGCTTCTTGCGGCAGCGCGCATCTTTTCGATCAGGCTTAAATACAGGCTCTTGCCGCTGACCGGTGTCGCCGGAAATTCGCCCTTCGGCAGAGGATTGCCCTCTTCATCAGCGAACTTCAGGCCCGAACCTGTTCCACCGGCGCCGACTAAGCCCGCATACTCAATATGGCCTTTGGAAGCGCCCAGCACTTCTTCACCCATGCGCCCGGCCTCTTCCCGACGGGCCAAGACCGGTTCGACCAGCTCAAATTCAGCGAACTCTTCGGCCGCTTTACGCTTCTGAACAACGAACTCCTGATAAAGCCTTTCGCTCAAGGCCCAGTCCGTCTCAACCACCGACCGGCTTAACCGATCGCGGGCCTCGCCATGCAGAGCGCGCAGATGCCCGATCAAATGTCCTTGTTTAGACTGCTCCGCGACCTCGCTTGCCTGCTGATAAAGCGCGTCTGATTCCGCCGCGGACAGGATCGCGGCATTAGTTTCTTGCAGGGCTGAGATCCTGCGGATCGTAATGAATGTTGTTTCAGACTCAATCGGTTCATAAACGCGCAGATATGTCAGGCAGCGCGCGTCTTCCTCTTCCTCTGATAAAGGAGCTAGTCTCTCCATAAATGATCTCGTGGCGTTGTCTGAGGTCAGGGCCGACATGGTCCAATTTGAAAACTTCTCCCTTAAAGCAGATTCAAAGTTTGCAAAAACCTGCCTCATCAATCCCTTGTCGCGCAGCAGCGGAAGCGTTGCTTCCTTTCGGTTTCCGACCATAACATATTTCCAATGGATATTTTTTCTTAACCGGTCTTCGATAACCGAAAGAATGAAATGCGCGCCGTCTAAACAGCCGCCTTCTTTGAAATACCGGACAACGCTTCTGTGCTTGAGCAAGGTGCCCGCCCGGTTAATGGTGACGCCGTGATAGGTCTTGGTTGCGAGTTTGATCGTAAGATACACATAGACCATCTCCCGGTCCGAAAGGCGTGATAATTGCCCCGCCAGATCGTCCCGCAGCGCATGGATATCTCCGCTTAATTCAATGACCGCAGGTTCCCGGCCATTGTTGATCTTAATAAATTCTCTCCAAAGCTCAGTCCCATTCAACAGGCGCGGCCAGGAGAAGGCAACCGCTGAATTCACCCCGTCCGTTTTCTCAAAGACCTGCTTCTGAACCCCATAATTAAGGCCCGTTTCTGAGATCAGCTTGCGGTAGAAGACCGGCACAGAAAGCTCCCTGACGGAAAATGCCGACGCCAAAGCCGCGCGCACATCCACCCTCTGGGGATTCTTAACCCAATCCAAATAAGGATCGATCACCAAAACGCCGTTCTTCTTAACAAGAGCACCGATGGCAGGCGCATAGCGAGCCAGCCGGCCGACGACTTTCATCGACGCGTTCTGCAAATACACATCCGCTTTGCCGCGCATCTTTTTCTTGAACGAAGCCGGCCACGTTTTCGGATCAGCAATGTCTTTCACCTTCACGAAATAGAACCGTCTCAGCGTGTCCTTGCCATCAAAGGCTTTCCTGAATTCCACATAGGGAAGTCCGTTCTCCTGATCGAAAACCACATCACTCCTGGATAAACCAAGGCATTGCAGTTCTGTGGTCAGGGCCACGCCCAGCGCGCTTTCGTCGGTTATGGTATTGATATGACCAAAACCGTAACGATATTTTTGTTCCACATAATCGTCTTCCGAAATATTGCTTTCAGCAAAAGCCCCCCACTGCAAGCGCATGACCGGCGGATTGATCCCCTGCTGATCAATGATATAGAACGTCCCTCCATTGGTGATCGCCAGGGCGTTGGTCAGATCGACCCCGCCCAGGCCATAGACCACTGTTTCCGTCCCGAACTTGGCGATCGATCGCGCCAGCGCCATGTTATAGGCGAAGACGTCATTTCGCATGATACGGGGACGGGTAGGATCCGGGAACATTTCCTTATAAAGCCGGCGGAGCGTTCTTTCATCCAGGCCAGCGGCCTTTGACACGACCGCGGAATTCGTCCCACGCATGACAGCCGCCCTGTACTGCTGAAGCCTCTGCCGGTATTTCCCGTCGCGTGAAATATACGGTCTCAGCGCCGGCTCCAGCTCTTGCGGGATCCCCGCGACGTCTTTGCCGAAAAGATCGATGCGCGTCTCAGTTTCTTTAAAAAACTGCTGCGCGGCTTCAAGCGCTGACGCCCCGAACGCGTCGCGCGGCGCGTAATGATCGAACAGCGTAAACAGCTCTTGCTGGCCGATCCCCACGCTCTCAAAATATTCCACCAGGCTCGAATGGCGGCGCAGGACATAACCGTTGTTCTTTTCAAATGTAAAGATCGCACCCTTCAGGTTACGCCCATCAACGAGAGCATCATTGAGGATCACGGCCATGGACGCGCCGTAATAACGGGCGCGGACCGGAGAACTCTTGACCGCCGCGATGACCTCCCCGTCGATCGGGGTCTTCCCGTCTTCCAAAAACAGCGGACGGCGCTCCAGGGATGAACCGTTCAGCTCACCGCCGATGATCTCAACCAACCTGCGATCCTTATAACGCAACAGAAGCGTCTCCCCGGCCAGGGCCGCTTCAAGAAAATCATTTTCCACTTTATAACAGACCGGCGAGATCACCGAGAACAGGCCCAGGTTAAAACTGTCTTTTCCAACGTAGACCGGCGCGCTCACAAGCGCCGCGTTCGTATCCTTACCCGAAGCCGTTTCTGATCTTGCTGAAGTCGCGGCGGACTTTCCGACAACCATGCCCTTGAACCATTCAAACGCTGACGAGGTCAGCGGTTTGTCCCTCAGCATCAAATAGGCGGCCAGGCCGAACATAATAAAGTCATACCCCCACTGTTCGGCCAGCACCTGGAACTCAAACGGAACGAACGCCGCGATCACGTAATTCTTGACCAGAGCCACCCCGCGGGAAGCGTAGACATCCAGCCCCTTAAAGGCCTCCCGGCGGATATCGAACTGGCCGATCCCGAACAATTTATTACCGATGATCATAAAGATATTGAACGCCGTCACGACCGCCAGCCCCCCGACCAGAAGCAGCAGGCTGCGTTTGACGTTATAAACAACCGTCATCTGGGCCGCCCAGGGCATGACCATTTCAAGGACGTTATAGATCACTTGCGTGATCGGGCCCTGGAACAATCCAAAGGCAGCGACAAAGAAACAGTATTTCCAGCTGAAACGGTACCAGCCCCGGTTCAAATATTGCGCCATCACAGCAAACACAAAATACCCAAGCGCCCCTGTCACGGCCTCGACGGCCGCGGCTTTCCAGAGGATCACGACCCCCAACGCTTTGGCGGTATGGCGCAATCCCACATACACGCCGGTCAACCCAAAATAATCCAGCAGGCACAGGGCCGGGATGCCGATGAGAACGATCAGGCCTAACACAAGCGCCAAACGTCCGGCAAAGCTCCTGGACGGAATGAACCGCCTGACTTTTTTATAGACAGCACCGTATTCAGGCGTGCCCAGAACAAGCTGGTCCGCCTCCCAATGAGAATATCCGCGGACGGCTTCAAAATACTCATGAAGCGCGGCCGACCCAAGGGCCAACGGCAATGAAGAACTGAATTTTTCTTTGAAATGATCTGCGACTGTGCGGCTGGAGAAATAAATTTCGAGAACACCTGCGTGATACCTTGCCCAAATCCAGACCGGCGGAGCGCGCTCAGCCCTCACCGTCAATGCCCGCCAGACAACAGGCACATCGCGAACAGACGGAAGCTCCTCGCCAAACGATGTCAATTCTTCATATTCTCCACGCTCAACAATTCCGGCGATCGACCGCTCAGTGCCACTTTTGATGTTTCCGACTAAACCGCGTTTTGCTTCTGCCTCACCAGGAATTCCATCGGCATCAGAAACCGGCTCCCCTTCAAAGTGTCCCTGATCCTGAACTATAAAATGATACAGGCTGCGCAGCGTCTTGTAATGCAGCGTCCTCACAACATTCTGATAATCTTCAGAATGTTTTCCGGAAATTTCAAGCGTAACTCCAAGCTCCTGATACAAAGAAAGCACCCAATCAGCAGACAAAGGAAGGATCCGCACAAAATCTTTATTTTGACGAAAATACCAGGAAACATAATCCAGATTGATCCTGCCTTCAGAATAATCTGCTTTGCGCCCTTCCGGATACGGCTCAAATTGACCGTCCGTTGCGCTTACGTAAAATTTACGGCCCGTTTTGATATCTTCGACGATCAAAAACCAGTGTTCTACATTACATATTTCTCCCGAATAAGCCTCAACATTTAACAGGCTCCCGAAATGGAACCTTAGCAAATAATCAAGCGCCGCCGTTGCCAGCGAACAAACAAACGGGTATTCCTCAAACTGCACTGACAACCATCGTTGGATCGATGGATTGACCTTTTCAAGAAAATCCTTAATGTCGGAAGCGATGCCGCCCTCAAGTCCGTCCTTGGCCTCTGAAGCCTCCAGCACCGCGGCATTGGACCCATTCAAAATTGTTGACGCCTTCGCCTCATCCAGCGTCGGATCAGATAAGACATATTGATCGAACGCGATCAATGTCCCCTTATCATCCCTGAACAGCGACCCCAACGGGATAAGCATCCGCTCTTTAACGGACCCGCTGAACGTTTCCGTGTAATTTTTCCTGATCTCAACATCGCTCATCTCAGGATACATCGTCCGCACAGCGTCTTCTGAAGCGCCATAAAGAAGGACTCCGCTCTCTTCGGCCCATTGAGAAAGTTTAAGAACCGTGTTCTTGCGCCACAGGTCAAGATGGCGGCGCAGGCGATGCCCGATATCACGGTAACCGTCGGAAGGCTGGATCTCCTTGATCCAGACCATTACTGTTCCGTCAGAATAAAGATACGGCACAAGGATCATCTGGCCCAAAGCGCCCGGTTCAGGGCAGCCTTGCCCCCGATTATCTTCCAAAAGCTTGGCAGCCTCTTTCATAAAGGCGCTGTCCGCGACCGGATAGGCCTGGACCCGGTAATGGCCGTAACTGATGTTGACGACCTCTGTGATCGCGATCCTCGCGAAATCAGGGCTCGCCGTGCCCCACGCGGCAGTTCCATTGGCCTTCATCCAGCTCAAAAGGCTTTCGCCGATCCGCATAAACAATCCACTCTCATCGCGCTGGACAGGCTGCGGCGGCGTATCCCGTCTGTGGATCATGTCCTGCCCTTTTGCCATCTCCTGATCCAAGACCGCGCTGTTGGTGCCCGCGCCGTTCTGTCCTTGCCCTTCAAAAAATCTTCGTTCAGCGGCAGACACCTTAACATAATGGAAATATTTCTTCGCCTGGTCATCCCATGTTTTGGCCGTGGCCGGAGCGGACTGCTGAATGGCCTTAAGCAGCCTCTTATCCCGCGATATTTCAAGGGCCCGGCGCCAGGCTCCGACAAAGGCCTCCGGCGTAAAATCTGAGAATGTCACAGAATTCCCCCGCCCTTCCTTCAAATCAATTTCTTGCGCGCACTCGATCAAGCCGCCGGTCAGACGGGCCACTGTCAGAACCATGTTCACGGACCCCTTATAAAGCGTTCCCGCCGGTTCATATAATGACGGGAAAAGGTTCCAGTCCCCAGCCTTGAAAACATCCTCGACCATCTTAAGCGGCAAAAATGACAGCGAGACCCTGACGCGCGACGGGAATTCACGCTCAAGCCGCTCCTTAAATCCTTCGAACGCCTCCCTCCATCTGCTTTCCACTTTTCCGCCGATGATCAGGACCGCTTCGGGGAAGTCCCTCAGCATCTGAGCGATCAGCTCTGTGCCATCGATGAAAAGCGAAACCCCTTTCTGGCTCACAAGGCGCGAGATCATGAACGAAAGCACCTGATCGGCGCCTGAAGCCATGTTCAATTCCGCCAATAACGCCTGCTTCGCCTGGTCCTTCTCTTCCAGACGTTCAACATACTTCCATTCCGAAGGTGTTCCGTTAAGCACGCCCTTAACGCCTATGCGGTTCAGGATCCCGTGAAGCATCCCCGGATAATGGCCGGGAAACAGATGGACCCCCATGATCTCGTTGGCATAATTTTCGCTCACCGTGATCACCGATCCTCCCCAGCCGGCCACCGTTTCAACTAAAAGCTTCAAAAAGATCGCGGACATCTCCTGGCCATGTCCCGGCGTGATCCATCGAGCGTGTTCGAACGCGCGCTCCGATACAAGCCCTGTTTCCCAGGTAAAATGATCTTTGTTGGCGATCCGGAACTGCCCGCGGTAAGCTTCATTATTGATCCAGGCGATCGGCGTGAGCCAGTGGCGATAATTCGCCTGTCGGTAATTGAGCATCAGGTCATAACCGTTGGTGATGGCCTGAGGTGTCCGGATCACGGCCTTATGAAGGAAGGCGAAATCATTGTCAAAACTTTCCGCGAAATAAGACAGGATCAGGCCGCTCTGCCAATCCGCCAAAAACAGCACATCCGGACGGGTCTCTCCCATGAGGATCAAAAGCGCGGAGACCGCGTTATAAACGACCGTTTCTTTAACGGCCCCCTCGGGGTTGGAAATATCCGACTTATCATAGGGGAAGCTGAAGATCTCGCTTTCAATGAAGTAATCCCGGATGCCTGACGCGTTCACGCGTTTGTAAACCTGGGCGGTCACCTTGTGATGTTTATAGGGCAGCGTGATCTCCGCGATCCAGGCCAATGCGTTGCGGTCAACCGCCTCATGCAGGCTCCTCATCGAATGATACCAGGGCGTCACGCGGAACACGCCGTGCGGCCGCTCGTCCTTCGTCTTTGAACGCAGGATCGCTTCCGGAAGGCCCTGGGCCACATCCGCGATGCCGCCGACCTGGGATTCCGGTATCTCGGCCACATAAAATCCCCAATCCAGCCCGGGCAGGACCGAGGCGTTGGTCTCTCCGTTATCGAACCCGCCCCTCGGGAACAAAAGCGGCCTTTCCTTGATCAAGCTGACCCCGCCGACATATTTCGGAACGCCGGTCCTCTGCAGGTTAAAATGCCTCACCATATCGCTGACCCATCTCGGGAAGGTGTCGGTGTGCTTGATCTCAAGCGTGAACATCCCCGGCAGCCAGACCGGCTTGGCCAGGCTCATGTCGGGGACAAGGATCCCGTTTCCGTAATGCTGACGGAACGGCAGCGTGCAGAGGTCATGATCAAAAGTGATCCGCAGATGATTGCCGCCCTCCCTGGGCATATACGCTTTGCGGTAATAGAATGTATACGCTTTCGGGACCGCTTCCATATCCTGCATCAGCATCACGAAGCGGTTGAGCGCCGCCAGGTTCTTTCCCGGTTTTTCAAGGGAATACAGATATTCTTCCGACGGAAAATCACCGGCCAGAAGCGGCCAGACAGCTTCGCGCTTCACCATTCCGCGATGTTTGATCTGGCTCATGCCGATCTTGCGCTTGATCTCAAAGAACACCGGGCTCGTCGGGCTGTACCAGCGCACGCGCAATTTAAATCTGTTCTTCAGGCCGTCCAATGTCGCGTAATACGTCGTCAATCTTCCGTTGTCCAGATAAACGCTGAAAATAGGATACCGATAGCCGTTCTCAGGGCGTTTTTTGCTGTAAGAATCCAAAACCATATGGGCCTTGACCCAGTCTTCGATCTCCGCTTCTCTTCCCAATTCCACGAGATATTTGAACTCGATCCTGTTTTCCTGGGCGCCATCGAGAACGGCGGCGTTCGTTTGCGGCTGAACAGATCCGTCACCGGCAACCGAAGCCTTCGCGGCCTTAAAGACATTTTCCAAATGGAATTTCGCCTTGGCGCCGTTGATATTCTGCAAATGACGGTTCAAAACCTCCAACGGATGTCCGCTGCTGGCGTGAAGCAATTCTCTGACAATGCGCGCGGCCTCGATCTGATCAACGCAATCCTCTGATTCAAGCAAGACCCGCATGACAAGGTCAATGGCCCGGGCGCGGTTCAAGGCGCTTTCAGAATGGATGGCAACTTTTCTTAAAAGTGGCAGCGCCGTAAACGGAGGATGATCCGTTCGGTCCAGGGCGCGCAGGCCGAAATGTTCAAGGGCTTTTTCGCCGCTGGCCAGATGGCGCCTCCAATCGTCCGTCCCATGCGCTACCAAGGCCTGGATGACCTGGTCTTCCGTGTTTGTTTTGGACACAACCACTGCCGCTGATGTCTCTGCCGCCGACCGGGCCCTTCGATCAAAATGATCGGGAACGAGGGGAGACCATTTCTCCACCAGCCACGGAGGATGGATTCCCCTATTTATAAGATCTCCCCTCGCCCCCTGTTTGGAAAGAACGCTCTCGCGTTCTAAAATCCACGATAATAGCGCCGCACCGTTGGTATTCTTTTTCTCTACTTTGAGTTCCTCCTCAATCCAACGAAGAACTTCCCTTACTCGTTCTTTTTCCTTTTCTCCAGGCGTTAACTCAAGCGCTTTTAAAAGATCTTCTTTGGCATTTTGTAACCGTCCAACCTGTAAATATGCCATCCCCCGATTTCCATAAGACATATAATCTTTCGGATCAAGCTCAACGGCTTTGGTATAATCAACAATCGCTTCTGTAAACCGTCCCAGTATTCCATAACCACGCCCTCGTGAATAATAAACAACTGCATTTTTTATTCCTAAATCAATGGCTTTTGTATAATCCGCAACTGCCTCCTCCCATCGATTTAACTCAACATAAGAATTGGCCCGATTAACATGCGGCTCAACAAACTTTGGTTCAATCTCAATAGCCTTTGTATAATTCGTAATCGCATCATTCCACTGTTTCAACTGCGCATAAGCATTTCCCCTCTGGAAATAAATTATGGCCTTCTCCATTCCAAGCTCTATCAGCTTGGTGAAATCTTCGATTGCCTCGCTTGAACGCCTCAACGCTAAATGAACGGTTCCGCGACTGTAATAAGCCTTTGAATTTTTCGGGTCTAGTTCAATTGCCTTCGTGAAGTCTGCACTAGCCTCTGCCAATCGCCTTAACTCAATATAAGCCATGCCTCTAAAAAAGTAGGCAATTGTCAACTTTGGATTAAGCTGAATCGCCTTTGTTTCATCCGAGACCGCTTCCGTAAACTGGCCAAGCGCTCCATAAACGTTTCCTCGGTTAGAATAAGCAACCGCATATTTTGAATCAAACTCAATAGCTCTCGTGTAATCTGTCATAGCTTCAGTTAATTGACCCATTCTGCCATAAACAATTCCCCGATTGTTATACGCACTAACAAATTTTGAATCAAGATCAATCGCCTTTGTGTAAACTGTGATTGCATCTGCCAAACGGCCTTCCCTGCCCAAACCATTGGCCCGATTAAAATTAATTTCCGCCAAAACAGAAGTTTTTCTAATACGTCCGTGAATTTGCGCAGGCCCATTCCAGCCCTTAAGTTCAAAATAATTTCCAACCATAGTATAAACAGCATCCATGACAAACGGTTGACTAACAAAGTTCAGTGCTGCGTCTGCGACAATGACACTGACATCCGATAAATGAACCACAACGGCTGCATGCTCCATTGTTTTCTGTTCATCCGTTAATCCGAAATTCCTGCTTTCCTGCAAATCAACATGTATTGCTTCAACATCAAACCCAAATGAACTACCCAAGATGACAATGAAAACTGAACGGCTCACGCACTGCGCTTGTTTCTTTTCTATGACATCAGTTAATTCAAACGCGCTATCATTGCTGCCATACTCTGCAGCAATCTTCCTAGCCAGTTCTCCGAGAACACCAACCTCAACACCGACCAACTGCGCCAGAGTTGTTTTGCCCTGTTTCTGCTCACGCCTCGCAGAATCAAGCCTTTGCTCCCAGGAAGCGACGAGCGGCTGGCCTTGCTCATTTTTCCATTCACTGACCATCTTGACGAAATCATCCGCAACCTTATCGGAATACTCGAGGCTTCTGACCTGCTGTTTCATCTTTTCAATCACTGCCCGGGAAATTTCCGTTGCTGGCGAAACTGCCGCCGGAACTATTTCATTGACCGCTGAAGCAACAGGACTCTCCTTCTTATCGCAACCGGACAAGGCAACAAGACCGGCCAAGCCGGCCGCCAGCACTGTCCTGGCACGAAGCACTGCGGAGTTTGTCTGATCGTTACGGGCGATCGTTCTCAACGCCGACGCGTCTTTTCGGGCGTGTTCCGCGCTGTAATAGAAACGCTTTTGCGTTTCATCATAGTAATAACGCTTAAATCTTCTCCCATCCCAATAACCAGCCTCTTTCAATCTGCTTAACCGTGCCTTCGCTCCCAATCCCAGCTCCGCGCGCATCTCATCAGGCGACCAGCTCAAAAGAACGCGCTGAAGGCCGAACATCCGCGCGACCGCGACCGTTTTGTTCTCGACTTCTGAAACAGGTGTCTCTGCCTTAATTTCAACAAGGATCCGGACAAATTGATGACTGGCCTCCCCTTCATTCCACTCAACGCTGACCCCAACAGGAAGAATGATCCTTCCTTCGATCATGCCGCGCGCAAGTTCCTGATTCTCAGGAGACATCGCCGTATGATCCAGCGTCAGATACGCTAATGCTTCACCCGCCTGCGCCCACAGCGCATCATTACGGTTGGCGGATGATGCCGCCGTAAAAATATTCTTGTCATACAGCTCTTCGCAAGCCGCGACCAACGGCCTCTCCACGAAGCGTCCGATCTTTTTGCGATGTTCCATGACCGTCGCAAGCTCCAGGACCGGCTCGACGTCTTCGATCTTCAGGACAGCGGGATTTGTCTGCGCGCTGCGCCTTGCGCCTTTAAGGATCCGTCCGGCCTCAACAGCCGACAACGGGTCCTCACGGCCGCTTAAAACCGCCGAATTGGTCGAACCGGTTTGTTCCGTTCCCTTCCCTCCGGACAGGCTGCCCGTAACGTTTCTGAAGGAAATCGTTGATCTTGTCCCGGATGAACTCGCAGGTCTCCCGGCTGAGGTCGACCCACTGGCCGGAAGAAGTCTGTCCTTTGACCTCACCGTTGCGTCGAATGATAAAAGCGTACTCATGATTCCACTGCGGGTAGCGCGTCCGAAGATACGTGTCGCCCGCCCAATGTTCTGTGCGGACAATTTCCAAGTGTTCAAGATTAACCATGCCCATGCCCCCTTGTTGGTATGATTTTTTATCATGAATTGCTGCGAACCGTTCCTGCTGAACGGAGAAAAGAGTTTGACCGCTGCCGCCGCAAGCATTTGTATACGGCTCACCACCCAGCCACGGAGTATATCGAGCCATTTCTCCCCCAAATGCCCCGTCGACCCTCGCCCCTCGCGAGTTGACTGCGGCGGCAGCGGTATTTGTAAATGAGCCTTTCGCTCACTTAAAGCCCTTCTGACGGTCTTGATCGTGTGCGCCTGGATCAAGGCCTCCTTCATCAACTGCGCTGAATAAAATCCATATTCCTCCCATTTGTGATTGTAGTCTTTTCCTTCCCTTAGGACCGGCGTCTCAAATTCCAGGTTCATACCGATCACTTTGACCAACGGATCGATCTGTTTGTGGATCATCCCCTCTTCGAACGGGATATAGGCTTTGCGCACGTCCCGCCGGGGATACTGCATCCCGTGCCCGATCACAAAATCAATGTATTGATGGCCGCGGTTCCAGTTCATGAACGTCGTTTCAAAATGCTGCTGGCCGCTGACATAGCGGTAAATACGCTCCACGAGGTTCAGCGCGGTCGTGTCCTTCGGGTCGTTCTCGATCGTGGGATTGACGAACAGGACCTTTGCCGCGCGCTCGTTTAGGCGGATCGCGCTCTGTATGCCGGGCACGATCAAGGCGCTGCCCTGGTTGGATTCAAGCGTGGTGTTGGCGTAGATCATAATGTCCGCGTCCAGGATCGCCCGATGAGCGCACGGCGCGGACTGGATGATGTTTCCGTCCCGCAGAACGGTCGTGGACCGGCGGGAGATCGCGCTGACCACGGCCTTGATGTGCCGGCCGCTCTTAACTTTTCGGATCGTATCGGCGATCTCTTTGCGGGCGTCCTCCCGCACATGATCAGAAACCTGGACCGGCTCAAGCTCAATGCCCTGGCTCGCGAGCTCCTTCTCAAAAGAAGCAACGTCGAACATCTCTTCCGTCAGCCAGATGCCCAAGAAGTCGCTTTTTCGCGGGAATTCGTTGATGCCTGTCTCGGTAAAGAAGATCTCCCCGTCGATCGTCATGCCCATCAGATGCTGTCTCTTCGAGGTCGCGAAATAAACCCGGTGCGGCTCCACGGCGAGCAATGAGGCGACCTTGTCGATCCCATACTGCCAGTAATCCTCGACCCCCTCGGCCTGATGGAACCATGCCGCTCCGACCAAAAGCGGGCTCCTGACCGGGATATTCACGAAATGAAAACGCGTTCTTTCCTTGGGATCACGACGGCTCGGGATGCCGGCGTATTTCTCTTCAAAGGCCTGAAGATAGTTCGCGATATATTTTTTCTGAGCGCCGTCCAAAGCCTCAAACAGCGTGAGAAGGTCCCGTGTCTGCGGCAGCAGGGCCTCCGCCTGATCCGCGCCCGCCGTGATCATGCGGATGAATTGAGAAAAGATCGACCGGCTTTGCTCAGGCGTGACATGCTTAAAACGATAGGACATGAGCGCTTTGAGCGCCGAATCATCAGCCAGGTCCAGCAGGCATTTTCCGGCGTCGGGGATCCCGGTAGCGTTAAAATCCTGCGCCCCGATGAACCAGCTTCTCCCGTCATCCGTGGCGCCCAGGACAATATGGACCTCAACGTTCGGAAGCTTTTTAAGAAGCTTCGTGATCTGGACCGCTCCGGTCCCGCCGCGGAAGACCACGATACGCAGCGGCTTATGCTCATAAAGCTGCAAATACTTCTCCTGTTCAAAGATCCCTGTGTAAAGGGCGAACACCGTCTGAAGGTCCATCCCTTTCGGCAAGGCCTTACCCGTGGAAGCGTCCATCACGGATTGGAGCGCGAACGCGATCTCTTCCGCTGTCTCTAAAATACTAAAATCGATAATGAACTGCACCAGGTCCTGCGGACGGTGGGCCAATTCCGACAGCGGGCGGTCATTGATCTGGGGCCTTAATCCAACCTTGTTCAGACCCAAAACAAGACCCGCGACCTTCTGCGCCATCTCATGGTAGTTCGCTCTCAGCACAGCGCTGTTGGATCCGTAAAGAACGGCCCCTGCTGGAACGGCGGACAGTCCGGATCCCGCCGCTACCCGGGCCCCTTCCGCCAGCATCGCCTTGAGCGCTTCAGCGTCTAAGTAAGCGCTATCATCTTCTCTATTAAAAGAACCCGCCGCGCCCGAGCTTCCTGACGCGCCGGAACCAGCTCCCGCCCCTTCTCCTCCAACTCCGACGCCTGACGTTTCAAGGCGCTTATACGCGCTGCGGTCAGACTGGCCGGCCTCCCCATCGCCGTCCAAGACCTTTGTTCCGTTATAGAACACATATTCATCCAGATGCCGGTTGGTGATCCCTTTCAGCTGATCGGTGAGGGCTTTTCCGTAGATCCCTCGGTTCGCATATTCCATCGCCAAAAGGCGGATGTTGCCTCTGGTCAGATCAGCGCCTTGATTCGGTTGATGCTCTTTGCGGTAAAGCGCCCGGACCTCTTCGATCAGCGCGCGATCCCTCAGCTCGGCGCTCAGGATCCTGATCATATCCTCGAATTTTTCCGAGCCTTCGCGCGGATAAGACCGGATATACATTTTCCAGAACGCGTGGATGTCGATCATTCTTGTCTTGAATTTACGGACCATATAGACCAACAGCTCGGCCTGGTCCTTCACATCCCATGTGTGGAAATACGCCAGCTTCATCTCGTCCGTTCTTAATTCCTGGATCATGCGGTCCATCGCTCCCGGCGCGCCGCGCTTGGGATCAAGGTTGCGGGTGATATGGAGCATCTCCTCGATCATCTCCATCTTGGAGAGCAGACGGGAATCCAGGATCGAAATGTCGATGATCAGAACATCATCATGCGCCGCGGCCACATACGGGGCGTTCTTGACCAGGACCACGTCCGGAAGCAATCTCTCCAAAGGAATTCCGGTCCACTCGCTCACGCGCTGGCGGGCATCTTCATATCCTCCGCCCAGGTGAGCGGCGGCGGCCATCAGCCGGTCATTCGGATGGCGGTCATTCTGTTCCTTCAAATATTGAACAACATCCTCACAGCTTCCCGCGGAAAGGATCACGGTCCTGTGATCGAAATTATTCGCCGTCAATCCTTGCCGCTCCTCCTGCTGGCGCAAACCTTCATCCGTGATCTCAAAGGCCCGCGTGCCCGTCATTTGAAGGCCCGTGGTGAGGATCACGCCAACGGTCCGATAGCGTCTCTCTTCAAAGCGGTGAACCCTCACAAAGTCCTGTTCGACCATGCCCGGAAGCTGTTCGGCGAACTCACCGACCATCTCACTTTCCCGCGCCTTTACGATCCCGCTGGTGGAGAACACGACAGAAGAATTGACCTCAAGCCCGGCATCCTGAACCGACCGGGAATGTCCGTTTTTAACAAGAAGCGTGTTCAAATAGACCGGGACCGCGTCGGGATTCTTTCGGGCAAACTCGTTCTCATCTTCAATGACCTGAATATCGAACAGCAACCTCATCGAAGCTGAAACCGATGCGTCATAGGCGGCCAGCTTTTCTCTGGTCATATAAAATGCCCTGCCCTTGCTGAACGCCTTGGGCTGAACATAGTCAAACGCCGGAACAAACCCGAAATCAGCAAAAAGAACTTTAGCTAAAAGAAGGTTGCCCGGAACTTCAGCGTGCTGGATATCCGTAAACGTCTGCAAGAACTCCCAGAGCATCAGTCGTAAACCACCATTGCCCCTTAACTGCTTATCGATCAGAACGCCTCTTAAGGCGTGCATCCCTTCGGGCAGGCGCATGCTGTAGACAAAAGAGCCCGGATAGCCCATCACATCGTCGTTAAAACGGCGATCGTCCTTGAAATCCCATTCAAGCCGGCGGACCTCTCTGTCACCGATCATCTTTCCGTTAATAACGGTCTTGGTGCATGGCAGGCCGAGCCACCGCGTCTCAAACGAAGACTCTTCGCCCGCTTTCGGCAGCGCCACTTCAAAAGCCTGCAGACCGGCGGCGGCCAACGCGTTCTTCGGGAGCATGGAGCACCCGTGCATTTTTTCGACCATGGCGTCATACATCGCCGGAAGGATAAGGGCCTTCAGGAACCGGACGATCATATAGACCGCGTTATTTGCCGAATGGATCAGAATGGCCTTCAAGCGGCTCTCAGAGGCCGCCAGGCGGATCCTGTATCGGAGTTCTTCTAACTTTTCGTGGGAGGACAGCGGATGTTTCTTCAACCATTTTTCAAGAGCCTGTTCATAGGCCTCGCCGGTGAGATGTTTTCCCTGAGCGTCAAAGAAGGCGGGTTCCTCAAGGACCGGCGCCGCGACCACCGCCAAAAAGACCGCCAGCAGAGACAGCCACTTCGCCAAAGAACTCACCACCGCCAGCGCGGAAACGCCGAGCGTCACCAGCCCGAGCGCCTGCAGCCCGATCGTTATAAAAAGCCCGACCGCTGACCACCAGGCGATCTCAAAGGCGATACGCAACGGCAGCTTCATCGCCGGATGTCCGCTGTCAGTTAAAGGCCTCTTCTGTTTTTCAGCATCCGCCGGAACCGGCAACGCGGAGCTGTTTTTCTCACCGCTCTTAATGCCGGGCGTGAACACGAACATGATCTTGGACTCTTCCTCATTAAAACTCTGCGCGTGACGGAAGAACCCGAATTCGTTCATTGCCCTTTCAAGATAGGTGTCTGGATCGCTGAAGATCGCGTCATACCGCAATGTCACCAGCCCGCCTTCAGGCATGAGGAAGCTCAGCTGCCTGAAAATATTGATCAGCACCCGGTCTGAAATGAAGAGCCGGGTTTCCGTCAGCAGGTCGATCAGGTCGGCCCTGGCTTCCCAGAACCTCTGGATATTGGGGATATTAAAAAACGCCATATCATACATCTGGTCCTTGCCCTCGAGCTCGCGCCCTGTCGAGACCAAACGCAGGCGGACCGTGTGGCCGCCGAACGTCAGCACATGATTGGCGTTGAACGTCTGACCGTCGATGAGCCCGAACTGTCTAAGCTGGCTTAAAATATTATCGCGCGTGGCAACGATGCATTTTGAATCAATATCCAGGACATCGATCGAAACGTTCTTCCGTCCTTCCAGAACGATCAGCTTATAAATGATCGCCATCGTGTCGATCCCCGAGCCGCTTCCCAGGACCAGAACCCTCAATGGATCTTCAAGCGTTCTCCGCGCCTGTGAAAGATAAAGCTCGATCGACCCAATGACCTCGCGGCTGAACTGAAATGACTGATAGATATCCACGGACATTCCAAATCCTCCGCGGCTGTAATTCGGATACACGCCGAACGGAATGTCCATCTCTCCCACCCCGGTGACATTCTTAAGGCTCACGCACCCGGAGCATCCGAGATGGCAATCGCATTTGTGCCTCGGCATAAGGCCGTTCTTTTCAAAAGCAACGCAGGCCCGATGATTGCGCTGACGGGCCCTCAAATAGACCGTTGAAGCAAATACGACCCCCGAAAGCTCAACGGCCAAAAGAACAAGCGCCCCGAATGTCCCCCACGTGAACGCGGCCATGGCTGTCAGAACACCGACGCTTAAACCAAGCATCACAATGTTCACCCGGCCTGTTTTGCGGATCTGGTTCAAAAGCAGGGCGAAATGGATCCCCACCACCATGCCGGAAACCTTGAACGCGAACCTCATGACCCGCACGGCCGCGCGGGCATAAAAAGAATTGGCCAAAGAACAAATCCCGCCATCCTGTTCAGGAGCGCTCATTCGTTCATGCATAACGGCGGAGTTCACGTTTTGGTCTGATCCCTGCTCTTTACCGGCTCGAGCCGCCGCGTGGCGGATCTCCTCAACAGGCCGACGGCCATCTTCCGCGCTGCCCTGGACGATCTCATAGAGATCAAAGGCGTAACCGATCTTATCGAAATATTCTTTGACCTTCTGACGGCCTTCATAAGAGCCGATCAAAACCACGCTCAGCGGCTCCTGGCTCAGGTCCTCATCAAACCACATGACTTTCTGGCGGGCTATGGACCTTGAAATGTCCTCCCCTGTCCGCTTCAATGTATCGACGCTGATAACGAGGGCTTTGCGATGATAGAAATCGTTGAAAAGTTTATAAACAAGATATTCCGTGCGCAGTTGTCCGAAACCGCGCTTCTGCGCCTCAGAGATCAGAGAGAAGAACCAGCTGATGTGCGGATGGATCACCTTGTCCATGACCGTCGCAAAATCGAACGGCGTTTCTCTAAAAAGGCGGTAGTATCCATAATTCGCAAGCAGGAGCGCTTTCTCTTTGTTGTCCAATGGAAGAGCGGACAGCTCCCGGGCAAAACGGTTCAGGCTGAACGACGGCACCGCACGGCGCGACCGCCTGACCAGCGACCCGCGGGCATGAGCCGTTTCCACCCCTGCCTCCTCAAGCCGCCTCATTCCCTGGCCGAAGACATGAAGGTCCGTGTCCAGTGTGCCGAAAACGCACTTGTGGAACCCGCGCTCGGCGATCCAGCGGGCGCAGCTATCGCACGGCTCGAGGCTGGTCACCATCACGTAATCAGACCATTGTGTTAAACCGCTTTCTTTCGCCGCCAGAATCGCGTTCTTTTCCGCGTGAATAACGGTCATGGAATTAAAGCTCTGCCTCCATCCGGTCGCGACCACTCCGCCGTCTTTATGAACGATCATAGCGCCCACGGACATAGCACCGCCTTCAACGCGCTTTTGACGGCTTATCTCAACAGCCCTTTCCAGCCACGCTGTTTCCTGCTCAGAGGCCAGAACAGCCGCGTTGCCGGCCGCTGAAAAATCACTCGCCAAGCGGTCGCCAAACCCAAAAATGAAATCATGATACGGCTCGATCGGAAGGTCGGTCTGCTCCATGCTCTCGATCAGCATCCCCTTATGGATGCGGTCGAACAATTCCCGGCTCATGATATTAAAGACGCCCATCTTTTCCGGAACCGCGATCGGCTGGCCTTCGAAAACGGCGGGGAATTCGTTTCCGACCGGCATGAAAATAACCGTTCTGGCCCGGCCGGCGATATTGAACGGAATATTGCGTTCTTCCAAATACGAAACAGCGCTCCAGGCGGCTTGCGCGAGTTTCCTGCGGTCAAAGCTGCGGATGGCAAAATACCGCCCGGGATAGCCGCTCATGTCAGAAAAATTGACCTGATGATATATTTGCCAATTCAGACCGGCCATTTGAACATAGTTAAATCCGTAAAGATCATCAAAATAGATCTGGAAATGTTTGCTGTTCATGCTGGCGCCGGCCCAGAGGCTGTTGCCGAAGACCGTGCCTTTGGTCAATCCCATCACCGACACAAACGCGACCATGTCCAGCCGGTCAAAATACTGGTTCGCCGTGAATCTCGGAGCCGGGACCAAAAGCGAATGCCCGCGGCTGTGCGGCGAGCCGTTGACGATCACGCGCCAATCCCTGCCCTCAAATGATAATCCGTCGATCAGGACCTCTTTGTCCGCGACCTTGCCGAAATGGAATTTATCCGGATTGAACGGATAATCCAGCTGAACGGGCTTGCCGAACCAGTCGGGCTGGCGCAGCTTCACTTCGCGGGGCGTCAGGCGGACCATGAACGGCCCAAGCCGTTTTTGGACCAGGGTCCTCTGCATGTCCTCACGGGAGACCAGGAAGGCCTGCAAATCCCACGCATGGTCCCAGGCGCGGACCAGGACATCATCAAACGACTCTCCGTCGCGACCTGAAACGCTGCTGGACCATCCCAAAACCGCGGCGTTCGTCGTTCCGTCGTTGCCGATCACATCGCCGAATGAAGATTCTGTAAGGACTTTTTGGATCGCCAGATCCAGAATTTCATCCTGATAGATCCTCTCCTGCCGCTGACGGGCGATCACCATCAGATGCCGCTGCAGCGACGCCAGCATGGTCTCCAACTCTTCGGCAGAACGGCTCGCGTCGATCAGGCGGGTGACCTTCCCTTCTCCTAAAAGCGCGTAAACGACCAGAATGGCCTCAGGGATCAGGCGCTCAACATTGATCCGCTCAATGAACTCACGGACCGTTTCGGCATAGACCTCGAATACCCCGGAGTCACCCTCTGATTTTTCCGCTAAACGGGGCAGGATATACGCCACAAAATATTTGAAAATATAATACCGCTCTTTTGAGTTGGAATACTGCTCTTCAAAGTGAGCGAGGTAATTGAACACTGTTTGTTTTCCGATCGAATCCGCAAATGCCTTGGCCGCTTTGGCGATCTCCTGCAAGTGAGAGATCTTCTTGACCGCGGTCATGCGCCCGGCCAGCTGGTTCAAGAACGCCATGGCCTTGGCGCGTGCATCTTTGTTGTTGGGATCGGTCATTTCCGTGTAGAAGCCGTGATCGCTGAAGACCCGCTGGATACCGGCCCAGGAATCATGCGACCCGATGTCCTCAATGATCTTTGAAGAAATGTAATGATGGATATCCGCCGGGTCAAAGAACATCGTGAACAGATACGCCACCGGAAGGACCTCGGTCCGGCTCTTGTTGCGGATCAATTGGCCCGTGAGCGGCCTGGGAAGGTTTTCGGTCAGCATCTCGAGAAGAGAATGCCGGCCGCTATTTTTAAGGATATCCGTGAAACGGTCCCAGCCGGCGACCATCTCTTTGCGTTCCCCTTCGCTGTATGTATAGTTCAGCCCCACAGCCGCCATTCTGTTGCGGCGCAGGAAGTTCGTTGAGACCTCGCTGGCAATGTCCAGCATCAGAACATCTTCAAGGTCGTCCAAAGCCTCTTTCCCGAAATTGGCCAGCAGGGCCTGATGGTCGATCACTCCCATCAGCTGGCCCGTCGTGATATATTCATCCAGATAGATCCGCGCCACCGCGCCCAGTTCCCCGTCCCCGCCCAAGGCTGAGATCGCCACGAACGGATTCAGCCCATGGTCCGCTTTCATGTGGTAAAACATCCCCAAAACAACCGTGTCAGTGACCGGCGACCGGACCCCGGCCTCGGGATGTTTTTCTTTGTTGGCATCAGTAAGGTCATACGGATACCGCGCCAGAATGTCTCCGCCCATGTCCAGGCAGATGCTCAAAACTTTTTTGCCTTCAATGAACTGCTTGTAGGCTTTCGCCAACGCTCTCGATCCGGGGGAGATATCCAGGATCATCAGGTCAATGTCCCATTCCTTCATCTTTTCGACGATGCCGCCTTCCTTGATGTTGATCGGAAGCGAATGGCCGCCGACAGAGGTGCGGGCGACAATATTAGGCCTGTCCAACCGGTAGATCGGCATACCGGGGCTGACCGGCTCCAGCGCGTCGAAAACACCTAAAGACACGGTCCCGATCGTTTCCATCGGGGTCGGGCCGCCTTTGGGATTTTCCTCACCGCGTTTCAAATTTGTCGTAAAGACGGAGAACCGGATCCCCTTGCGCTGAACAGCGGCCAGGACGCGTTTAAGCTGTTTGGCCATGAAGATCCCTCCCAGGACATCGCCGCCGCCGCCCGCCGTGATAATGTGGACCTCATCAAAATCATCGTCTTCAATGACCTTGGCCCAATCCGGTTTCATCTGAACGAACGGCATGCCATGAACCGCTTTAAATTCCTGCGAAGAGGAAAGAACGGCTGAATTGACATTTTCACCGGCGGTATTCGTTGACCCCTGCTCATCCTTGACTTCTTCAGCCCCTCGGATATCGATGCCCAGGGCCTTTAATTCCGCGATCTTCCGGTCCAAAGCCTCGATCTCTGCTTCCATACCCGTCGCCAGCCATGACACGGGGATCTGCTTCGTCTCAGGCCCCTTATTGGCGCCTTTGAACCAATCAAGCGCCTTTCCTAAGACTGAAGCGTTCGTCGCCGCTGCTTGAACCCTTCTGCGCCTTGCGACCTCAGCCAGGAACCGCTCCGTGCTGGTGTAGTCATCACCGATACGGATCGCGTTGCCTTCAAACCACGCCTTGGAAAGCGCGATCGGATGGATCCCGTTGACTTCAGCGGCCGATGAATCCGGGCTGTTCGATCTCATATACTCATCTCCGAAGAAGAAAACGAACTTCGGATCCAGGCCAAATGTCTTGATCATGTCCAGGACCGCGGTGGACTTCTTCACGCGTCCGTAATTGATGTTGATACTGGTCAATCCGCCGGGCTCCAATTGATAGGATGACTCTCTTTGCGCTCCGAGGAAGGCCTTGATCTTTCGCGCAATGGCTACCCGGATCCCGATGGTCTCAACGCTTTCAGGGATCGGGCGGACCACCAGCTGCACGCCGTCGCGGTATTCCATCCATGGAACAACCACTTCCGCGCTGCCGCCGGACTTGGCCAGGGCCCGCTCGGTCTCGGTAGGCATGGGCAGGACGTTGCCATCCTGGTCGCGGTCAAGCCCGTAAATGACCGCGCGGTAACCGTTGATCTCCCATCCTTTGATAAAACGAGTCCGGGCATAGCGAGAGCCGACCGTTCCTGAAGAAGACAGCACATCCTCATAATCCTTTAGCAACTGCTGACGCTCCGCATCCTTGATCCGCAGGTTATCACAGGCAAATTTAAAGCGGACGATCTCCGTGATCGCCGCGCGGACCCTTTCAACATCTTCAGTCGGAAGGGTATACTGGTGATTATACTGCGTATCCGGACGGCACTTTCCGTCCTGCCCGAACGCCACCTTGACCGCTCCCAGACAGGCGTAAAGCACTATGTTCTCGGCCGCGTGAACCGCGTTAAGCTCCTTCAGCCTCTTGATCAGCGGATCAGTGACCCTGATCTTCTGGTCTTTGGAAAGATTGGCGGTCACAAACCCGATACGCGCTCCGGCTAAGAGCATCTGGGCCAGGATCTCGCGCAAAGGCTGGTATTCTGGATCATCCAGCGTTTTCTTCTGGTTCTTAAGGTCGAACAGGGTCCCGTCCACATCAAACATGAACGCGCCCTTTTGAAGGATCTCATCCCAATGCTTTATGATATATTCGATCAGCCCGTTGAAGGCCAGACTGGCTTTCTCCTCGACCATGAGATGCTCAGGAGACGCGATCACCGGAACATCACGCCCGGCTTTCGGCTCAACGATCACATCGCGCTTCTGTTTCACGACGACCTCGCCCACGACAGCCGCTCCCACCCCGCGGGACTCAAATTCTTTCATCAAACGCGCCGCCTTCTCAGGTGAAACCGCGATCAACAGCCCGCCCGATGTCTGCGCGTCATACAACAGGTGCAGATACGCGTCCATCATGCGGTCTGTCTCATCCAGCGCGCTGGAATCCACGCGGTAACCGAACTTCCTCATATTTCCGCGGACCGAACACGGCATGGCCTCAAGATAGACCTCACGGGCGCGCGGCAGGATCGGAATCCTCTCAAGCCAGAGACGGGCGGACATCCCTGCCGGCTCGATCATTTCCAGAAGGTGCCCGATGAACCCGAATCCGGTAATATCCGTCGCGGCATCCACCCCTTCAGAAGTGATCACTTCACCCGCGTCACGGTTGGGCGTGACCAAATGGTTCAACGCGTATTGATACGCCCTGCGTTCAGCGGCCAGCAAATACTGATTCCCAAAACCATGGCTCAGAAGAACGCCTGTTCCCAGCGGCTTGGTCAGGATCAGCCAATCGCCTTCTTTAACATTGGAATTGCTGATGTAGCGGCTTCTCTCCACGGTCCCATAAACCAGAGCGCCATAGAAAAGGTCCAGCGCCTCCAGCTGATAGCCTCCGATCGACACGGCATCAGCCCGGCGGATCTCCTGCCTGCCGGCCTCAGCGATCCCGGCCAGGGTCTGAGCCCCGACATAGGCCGGAGCGAACATGACCGGCACCACTCCCTGGGGCCGGATCCCCTTGGCGTAAAGGTCGCTTAAGGCGTGAACGATCGCGGTGCGCCCGAAGACCTCTGAAGAATTGCAAAGCGTTTTGATGACATCCACTGAGAACGCGACGGCCCTGACTTCATCCAGATAGTAAAGGACCACGTCATCCTTGACGTGGAGATTGGCGAAATGGTCTTGCGGCAACTGAGAGATCGCGAAATCCAGGATCTGATCAAGCTTTTCCGCCGGGTATTTGGCCGCGCAGCCCTGCAGCCCTCCGATCACAAGCTTGTCGCGCTCAACAAACGATTTGCGCCGGGATATGGGACACGCTTTCTGCTGATCGGGACGATCATGTTCGACCGTCATGATCACCTGATTTGCCGGAACAACCTCCACCAGGATCAGCGTGTAGGCCATGTCCTGGCTGGTGATCGTGTGCCCTCCCACCACAGGGACCCGCATCGAATCCATCCCCTCGACGATCGATGAAAGAAAATCCTGCAAGGCCATGGTGTCGGTATCCAGCGAATTCGGAAGCCCAAGGATACTCAAAGCAAAGGCCGGCTTTTTGCCTTGCGCGCTCAGCACAAGACGGATGTGCTCAATGAATTTCCGGACCTGATCATTGATCGCGTCCTGGTCTTTTTCCTTGCCGTAAATACGCAATGTTGACAGCGTGAACCTTACCGCCGTCCTCTCATCCACAGGGCCGATGAATTCAGCGTCCATATAATCGCTGGTCTCATAGATCGAGCGTTCAAGCGTGCGCAGGCGTTCCGCCATCCCGCGCGTAAAATCAAGCGTGCCGTTCATCTGAAGGGCGGACGTAAGCGAAACAAGGTCGATCAGGGTCTGCGGGTCGCTCTTTAAGAAACGCAGCGCATGCTCATCAGCATGGAACTGGTCATATCCTAAAAGGTGGCTCCCGGCGATCAATTCAAAAAGGACCATCTTAAGAAGGCTGTTCTGACCGATCTTGTTGCGATGGGAAAACATTTCAGGGTGGATGCGGATAACATATTGCTGGTCGGCTTGGCTATAAACATACTCCGCGGCGACGGAACCATCATCAAAACGGCTGACATCGCTCGTGACATAAATAACGATCGTCCCTTTTTCGGGCGGAGCGTTCGGCAAATACGGATAGATCTCGCCCAGCGCGTTCTTAAGGTCGACCGACTGCACCGCCGGCAGCTCCCCTTCCAGCACTTCCACAGGGGTATGGCCGAGATTGGCGTTGTGGATATCAAAGCGCACCTTGGCCGTCACATTCGCCGGGCCAATATCCTTCCTAAAGAGGACCGGGACCTGCGCCGTGAAGGATGCTGGACCCAGCACGGCCGCGTTCGTTCCAGCCGGCCCCATGACATAGTTCACCGCTTCCGCCTGCGTTGTGTTCTTTAAATTAACCACATACAGGCTCTTGTTGAAATTCGGATCGAAACGGGACAGATGCTCAAAAATGTGTCCAACGGCCTCTTTGGCCGGTGAGGCCTGAACGCGGGCGCTTAAAATCCTGAACGCGTCGAGCTGGTCTTTTGAAACTCCCAGCTTCGCCAGCCCGTCCGAAAGCGCGCTGGATCCAAATTCCTGCTCCACCGCCGGCAACAGATACCGGATCGCTTCATAAACGGCCGCCGTGTTGGCCATAATATTCTTTTTGATCGGCTGGTGTTCTAGCCCTTCCACAGACGTTTCCAGCGAATTGAATAACACGAACAGGTTAAAGATCAAGACAGCGGCACGTTCTTCGTCTGAAAGATCGGGCGTGGTCAATATCGTCGAAGCCAGGCCGATATTGCGGTCATCAGCCCCGGCGACAAATCCGTTAGATGTGAACAGGTTCAACCGGACCGCCAGGCTTGGGCGGACAAGCCCGCGCCGCAGCAGCCACTCGATCGCCTCGCCGATCCTGTGCTGCCCGAGCAGGATCGCCTGCCGGTCATGAGCTGAAAGCCGCTCTTCATTGAGCTGTCCAACCGTGAAATAGCGCCCTTCTTCAAGCTTCTTGGCCGCATCATCCACAAACAGGATCCGGTGCTGGCCTGTGAGCCCTTCTTCAGGGATCAAATAAGTGTCGATCACGACATCCGCGTTCCTGCGCGCCACATCCGTGCGGTAACGCAGCAGGACATTGTGATACGGATGATATCTCAGGAAATATTCCAGGCGTTCTTTATCGTCGCCGTTCAAAAGGTATTCCATGCGGCGCGGCTCGATCGATTCAATATAGATCGAAAGGTCGCCTTGCGGCAGGCGGCCGGGCACGTAAAGCTCGATCACCGTTCCTTCCACAAGGATCACCTTATATTTTCCGCTGGCGATGAGCGCGTTATAATCACGGTAGAACCCTTCGATGTCATAAGACCAGAGATTCGGCCGTTTGTACTCATTGACTTCGATCAGCGCGATCTCTTGCGGCTTCACATGCGTGTTCAGACCCTGTTTCAAGATGCGGATCGAATGGGATTTGCGGTTGCCCGGGCGGCCGTCGATCCGGATAATGACCGGCATGTCCGGTTTTTGTTCAAGTCTCGCAATCGTCTTCTTACGGATCTCTCGCATCCCCTCGCCCAGGGAAACGGACTGACGCTCAGCGTGATCAAACTGCGCGTAGGGATGGATCTCAAAATCAGCGCCGATCGCATCGTTGCGTCTGAAGAAATGGACCGCATAGGAACTGCGCGGCGCGCGCAGGCCCAGCTTCTCTTCAATGCGCTCGACCTGACGGATATAATAAGGAAGCCCGAAATAATGGTCCCAAATGGCCGTCACGCCGCCAACTACAGCTTTAACGGCCTGCGTGATCATCGGTATCGGAACGACCATCGAATAGACTTCAATATTCTGCTGAGGAGCCCGCAGATAAGGCCTTTCAAAATACGACGGGAGTTTCTGTTCGGCAGCGGCCAGCAGGTCTTCCAAAGCTTCAGCCAGTTGCGCGACAAGCGCCGGGTCAGCGTCAGCCAAAAGGCTGTCCGTGTCCAACGACTCTCTGATCTGACGAAGGGCCAGACGGGCATTGTGAAGGCGGACCGCTCTTAGCACATCTCTGAGGTCGTTTGAGCCTGCCTGAAGGGCGGCGCGCCACAAAAGCTGACGCCCGGCCAATTCCAGATCAGAAACCAAAACATCAAAATAATCCTCGGTCACAATTTCATTACGAACAAACAGCTGAGAACGGATATCGGCCGCTGTTCCGAACAAACGGTAGCGCAATCGCGCGAAAAATCCGGGAACCGGCAGGACGTCAATTCCGAACCGCGTCTTAATAGAGGCGACAACATCCATTTCCCTTTGTGTTAATCCATAGACAGCCCCCAACGCTTCAAACCGCTTCCTTCTGCTATTCTCGATAGAGGCCATGTATCCGGCGCCGACCGCGACAGCGTAATCAATGTCCGCCGCGCTCATCTGGATGGTGATGTCCAAAAGCGGAAACTCCCGCTTCAAGGTGTCTTTCAGCGAATCGATAATGACCTGGCCATGGGCGCCTTCCAGGTTCTTTCCGGCCAGGACGATCGTCGTAAATCCGTGGATGGACTGCAATTTCGCGAATCCCCGCGCCAAATAGCGTCCCATGAGTTCAAGGATCTCTTTCGCCTTGCCTTGCGGGTCCTCTGCATACATCTTAAGGACATCGCTGTAATCTAAGGCCTCTCCCATCACTTCCTGTGAAAGGACCGGGAAGGCCTCGGTCGAGCCGTAGCTTCGCAGCGTCCCTCTCACGCCCGTCGGGCCATTAGGATGGGCGTTTCTGTCTGTCTTCACCATCACCTGGCGGATCTCTTCAAAATTATCCGTGATATCACCATTGGCAGCGATGGTCTTTCCGGCCATGGCGGTCCCAAGTTTGACAATGAACGCGTTTGAAAGGCCCGAACCGACACGCTCGCCCAAGGCCGCGACCTTGCTGTCCATCTCCACCGCGACCGGAATGCCGCCCAATCTTCTGGAAAGATCAGTTTTCAAAGACCTTGCCTTGGCGAATTCCTCATCGGACATCGCGCGGGTCACATTGGCGCGGGTCAGGATCTCGCCGTTTCTTACAAACCCGACCGTCCCGACACCGACTGCCTGAACGTCTTCCATTTTGAGCCCGGCCTCTTCCACGGTCTGGCGGATAAAGGCCTCAAGCCCGTCGATGAATTGATCGTAATTTTCCGCGCGGGCCCAGCTCTTGTGCTCCTTGGAAGGATTCCAGATGATCCTGCTGTTCTTGGAAAGAATGGCCTTGCCCTTCATCACGGCTGCGCGTGTGTAAGTGCTTCCGATATTGACACCAACGACCACGGCCGTTTCGTCCAGTGCCAGCGTTTCTTTCGCAGACCAGAGGATGCGGTTGGGGACATCGCGCCCTTCAGCGGATACACCCGTCTGTTCAAATTCCAGGTCCTTGCCGAACAATATTCTGATGTTTTCACGGATACGGCCCTTTTCATCGATCTTTCCGAACTCTTCAACGATCCCCGCAAAATCATCGCCGGCATTATGAATAATGATGCGCTGGGCGAGATTGTTCATCAGCAGATCATAAACGCGGACCGCGGCCTGACGCTGACGCTCTGCAGCGTTGAGCCCCTTATCCATAGTGACCTTGTATGTCGTAAAGCCGACATCATGCTTATCAAACGAAACATCCACCCCTTCTTCGGTGCTGACCGCAGACAGGACCGCTGAATTTGTATCCGGACCAGACGCAGCCTGCGCCCTTTCAAAATCCCGTATCGCGAGGACCGACCGTTCAATGCGGCTTAAAAGCTCGCTGGCCAGTAAATAATCCGGAACAGCGTAATACGGCAATCCGCGCAGCGTTTCGTTGCGGGCAAGCCCCAGCGCGTCGCAGACCAGGCATGCAAGCTCCGGATCATGGACATTGTTCTGCTCGACCAGGAACCGGATATAAACCGTTTTCGATGACATTAAGAAATCACAGCACTGTCTGCGGACATACCACAACGCTGAACGGATATCATCCTGCGCTTGCGCGTTTCCGTTGAATCGCTGGAACAACGCAAGGACCGGCTTCCCTTCCCACTTCTGACGGCTCTCGGCCAGGGCCTTTTGGTTCTGCGCCCACTCTTCAGAAGACAGGACCGATGAATTCATGCCCCGGTCAGACCAGTATGATGAACGCAGGCTTCGTTCAAATTCCGCGATCCGTTTACGCTCCGCGCGACGGTTTTTCCAGCCGCGAAGGCCGAAAAGCGCTAGCACAGCCGCCGCCGTGAGGACCTTATGGGATTTCATCCAGACCAGCGCGCTTAAGATCCAGCCGAGAACAACCACGGCAATATCCTTCACATAGCCCGTGAACGCGTTATATTTTTTCTCCCAAGATCCGTCGGTCAGGCCGTTTGGAACCGTCCCCACCGAAAAGATCCTTAATGCCTCTCTCTGTTGATAATAATCCCTCGCCACCTGCTCAAGGCCCGCGCTCTGAGTTGTGTTCGATGCCGGTTTCTGCCGCGCGTGTTCCTGAGAAATCGATTCCATTCCCTGCTGTGGCAGGCCCTTATTTGCGCCGGTCGACTGGGCGGACGCCGCCGACTCGACAGCGATCCCCAACACCGCCGCCGCGAATAAAGAAAATGCCCGCGCTGCCATCGGGGCCGTTGTCTTTGCTCTTTCCTTTGAAAGCACGGCAGGATTGGTCGGCCTTGAACTCGGAACGGTCAGTGCCGGATGATAACCAAGGCGGATATTGTATCGTCCCTTATATCCGGCCCGGTTCACTTCCAGGAACAACTCATACGCCTTGGCCACGGCATGGCCGTAAAGGACGGCGTCCAGCGCGCGCATTTCCGGAGAACCATGCTCATAAGTCTCCAAATAATGCTTGAGATCGAACGGAGGCTTCTTATGCTCCAGGATACGCTTGGTAAACGGCGTCCCCGTGTAGCTTGCGCCCATCACGACGATCGCGTCGTGCGATTCCCAGGTCCGGACATTGACGCCTTTTTGCGCCCCTAAATTCATCAGATAGCGGATATACCGCGCCGCCGCCTCAACGGCGAACGCGTCATCTTCCATGAGCTTCAAGGCCAGCGTGCGGTCGGATAATAATTGAACAGGAATGCCGTTGATATCCTTAAACAGCCAGCGAAGATGCGTGGGCCACATTTGCGCGACACCGACGGATGTCGTTCCGACAGCCATGGACTTAAAGGCGTCCGAGGCCTCTTCTTCCGGTTTCAAATCTGCCTGCTCGTAGAAAATGATCGAGGCCAAAAGGTATGCATCAACCTTGTTGCGCGCGGCACTCTCAACGATCTGGCGCTGCAGGCGGCTGACCACTTCCAATCCGTGCAGTGCTTTGTTCAAATGATGATGAACATTATATTCCGTGATCCTGCCTCCACCGACGGCCTGCCAACGGTCCAGGAAGCGCGCGACCTCAGGATTCGCCTTATAGAAATCCCAGGCCTCGAACATGTTCAAAGCTTTCCACCAGCGGCGCAGGCTCTTTAAGACCGGGTCCCCGACAATGACCGTGGCCGTCAACCCCGCCATGGCTTTCAAGAAGCGCCTGCGGCTATGCTCGACCTCGTCGTCTTTGGCCCTGGCTGAAGCGGCCATGTCCGCTTTCGCGCCATTGCGTTTTTCCTTCCAGGCCCTGAAAGACGCCAGCGTCACGAAGACCGCCACCGGGACCAGAAGGACCATGCCTTTCCACAATAACGGAATCAGCAGGATATTTCCGAACACGAATCTAGCCGGGAAATAGACCGTCAGCGCTCCCACCAACAATGCCGCTGACCAAAGCACAACCCGCCCGAATCCCGAAGAAACGCTCCTGGCCCATGAGGCCAACCGGTAGGCCGTGTATCCGGCGATGGAGGCGAACCAGGCCACCGTCAACGAAACCCCGAAGGCAAAACCCGCTATCGAAACGACCGCTTCCACGGCGCCGGTCATGAACGATCCCGCCGCCAGCACGGCCGCGCTGATCGCGATCCGCTTGTAATGATCTCTGACATATTCTGAAACAGCCTGCGCGAAAGAAGAAAACCCTAAAATTTCAGTGAACGGCGACCGCTCATTAACATTCTTTTCATAAATATCCTTGATATCGCCCAGCACATTGATCACATCCTGCAGGATCCGGTAACCCGCCCAGAGGACCAGGCCTAAACCGATCACGGACACGACGGACGAGAACGCCCCGCCCAGGCTCACGGCGCCTAACGTTGATCTTAACGCCGTATCGAACCCGGCCGCGTGCAGAGGCGAAACGAACAGCATCATTCCGGCGGCGGAGGCGATGACCAGCGGGATCGGCGAACGGGTCCGCGTTCCAAGCAGCACGTTAGCGTCACGCTTCGCGCCCCTTAAATGAACTTCAACCCGCACTCCTTCATTAACGATGGAGCGGATATTGAACCCATAATAATACGGGTCGGGATCCCTCATCAATGACGCCAGCCCCAGGCCATGCGTCCCGAAGGTCGAATAACCGGACCGGATCTTGGAAAGGTCCTCAATGCCCGGCCCGCGGTCGATCGTGATGAACGTTATGATATCGCGGTCCATCTCCTGATCGAACGTCGTGCGGACGATCAGGATGCCTTCATGCGCGAATTTCCAGACATTGGTGACCAGCTCACGGACGGCAAATTCTCCGGGAGAACTGACCTCCAGGCTTCTGATGACCACATCGGTCTCAACATGCCGCTCGACCGTCAGCACGGTTTCGATGATCCCGCTCAAAAATTCCATCCCGGCCCGCGTGACCGGCGTTTCATAGATCACCTCAGCGCTGGGCACGACGGTCCCGACATGGGCCCGAGGATCGGTCAAGTGCCAGCAATCGATCCTGTGCCCGCGGGCCTTGAGGCCGTTAAGGACAAGCATGGCTCTGGTGCTGTCATGCTCCCTTAAGAAGCGCCATGCCTCGCTGACGCCGTAATTGAATTCCTGGTCCTCCACCACCGACGCATTGGTCTGGGTTTCACCACCTAATTTGAAAACAACTTTACGCGCCTGTTCAAAGTCCAACCACGCGTCTGTCTCATGATAAACAACCTCTTTGACATCAAATGCGCCGAAATCTTTTTCCTTCAATTCGTTGTTAATAAGCGCCCGCAAGGCTTCAAGCTGAACGGCCGTCGGCTGTCCGACAAGGCGGCCCAAGCTGATATTGACGAAGACCGATTGTTTTTTGGAAACTTCCTCTGAGGCGGCGATCATGCGCTGCGGCACCTGGAAGAACTCAGGGCCACTGACATAACCCTTGGCGAACATGTCTCCGTTGGCAGTCATCGCAACGCCGCGGACAACGATCGTAAACGGCGCAACTGTTGCGGCCGCTTTCTCAAAAGCGTTTAAGCGCTCAAAGATGTGCTGAGTCTTTCGCACGGTCTCGTTGCGGTCAGCGCCTCCTCGGCAAACCGCGCAGATCGTCACATGGAAATTGCCCCTGTGCTGATACCACGCGCGGCCTTCGGAGAGCGGAGACTCGATCGTTTCAAGCTCGGCGATGCTGACCTGAGGGATCACGGCCTTAATGCGGGCAAGCGCCTCTTCCAGGCGAACTCCCACTTCGTTCGACGGAAGCACGAGCATGGTAGAGAACCCTCTCGTGCGGTCCCTGAACCAATTGTTGCGACCTAACGCGGCCGGATCGACCCGGTCAAGCGCCATGAATTTCTGCCATTCCAGATCATAGATCCCGGCGAGCGTCTTCTCATAATCGAACGGTTTGTTCTGCGCAATAAAGGAGCGCATATCATCTTCGCTCAGAACCGGCAGCACCGCGGCGTTGGTGGCAGCGACTTTTTGCAAACGCAACGAGCGTATATTCTCACCCTTGCGCCTGACGGTCCGGACCTTATGTTCGACCCCCTGCTCTTTAAGAAGCGCGGCAACATGTTCTTCGTTCATGAGGGCCTCGGTCGCCTCATCGATCTGATAATACACAACCCCTCTGAACGCCAAGACGCGGATCAGCTCTTCGATCCAGGATCGCGCTTCAACATTGTCCCTCGGCTGAGGACCGGCGATGGAAACGACCAGATTGATCCTGCCGCTTTCGATCGGAAGCCCCGCAAAAATATCTCCCAGCACCTGGCGCTCCGCGTCGAACGGCTCATGCCCTCTCGGGAATTCCGTCAAGCTGATGCCGTATCCTTCCACGTTCAAACCGTTCTCATCGATGGAAGCCATGGTCTGATGCAGGCCCAGGCCATGGCCGGCGCCGATGTCCACGACACGGACCGTCTTTTCAGGCTCGGCGGCATGTCGCGCGCGCAACGCTTTAAGGTCCTGATCGAACGGCCTGAACAACAGCCCGTTCAGATAACTGCGATACGTATCTAATCCGCGCATGGCATAGCCGCTGTCGGTCTTATATGTCTCATCAAACTCAACCGCTGACTGGCGCCGTTCTTTCACGCGCTCGGAAGCAAGAACAGCCGAATTCGTTTCCACAAACCGGATACGGCGCGCCGGAACGCGTCCGTCGGGCTTGGCGGACTGCGCCTTAAATTCCTTATCCAAAAATTCCGTCAGCCGCCTCAGTTCAGTGAGAACGCTGACGCTCTGCGGCGGAAGCTCGGCTTTCGGTTTATACATCGCGGCCACGCCTTCCAAATTCACCAGGCGGACAGCCAGAAGCTCGTGGACCTTCCGGTAATGGCCGGCGATAAACGCGCTCACAAGGTCCTTAAACGCCTGAGAATGGACATCCTCATATTTCATGAACGTTTCCGCCAGGCTTTCCATCTCGCTGTCGCCGGAAACATCAGAAAGCGTGGAAACAGAAACTCCGGCGGCCTTAAACGCTGCCTTGGTGAGCGCTATGACCAGCAGTTCCATCAAATGATCATCCAGCACGCCCATATACAGATGCAGGCGCTCATGCACAAGCGTCTCAGCGAGCATCTCGCCCTTCTGCAGGCGCTTGCCGACGCGCTCAGCGATGATCATCTTCTGATAGAACGGCAGGGCAATGCCCATTTTTTCTTCATTAGCTCCAAGCTGATCGGCGCTGCGCACCTTTTGCAGGAATTCTTTAAATGACTCACCCGGCTCAAGGCCAACAGCCTTTAAGAAACGGGCCAAAATTTCATGCGCCTGACGAGCCGTGTTGATCAGACCGGCGTCTTCAACATTTCTCTCAACGGAACGCGCCAATGCCCCATGCTGGCTCTCATAATCCGCCATGATCCTCTTCAGCAATTCATGCTCATCAACACGCCCGCTCTCAAGCATCATCTCCAGCGCTTCACGATAGGCCGCAGGAACTGTCCACGCTTCACTTTCCGCGCCTTCCACATGATTAAGCCCCAGGGTCTGTCTGAACTTCACGATCCCATCCTCCACCAATTCCTGGGCGGTCGCTTCGGTCAAATTCTCCTGCGCATCCTTCTGCGCTGCCAGGCCGCGGGCGATGGCTTTGCGCAGTATAACGCTTGCGATCACCGCCACGATCAATCCGCCGATCACGACCCCGGCCAGGGTCTCAAAACTGACGGCAAAAAACGCCTGGGCAACGCTCGAGCCCGTCATGGCCTGCCCGGCCGCCGTCAACGGCATTCCGAAGACCGCGAAGGCCGCGACCATGATCGTTCGCAAACGGCTGGACCGCCGAAGTTTCAAGCCCGAAACAGCCCCTTCCTTACGCGCCTTTGCGAAAACATCCGCGATCTTGACCGAAGCAGGTTCTTTCACGGGAGCGATCGTTGTCTCACCGGTCACGGCGCCAGACTGCGCGATCTCCTGAATTGTGCGCAAGACCATATAAAGGAAGAAGCCCCAGGCAACGACCGATACCGCGATCACGGAAACAGCCGCCGTCAAAGGCAGCATCCCGATCACATACGGCGCCGCCACGTGGATGACGACCGGCACGATCAAAAAGACATAGAACATCGCGTTGGCCGTCGGATAAGCATACCAATGGCGGGACTTGACCGGCACGTCATCGATCGAATACTTGCGGACCCTTTTCAATTCCGCGACCCTCGCCGGAAGCAGTCCTTCATCCGCCTCAGCCGTCAGGAAAATATCCTGAACAGATACTTTTTCATTCGCCCGGGCCCGGACGGAAACTTTAAAGAGGTCTTTCTCAAGGTCCTTCTCATCCAGAAGGTCCTGCGCCCTTAAGACCAGGTAATGACGGATGCGCTTATACATATAAGCCAGGTCGCGCTTGCGGACGCGTTCAAGGCTGTTAAGCCAGGCGAACGCGTTCGCTTTTTCTTTAGCTGTGAGGGTCGAAGAATATCCTTCATTGGCGTTCAAGGCGGCCGCGTAAACCGCTTCGAACAAGGCTTTCGCGTCTGCTCCCTTATTGAGAGAAAGCAGTTTACCCATCTTGCGGTAAGCCAAACCATGGCGGATGATAAACGACGCCAGATAGATGGCGAAGATCACTCCGATCGCAATCACCAGCGCCGGATGAGCGGCGGCGGCTGTCTTCATGACCGTAAAGACCCCGGCCTCACCCGTGACCTGGGCCATGGCGCTGAAAGAAGAAATAAAGAAGGCAGCGGCAATGATGCTGATCCGTTTGGCTGTGTTGACTGTGCCGCTTACTGTGTGGTGTGTGTGTCCATTTGCTGCACTGCCTTCTTTATTGTTTCCTCGCCCCAAGGAAATCTCTTTGTTATTTAAAACCGCGGCGTTGACGGATGTCCTTAGCTTACCATTCTGAAGCAGGGTCCGTGCCGCGACGACCTTTGCCTTCAGCAGCGCCCGGAACATCTTCTGGGACAACCGCCGCAATCCTTCCCTGAATTCAGCGGTCTTTACCCCGCCTTCAAGATAATGAACGGCCTTTATGATCTGCTCGTTCATAAATTCCGGCGACAAGGCTGAATCGCGGTCCACCGCGGAAATCAGCTGATTGGCTTCAAAGATCCGCCTCATGCCTTTCCCGAGCCAGCTCTGTATGTGCTCATCATAGTTCTCGACCACCGCCAGGTCCAACCGGGCGATCAAATCCGCGTCGTTGATCAGCTGATGCGCCCAGGCCAGCCGGTTTACGTCATTGGAATAATAAAGATCCAAGCCAAAAAGTCCGTTTCCGCGAAGCATGATGCCGGCATTCGCGACCTTGGTGCTGAGCCGTTTACTCTGCTTTAAGATGCCCAAAGTAACAAATTTCACATCCAGCTCTTTCGTGTCTCGCGCGTATTCAGAATTAAATACACGGCGTGGAATATTGCTGTATGTCACCGGCTCCAGAGCGTCCACCGTCTCACGCAGCAATGGAGCGTCAACAACGGCAATAATATCCAGGTCCGACGGATTGACGCGGAAGCCGTAAATATAACTCCCATAAACAACGATGCTCAGGACCCGGCCCTTGCCATGGGTCCTCTTGTGAAGCTTGTGCGTCAGCCATTCTTTCAGCTCATCGATGTTGATCGACTTCAGTCTCGAGATATACAGGCCGGCCTTCTGCGGGTCAGACAGGCCGTAAACATTCCGGGTGGAAAATTGTGTTCTATAGGCCGGCGGCGCTCTGGGGTTCACGCCCAAAACAACCGGGAGCTGATAGCGGCTCAGCGCAATATCCATTAACGCCTGGATGGCGGATCGTCCCAAACCATGGTCGGCCGCAAGGACCCTCATAAGCGCCTCCGGCTTTCGGAAATGGCTTCCGTCGGAAAGAGGCGCGAACCAGCCAACAGCGATATTCGCCAGGACAGACATGTCCTTTGCCGCGCGCGCCCAGGCCAACAATTCATTTTCAAGCGCCTGGTTAAGGCCCTGTTCTGAAATGACTGTTTGCGCCAGCTGATAGAGGACCCTTGACGTCGACGGCCTGACCCTCGCTTCTTTTTCCCGAAGAGTGCGGACATCCTCAACAGCTTTCAGCGTCCCGAGGCTGTCGCTTCCGTTAATGAGAACAGCGGCATTGGTCGAAGCATCAAAACCAGCGCTTTGTGAATTCAGGACATCAAAGGCCTTAATGACCTTGTTCTCTGACGCGGCAACAGCCAATCCACCTTCGGGGAACATGTAGATGTCCCTGCCGAGCCAGCGGGGATCGACGTCTGTCACGACCTGCGTGATGCCGATCGACGTTAAGCCTGAAACGATCAATGCTTCAGTGTCATTAGAAAGCCGCAGTTCCCGTGTTTGAAGCCCGCCGTGGAACAAGGCCACCTTTAAGGCTTTAGTCGCCGACGGATCCAAGGCGTTGACTCCCATGCCGAACATGACGTCCCGCAACGCCATTTTGAACAGGCCCGCGTGCTCATGCTCAGTCCCATAAGGCCACGGCAGGACATGGAACAGAGCGGCCTCCTGCCTTGCCGGATCGAGCAGGATGCAGCAGACGCAGTCGATCAGACCGCCGTTTTTGATCACCTCGCCGGGCCCGGCCACAGAATAACTTCCGATCCAGGTATTGTCGCTTCCGACCCTGACCTCATAAAGGAAGAACGATCCCTTTTCGGTCAAGCCGATCCGGTTGTCAAACAGGTTCTGCCCCTGGGACAGGACCGACGCGTTGGTGGCCGACGCGACCGCCGTCGGCGATAACACGGAGCTGTTGCGCTGCCTGCCGGCAACCTGCCATTGAGCGAAATTCCTGATCTCATTGGTGGCGCAGCGATACCCTCCTGAAAACATTTGCAACTCATGCGCTCCGCGGATCGGAACCACTTCAAATCCATTCTTCTCAAGAGACAACGCGACCCGCTCATCCATGGTCTTGATCCCCAATACACTGAGGTAAATCTTCCTGCCGGCGTGCGCCGACCCCAAAGACAGCGTTGCCGGGGCGTTGCAATATGTGAATCTCCGTCTGAACGAAATTGCCACATACGGCAATGTCCCGGCGATCCGGACTCCTTGACGAACAATATCCTCTTTTAACGTTTGAATATTTTTTTGGATGCTTCGTGTATCATTTTCAATGATGAACATCTGTCCCCTAATCCGCGATTGGCACAAACTCGGCCGTCTCTCGACGTCAAATTCATCATCATACGAATATTCCCGCTCCAGCATGTCCTTCGTCTTAAACACTCCAGCGGCAATCACCCGGTCCCTCTGCGCATAAAATTCCTGTTCTGCCTGATCAAGCTCTTCCGGATGTTCAGCCAGCGTTCTTGAAATCAGTTCACAGCCTTGCCGCGCGTCCAAAAGCAGGACCGAGTCTTCCGACACCGGAACGAGGAACGTGTCCAAATGGAAGAACGGAAACGACTCTTTCTCCAGGACCCCTTCACCGATGATCACGACCTTCTTTACCCCGAACTCTTTGCGGAACGCGGCCTTCACTGCCTGGCGCTGCTTTTCCGTATACGGCGCAATCGCGGTGATCGCTTGACCCTTCTTGTAAGTGCTGTACCCGCGAATATTCGACAAGAGCGCTTTACTGCTGATATACAATGTCCGCCCGGCAAACACGAGGTCTCCTCCCTCAAAGATCAAAGACGATTGTTCCACGCGCATCCCCAGTGCCGCAGCCATCTTCCGGACATCCGAAAATGCCGTCACAGAAGGTTTTTTCTCCGAACCATCAAACTCCTTGGGAATCAAGATCGTCTTCGGATCTTTGATCACAAAGAGATCGCGAATATATAAATTCCTTACCAATTCCGCGTTGAACCGCTCTTTCACAAAGATCACGCGCTGATCAATATTTTTAATCCCGACGTGGTTTAAGTATCTCCGGACATCTTGTTCTGTCGCCCTCGACCGTTCACAATCATGGCTTGTTAAAAGAACGATGGCTTGAATACGGGGATCCCCGCGTAAAGCCGTTTCCAAAGCTGCATAGACCCCAAAGACATAATTTTCTCCGCCTGTTCGAATTCGAATTGCGCCGTCCGGATCTTCTTCCCGCGAGATAGGCACAAAGTTAAAGAACACTTGACTGATATCTCCTTGCGCAAAAACACCCTTGGTCGAAACAGAAGAGTTGACATCTTTATTTTTTCCGGAAATGCCAGTTAAGACCACTTTATCCTTCTCCATCCCCGGATACGGGCCCTGCTTGACTTCCAGGATCTTCGAGTCTTCCATGAATTCAATATTGTGGGCTTGAGCGAACAGGACAAATTCACCGGCATTGACGATCCTTTCCTCAACAAGCTTTCCTTCCAGTGTATAAACAAGCGCCTTGATCTGACCGGAGATGACATATAAAATTTCCTGACGGGGCGCGCTCTGGTCCGGTGCCGGTGTGTGATAATGAACGAACTTGCCCTTATCGCCCTTCTTGCCCTGGTTGATCGCAATCTGAAGCGGAAGCTTCTCATCCTGGGTCAGCGGAATGAATCTTCCCGCGAGTTCCACGCTCACACGGCCGACCAGCGCCATTAACTCTCCACCCTCTTTAATCTCTTCGATTAAAACCGCGGCATTAGCTCCCTGAACCATCAAGCGGTCAAGCTGAGCAAACAATTCTTCTTTTGTTCCGTTATTGTCAATGGTCCGTGTCGCCATCGCTGAATATTCTTCATGCGAAGGCGATGTCTCTTTCAGGCGCTCGATACTCAGGCGGGTCGCCTCAGCTGAAACGCCCTTGGCAGCATCACGCAAATAAATATTCCGGTTCCGTCTTTCTTCTTCTTGGACCACATACCAGACCTCATCCAAAACTTCACCGATCCCAAATTTGTGCAGCAGCGCGGAATCTATAAAGATCACCTTGGCTTGAGCCCGGATCAACCGATCGACCTCCTCTAAGATCTTTCCGGCCACGAACGGAACCATGATCCTCTCATAGCGGGCAAGGCTGTCATTGGACTTAAAGGCGATCGCCTTATTCGTTCCGCCGTTGATATTGATGATCTCGATGCCAAACTCGGCAATAAGTTCTTCTCGAAGACTATCCGGAGCATGTTTGCTCAAATCTCTGCTGATCTGATCGACCTCGACATGCGCATAACCGCGTGAAGAAAGATATCTGGCCGCCTCGCTCTTTCCGCTGGCCACAGGGCCGGTGATGCCGATGATCCTGACAGCGCCATCCTTCTTCGCCTTTAGTATCAACACAGCGGGATTGGTGCCCCTGTTTGAAGGCTTCAACTCTTCGTAACGGATGATCGGAGCGGGGACAAGCTCGATCTTTTCCTGCTCATATTTCGGCTCAACGTAGAAGGTCTTCGGCTCAACGACTTCGACCAGTTTGCGGAAATGGAACATGCTCGACGGCTGCAGACTGTCAGGCATGCCCCTGAAAAGATCTTCGATCAGGGCGGAACGGCTGTCGACACGTTTTTGTTTGACCCAATTCTTAGCGCCATTCACCGTGCCTTTAACCTTCTCTTTGGCATCATGCATCGCCTGCTGGACCGGATCGCTGTAGGTCTTCGTGACGACCACGCTCATGAAGAAGTTGCCGATATTGTAAGCCCTCATCCAGCCGGCCTGAGTCAGCCATTCTCTGGCTTTCGCGCTGCCGGAGACAAGCTTGCCGATCTCTTCAAGCGACAACGCTTTCCCGTCAGCATCCACCACCTCATAATAGATCATGTTCAAAGCTTCATCGTAGCCGACCTTGCCTGTCAGGCGGAACAGGACCTTTTCCCCTCCCTGCTCGCTGATCTGATAGAACTTGAATCCCTGATGCTCAAACGCTCCGTTCTGAGAAACAGCCGCGGCGATCGATGGGTTCTCGCGTGATGCCGTGTAATATGCCGTTCCGCCGGCGACAAGAAGCATTCCGATGATCGCGGCACCGAACACTGTTCTCACCGAATAACGGCGTCCTGTTCGTGCCGTATTGTTCGCGTGACTGTCATTTTCATTGAGCACAGCCGGGTTGGTGGCCAATTTTTGTGAAGCGGCAGGGACTTTCGCCGACGGAACATTCGGCACAACGTTCAAATAAGTCAGCGGCTCCTCTTTGCGTGACTTGCTGAACAGGACGCCGTCTTTCCCTTTGACCGTGAATGTCCCGCGGCTGCCGGCGTCCACGACCATCGCGCTCTTAAAGCCAAGCTTCTGCAGGAACTGGGTCGTCTCCAGAATGGAATTGCCGACCATCCCGTAGAACATGTCGTCCTCAAAGATCAGCGCCCATGACCCGTCATTGTGCTCAGCAACGAATGAGCGCGCCCCCAGGCGCTGACGCAGAACTCCGCTCTCGACGATCTGGCCGTTCTGCAGGGACATCGGGCCGGCCTGAACAACGCTCTCAAAATCGCTCCTTTTGGCATCGATCTTCTGCGCCAGGCGTATATCCGCCCGGTGCATGCTCATGTTCCTGTCTTTTGTGACGATCAGCAGGGCTCCGGCCGCGCCGTTGGGCCTGGGGCCGATATATGTTTCGCCGTCTTGATTATAACCTGCGACAAACTTTCCGTTGATAACAGCCATGGCCACCAGCATCTTCTGGCCCTTTTTATCATAACTGTAATAATGGGCGTTGATCGTGGCGATCGACTCGGCAAGAGGCTGCTTGCTGAGGACCAGGCGGTAATTTTCCGGACGGAAGCGCAACACATAAACAAACGACTTCTGGCCCAGTTCATACTTCGAGAACGATGTCCCGGGCAGGGCCGCCTCAAAGGCCTCCGCCTGAGAGCCGGATTCCCTCAACATGACCTGAAGCTTGGAGAACAAAGCGTATCGGGTGAATTCTTTTCTCGCCGGGTCATACGAAAGGGCCATCAACACGATAGCCAATAGGCCGGCCAAGGTCCAGCCCAGGATCTTCAGCCGCAATACGAGGCGTTCACGCGCTTCTTCTTTGGACAGGCCTTTGGACGCACGTCGGGAACTGTCTGCTTCCGCATCATCGTCACCGTTTGTAACCGCGCTATTTGTTCCGTTGCGTCTGAAGGCATGGGCGACATCACTCAAACCTGTGGAGGCAAAATTGCGGCCTGTCGCGCGAAGCGCCAGATTGACCAAATGCCTCATGCCGAAGGTGTCCGCGCTCAAATCACGCGGCGCTCTCATCGCGTTGCGTGAACCGCCCAATGTCCTAACAAAGGCGATCATGCTGTAAGCCTCACCCTTTTTATTGCCGTCGGTTTTTCCAAGAAGCGGCACGGTGAGCGGAATGCTCAACGGAATCGCCGGAAGCACCGGCAGATCGCGCACCGGTGAATTATCAGGCAAACTTGAAGCCGGCAAGGCCGGTAATGTGTCTGTGACTGTGTTTGTGTCAGTGTCTGTGCGTGTCTCATTCCTTAATAACACGCCTCTATCAGCCGCGGATTCAAAATACTTGGTCACTGCAGCGTTGGCTTCAAGCGAATCGCCTGTTCTCGCCCCTTCATGAACAAACGGCTCTGGCCAACGCTGCGCGACATTGAACAACTGACCGCGTTTCGCGGTCGGGTTTTGTCCTTGTGTACCTAGCACCGGACTGTTTTGATGTGCCAACGGTGCCATCACCGCGGCATTTGTAGAAATTTTGTCTTTCGCTTTCGGCAGTTTCGGCTCAACGCGCTCGACCCAGATCTTCTTCAATCCGCGGCCCATCTTCGTCTGCTCAAAACGCTGCGCGGCAACACCGTCGACATTGGCCTTTCCGGACGGTTCATTGCCGGCGAACCATGTCGCGATCGTGATCCAATCTTTGCCATGCTCAGCCAAATACAGCATCTGCAATCCATACGCTTCCTGCTCCACCGGAGCCCCGAGATAACCTTCCATGCCCTTGCCGAACATCACGAACGCCTTTTCGCCGCGCGGACCGAACTGGGCCCAATGCACGGCCTCATGCACCATCTGCGAAATTCTAAAAGCATCTTCCGTGGTCTTATCAAACCACTTCTGGTTGACGAGAATGACCACATCCTGATCCGCAAAGAGGTTCTGTTCAAACAGGTCAAAGGCCTTCTGCCATTCATCCTTCATCGACGGCATGGCGCGCAGGAACTTCTTCGTCAGGTCTTTGAACATCACCCTGGTCACGGTCGCGGCGCTGGTCGAAAGGCCCATGACCGCGTCCATATGGTTGGATGTCATCACCGTACGGATGGCCAGCGCGTCTTTGCGGGCAATTCGGGCTTCGGTTTCAAGGAAGGCCAGCGCCGGTTCGGTCAACAGATCCTTCATATCCAGGGCCTTGAAATCCGCGGCCGCTTCCTTCATGTCCGCGATCTCTTTGCGCTGTTCTTCCACAGAAAGCGTGGACCATTCGCCGAGCATCTTCTCAAGAGGCGAAGCGCATCCCGAGGCGAGGATCGCGGCGCCTGCGACGGCAATGCTCTGGATAAAATTGCGGCGGGACACAAGCACCGCGGAATTGGTTGTCTGTGTTTCAGCTGTCTTGACAGCTGTTAAAATTTCTGACCAGACTGACGGATAATCGGACGGGGCTTTTTCAACCGCGGCGCGGAACTCTTGCCATGCAGCATCGTTAGCGTCGTTGAACCGCGCGGCGATCTCAGCCCTGTAATCAGCAGCGGTCTTGCCCATGCGGTCAGTTTCGGTAAGGGCGAGTTTCCCTTCAAAATATTGTCTCCAGACGGCCAGGTTCGGGTCCTGCTCATGAGAGCTTGAGGTGTGGACCACAGACCCGACGCTGGTTTTACGGCCAGCACGGGCCGGCGGACCCGTCGGCTGAAGCTGAGACTCTTCCACGCGGCTCTGTTCTTTGGCCACCGCACGGTCGCTGTAATCGGTGACATGCAACTTCACCTTCAGCCATTGAACCAGGCTGTGGACCCAGAAGGCGAAGCGGTCAAACCGGACAACCACCTCTTCGGCCTTCACATTGGCCTGCAGATCCACAACTTTGATCACTGTTCTTGTTGTCTCAACAGCGTTTTCCAAAACAGCAACTTCTGCCACATCCGCGACAGCTGCCGGAGCGGCGTCATTGGATCCCTTTTCATCCTGAGCGTTCTGAGCCTTGGCTGTTTCCAAAACCTTTGCCCAGGCAGCGTAATCGACTGAGTTGGCTTCAACCGCGGCGCGGAATTCCTGCCATGCAGCGTCGGTCGTGTCATTGAACCGTGCGGCGAATTCAGCCGTATAATCATCAGCTGTCTTGCCCATGCGGTCCGCTTCCGTTAAGCTGAGCTTGCCTTCAAAATATTTCTGCCAGACAGCCATGTTCGGGTTCTGCTCATGAGAGCTGGATGTGTGGACCACAGAACCGACGCGGGCCGGGCGTTTGGCTTGTGCGGCGGCAATCGGCGCTTCTTCAACGCGGGCCTGCTCTTTGGCAACCGCTTTGTCGCTCTTATCTGTGACGCGCAAGGCGATCTTTAACCAGCGGATGATCTGGCTGGCTTTGGCGAGCAATCTACGAATAGCATCTTCGAAGACGTTCTTGGCCTGACGTGCCCAAGCTTCAGCGTCCATGATCTTGGCCGTGCTTTCTATATTATGGCCCGTGGCCAAAACCGCGGCGTTGGTTGAAGCTCGCTCTTCCAGTTGTTTCTTAGCATTATCCGCCAAAACCTTAGCTGCCGCATCCATGAACATCTTTGCGGCCTTCGCCTGATCCTGACCGTTCACATCCACCAACGCCTGACGCAAGCCGCTGTTCCAGTTCATGTGGACTGTTGCTACACGGACGATCCGGGCTTTTTGATTATCGTTCTTGGCCTTACCCATCAGCCTCACAACACGACGAACTTCAACC
>JAKLFA010000004.1 GCA_022711395.1 Candidatus Omnitrophota bacterium | reverse complement strand
AGCAAAGACCAGTATTACATGGTCAATCAGGGACAGGACGGTAATCCGATCAGTTATGTTCCCAGCACGCCCACACCGGCTACGAATGCCGCGGTGGTGAGTTTACAGAGCCAGGATGACATCCGGTCGGCGATCGGAAAGGTGAGCCCGACGCTTCATGGGTTTATCAAGGACGCGCCGATCTTAGGGTATAGGATCACGAGTTCGAAGTTTGAGGATCTGCCGGCGGCGATCCGGGATCGTATCGGGGAAGTGGATCAGACCAAGTATACTGAGGAATACTTGGCAGCCAATATCGGGAGTATCATTGCGTTACAGATGAATGGGAATCAGGCGGATTTTTATGTTGTTGGTAAAGATACGTTTGATAAGAAATACAGGACCGTGGGAGCGGCCGAGGTCGGGACAAAGAACGCGAAGTTGATGGGCAGACTGCAGACGGTGCCTGGGATCCAGGGGTTGCTGGAGACGGACCCGAATGTGGTTGGGGCGTTAAAGACGGTGCCGGTGCAGATGGTGAGGATGTCGGAGGTGGGGTATAAGGTCGAGGATCAGGTTCCGATCCAGTCGCCGTGGGGGGAGCAGACGAAGCCCGCGGGGCAGGATGGGTTCTTGGTGCTTGATGAAAGCAATGGCCAATATTATATGGTCAATCAGGGGCAGGACGGTAATCCGATCAGCTATGTGGCAACGACGCCTTCAGCGACGAATGCCGCGGTTTTGAGCGGACCGGCGGTGCCGATGCCTGTTGCGGCAGAGGGCGTGGAGATCGCTGAGTATGCTAATCAGATGCGGGAGCTGGGCCAAAGGAATCAAGGGGCCTCGGTCCTCGGCAACTATAGAGGGGTTCCAATTATCATGAACCCGGGTGATAATGTCACATCTGCCGTGAATCAATATTTAAGCTGGCAGCGAAATCAATCTACCAGCCTTCCGTTTACCGCGACGCAGGAACCGTCACAGAACGTCGGTGGTATCGATCTTAATCCCAGCTTGCTGGACCTGCAGATCAAGCGTGACGGCAGTGGTGTTCCGTTGCCGCTTCCTCAGCAGCCGATCGAGAACATGAACATTGAAGGGTTCTATCCGGTCATTATCAATGTTGCGCCGGTGACGCCTTCTATGATCTTGGGAGAAATGGACGCGGGCCAAGAGGGGATCTTGAAGTTGTCAGCGCTTAAATAAGACACAAGACGCAGGGAGAAGCAAAGGCTACAAAAAGAAAAATTAAATTTTAAATCAAAGTTAATCAAATAAAAAACCCCGAAGATTTCGGGGTTTTTTATTTAAATTATTGGTTTGAATTTATGTTTCGTTATTTCTATTGTATCTCGATTGTGTTTCCATTGCATTTTATGTATTTCGCGTGTCCTGTGTCCTGCGCCATTTAAAATGTTTTTTTATACTTCAAGAAGATCTCGTCTTCCGGGCGTTCCAAAGGGTTTGGAAGCGGGTCCTGGCGTTTGATTTCTTTTTTTGCCTCGACAGACAGGCTGTCGGTGACCAGGAATTCTCCGCCGATCTTTTGGGTGATATTGGGAGGGCTGTTTTGTTTTTGTTGGGATTGGACCTCGTATGTTCCCTGCAGGCGGGGCAGGATCGCTTTGCCCGCTGATAGTCCTTTGGTGCCTTCGGTAAACGTGACGGACAGTTCCGTTAAACCGAAGCGCTGCGCGAACGTGCTGCCTGTATTTGGAAAGAAAAAATAATCCAAAAATTCACGGGTCATCTCCGGGGTGACGGTGCCGGTCTCAAAAAGCTGATTGCTGGCTTTCCAGGTTTTGTTTGTTGCCAGCGCCACCAGTGCCCGCTCCTTGGAGAGCGGCGGATCGGATATGATCTGTAGGTTGGGTTGTTCCAGCGTGCCGGTGAGAGTGATCTCCATTTTGGTCCGTTCAACACGGGAAGAGGCCTTGATGTTGAAGGACGGCTTCAACGGATTGCCATCAAAGATCACGCGCCCTTTTTGCAGAGTGATCTTGGCTGTTTTTTGGCCGCTGGCTGTTCCTTCCGATAACAGGACCGAACCGAACAAGCCGCGCCCGATGGGTGTTGTTTTGATCGCGAGGTCAAGAGTGCAATTTGTCTTTGCGATCGAAAATCCATCTTTGGAAGCTTTTTCAATGCGAAAAGCCCCCGATGCCTGGGGTTCATAGATGCTTCCCGTGACCACAAGATCGATCTCAGAAAGTTCGCCGCTGATGTTGCTGAAACGCGCGCTCGTGATCAACGGTCTGATCTGGTCCAGGGAAAAGGTTTTTGAATACAGATTGAAATTAAGGATCCCGGACTGCATCTGGCCTGAAACGATGATCGGATCGGCATTGGGCAGGATCAGCCGGGCATGGTCGATATCTATAAATGCTTCTTTCCAGGAGAAACCGCTGAGGCTGATGGTGATCTTTTGAGCTCTCAGGATATTGGGGATCGGGAACCAGTCCAGGTCATGAACTTCCACATTTTCATATGTGATCCCGCTGACAAGGTTCCCTTCATTTTTTTTCCAGTCGACTTGGCGGTCCTGGACCAGGCCGGAAAGGAATCGGTTGGTGATATAGGAACTCCCCGTAGTCGTAAGCCCTAAAAAGAGAACGCTGGCCAAAAGCAACAGAAGTCCGCTTATAATGATTATGATGGAAATGAAATATTTTTTAGGCGCTGAATTCATGCAAGTCTGTCCTTGGCCGTTTAAATTTTTTAAGTCGGGGCCGATATTCTGTCGAAGGAAATCCGGAAAACTATTTTTTATTTTTTTTACCATGTTATACTTGTTATATCAAGACAATAAAATAAAGTTCTGCAAAATTAGACAATAACATGTTCCATTCATGGAAAAAACATCTTTTTAGGGCTGGTGAGCCGTCTATAAAGCGGTTTTTCGCCTTCACGCTGATCGAGATCATGATCGTGGTCGTGATCATCGGCATTGTGGCGGCTTTCGCGATCCCCAGTTATAACAAGATGATAGCTAAGACCCATTTCAAGCAATCCAGCGATGCGCTGCGGGCTATTTATGATGCGGCCCAGCTATTCATGGCCCAGTCCGGGATGGCGAAATTCCCGTATTATTGCGGCGGGCCGGCGTGCCCGATCGTGGGCTGTGTGGGCGGTTGCAGTATGTACGGGGTGGATATGATCAATGACGTGTTGGATATTAATATTATTCCGGGTGAGATCTCCTATGAATGCCATTATTGGAATATCGCTTATGAATCATTTTGCACGGCCAAATGGCCGGCGAGCGCTTCTTGGCCGAATTATTTTCAAATAAAGGTCCGCACGGACCTTCCAATTTCCGTTGGCAATCCTACCTGCAGCGGGAATTTATGCTTTTCACCGATATTCTGAGCTTCTGCAGTTTCAGACCGCATCCATGTCAGTTGGGATTTTAACAGGCTTCGGCGTTGTTTTTTTTCTTGAATAAAGACCCATACTTTTTATAATAAGACACGTTGTTGTTTTACAGGCAGCCAACCAGAGCGGACCGCTTTGAAAGGAGATCTCATGAGGATGAAACGATTTTTTGTAGGGGCTGCAGTGGTTTTTTTGGGATGGATGGCAGGTTGGGCCGGAGCAGAGCTCAGCCACGAACAAGCTTATAAAACAGTGACATCCATAGCGGATCTGGCCAATAGCGTGATCAGCATGAAGATCCAGGTATATTCGACTTTAACGGTTCTAAAAGGGCTGAAGGGGGGGGCCACAGATCCCGATGGAGACCTGGCCGCCCTTTCTTTTGAGCTGGAGAACCTTACAAAAAATTCCCTTCTTTTGTCCGATCATTCAAAGCAATTAACAACCATAGGCAGCGAATATTCAGCCGCATTAAATGGTGGGCGGGGGGCTGTTGAGATTGAGGCTGGCGAGATGGAGGATGAGAGTTCTGCTTCAGGCGGGACGTTCGATCACGGAGTTAAACGTTTGCAGAAGGATATGGAAAGCGCGGTTCAACATTTTGAGCCGGTGGTCTCGGGGCTTAGGAATGTGGAGGCTGCGATTAAGAACGATCCTGGTGGTAGTTCACAGTTGGCATCCGGTTCCATTGCTGAGATCGAAGATCATGCAAGGATGTTGTATCTGGAGCTTGATAAGATATCGGATTCTTGCGTTATCCTGGCCCGCTCGATCGCTCCGGAAGATGTGAATATCGATGAGATGATCGCCGACGAGGTGGAGGAAGAACTTGGAATGGTCGAGATGATCGAAGAGATGGGAACAAAAATGCCTTCTGATGAGGCGGCGGCCGAGAAGGAAATGAATGCGGAGAAGGAGGCTGCTGAAGGTGAAGCGGAGCAACAGACGCTCCATGAAACGGTTGAGGTCGGTGAAGCGACGGGAACGGCGGGGGCAGGAATTGCGCCGGTCGCAGATCCTGGGGAGGATATTGTGATGGGTGAGGAAGAAGGCGAAGAGGCTGTTGCCGAGATCGAAGAAATTTCTGAGAATGATGACCTTTTGCCTGCTGAAGAGCTTCTTGAACTGGAGCCCCCGGTGGAACCGGCGCCTGTTCCGGAGATCGAATGGCCGGAAGAAACGGAGGAATAATGATGAAACGGATCGCAGGTTTGATGTTTATGATGATGAGCTTGTCGTCTTTGGGTTTCGCGAGGGAGCCTGTTAACTTGAGCCCGCAGACCCCCCAGCAGTGGCAACAATATTTGGAGTTCAGGCGCACACAGGTTTTGGATGAGCTTTATGATCTTCGCCCCGAGGCGAAGCAGGAGCTTAAACGCGCTGAAGGCTACGCTGTTTTCACGAATTTCGGGTTGAAGGTCCTTTTTGTCGGTGGCGCGGCCGGCCGCGGGATCGTTCATGATAATAAGACCGGGGATGATGTTTACATGAGGATGGCCCAGGCCAATGTCGGATTTGGTCTTGGGATCAAGGACTTCAGGGCGGTTTTTGTGTTTCACGATCGAAAGGTCCTGGAGAACTTTGTTAACAGCGGGTGGTCATTCGGCGGAGAAGTTGACGCGGCTGTCAAAGGCGCTGATGCCGGGGCTGCGGCAAGCGGGGCGATCCGTGTCGCTCCGGGTTTACGGGTCTATCAGCTGACCGAGAACGGTTTGGCCCTGGATGTGGGGATCAGCGGAACGAAATATTGGAAAGACGGTTATGTTAACCCGTAAGCTGCTTTAGGGTTTTTGATGGAGAAGGGCGTTTTTAGCGGAAAGGGAAAAGCATGGATCCAGTTGGGGAGATTCAGCCGATGGTCGAAAAGGCGGGATCGTGGCTGATCACGAGCGGTCTGCAGATTTTGCTGATCCTGGTTTTGATGGTGGTTGGTCTTAAGGTCGCCACCCTTTTAGCTGCCAAGTTGGTCCGTTTTATCACTCAAAGCCGGGAAGATGATATTGAAATGAAAAAGCGCGCGGATACGCTCAGTTCGATCATCCGTTACGGGCTGCATGTTTTTATTTTTATCATGGCCAGCATGATGATCTTAAAGGAGCTCGGTGTCGAGATCGGTCCGATCATGGCTACGGCCGGGATCGCCGGTCTGGCGATCGGCTTTGGAGCTCAAAAGCTGGTCGAGGATGTCATCAGCGGGTTTTTTATTTTACTTGAGGACCAGATCCGCGTGGGAGACGTGGTTCAGATCGCTGATAAGGGAGGGCTGGTCGAGAGGATCACTCTTCGCATGGTGATCCTGCGGGACCTGAGCGGAAATGTCCATTATGTCCGCAACGGTCTGGTCGGTGTTGTCACTAATATGACGAAAGAATATTCGTTCTATCTTTTTGATGTCGGGGTGGCGTATCGTGAGAACGTGGATGAAGTGATCGAAATTCTGAAAGAGGTTGATGAAGGCATGCGACAAGATCCGGAATTCCAGAAGGATATTTTGGATCCGATCGAGATCTTGGGGTTGGACAAGTTTGACACGTCGGCCGTGATCGTCAAAGCCCGCACCAAAACAAAGCCGATCCGTCAATGGGCGGTGGGCCGGGAGTTCAACCGGCGTTTAAAGAAAATATTTGATGAACGGAACATTGAGATCCCGTTCCCGCATGTTACGCTTTACATGGGACGCGACAAGGGTGGGGGCTCAGCGCCTTTAAGGGTCCTAAAGGAGAAAGAGGGCGCATAGCCGCCTCCCATACTCAAAAAAAGGAGTTGTGGTGCTTAAACATATTGTTCATGAACTGAGAAGGCATTCTCCGTTTACTTTGTTTGGTTCTTTGACTGGGATCGTTTTGATGATGGTCTTTCGGCGGATGCCGCATGACACGGCCCACGCGGTTTTTTATGTGCTTCATCCGATGCATATTTTTTTAAGCGCCATGGTCACAACAGCCATTTACTGTCAATACAAGCCTAAGGCGAAAAATATTCCGTCCCGAAAATTCTGGAAAGTCCTGCTTGTCGGGTATATTGGTTCGGTCGGTATCGGGACCTTGAGCGATTCGCTGATCCCCTGGTGGGGCGAGCGTTTGATGGATATGGAACATGCGGAAGCTCATATTGGTTTTATCGAAATGTGGTGGCTGGTCAATCCGTTGGCTCTTTTCGGGGTAGTGCTGGCTTATCTAAAGCCTTTCTCAAAATTTCCGCACGCCTTGCATGTCTTGTTAAGCACGTGGGCGTCTTTGTTCCATATGCTGATGGCCAACGATCATGTTCACGCGATCCCGTATTTTGGCGTGTTCATCTTTCTATTTTTGGCGGTATGGCTTCCGTGCTGTTTTAGTGATATTGTCTTTCCTCTATTATTTGTGCGTGATCCCAAGGACATTCCCGAAAGTCACTGTTTGTGCTCGGGACACTAAAAGATGATTTAAACCAACTATGTTTAACGTCTTGTATCAGGATGTGCGGCAGTGGTGCCGGGGGAAGTGGGCGATCGTCCGCTTTCCTTTGTGGGCAGGCTCTTTTTATATTTTATACCATTACCTGATTAATCCTGACTACGGGAGCATCCTTTCTCCGCTCAATCTTGGTATTCATGAATTAGGACACCTTCTCTGTATGCCGTTCGGCCAGCTGATGCATATCGCCGGAGGGACGCTTGTCGAGGTTTTGGCCCCGTTTTTGGCGATGCTGAATTTTTTAAGGCAGAAGGATTATTTCGCCATCTCCTTATGTTTTTCCTGGCTTTCCACGATCCTTTTTGAAGTCGCGCGCTATGTGTCTGACGCCCGCGCCAGGGCGCTGCCGTTGGTGAGCCCGTTTAGTTTTGGAGAAGATATTATCCATGACTGGAATTATTTGCTGACACATTGGGGAATTTTAGAGCATGATCAGTTGCTGGCATTTTTGATACGCTTAGCGGCTGGAACGGCGATGATCGCGGGGCTGTTTTTAGGAGGGTGGATCTTGTGGTTGATGTTGACTTTGGGAGATGAGCCGGCTTCATTTAAAAAAACTTGACAAAAAAAACAGAACGTGTATACTTAATAAACATTATCAAGTTGGTAATGTTTAGTGCGGAGTTGAAATGAATTTATCAGCAAAAACAATTTACGCGTTTAAAGCTTTGGCAGAGCTTTCTTTGCGCTATGGGGGATCAGATCCGGTGCAGGTGAGTGAAATCGCTGAGGCCCAAAAGATCCCGAAAAAATTTTTGATCCAGATTCTTATCCAATTAAAGAATCATGGGATCGTGCGCAGTTCCAGAGGGATCGCCGGAGGCTATTCTTTAGTTAAATCGCCAGACCATTTGAGTCTGGCTGATGTGATCAAAGCTGTAGATGAGAGCGTTTTTTTTCAAGTATCCAGCGCCCGTAAAAGATACGAAAGCCCTTTAACAACAATACTTTACGGAATTTGGACAGATATGAGCATAAAGGTGGAGGACGCTTTAAAGGAGGTGACCTTTGATAAGATCGTGTCGAAACTCAATCATAAGTCATTAATATACCATATTTAGACTTGGAAAATGCGTCTGCTATGAGCAGGCGTTTATTTTTAACATTAAACACTAGTTAGTTGATAAACAACATAAAAAGGAAAAGAGGTCATGAAAAAACAATTGTGGGTAATCTTTCAAGTATTGACGTTGATTTTTGGGTTCACCAATATCTCCGGTGCGACCAATGGGATGAGGTTGATCGGTATTGGTCCTATTCAAAGATCCATGGGAGGGGCGAATGTGGGTTTGCCGAAAGACAGTACGGCTGCCATTACCAACCCGGCGGGTTTGATCAAGCTCGAGCGGCGCTTAGATGTGGCGTTTACGGCATTTGACCCGAGCGTGGAATATGAAGCCACCAGTTCGTTCGGGCAGGTCACGACCAACGGAAAAAAGATCAAATCCAAAGCTCAGCCGTTCCCGGTGCCGGGGCTTGGCGTGATCCTTCCTATTAATGAGGAATGGACGTTCGGGTTTGGCGGTTACGGGCTTTCCGGAATGGGAGTGGATTATGCCAGCAACCTTTATAATAACCGGACGTTCACGGAATACAGCTTTTTGAAGCTTGCTCCGGGGTTTTCTTACAAGGTCAATGAACGTCTCGCGGTTGGTTTCGCGCCGAACATCAATTATGCGGAAATGAACTTTGAGGCCGGCTCTCCGGCGGAAGTTCCCCACCGTGACGGGAAGGCTTGGGGGATCGGGGCCACGTTCGGGATCCTGTATGACATCTCAGAAAAGGTCAGTTTCGGTTTTGCTTATGAGACCAAACAGGTCTTTCAGGATTTTGAATTCGATACCGTTTCGGGGCGGGACGAACTTTCTTTCGATCAGCCTCAGAGCTTGACGGCGGGCCTGGGCATCAAATCCACTGAACGCCTGCGCTTCGCGGCGGATGTGCAGTGGATCGATTGGGAGCAGATCATGGGCGTGAATAAGCCGTCATATAAAGTCAATAATAGCGGAGCCAGTCCGTATAACATGAGATGGAGCGATCAGTTCGTTTATAAATTCGGGGCGGAATATGATCTCAATGATAAATGGCAGCTGAGGGCTGGGTATAACTATGGCGAGGAGCCGACTGAAGCGACCCAGCCGTTTGAGGTCATCGCCTTTCCGGGGATCGCCGAACATCACTTCACGGCCGGTTTCGGCTATCAGATCAATCAGGACCTGGAACTTAATGTGGGATTTATGTATGCTCCAACGGTGAATAAGATCGCTTCCAACGCTTCGGGGCAATTCCTCGACACCTCTAAGTCATCCATGAGCCAGTATTCCGTGGATGTGGGGTTGAGCTGGAAGTTTTAAAAGAAAAAAGATCGATGTTAAAAGCGGCAGTCTTGTCTAAAAAGAAAGGCTGCCGCTTTTTTTGCAGGCAGGAAGTATTTGACAATGAAGGGCCGCTATTTAGAATGGGGAGGGAGATTGGAAAGGAGCCAGACCATGTGTTGGGACCATTTTAAGAATAGGGCCTGGGTGTGGTTCAGGGCGGCGAGGCCTTTTTCGCTTACGGCTTCGGCGACACCTGTTTTCATCGGGGCGGCGGCTTCTGCCGCGCTCGGATATCCGGTTGACTGGCGTGCGTTGCCATTATTTTTCTTCGCGGCGGTCTTGATCCATGTGGCGACCAATTATTTTGGGGACTATTTTGATTTTATTAAAGGCGTGGACAAGGATTACACCTATGGATCAAGCGGGGTTTTGGTCGAAGGAAGCTTAAAAACATATGAGATCCTGATGGGCGGGTTCATATGCCTGTGTGTTGCGGCTATTTTGGGGTTGTCGCTCGTCTTTTTGAAAGGGTTTTCCATCCTGGTCCTTGGGATCGTCGGCGTTCTAGGAGGTTATTTATACGCCGGATATCCTGTTGGATATAAATATCACGCGCTGGGAGATTTTTTTGTTTTTATTTTAATGGGGGTTCTTCTTGTCTGCGGCGCTTCTCTTGCCTTGACGGGATGGTTGAGCTCAAAGGTTTTTTGGATGTCATTGCCGATTTCAAGCCTCGTCGCCGCGATCCTGCACGCGAATAATCTCCGGGATATTTCGCATGATAAGGATGCGGGTATTCAAACATTGGCCTCAGTCTGCGGGCATCAACTTGCTTCAAGAATTTATTATGGGTATGTTATATTTCCGTATGCCGCCATCCTTATTTTGATCTTGTCTGGGATCCTTTCCTGGTATGCTGTGATCGTTTTTTTTAGCGTTCCACTGGCCTTTGAGAACTGCCGCCATGTCTTTCAAAGCAGAAGCGGCAGCGCTGAAGACTTGGCGAAGCTGGATCAGGAAACCGCGAAACTTCATTTGAGCTTTGGGGTCCTGCAGATATCAGCGCTGATCATCCAGGGGGCTTTTTTATGATATTGACTTGGGCCTTTTCCGCACTGGCGGGCTTTTTTTGGTATGTCCTTTTTTCTCCGTGGACGTCTGGCGCGGTTCTGTTTTGGCCGATGATGGCGGCGGCATCCGGAACGTTGGCCGCCCTGGGATTTTTGGCCCAGCAGGAAGAACCTGACATCTATCGTTTCCGGTTCTGGCACGCGTTGGCCGGCGCGCTTTCGGCGTTATTGCTTTATGGTTTTTTTTATATTGGACGGCAAGCCTTGACATGGCTCCTGCCGCTGACAGGTCAACAGATCAATGATGTTTATACGATCCGTCAAGAGGCGCCAATTGGCGTTATTGTATTTTTACTTCTATTTTGGATAGGACCCGCGGAAGAAATTTTTTGGCGCGGCTTTATCCAGCAGAGATGCATGAAGCATTTTGGACAATGGCAAGGGTTGGCCCTGGCCGCCTTTATCTACGCAATTGTGCATATTTGGTCGTTCAATCTCACGCTTTTTTTGGCTGCGGGGGTTTGCGGTTTATGGTGGGGTTTGCAATTTTTGATGTTCCGCAATCTCTGGCCGGTCATGATCTCTCACGCACTCTGGGATGTCCTGATCTTTGTGGTCCTGCCGCTCAACGCATGAAATATTTTTACGCAAAAAAAGAATTTCTTGTAAGCCGCTGACGGGCTTTACGACTCATTATCAAATCCAACTTTAAAATAGGGGGAGAGTATGGTCTTAGTCAGTAAACAGGCTCCGGATTTCAACGCCAAGGCCGTTGTCAACGGTCAGATCGAAGATCATTTTAAATTGTCGGACTTTCGCGGGAAATACATCATTCTGTTCTTTTATCCTTTGGATTTCACGTTTGTCTGCCCGACCGAACTGCACGCTTTTCAGGAAAAGCTGGAAGATTTCAAAAGGCGCAATGTCGAGGTGATCGCGGTCTCTACGGACTCTTGGTTTTCGCACATGGCCTGGCTGAATACTCCCAAGGCCCAGGGGGGGATCCAAGGCGTCCAATACCCGCTGGTCTCTGATTTCAATAAAACGATCGCAGGGGATTACGGCGTTCTTTTGAACGATGCTGGAGTGGCTTTGAGAGGTCTTTTTTTGATCGATAAGAACGGAGTGGTCCAGCATCAGGTCGTCAACAACCTTCCTTTGGGGCGCAATGTGGATGAAGTCTTGCGCATGGTCGATGCTCTTCAGTTTACGGAAGAGTTCGGGGAGGTCTGTCCGGCCAATTGGAACCGGGGGGCAAAAAGCATGAAACCTGATCAGGAAGGATTAAAAGAGTTCTTCGGCTCATTCGCGTAATGCAAGCGAAATTTTTTGAAAGGTTTCTTTAGGCGCGTCTTTTTTAAAAGGCGCGCTTTTTTGTGAACCTGCTGGGAATGCCCGTTTTTGCTTTACTTTACTGCCGGGGAATGTTAGGATTTTTTCGACATTGCTCGTCAAAAATAAGGAGGGTTTTGTGAACAAGATCATCTTGTCTGTAATGGCCCCGGTCCTGTGCGGTTTTTTTGCCCTGACAAGTTGTGCTGCTGAAGCCCAGGGTCCGCAGGCTGATGAAGCCCGATCATGGAAACTGCATCAGTCAACATCGTATGCCTTTGAGCGTGACGCGCGATCGCAGTCAGGGGGGCTGAGCGTCGGCATCACATCTTTTAAACTGGATAAAGAATACAAATTTGATAATGGCATGCCGTTGGATCTGGGCATTGATATCGATCATTATATGATTCATGACACAACTGCGGCCGATCTTCCGCCATCCCTGCAGAGCAAAGGGGTCACGGCTGGGATCAAGATCCCCATGCCGTTTACGGAAAATGAGCAGTGGTACATGGGTCTTTCAACGGGGGCGTATTTTCAGACGGCTGGAAACCACGCGTTTCCGTCGTCGTCGTTCAGGAGCAAGAACAGGGTCTACGGCATTTACAAGCCCAGCGATGCTCTGATCCTGGTCGCGGGGGTCGGGTATAACCCGGATTATGAAGACAACACGGTCCTGCCGTTTTTGGGGATCAAATACCGTTTTAATGAGCGTTGGACGCTCAGGGCTCTTTCCACACAGCCCAGCCTTGCTTATCAAATGAACGACAAGACCGAGCTTCGCTTGGAAGGATCGATTCACACGGATGAATTCGAGGTCAATGACGGGGTGCGTAAAGGGGACATTGTCAAAGTATCAGATTATCGGGTCGGATTGGGGGCTTCGTATCAGTTCAATGAAGATTGGAAGCTCAGCTCCGGTGCCGGTCTGGCCTTGGGTGGCCAGTATGAATATTTGCAGAATGGCGGGAAGGTTGCTTTGGATAGGGGTTTTTATCTTTCGTATGCGCTGACATGGAAATTTTAAAGCAGATCATCTTCAGCGTTATGATCTGTAAGGAGCCCGGATCTTGGACGAGTCATTAAAGACCCACTTTGCTTCTGCTGAACGTTCTTCCCAGGAGAAGCTTTTATTTTTGAGCGAGCATCTCAGAACGCAGGAGTTTTTGGTCCAGGCTTTTAATGCCCTTCCTGATGTGATCCTGGTCCTGGACCGCAATCGTCAGATCATTTTCGCCAATAAGAAAGCGGTTGGTTTTTTAGGAGCATCTTCGCCGCTCGATCTGATCGGCAAACGCCCTGGCGAGGCGATCGGCTGTGTCCACGCCATGGATAAAGAAGATTCTTCTGGTTGCGGAACGACGCGTTTTTGCCGTCAATGCGGGGCCTCGCGATCGATCTTGGTCGCGCAGGGAGGGAATGACAGCGTTGAAGAGTGCTCGCTATTCGCGCGTGGACAGAACGGTGAAGAGCGCGCTTTGAACTTTCGGGTTTGGTCTGTTCCATTTCGGGTCGGGATGGAAGAGGTGACAGTCGTGACGATCCGGGATATCGCCTCGGAGAAGAGATTGGATTCTTTGGAAAGAACGTTCTTTCATGATGTTCTGAATTGCGCCGGGATCCTGAAAGGGTATTCCGAAAACCTTCGCGATGGGCTCTTGCCGCAGGACGTGAAGTCCACGCAAAAGATCTTAACCCTGACCCAGCGCATGATCGATATGATCCAGATGCAACGGATCCTGGTCTCCGCTGAGCATGGCGAGCTGCCTTTGAAGGTCGAGCTGCTCGATGTCTTTAGCTTCCTCAAAGAATTATGCGAGACGATCGCGTATCAATCGTGGGGTTATGAACAGAAGCTGTCTTTGGATTATGTTTGTCAAAATCATCAGATCGCTTCTGATAAGATCTTATTGGAGCGCGTTTTGATGAACCTTATCAAGAATGCGTTTGAGGCGAATGAGGAAACAGGGAATGGCGAAGGCATTGTCCTTAAATATGAACAGACCACCGCCGGGCATTTGTTTTCTGTCCATAATTCATCCGTCATCCCCGATGATGTGCAGTTAAGGATCTTTGAGCGGGCGTTCAGCACGAAAGGCCGGGGAAGAGGACTGGGCCTTTACAGCGTAAAATTATTTACCGAGCAGTATTTGGGAGGAAAAGCGTTTTTTCGATCATCCCGGGAGCAGGGGACAACATTTTTTGTTCAGATCCCGATACGGAAGGTGGAGGTCCGTGATGGCTAAAAGGATTCTTGTGGTTGATGATGAGCCTGATTTTTTGGAAATTTTATCTGTCCGGTTGAGGGCTGGCGGTTATGAGGTTGAGGTCGCGCATAATGGGGAGGAGGCTTTGAAAAAGATCCAGCAATTCAAGCCGGATTTGATCCTTTCTGACGTCATCATGCCGAAGATGGACGGGGTTGATTTTTTTCATGCCTTGCGGCAGGACCTCCAAGGCCGCCGGATCCCGGTCATGATCATGACGATCAAGGCTCAACTTGAAAAGGCTTTTCGCGGTCTTGATGTTTATGATTTTATCGTCAAGCCGATCAACATGGACGATTTTTTGTCACGGGTCCAAGCGTGCCTGAACGTGTGAGGGAAGGCCGGCGGGTATGGATTTCAGCTGTTTTGGATAGAGCGGCGTTCTTTTCTGAAGAGAAAGCTGTTAAAAAAGTTGCAAGCAACGGAGTTCCTTCCTATGATAAAAGGCATGGGATGTTCAATGAAAGATGCCGGTTGCGTCATGGATCTCCCGCTCCGTCGCGGAATGGGAAAAAGGATCTGCCAAACGATCTTACCTCGTTTTTTTCTCGCTGTTTTTGTTGTATCGTGTTTTGCTCCGCCTGTTTTTGCGCATAGCTTTGTGGAACTGTTGTCCGATCCGTCTATTGCGGTCGTGGCGGCTGTGTGCGTTCTTGTTCTTTTCGTCTTGATGTTTTTGATCGTTTACCGTATATCCAGCCTGAAAGCGCATCAGCATATTTTTTTTAATGTTGCCGAGGGGCTCGGCCAGGCCTTCTGGTTTATCAGCGGCGGAGAAACGGTTTATGTCAGCCCGTCATTTGAGAGCATCTGCGGCAGCTCCGTGCATGATTTCCTGAGGATGAAAGGGAACTCTTTAAAGCCTGTTCATCCGGACGACCGGGAACGCCTTGTTCAGAGCCTGAAAAAACATTTTTCCCGGCAGAAAGCCGACCTGAAAACTGAATTCAGGGTCCAGCAGCCTAACCGGCACGACCGATGGATCGAACTTCAGGCATTCAACCGTACCAGCGGCCGTGGCGGACGGTGGAACAGCATCGGGGTAGTGCGGGATATCACGGAGCACAAGCGTGAACTGATCTCATCCCAGCAGCAGGAGTCCCGTTACCGGCAGTTGATCCAGAACGCCAATAGCGCGATCATCCGCATGGACGCCAAGGGGAGGATCACGTTTTTCAATGAATTCGCGCAGAAGTTTTTTGGCTATACGGAGAAAGAGATCCTTGGAAAGAGCGTGATCGGCACGATCATATCGCCTTCCGCGATGAACGAGGACAACCTGGTCCTTGTTATCAATCAGATCGCCAACCAGAAGAGCGACTTTCATTTCAGAGAGAACGAGAATATCAAAAAAGACGGAACGCTTGTATGGATGTCCTGGTCCAACCGGGGGATCTTTGATGATAAAGGCGCTCTTTCTGAGATCCTCTGCGTGGGGGTCGATGAAACGGAGCAAAAGCGTGCGCGTCAGGAGGTCGAGGAGAACCGCCGGTTGCTTGATATGGCGGTGCGTGGGGCCTATCTGGGAATGTTCGATTGGGACATCCGCTCGGGTAAGATGTTTTTTAACGACATCTGGTGGAGGATGCTTGGATTTAACAAGAACGAGTTGAAAGAGGATATTGAAACTTGGATGTCGCTTCTTCATCCGGAAGACAAAGAGGCCGCAGAGAAGACCATTTATGATTATTTGCAGGGGCGCAGAGCGTATTATGTTTCGGAGTACAGGGTCCGGACCAAGGACGGAAGCTGGCGCTGGATCCTTGACCGCGGACAGATCATCGAACGGGACGCCGCGGGACAGCCTTTGAGAATGGTTGGGCTGCATCAGGATATTACCGTGCGGAAGAATGCGGAAGCGGAGAAAGAGCGTCTGTTGCGTTCGTTGAACCGCTTGACGGCTGTGATGAACAATACAAGCGATTATGTTTCGATCAGCAACATGGAAGGCCAGATCATTTATATTAATGATGCCGGAGCCCGCATGCTGGGCATGAGCGGAGCGGGCGAAGTTTTGGACCGCATGACATGGAGGCAATGTCATCCCAAAAGCGTTGTGGAGCAGATCGAATCGGTCGGCATTCCTAAGGCTATCGAAGCGGGGACATGGTCGGCGGAATCCGTGTTGGTGCGCAAGGACGGTTTGATGATCCCGGTGGTGCAGGTCCTGATCCCCATTTATGATGACCATGGGAAAGTCGAGGCCATCGGAACGACGATGTCCGATATTTCTGAGATCAAACGTTTTGAAGATGAGCTGAAGGAGCAGGCCTCTAAGCTGCAAGAGGCCCAGCAGGTCGCCCGGTTGGGACATTGGGAGATCGATCCGGAGCGAAGATCCCTTTTCCGCTCGGATATTGTGGCGGAGATCTTTGGGACTGATCCAGTCCGTCCGGTGAGGACGTATGACGAGTTTCTGAAGTTTGTTCATCCTGACGACAGGGCGCAGGTTGATGTTGTCCTGACGCATTCCATGCAGAACAGGACCGCTGAAGAGACGGTCTTCCGCATTTTACGTTCCAGCGGCGAGGTGCGTTATGTTCAAGCCAAATGCCATACGGTTTATGATGAGCAGAAAAAAAGGATTCGTTGCACAGGGACGCTGCAGGATATCACCGAAATGAAGAAGGGCGAAGACGCCCTGCGCTACCAGAAGGAACTCTTGACGACCTTGATCGAAAACATGCCCCTGGCCGTTTATGCCAAGGATGTTCAGGATGATTACCGTTTTATTATGTGGAATAAGGAAATGGAGAGGCTTTTTGGCCTGAAGCGGCACAAGGTCCTCGGTAAAAACGATCATGATCTGTTCGAGCAGTCCGTTGCGGATTTTTATCGGAGGGATGATGAAAAGGTCATCGGATCCCATGCGATCAGGGAAAGTTCCAATGCCACCATCCGCACGGTCTTCGGTGAGCGGCACGCTTATACGGTCAAGATCCCTATTTATAATGCAGAAGGCAAAGCGACCATCTTATTCGGGATCCTTGAAGATATCACGGACCGTCTGGATATGGAAAGCCAGCTGCGCCAGAATCAAAAGATGCAGGCGATCGGGCAGCTGGCTGCCGGCGTGGCCCATGAGGTCAAAAATCCTTTGGCGATCATTTTATTAGCCGCAGAAGGGCTGGCCTTAAACAAGATCGCCGCTGAGGATCAGCGTTTTCAGAACAAACTCAGGATGATCAAGGAGGCTGCTGACCGTGCTAACCGGGTCGTGCTGGAGCTCCTGAAATTTTCCCGTCTTTCCAGCGGCGATGAGGAAGAGGTGGATCTTCATAAGACGCTGGAAGGCGCCGAGCTATTGGTCAAGAGCAAGGCCAAGGAAAAAAATATTGATTTCATTCATGAATATGAAAAAGACGCGTTAATGGTCCGGGGTAATGAGGTTTTGCTTCAGCAGGTCTTTTTTAATATTTTCAGTAACGCTGTCGATGCGATCGCGTCAAAGGGTGTTGTGGTCACGCGCACGGCACGCAAAAGGACCGGTGTTAAAAGCAATATCGTCATTGAGATCTCCGATACCGGCCAGGGCATTTCTGATGAGATCCTTGCAAAGATCTTTGATCCTTTTTTCACTACCAAGGACCCCGGGGTCGGGACCGGTTTGGGTTTAAGCACGGCCTTTATGATTCTGGAACGATATAAAGGAACGATCAAGGTTGATAGTGAGGTCGGAAAGGGGTCGACATTCCGCTTAACTTTCCCGGAGAGCGTTTCGTAATGGATAAATGAGAGAAGCCTTTGTTCAGTGTTGACCTTTTTAAACATTTTATAGTATTTAAGGATTTCACCCTGAAAAGAACAAGATTTTCAGGGTTTTTTATTTGTTTAACACTCTTGTTTTCAATAATTTGTGATCCTTCAATAATAAAATGCATTGCATGGAATACTATTTGCTGACTTGATATAAAGATTCCAAAGGAGATGGGAAAATGGCGATTATTAATAAAATTTTGAGAATTTTTATCGTTTTTTTGCTTGTTTTTGGCGTTCCAGGACAGGCCCTGGCATTACCTCAGGGAGAGGATGTTATCCATGGGGGAGCTTCGTTCGTTACTTCTGGAAATAATATGGTCATCAACCAAACGACCGACCGGGCGATCATTGAATATAACAGTTTTTCTATCGGTGCGCTGGAGACGGTCCGTTTTCAGCAGCCTAACAGCTCGAGCGTCGCCCTTAACCGCGTCATTGGTGTGGATCCATCCAGCATCCTGGGTTCTCTCAACGCTAATGGCCGGATCTTTTTGATCAACCCGAATGGGATCATATTCGGTTCTGACTCCCGGATCGATACAGCGGGGCTTATTGCTTCGACCTTGGATATTTCGAACACGGATTTTTTGAATGAAGACCTGATCTTTTCAGGGACAGGCGGTTCAGTGATCAATTACGGAAAGATCAATATCAACAAACCGGGCGGTTACGCTGTATTGTTAGGGGCTTATGTTAAAAATGAAGGTCAGATCGTGGCCAATCTTGCTAGTATCGCGCTGGCATCAGGAGAGCTGGTGACGCTGAGCCTTGACGCTGAGGGATTGATCCAGGTGGCGATTGATCAGGAGACGAGCGTTAACCCGGAAGATAGTCAGGTGGCGGTCGAGAATACGGGAACGCTTGAGGCCGGCGGGGGGCGCACGATCGGAAGCCGGATCGTTCTGACGGCGGAGATCGTGGATGGTGTTTTTGATCAGGCGATCAACACTTCCGGTATTATAGAAGCGAAAACGTTAAGGACCATGGACGGGCAGATCGCGCTTTTAGCAAACAAGGATATTTCAGTCGGTGGACAGGTCAACGGCGGCAAAGTCGAGGTTCAGTCTGATGAGGGGCATGTGACCCATGAAGAAGGAAGTTCGGTGAATACCGGAAACAATATCTTTCGTGGATATGCCGCAGAAGATTATGTGATTGCCAATGACGCGGTCATTCACTCTGGAGGGGATGTGGATATCTTTGCCGGTCAGAGCATTTTTTTGGGAACGGAAGAGAGCGAAGGTAGCGAAGGCTCTGGTTCCACGATCAAAGGGCGGAATGTTTTTTTGACGGCGGACGAGGGTGTTATTGAGCAGTTGGCGGATCTTTATGCCGTTGAAGCGCAGAATTTGATCGCGTCGGCATCCCAGGGAATATACGGAACAGGGCCCAATGAAGGCCTTCAGGTTTTGGTGGACAGTTTTGCTGCTGAGAACAGGGATTCCGGCGACTTGAAGATCTTTGTTGATCAGGATGTTTCGACCTCTGACCTGAGCTCTTTGAGCGGACTCAATGCCGGGGTCGCTGGTTTGGAGGGGGTCGTTAATGAAGCGGAAGAGGGGGAAGTTGATATTTTCGTCAACGGCGATTTTGATATTTACGCCGATGTTGTTTCTGATCAGGGCAACATTACTATTGAAACTGAGGGTGATCTTTTGCAGCACGCTGGCGGGGATATTCTTGTCATGGCCGCAGAGGAAGCCGCTGATCTTCCGCAGCCGGTGAATCTTGACAGCCCGTCCCATCAGATCAACGTCGCGTCGGAGGATGATACGATCGATATGACCTGGCAGGTGGGTGATGCCGAAGGCCGGGAGAATGGCCATGTTCAGCTGATATCCGGCGGTCAATACGTGATGGACGCTGGAACAACGGTAGAAACAAACGGCGGCGATGTTGATATGAACGCTGTGGGAGATATTGAACTGGCCCTGGTCGATGCCGGGACCGGGTCTGTGAGCGTGCTCTCTCAGGCAGGCTCTGTTTTGGATGGGGACCTCGGTATGGCTCCGGGAGATTATGATATCGTCGCGCACAGGATCCTGATGTCAGCTCCTAATGGCGCTGTCGGGGGAGCGGGGACAGGTGAAGAGATCGATGTGGGTTCTCCCCATTCTTTTTCGTATCTTTGGATCGATGATGCGTCAGCGTCTGCCGATACGGCGGCTGATCCCTATAGTCAGTTCTTAAACGAATTAGGCGAGTGGGTTTTTGCGACAACGTCTCCGGCGCTGGCCGAAGGAAATAATTGGTGGTTCCATGTCAAGACCGTCGATGAGCTGGCTTCTGCCGAATCAGATCAATCGAGTTTGGGACCGTTCGTTATTGCGGGGCCCGGCCCGGGTCCTGGTCCGGCGGGAGAGCTTTATCCAGACAGCCTGATCGATGATTTTAGGGTTTATTATGAAGTCCTTTCACCCAGTCAGTTTTTGAGCTTTGATCCGGCGACCACGATCGGTCTTTACGCGTATCATCCATTGACGCCGATCGATCAGGCCGCTTTTGATGATATCCGGCTGGATGTCGATGCCTATGAGTTTATTGATAATAATATCGGGAATAAGAAGACGATCAGTCCGTATTACATAACTCAGTAATTGATCAGAAGGCCTAAGATCGTTAAAAACGGCTGCCGTTCTTGAGAACGGCGGCCGTTTTCTATTTAAGAACTTAAGCTGCAGTCTTGACAAAGACCTTGAACGGGGTAAGATGGACTATAAGCGGATAAGGATATATGAACAAAAAATTAATTTTTAAATATTTTGTAACCGCATTGATCCTTGTGATCGGTGTTGGCACTGTTCAAGGCGTCAAATTGTTCCGTCTGAAACAAAAACAGACAGCCCTCAATGGCGCCCCCAGTAGCCGGAAGGCCGGTCCGGAGTCTGCTCCTATCAGAATCGTTGAATTCATCGATTATCACTGCGGCCCGTGCGGCCGGGGAAGCAAATGGCTTGATGATTTTATGGCAAGACATCCCCAAAAAATCGCCCTGGAAGTAGAGTATTTTCCGCTTCATAAAGGCCCTTCGGGCCCGATCAGTTTTCAGTTCGCAGAGTGCGCCTTGCGGCAAGGAAAATTCTGGGAAGCGCATCGTCTGATTTTTGAACGTCAATATCAATGGGTTTCTATGCTTGACCCAGCGCCCCTTTTTCGGCTCATTGCCCAAGAAATCGGGCTTGATCTAAACAGGTTGGACGCATGTTTGAAAGATGAATCGATCAAAAAGGAGATCAGCCGTTCAAAATTCAAAGGAGATGCTTTGGGGGTCAAGGCAACTCCGACCTATGTGATCAACGGCAGTGTGGTGGTGGGCACGGCTGAACTGGAAAAAAAGATCTATCAGATTATGGAGACCCGTTGACGTGAAGGCATTAAATACCAAGAAATACATTGTGTTAAGGATTTTGGTCGGAGTGGTATTTATCGTATCCGGATTGGAAAAGCTATTTAGTTCAACCGAAAATATCATTTATGTGATCCAGAGCTATCAGGTCCTTCATCATGCTTTCTTGGAACAGCTGGCGGCTTTGATCTTGCCTTGGTTTGAGCTGTTTTTAGGGGTTTTTTTAGTCCTCGGTTTATGGAGAAAACAGTCAGCGTTAGCTGTTATGGGGCTGTCGGCCATGTTCGCGGTTGCCGTTGGGCAGGCTTTGCTTCGTAAGCTCCCGCTTTCGAATTGTGGCTGTTTTGGAGAATTGCTGCATTTTCCATTGTATGTGACCTTTATTTTAGACCTTATTTTGATCTCCAGCGGCTGGGTCCTCTATACACGATCCCAAGACACCATGCCTTTAAGCCTTGATAAGCTTTTTGAAGATTGAAGAATCTTTCTCTTGCCTGATAATAAACCTGGCGTTATAATAACCCTCCTAGTATAAGTATATATTCATAAATTATTTATTAATAAACAATTAAAACGCTAAAACACATTCAATAGGAGGTTATTATGCCTGCAATTCATTTAAAATCTTCGGATTTTGACTCTCAGGTCGTACATTCTGCGGTTCCTGTCTTGGTTGATTTTTACGCGGAATGGTGTGGACCATGCAAAATGCTTTCCCCGATCGTGGATCAGATCGCTGATGAACTTCAGGGGAAAGCCAAGATCGTCAAGATCGATGTGGACCAGGCTCAGGAGTTGGCCGCGAAATTCAATATTATGTCCATTCCCAACCTGTTGATTTTTAAGGATGGAGCGGTAGTTGAGCAGTTGGTAGGGGTTATGCCGAAAGACCAATTGCTTGAAAAGATCAATGCGTATCTTTAAAGAAAGAGCGGAAAGGTTATGTTCATAACGTATTGCAAATCCAAGATTGCTTATGGGTGTATCACTCAGGCAGAGTTATTTTACGAAGGGAGCATCACGATCGATCGGACGCTTTTGGACGCGGTCGGGATCCTGCCTGGGGAGAAAGTCGAAGTTCTGAACATCAACAACGGTTCCCGTATCGAAACTTATGCGATCGCCGGTAAGGCGGGCTCCGGGGTCATGTGCTTAAACGGGCCGGCGGCCCGTAGCGGAGCCGTGGGGGACCGGATCATTATTTTGAGTTATGCGCTTATGTCGCCTGAGGAAGCGAAAGATTTTCAGACCCGGATCGTTCATTTGGACGAAAATAATGCGATCAAAAAAAACACGACCAGCCGGCACATCCTATGAAAGCAACGGTTTTAAAATTACGGACGTATGGTGATGAATGCTTGCGAAAGGTCTCTGAGCCTGTCGAGCAGGTCGGGGTTGCCGAGAGGATCTTGATCGCGGAGATGTTCAAGACCATGTATGCTGAAAAAGGGGTTGGGTTGGCTGCGCCCCAGGTCGGGGTGAACAAGCAACTGATCGTCGTGGACACTGGGGACAATCCGATCGCGCTCGCTAATCCGGTGATCATAGAGGCCAAAGGGTCTGCCGTCATGGAGGAAGGGTGTTTAAGCGTTCCCGGCGGAGTTGTTGAGATCGAAAGGCCGGAGACGATCACGGTCGAATATTTGGATGCAAATAATGAAAAGAAGGTCCTTGAATGTTCTGGCCTTTTGGCAAGGGCCATTCAGCATGAGCGGGACCATTTGATCGGCAAGTTGATCATCGATTATGCTGATCCGCAACTTCAGGAAAAAATTAAAGCGTATTTTTCGCAATCACCAGATCAATAATGGATCGTTCATGGTCAATCAAACAGGGCCTGTATTGACAAACAGAGTTGCTTCCGCTGCTGGATTGCCGGCTTGGTTTAAGCAACGCCTTCCAGATGTCCGCAGGCTTCACAGCATGCGGTCTTTGATCCACGGCAACTGCCTTCATACGGTTTGCGAAAGCGCGCGCTGCCCGAATATGGGAGAGTGCTGGGGTCAGGGAGTGGCAACGCTCATGATTCTGGGAGAGGTTTGCACGCGGGGCTGCCGGTTCTGTGCTGTTTCTTCCGGTCATCCTCAAGGAGTTGTTGACGAGGCGGAGCCCATGCGAGTGGCGGATGCGGTAGAACAAATGGGTCTCCGCTATGCGGTGATCACCTCTGTTACGCGCGATGATCTGTCCGATCAAGGGGCGTCACAGTTTGCCAGGACGGTCAAGGTGTTAAGGCAGCGTGTACCGGATTTGAAGATTGAATTGCTGATCCCGGATTTCGCCGGCCGCGAAGATTGTCTTCAGATGGTGATTGACGCAGGTGCGGATGTCTTGGGACATAATATGGAAATGCCGGCGTCATTTTATGCCAGGATCCGACCCCAGGCGGATTATCAGCGTTCTTTGAAGGTCTTGAGGTTCATAAAGGAAAAGGATGCGCAGGTCTTAACAAAATCCGGGTTTATGCTCGGGTTCGGGGAAAGTGACTCTGAAGTTTTTGAGCTGATGAGAGATGTCCGGGAAACGGGATGCGATCTTTTAACGATCGGTCAATATTTGGCCCCGTCCAAGAGCGAACGCCATGTTCCAGTCCGGGAATTTGTTCCGCCGTTCCGGTTCGAGGAATACAGGCGGCAGGCCTTGAGGCTGGGTTTTAAGCATGTGTTTAGTGCGCCGTTGGTGCGCAGTTCATTCATTGCTGAGCATGCCTACAGGTCCGTTGTGGATGGTCCTGAGGCGACAGGTGAGTATGACGGATAAATCCAAAGGGCTGATATCATTTTGTCTGCGGTTTGCGGTCAGTGCCGCGCTTTTGATGTTTTTGTTCAGCCGTATTGATATGGAGGAGACGCTGCGCCTTTTAAAAGAGGCGCGGCTGGAGTATGTCGGTTATGCGCTGTTTTTGTTTATCGCGATCCATGGGGTCTTGATCCTCAGGTGGCTGGTCGTTATCCGGGGGCTGGACCTTGAGATCCCGCTTGTCAATGTTGTGAGGTTCTTTTTCATAGGGTTGTTCGGGAATTTGTTTCTCCCGAGCGCGATCGGAGGGGACATCATTAAGGCGGCGGGCTTATGCGCTCGTCGGGATGATAAGCAGAAAGTTGTAGCTTCGATCCTTTTGGACCGTTTGAGCGGGTTTGCCGGGATGGTCATCCTGGCGTTGGCGGCATTCCTTCTCGGATCGCATTTTATTGAGGGGCCCTTGGTCTTGACGGCGATCGCGATCATGGCGGCGGGGTTGTTCACCCTGGGGGCGATCCTTTTTCATGAAGGATTATACAGTGTGTGCTGCCGCATGTTCGTGTTCTGGCCGGGGTTCCGTGATAAGCTGATGCAGATGCATTATGACATCGCTCTTTTGAAGGAACGCAAACATGTTCTTTATAAAGCGATCGCCTTGTCCTGCGTCGCGCAGGTTTTGCTGGCGGTCGTGTTCTGGTCTTTGGCCAAGGGGCTGCATCAAGAGGTGATGTTTTTTTATTTGCTGATTTTTACGCCGATGACCTGCGTGGCCTCTTCGCTTCCTTCCATTGGTGGCCTTGGGTTCAGGGAGGCGGGGCTTGAATATCTGCTGGCCGGGATCGGCGTGGCGCGCGGGATCGGCGTGAGCATCGGGCTTTTGGATTTTGTGTTCATGGTGATCATGGGAGTGGCCGGGTATTTTATTTTTTTGGTGACCCGGTCGCGGTGAGTTATGGCATGTCATTATATTATCGATGGGTATAATGTGATCAAGCGCTTGGAGGCGCTGGCGGACCTGAAGCTTCAGGCGGGACGCGAAGCTTTGTTGAGCATGATCGACCGTTTCTGCCCGCAAGGCAGCGCGCGCAATGAGGTGACGGTCGTTTTTGACGGGCAGGATGATGTTTGGGGGATACAGCAGCCGTCATTGCATTCGAGAGTCGTTTTCACCAGCGGGATTTCAGCGGATGAATGGATCAAGCGTCAGATTGAGGATCACAGGCATCCCAAAAGTTTGGTCGTGGTCAGTGATGACCGGGAGATCCAATGCTATGTGAGGAAGCTCGGCGCTGAGGTGAAGGGCGTGGATGAGTTTTTTAAGATGGGAAAAGGGGGGCATGACGGTCGGCGGAGGGCGCCTGGCCCGGAGCTGAAACATCTTTCGAGGGCGGATGAGGCGAGGATCAATCGGGAGCTGGAACGGCATTGGTTCGGGGGCAATCCGTAAGCAGAGAGGGCGATATGGTCATAAATTCAGTTCTTCATATATTTGAGCGCGCCGGGCTGTCGGTGATATTTTTTTTGCGCAGCGTGGGGTGCATTTTTTCCGGAAGGGTCCGCTGGAAGGATGTTTTTAAAGAGATCTATGAACAGGGGGTTGAGACGGCGATCATTGTGGCCATGACATCGTTCGCCACGGGCGCGGTCTTGGGACTGCAAGGTTACGTGATGCTGACCCAGTTCGGGGCCAGGGAATACGTGGCGCATCTTGTGGCGCTGTCTTTAGTGCGGGAGCTGTCCCCGGTCTTCACGTCTTTTATCTTTTCAGGCAAAGCCGGGGCCCGCATGGCCGCTGAATTAGGGAGCATGAATGTCAATGATCAGATCCTGGCGACCCGGACACTGGGTGTAGATCCCGTTGAATTTTTGGTGGTCCCGAGAATGATCGCCTGTTTTTTGGTCCTGCCGGGGCTTGTCGTGCTTTCTGAGCTGTTCGGTATTTTTGGAGGGTATACCATTGGGGTCTTCGATGCGGGGGTCCCCGGGGCGTCTTATATCCAGCAGACATTAACGGCGATCCGCTTCGTGGATTTTTTCAGCGGCTTCATCAAGACATTGTTTTTTGCTGTATTCATTGCGTGGGTTTGCTGTTTTGAAGGGTTCTATACCAAGGGGGGATCGCTGGGCGTCGGACGTTTTACGACGAGGGCGGTTGCACTTTCGTATATTATTGTGGTTATTTCCAATACGGTCTTAACAAAGATCATTTTAACGTTCTGGGGATAAAGGAGGGCCAGACGATGCTGAAATTCTATCACCTATTGATGGGGGCATGTCTTCTGCTGTGCCTGATCGGCGCCGGGTGTTCATCCGTGCAGCAGAATGAAGGGAATATGGCGAAATATCCGGTCGCGCTTGAGGAGGCCGCTTGGATCGTGGAGGGCGAGCCGATCGAGTTTGACGGTCAGTGGTGGTATCCGCAGGACGGGGTCGATGTGCTGCTGGATTCCGAGGTTGTTCTGAGGGGAGAGTATAAAGGGGTTCAATTTTTTACGGCAAAGGCCGATGTTAAGCCGTTCCATCGTTTATACACAAAATTCGGGCGTCATAAATTCAGAATGTATAAGGTTCAACATGATCCGCGTTGAAGGGCTTGTAAAATCTTTTGCTAAGCAGCGAGTGCTTGATGAAGTCGACCTTCAGGTCAAGGACGGGGAGATCCTGGTCATCCTGGGGGAAAGCGGCTCGGGGAAAAGCGTTCTTTTAAGGCATTTGATCGGATTGGAAGTGCCGGACCAGGGAAAGGTCTTTATTAAAGACGTTGATATTACCGTGCTTCCTGAATCAAAGCTTTTGAAGGTCCGAAGGGATATCGGATATCTTTTTCAGGACGGAGCCTTGTATGATTTTATGAGCGTTGAGGAAAATGTGGCGTTTCCATTGTTGGAGCATACAAAAATTTCAGAAAAAGAGGCGTATCAAAAAGTGCATGAGCTTTTGGAAATGGTCGGGCTTTCGAGCGCCAAGACCAAACTTCCGTCGGAATTGAGCGGCGGGATGCGCAAGCGTGCCGCGCTTGCCCGGGCGGTCGTGCTGGGATCCAAGATCGTTCTCTGCGACGAGCCGACATCGGGTTTGGACCCGATCAAGAGCCGGGAGATCTCGGATTTGATCAAAGAGGTTTCGAGACGGTTCAAAAGCACGATGGTCATCACCTCACATGATATGATGAACGCCTTTCGGATCGCCGATCGGCTGGTATTGCTTAAGAACGGAAAGATCCGGATCGAGGGAAGCCCGCGTGATTTGAAGGAATCGAAAGATTCGTTCCTTCAAGAATTTTTAACAGATCAGTATTCCTGAGAATGAGATTGTTGAGGAGGAAATATGAATCAAAAGGACCATGTTAAGCGGATCATTGCCGGAGTTTTTCTGTTCTTTTCCATTGCTTTGATCGTGGGGGTTGTTTTTACGATCGGCCTGGAAAAAGGATTCACGGAGCCAAAGTTTAAAATGAACGTTCTGTTCCGTAAGGTCGGAGGCTTGATGGTCGGGGCGCCGGTGCGCTTATCGGGGGTCACGGTCGGAACGGTCCATGATATCGAATTTCTGGATGAAGAGGTCCTCGGGCGCGGCGTGAAGGTCGTGGTTCAGATCTTTACGAAATACAAAGAGCAGGTCCATAAGACGGTGGATATCGCGGTTGACACCGAAGGTGTTCTGGGGCAGAAGATCGTGGAGATCACAACGAGCCCTGATGTTTATCTGGAAGACCTGAGCCATCCATTTATCGGACAGGACCCGATCGAGGCAGGAGATCTTGCGGAGACGTTCGGCAACACGGCCGACGCGTTATCCCATACCGCTGAAAGGATCGAGGCCGTGGTTGAAGAAGTCGAGAACGTTGGGCGCACAACGAACCGTTTGTTGCAACGGATCGAGCAGCGTGTTATAGACGGAAATTTATTCAAAGTGTTTTGATCGAAGGGTTTTAAAAAAGGGGAAGAAAAATGTTCATCCTGGCTAATTTTCTTTCGGCTTTCGCGGAGGTCCTGAATATGGTCTTGCAGATCGGGGTGTGGTTGATCTTGCTGCGGGCTCTCCTGTCCTGGGTGAACCCTGACCCGTATAATCCGATCGTTCAGTTCCTTTATCGGGTCACGGAGCCCGTGTTGCTTCCGATCCGTCAACGGCTGCCGTTAAGCCCGGTGGACGTTTCGCCGATCGTCGCGTTTCTGGTCATTCTTTTTGCGCAAAAATTCGTGGTGCAGAGCCTTCTGGACCTCGCGGTCCAGTTAAGACATCTCTGAGATAAGGCTTGCAAAGCAAAAAATTTTACGTTATATATGCTTAGCAGTTATATGGAACAAGGATGTGTAAAAGGAGTTGGATATGTTGGGTCAAATGAAGCAACTTATGGAAATGAAAAAGCAGGCTGACCGTATCAAAAAAGAATTGGATGCGATCACGGTTGAGGTCTGTGACGTGCCGGGGATCAAGGTCCAGATGACGGGTTCTCAGACCTTTAAATCGATCACGCTGGATGAAAATCTGTTAAAGCCGGAACGGAAGGAGCAGTTCCAGAAGGACCTGCTCAGGAGCATGAACGCAGCTGTCAAGAAGGCGCAGACGGTCGCGGCGCAGAAAATGGCATCTTCGATGCCGATGGGGTTTTAGTGAGGACACTTTAAGAAAGGGAGGAGTTGACATGCCTTACGATCCATCATTAGATGTGGCGTTATTCAAACAGGTCAAAGAATTTGACGGAACGCGTATTACAGTCGGAGTTTTTCAATACAACGGGGGGGAAAAGAAACTGCAGATCTCCCGTGAGAATAAGAACCAGGCGGATGAGTGGCGCTTTGCGAAATTGGGCCGTCTCAACCGGGAAGAAGCCGAGCAGGTGATCCCGCTTTTGTCCGAAGCGTTAAATCAGATGTAGGCAGCGGACCTGCGGAGGGCAAGCGATGGCTGAAATCTATTTAACTCGCGGCGGATTTGAGAAGCTTCGCAAAGAGCTGGAGTATCTTAAGAACACGAAGCGGCGCGAAATATCAAAGGCGATCGGAGAGGCCCGTCTTCAGGGGGACCTTTCGGAGAACGCTGAATATGACGCCGCTAAGGAGGCTCAGGGGCATTGTGAAGCGCGCATCGCCGAGCTCGAGGGAAAATTATCCAACGTGAGGATCATCGAGGACTTGAATATTCCTGCCGATAAGATCTATATCGGCGCGCGGGTGACACTGCTGGACGTGAAATCTTCCGAAGAAGTCCAGTATATGCTGGTCTCGCCCGAAGAGGCGGATTTTGAGGCCAACAAGCTTTCGATGCTGTCTCCGATCGGTAAAGGCTTGATGGGAAAGGCTGTGGGTCAGGAAGTCGAGCTTGAAGTCCCCGCCGGAAAATTGAAGTATAAAATCCTGAAGATCGAACGTCCGTAAATTTTGTTGATCGCGTTCTTAAAACGGCGAGGCTGAACATATATTGGCCTTGCCGTTTTTTTTGTAAAAGGATCGTTCCCGGAAGACGAGGGCGGTCCGAAGGCGGGAGCAGTATCTTGCGTGGCGGATCATTTAATCGCTGAAATGAGGGATCTGTAATTTCGAGATATAAAAGAGGGTTTTATGGCAAAAATACTTTTGATCAGGACGCGCATGGAGGATCAGGATTATCCTTACGGGGCTCCTCCGCTGGGGCTGTTATATTTAGCATCCTATTTGCGGAAAAACAATGCCCATCAGTTGAAGATCCTGGACATGCGGACAACTCTGATGTCGCCGGAAGAAGCCCTGCAGCACGTGAAAGATTTTGGGCCGGACATCATCGGGATCAGCAGCTTGTCGTTGGAGGAAAGCATTTTGAACAAGACGGTCCGTAAGATCAAGGAGTGGCGAGCCGACTGTCCGGTCATTGTCGGAGGCCCTTATGTCAACAGCGCCCGGGAGCGCCTGCTTACCAATCCCGACCTGGATTATCTTGTGCTGGGCGAAGGGGAGGAAACATTCCCGGAGCTTGTTGAGGCCATTGTCACGAAAGCCGACCTTCAACATATCCGGGGCATCGCTTACCGCAAGGAGGGTCATCCCGTTATGAATACTGCGCGCCCGTTCATGGAGGATCTGGACGGGCTTTTGTTCCCCAGTTGGGATATGGTGGACCTGAAAACATATTTTAATCTGCCGAGGTTCATGAGATTTTCACCGGTCGCCGGAGTGCCATTTATGCCGGTGATGACTTCCCGGGGGTGCCCCTACAGTTGCGTGTATTGTCACAACATCATGGGAAAGCGTTTCCGGGCACGTTCTGCTGAGAATGTTTTTAAAGAATTAAAGGTTCTTTACGAAGATTACGGGATCTGTGAGTTCGAGTTCATTGATGACTGTTTTAATCTGGACAAAAAAAGGGTCCATCAGCTTTGTGACATGATCATGGGCGCCGGCATGAAGGTCCATATGTGCTTTCCCAACGGCCTGCGCGGCGACATCCTTGATGAGGAGACCTTAAAGAAATTGAAGGCGGCCGGCACCACCGAGATCAGTTTCGCGCCGGAGACAGGTTCCGAACGGATCCAGAAGCTGATCAAGAAGAACGCCAATCTCAGCAGGCTTCAAGAGGCGATCGCTGCCGCCGTGAAGGTCGGGATCCACGCCCATGGTTTTTTTATGCTGGGCTTTCCGACGGAGACCAAGAAAGATCTTGACCTGACCCTTGATTTCATCAAAAACACAAAACTGCACACGGCTGATTTTTTTATCGTCAATGTCTTTCCGGACACGGAGCTTTTCTCGATGGTGAAGGCTTTGGGCAGAGAGGTGCCGGATGAATACAGCAGCATTGATTTTCATAACACGCGGATCAACGTGAGCGATGTTTCAGACAAAGAACTTTTGTCCTATCAGCGCAAGTTTTTTATGGCCTTCTACCTGCGTCCGGCGCGCATCTTACGGCTGTTCACCAGCCCGGCGATCAAAAAGCGGTATCTGTTCTATTACGCGTGGCTGTTTTTTCGAAGGGCGGTCCTGCGCAAAAGATGAGAGGGATTCATTGTTTACGCGGAATGTTCGAGGCTGCGATCCAGATCAGGAACGCCGGAAGAAGAGATATCAAGATCCTTCCCAATGTGACCGATAACCACCAGGTGATCTCAAAATAGGTATTTATCCAGTAGTAGGCCAAGACGATCCCCAAATACAATATCAGGAACGCGGCCAGGGGAATGAACTGTTTCTGAAAACATGCCCGGATCTCAACAAAGAACCCTGCCAGGAGGACGAGCCACAGGCCGGCCCATTTTTCGTGCGCGAGTTCCATGCCGGAGTAGCGGACGATGATCTGCAGGCGTTGCCAAGAGGAGGGCTTTGCCGCCGAGGCAAGGCCATTGATAAAGGTTTGATTTCCGGGAGAGAGGAGCAGCTTGAAGATCAGTGTCGGGATTAGGAACACCAACGTGGCCCCCATAAGCCAGCAGGCAGATTTCCAGCCGCGTTTTTGGAAAAAGACCATGGCAAGAAAAAGCATCAAACTTAATCCGGCCGCGATCGTCCCTTCCGGTTTTGTGAAGCTTAAAAATCCCAAGAAAGCACCGGTCAAACCGAAAAGAGCGGAACGCCCGTTGTTCATGGCAAGGGTGAATGAAATGATCGCGCAGCAAAGAAAGAATCCCAGTACGTGATCGCAATATTGAGCGGTAGCGAGAATCATGTAGTGTGCATTGAGAAACGGGAGGATGGCGGCGGCAACGGCCCATTTTGATCCGGTCAACTCGTAAAGGGCCGCGAAAATAATAGCAGCGGTGAGGAGATTAAAAAGAATGGATGTCATGAATGGACCGGCCGCTCCCGTCTGTTCTGCGAATGTCCACGCCCAGACATTGATCAAAGGAAGCAGCAAAGGATAGTGGGGGCTGGACCGCCACAGGACAGGGTCGAAGAGGTTTCTCCATTGCCCGGTCGATTCAAAAAGGAATTTCGCCTTGAAATTCCAGACCTGCCAGGCATCCCATCCGCCAAAAGGATAAAAATGGCCATAAATATAGCTCAGAGTCCCGACCGATAAAAGAAGAAGGATGAAAATCCCTGTTTCAGGAAGCTCCGCCCTTTTAATGGGGGAAGGCCGTTTGTTTTGAATGACGATCTGATGGAATCCCAAAAGAAAGATCAAGACAAGATGAAAGAACAAAGCGTATATTCGGGAATACATATTGAATATCCAGAAGCTGCTGAAGGCGATCATACTGCTTAATCCAAGGCCCAGTCCCCACGCAAGAACGAACCTGATGAACATCCGGAATCGCGTGCCGTTTAAAACAAGGTTCAGGATCAGTGTTCCCAGGGCGAAAGAAAGAATGTAGGGGAGAAGATTTTTGATCATGGGACTTTGGGGTTGTGGGTTAACAGGATATTAAAGGTATTCTTTTTAAGTGCCTGGAGCTGCTGGTCTTTGACCAATTGAAGCGAACGGTTCAAAGAAGAGCCGTTGACAAGCACGAATTTCAGGTTGGGGTTTCCGAATTCCAGGATTATGGGTGCCAGAACATACTGGGCCTGAGCGAATTCAGCTGCCGCTATGCGATCATCCAGGCTCAGGTCTGTGAGGTATCCGATCCTTTGAGAGTTTTCAAGAAATGGGGTCAGACCGGAGAATTTATGCCCCAGAAATTGGCTGGCACCGCTGCCATATTTTTTATAAAGAGTTGAAATTTCCTGATGGCTTTTGATCAAATTGACTATTAACGCGGCAAAAAAACACAGGAAAAGTGAGATTTTAATTATTTTTTTGAACATGCAGCTTTTTTCTTTCTGAATTTTTTTTATTGTAACACAAGATTGATTTTCTGTCAGCGAAGACTCTGCTTTTTTCCAAAATCCCAATAAAAGACTTTTGTTTTAATATATAAATAAGTATAATGATTATACTTTAAAATAGATAATCCGCTTGTCTTTTAAGAAGGGAGAAAGCGTGGTTTCAATAGGTATTATTGGTTGTGGCCACTGGGGGCCGAATCATATCCGTATTTTCAATCAGCTGCAGAATTCTCAAGCAATAATGTGCGCGGACCTTGATCAGGACCGGCTTGGAAAGATCCGCAGCCTCTTTCCGCAGATAAAAACAACGGCCAATTATAAAGATATCCTGAAAGACCCTGATGTTCAGGCGGTTTGCGTTGCGTCTCCGACAAACACGCATTTTCAGATCTCCAAAGAGGCGCTTCAGGCAGGCAAACACGTCTTTTGTGAAAAACCTTTGGCCATGAGACCGGAAGAATGCCTGGAGCTTAAGGATTTGTCCGAAAAGGCCGGCCTGATCCTGATGGTCGGGCATGTTTTTGTCTTTAATCAGGGGATCCTGAAGCTTAAGGAATATATCGATTCGGGAGAGCTGGGGACCGTTCAGTACGCCCATGCCATCCGTACCAATTTGGGGCCGTTTCGCTATGATGTCAATGCGCTTTGGGATTTGGCGCCCCATGATATTTCCATTTTTAACTTTTTGTTTAATGCCTGCCCGCTGAGTGTTTCCGGCTGCGGCCAGAAGTATCTCGGATCGACCTTGGAAGATGTCGCTTTTGCCACGCTGGAATATCCTAACAAAGTCATCGCCAACATCCATGTTAGCTGGCTGGACCCGAAAAAGGTCCGTCAGATCACTATCGTCGGGGATAAAAAAATGATCGCCTGGGATGACCTGGATAATCTGGGGCCGATCAAGTTGTATGATAAACACGTGGAGCGCACGTCCCGTTTTTATGAATCTTATGGGGAATTTCAGTTGCTTTCTAAAGAAGGGGACATCACGATCCCGCAGGTGGGTTTCAGCGAGCCTTTAAAGACGCAGGCGCAGTATTTTGTCGAGTGCGTAGAACAAAAACGTCATCCTGACTGCGCGGACGCGAAAAAGGGTTTTGATGTCGTGCGTGCTTTGTGTGCTGTTCAGGAATCGATCGGGCGGGGCGGGTCTCCGGTCACGATCAAAGGATAAAAGGTATGGCAGATTTTTTTCAACATGAAAAGGCCCTGGTCCATCCGAAGGCCCGTATCGGCCGCGGCACACGGGTCTGGGCGTTCACCAATATTCAGGAAGATGCCGTGATCGGCGAGGGATGCAATATCTGCGATGGGTGTTTTGTCGAAACCGGAGCAGTGGTCGGGGATCATGTGACGCTGAAAAACGGGGTCTACGTGTTTAAGGGCGTGACCATTGAAGATGATGTCTTTTGCGGAGCGCACACATCATTCATTAATGACCGTTTTCCGCGCAGTCATCGTAAGGATCCGTGGGTTCTTGAGCCGACACGTGTCAAGAAGGGCGCGACGATCGGAAGCGGTTGCACGCTGCTCTGCGGCCTGACGGTCGGCGAATACGCCTTTATCGGGGCGGGAAGCGTTGTGACGCGGGACGTGGCGCCGTATATGATCGTTTGGGGCAATCCCGCCAAGTTTCAAGGTTTTGCCTGCCGCTGCGGGCAGAAATTACCGGAAGAATTGAAGTGCGCTTGTGGCCTGGCATATCAACGCTTGGGCGACGGCCTGGCCTTAAGGGAGTAAACGGTTTATGACGCCGAAACATGACGTTGTGGTCTGTCCGATCGCCTATAATGAACTCACAAAACTCGAAAGCGCGATCCAGCGTTTTTTGAATTCTCCGGTCCGTCACGCGGTGGATTATGTGGTCATTGATGATGGCTCAACGGATGGGACGACCTCCATGATCAATTCGTTTAAGCAGGAAGGGATCTCAGCCGTGCGTCATGACACCCGCCGGGGAGTAGGAGCGGCGATCCGCACAGCGATCCATTTTGCAAAGAAGGCGGGTTACCGGACGATCGTGATCATGGCCGGCAATGACAAGGATGATCCTCAGGAGATCCCTCTTGTGTTGGCGCCTTTGGAGGAAGGATATGAGGTCGTTCAGGGGTCACGGTACCTCGGAGGGGCGCGTATCGGCGGAGATATGCCTCTTTACCGCAAATGGGCGACCCGGTTCCATCCGTTTTTGATGAGCCTTTTGACCGGGACGAAGGTGACGGACAGCACCAATGGTTTTCGGGCGATGCGGCTATCAATGTTTGACGATCCGCGGATCAACATCGATCAAAACTGGCTGGATGCCTATGAATTGGAGCCGTATATTTTGTATAAAGCCATTATTTTGGGACATCGTTTCAAGGAAGTGCCAGTTACCAAGATCTATCCTCCGCGGGAATTGGGTTACACAAAAATGAAACCGATCAGCGGATGGTGGAGCATCTTGCGGCCGCTGGTCTTGTTGGGGCTGAGGATCCGTCGATAGGAGTTTAGAGACGTGAGCATGAAAAGATGCCCAAGTTGTGCCGTGACTTTTGTTGAGGAGGAGCGCACGAGGTGTTTGTATTGTGATACGCTTTTGATGGCGACCGAAGAGGAAGACACGAACCTGCGTGAACAGCACAACCTGGAATTTTTCAATGGGGTGTATAATCCGGTCATTCAGCAGGTCGTTGAGGAACGCGGGATCACGACGCACACGCGCCTGCAGTTTATTGTCGCCAGTTATTTTCGAACGCGCACGTTCCATTTTATGCACCTGTTCAGCCGGAAGGATTTTTTAAAGGGCAAGGTGTTCCGGCGGCCGTTCATTCAGCCGATCGATTGGACGTCCTTGCTGATATTGCCGTGGATGATCGTCAATATTTTTGATACGATCTATTGCCGTCTTTCCTACCGCAAGTATTGTCCCCAATGCGGCTGGAAATTTTACAAGTTCGAGCGCTCCAGGCATGAGGACCATAATCACCGTGAATGCGCGTACAATAGGGAATATCAGCGCGTGATCGATGAGATCTTAAGCGGCAATATCCTTTACAGTGAAAAGGAGTTCAGGCGCCTGGGAAAAATGAAAAAAGCGGCCGGATACCGCAGCGCGTATTGGGACCTGTGCGCGAGAAAGGAATATTTTTCGGGAATTCTGGACATCACATGCATTTGGTTCTCGATCGGTTTGTGGACGTTGGTTATTATATGGATGAGCCTTCCGGCTGTGGTAAAATTCGTCTCGGCCCTTCAAGGTGATTAAGGGCGAAAAGGAGGACGTTATGAAATGCAATATTTTGTTTTTGATGTGCGTCGCGCTGGTGGCGGGTTGCAGTTTTGAGCAAAGGCCGGTGCAGTCCTTTATCGAAAATCCACCTAAAGTTTTGCGTGACCCGGCGTTCACGGAATATCAGGAGCAGATGGAGGCTCTTGAAAGCCGGCATCTGGCAGGCGAGATCTCTTATGCTGAATATGTGGCAGAGCAGAAAGAGATCCAGGAGGGTTATGACCGGCAGGTCCGCCACAGGGATGCCATTATTCAGGGAGAATAGTCTTATGAGGCTTTATGGAAAGAATCCCGTGATCGAGCGTTTGAAATTCGATCCGCGCAGCATTCAAAGGATCTATATAGAGACCGGGCATGCGGATGCCGGTTATGTTTATAAGAAGGCCAAGAAGGCGGGGATCGCCGTGTGCTCTGTCCCCAGGAGCAAGATCCAGAAGCTGGCGCGCAATCTCAACACCCAGGGGATCCTGGCAGAGGTCGGGGATTTTCCTTATGTGGAGTATGATGATCTGCTTGAGCAGGCGCTTAAAAAGAATTTGGTCCCGGTCTTTCTGGACGGGCTGAACGATCCGCAGAATTTTGGCGGGATCCTTCGAAGCTGCGCGTGCTTTGGAGGGTTCGCGGTCGTTCTGCCGACCCATGATTCGGTGGATGTGACGGAAACCGTTCTGCGTGTAGCCTGCGGTGGGGAAAACTATGTTCCTATCGCCAAGGTCGCCAATTTGGGAAGGGCGTTGGAAGAGGCCAAAGACAAGGGTTTTTGGATCGCCGGGACTGTCGTGGCGGACGGAGAGAATATCTGCGACACGAAACTGCAGTTTCCTTTAGGGGTCGTGATCGGTTCGGAACAAAAAGGCATTCGCGCTGTTATCCGGAAGCTGATCGATCAGGCGCTGACCCTGCCGATGGCACAGCCGCGCATGTCGTTAAACGCAGCGCATGCGGCGAGTGTGTTCTGTTATGAGATCATGCTTCAAAAAAACGGAAAGAAATAGAACGTCATGAAAAAAAAGCCACAGAAAAAAACAGCACCGGCAGCGCAGAGCGCATTGGATTTTTTCGCTGAAGCCGGCCTTTTAAAGCGCGTGAAGCGCAGCGGTTGGTGGGTCGCCGGGATCAAGGACCCGGAAAGCGTGGCGGACCATTGTTTCCGCACGGCGGTCATAGGCTATTACATGGCCTTAGTGGAAGGGGTCGATCCCTACAAAGTCGTGACGATGTGCCTTTTTAATGATATTCATGAAGCGCGGATCAATGATCTGCATAAGATGGGCCATCATTATATCGATTTCAAACAGGCTGAAAAAAAGGTTTTTGAGGACCAGGTCGCGTTGTTGGACAACAGGGTGAAAAAGGCGTTAAGTGCAGTGCGTAAAGAGTATGACACGCAGAAAACCCAAGAAAGTCTTGTAGCCAGGGACGCTGATATTTTAGAATGTCTGGTGCAGGCGAGGGAATATCTGGACATGGGGTTTTGCGAAGCGGAACATTTTTTTGAACGGGCGCCGGACTATTTGCAAAGCAGGACGGCAAAGGACCTTTGGCGGGACCTTCAGTCCTGGGACAGCAGCCGCTGGTGGCAGGCCGTCGTAAAATTCGAGCGATAAGGAAGGTGTTATGAAACGGATCGGGATCGTGGCCAGCAGGATCGCTAAGGGAGACCTGCTTTTTTATAACGCCGTGGTCATGGCGATCACCCTGACCTGCGCGTTGATCCTTTTTCTTTTGGCTGGCATCCCGACGATGTTGGCGCTTCTTGTGATCGGTTATATCGCTAATGGGGCCTCGCCGCACGGCCTCGGCCAGGATTGGTGGGGTGTGATGTCGTTGTGCATGGTGGCTTTAACGGTGATGGTCACGGGGTTCGCCTTGATGTCTTTAGTGGTGAATATGAAGTTCAGAAAGAATTAATGTTCAGGAAGTTCAACGAGGTTTTTTATGTTCATGAATGATGGATTCGCATTTTCAACTCTTCTGAATATTTTGCCGCAGGGGGCTTTCAGGATCAATTTGGCTCAAAAGAGCCGGTTTGATTTCGTGAATGAATCCCTGGCGGCCATGCTGGGATACACCATTGATGAAATGCTTGCGCTTGACCCGCAGAAGATCTTCAGTTCTAAACGGGTGTGGGAAAGCTTGATGGACAGGCTCCTTAAGGAATCGGCGATCATTAAGGACCATGAGATCGTACTGAAAACAAAGGATGGAGAGAAATTTGTCTGCCGGGTCTCTTTCGTGGGCGTCCGCAACAGTCGCGGAGAGATCCGTATGATCGAGGGGATGGTCGAGAACGCCTCCAGCCAATACCAGCTGGTCCGCGATCTGGCTGATTCCAAGGAACTTTTTAAGACTGTCTTTAATAATTCTCCTGTCGGGATCATCGTTTCGGACAAGGACATGCAGATCATCGCCTGGAACCCTTTTGCTGAGCAGATGCTCGGCAGGGACAGGCAGGATCTTTTTAATCTTGAGCTGAAGAAGCTGTTTTCATCAAAAGATTGGAAACAATTAAAGATCGACCGGGTTTTTCGCAAAGGATTCCTTCCGGACATGGAGGCTGAGATCATTCGCAAGAACGGGACCAGGTTTGACGCCGGGATCTCATTATCGGTCATTAGAGATATCCAGGGCGAGATTCTGGGCGCGATCGGGATCATGCATGATGTTTCAGATCAAAAGCGGTCCCATAAAATGCTTTTAGAGGCGAAAAAGGCGGCTGAAGAGGCCAGCAAAGCAAAGACCATGTTTTTGGCGAACATGTCCCATGAGGTGAGAACGCCCATGAACACCATTATGGGGATGATCGACCTGACCTTGGACACCCAATTGACCGAGGAACAACTGGACAATCTTAAGACCGTCAAGAACGCCGCCGATATCCTTTTAAGCTTATTGAATGATATTCTGGACCTGTCCCGCGTGGAAGCCGGAAAGATCCAGATCGAGTATATTGAGATCAGCATTGAGAAGATCGTCGAGAGCGTTTGCAAGACGATGAACGTCCTGGCGAAAAACAAGAATATCGGTTTTAAATGGTCGGTGGACCCAAAAGTTCCACCGCTCGTCAAAGGTGATCCGGTGCGGGTTCGCCAGATCCTGGTGAATTTGGTGAACAACGCGATCAAGTTCACTTTGCAGGGAGGGATCGAGGTCCACGTCAGGAGCTTGTCTGAAAAGAACGGCCATTGTGAACTTGAATTCTCGGTGAAGGACGACGGTGTCGGGATCCCGGAGGATAAATTACAGACCGTTTTTGAGGTCTTCACGCAAGCGGACGTTTCCACGACCAGAAAGTTCGGGGGAACGGGGTTGGGGCTTTCCATTTGCAAAAGGCTGGTTGAGCTCATGCATGGAAATATCTGGATCCAGAGCAAGGTCGGCGTTGGAAGCACATTTTATTTCTCCGTTCCGTTTGAGGTTGTTAAAAAAGAGGACATCCCTGAAGCGTTGCAGGAAGAAAGTCTTGTCGATCAATTGATGGCACAGTTACCGGGCAAGAAATTTGAAACGTCATCTGGCTCAAAGCAATCCCTGCGTATCCTTTTGGCTGAGGACAATCTCGTTAACCAGAAGATCGCGGCCCGGATGCTCGAGAAAAAAGGGTGGACCGTTGTGGCGGTCGGTGACGGCCAGGAAGTCCTTAACGCTTTGGAAAAAGAAAAGTTCGATCTGATTTTGATGGACGTGCAAATGCCCATGATGGGAGGGATTGAGGCAACACGATGTATCCGTGAAAAAGAAAAGGCGTCAGGCGGGCATATTCCGATCGTTGCCCTGACGGCCCGCGTGATGTCCGGAGACCGGGAAGAATTCCTGGAAAGCGGGATGGATGGATATATTTCAAAGCCGATCGACCGGGCGCAGATGTATGAAACCATAGAAGCATTGTTTAAATAAAGAAAGGATGTATATGGACATCGATAAGAATGTGCTGGACATCGAGGATGCTTTGGATAGGGTCCAGGATGATATTGAATTACTTTTGGAGCTTTTTGATATATTTCAGGAGGATTTTCAGGTAAAGCTGCCGCAGCTTAAAAAGGCCTGTCAGACGGCTAATGCGGAAGAGATCCGTAACCTTGCCCATTCGGTCAAAGGCGCTGCCGGAAACATCTCTGCTCGGGAGATCCAGCAGACATGTCTGGCGATCGAAAAAAAAGGGGCCGAGGGCGATATGAACGGCCTGATGCCGTTATTAACGGGGCTTGATCAGCAATTTAAGCGTTTTATTGAGGCGGCGGACGTTTTTCGGAGCCAGAACCGCTGATCCAAGGAAAGAGGGGGGCATATGATACGATATGTGATTCCACTGATTGTGTTTGTCGTGATCGTTTTCGGGTGTGCCTGGGTTCTTCTCAACACCCCCTTTTTTGTTAATTGGTTCGTCCCGCAATTCGCGGCTGAGCAGTTCCAGAACTTTAAGTTGGAATCTTTTGTGTGCCGTCGTCAGACAGCGAGCTATCCGGAGTATGTGAGTCTCAAAGATGTCGACATGGTTGTTGTAAAAGACGGGAAGCGTTATGAGATCCACGCGGAGCGCATCAATGTTCATGATTTTATCCAGGCGGTCAGGGAACGAAAAAATATCAAGGTTTCGATTCATGGCGCGCGGTTTGTTTCAGGGAAGATCGAATTCCAGGGGATCAAGGCCAACCTTGACCTCGCCCTTGGGGAAAAGACCGTTGACGCGGCGAAGGGGATCTTATTCGCCAAACAGGCGAGACTTTGGGTCTATGAGTTTCAGGATGTGGACCTGAAGCTTCAGATCGACTCGAAAAAGGCAGAACTTAACGACATTAAGGCGGTCGCTTACGGCGGGGCCGTTACCGCGCAGATCTCCTATGAGTTCGGTCCGGATTTTAATTATATTTTCTGGTTTGAGTTCAAAGATATCGTCTCTTCCCAGTTGACGCGGATCAGCAATACGTTCTTTTCCAAAGTGGATGCTGTCTTAAGCGGGTCCGTGCGTCTCGTTGGTGCCCAACAACCGGATATCCTTGCCATCAGCCTTGACGCCAATGGCGGGGGCACGATGGACCCGTCGTTGTTTTTGCCGAAAGAAAAAGAGCTCACCGAACAGGATGTGGCCTTGGTCAACGCGCTGATGCAGCGTGGCGGCAAGTTCATTTTTGATCAGGGGCGTTTGTATTTTCAGAATGGCCGCGACCAGGAAATGTATCTGGTGTTTCGTGTCTATAGTAAATCAGATAACATGACTTTAAAAGGAAAGATCCCGTTCATGATCCCGGAAGGGATCGTTCGGTTCCTGTTGCGGGAGTATTAAAACATCTTGAGATCCATCAAGAGGCCGATCGCAAACGATCGGTCTTTTGTCTTTAGAGCTTAGGGAGGCGTGACATGCCGGACCGATATTTATTGATCGTTGTGGGTGTTATTTTTGGTGTTTTTGTGGTGGCGATCCTGACACTGTTCCCGAATCCCTCTCAACGGGTGAAAAAGAAGAGGTCGAAACCGGTCAGTGAACAGGAGCAAAAAGATTGGAAGACGGTCTCCTTGCGGATGGAGCGCCATATCCGGGAATTGAAGCAGGATATTTTTGAACTTCAGAAAAAAGAAAAGCTGCTTTCACGGGAACTTGAGATCAGCAAAGAAAAAGAGAGCGTTCTTCAAACAAAATTGAATCAGGAACGCGGTTGGCAGCAGAAGGGCGCTTCTGAACTGGATAAAAAAGGGCTTGAGCTGCAAAAGATCACGGTAACTTTGAAAACCGCCGAAGAACGCTTGGCGAGCGAGCACAGTGAACTGTTGCGCATCCAGCGGCAGGAAAAGGAACTGCTGGATGAGATCGCCGGTTTGAAGCAGAAGGCGCAGTCGCTTGAGTTCGAACTTTCCCAGGCGCGTGCCCAGGCTGAGGCATACCGCAAGGAGATGCTGGATCTGCGTTCTGATAATGCGCGTCTATCAAAAAAGCATGATGACACATCATGGATCGCGAAAACGGAATATCTGAAGATCAAGGAAGAGCTCCGGGTCAAAGAGAAAGAACTTGATCGCGTTAAAAGGGAGAAGGGGATGTGAGCCTTTTTTCTTCCCGCACAGATTGGCCGTTTTCTTCAAACCCTATTTCACAGCAGCTTCGACTTTTCCAGGAACAGGGAACGCCCATCATTGATCTGACGTGTTCGAATCCCACGCAGTGCGGATTTTCCTATCCTGTTATGGCGGTCCTCCAAGCCTTTCAGAACGAGCAAAATTTATCATATCAGCCGGATGCTCGCGGAATGTTGCGCGCCCGTGAAGCAGTGTGCAGGTATTACGCCGAGCGAGGTGTTCAGGTGTCACCGCAAAACATCTTTTTAACAGCCAGCACATCAGAGGCGTATTCGTTGCTTTTTCGTCTTTTGGTTGATATCGGGGAGGAAGTGGTTTTTCCTAAACCCAGCTATCCGTTGTTCGAGTTTTTGGCGGGGCTTAACGATATTGAATGGAAGACCTATCCTTTGGCCTATGACGGAGCCTGGAAACTTGACCGGCAGCGTTTTCGGGAGGTCTTAAGGCCTTCCTGCAAGGCCGTGATCATTGTTAATCCCAACAACCCGACGGGATCTTGTCTTGACCAGGAAGAGGTTTCTTTTATTGAAAGCCTGTGCGCTGTTGAAGACCGGGCGATCATCTGCGATGAGGTCTTTCTGGATTATCCGCTGGATCCCGGCAGTTCGATCAGGTCGCTGGCCGCGGGATCAGGGTGTCTGACCTTTGTTTTGGGGGGGCTTTCCAAGGCGGTCGGCCTGCCTCAGATGAAATTATCCTGGATCGTGGTTAGCGGACCAGCTTCGAAAGTCGAAGAAGCGAATCGGCGAATGGAAATGATCTGTGATACGTATCTGTCCGTCAATACCCCGGCGCAGAACGCTCTTTCTTTCTGGCTGCGGGAAAGCGAAGGGTTGCGGCAGGAGATCCTGGGACGGCTGCGGAAGAATTATTCTGTTTTGACTTCGTTGGATCCTTGCGGGATCGCCCGCCTGCGGGCTCAGGGCGGATGGTACGCGGTCCTGGAGCTTCCTCCGGGGATCTGCGAAGAGGAATTTTCGTTGAGTCTTTTGAAGGAAGAAAAGGTCTATACACATCCGGGATATTTTTTTGATTTTGAATCGGAACCGTTTCTGGTCGTAAGCCTGCTTCCGCCTGAAAACGCTTTTCGATCGGGGATTGAAGCGATCGGCCGGCACGTGGAGCGTGTGGGATGAACCTGATTCTTTTGGAGGGGGATGATTTTATCGGTGACACGGAGGCTGTTGTGACCGGCCGCCGTTATCAGCATGTCGCCGGGATTTTGAAAGCGGCCAAGGGCGATGTTCTGCGGGCCGGTCTTTTGAACGGAAAATTAGGGGAGGCTAAGGTTTTGGAGGTGACCGCTCGGCAGGTCCGGTTGAGCGTTGATTTGAAACAGCCACCGCCCCAAAAACAGGACGTGATCGTGGCCCTGGCGCTGCCGCGGCCGCCGGTCTTTAAGCGCGTCCTTTCATCCTTGACGGCCGTTGGGGTCCGACATGTGGTTGTCCTTCAAACCAGCCGTGTTGAGAAAAGCTATTGGCAGAGCCCTGCCCTGGAAGCAACGGCTGTAAAAGAGCAAATGCTTTTGGGACTGGAACAGGCCGGGGATACGGTCTTGCCGGAGCTGTGGCTGCGTAAACGGTTGAAGCCGTTCGTGGAAGATGAGCTTCCTTTGCTGATGAAGGGCCGTTTGGCGTTTGTCGCTCATCCGGGAACGGAACAAAGCAGCCCTTGTGGCATTAAAAGACCTTTTATTTTAGCAGTGGGCCCGGAAGGGGGCTTTGTCCCTTCGGAAATTGAGATGTTGAAGACGAAAGGGTTCAAAATGGTTTCTTTGGGGTGCCGCCCGTTGAGGGTTGAACCGGCCCTCCACATGCTTTTGGGAAGAATGATGGATTTTTAAAGGAGGCAGTATGAGCGTTTTGTTTTTAGCACTGGGGTTTTTGATTCTCATTAAAGGCGCAGATTGGCTTGTAGATGGTTCGGCGTCCTTGGCGAAAAGGCTGAACGTTTCAGATCTGATGATCGGGCTGACTGTTGTGGCCTTCGGGACATCGGCCCCGGAACTGTTCGTTAATATTTTTGCCGTGGTCAAGGCCAATCCGGATATCGCGATCGGCAATATCGTCGGAAGCAATATTGTCAATGTTCTGTTGATCTTGGGGATATCAGCCTGGATATTTCCCCTTAAAGTCACGCAGAACACGGTCTGGAAAGAGATCCCGTTAAGTGTTTTGGCTGCAGTGATGGTTTTTGTTCTGAGCCAGGACGCTTTGATCGATGGCGCGGCCAGCAATGTTCTATCAAGGGTGGACGGGATCGTTTTGTTGGCCTTCTTTGTGATCTTTATGTATTATGTGACCGACATTGCCAAAAGGGACGATCAAAATGAGGGGAATTCCGTCTGTTCGAATTTGAGTTTTCAAAAGTCTATTATTTGGGTCCTGATCGGGTTAGCGTCTTTGGTCCTGGGTGCGCATATTGTCGTTAAGAACGCGATCGTGATCGCGCAGAAGATGGGAGTGAGCGATTCGTTCATTGGGCTAACGATCGTGGCTGTCGGGACGTCCCTTCCGGAGCTGGCCACGTCCGTTGTGGCAGCCTGTAAGAAAAACGCCGACATTGCGGTCGGAAATGTCGTGGGGTCGAATATTTTCAATGTTTTTTTTATCCTCGGGTTGAGCGCTTTTTTGAGGCCTTTGCCTTTTCAGGGGCAGTTGATCAGCGACCTTGCGGTCTTGGTCGCTTCAGGAGCGTTATTGTTTGTATTCATGTTCACGGGTGGGCGTAAGATGCTGGACCGCTGGGAAGGCGTTGTCTTTGTGATCTGTTATATCGCATATGTTGCGGCGCTGGTCTATCGGGGGTAGGAGGGGATTAAAACTGGCAATTTTATCTGGAGGTGGAACATGTCACAGGACCTTGTGCTGGCCTTTATCCCGTTGTTCGTCGCTGTGGATGTGATCGGGATCATGCCGATCTTTGTTGGGATCACTCAGCATTTGAAAAAAGTGCAGAAGCAAAGGATCATCGTGCAGTCTTTGCTTACGGCGCTCTGTGTTTCACTGGGTTTTATTTTTTTGGGCAAAGCGGTCTTCAAGATGCTGGGGATCACGATCAGCGATTTCATGATCGCCGGAGGATCGATCCTTTTTTGTATCGCGGTCTTGGATATTCTAACGTCCCAGAAACAAAGACGGGTTCCCGGTGAGGATCTGGGCGCGGTCCCGATCGGAACGCCATTGATCGCGGGGCCTGCAGTGTTGACCACCTCTTTGATGCTCATCGACCAGTATGGGATCAGGGTCACGGTCCTTGCGATCGTTTTTAATCTGGTGATCGTAGGGGTCGCGTTCTATTTTTCGGATATTCTTCTTCGTCTTTTGGGTCACTCCGGCGCGCGGGCCCTTTCCAAGATCATGGCGCTGCTTTTGGGGGCGATCGCGGTGATGATGGTCCGCAAGGGGATCCTTCAGATCATCGGGGTCGCGTTCTGACAATTTCAGCCCGGGTAAGGTTGGGGGCAGTATTGACAGTGATATCTTTTCGGATAGAATAATGATAACTTTATAAGGACGGCAGGGGGCCTTGTGAGGGAAAATGACATAGTCGAAAGAGAGGGAATGTGAAGAGCATTCTCTTTTTTTATCGGCTGATCTCAAAGGTTAAAAGAAAAAGGAGGGGAGAGGGCATGCGGGTTCTTTTGAATATTTTTTTAATCGGTCTTCTTGGCTTGAGCAGCGTCAATTTTTCATATGTTTTTGCTCAAGAAGAGGCGGGGTTGGAAGAGGCGGCCATAGATGATTTTGAAGAGATCGAGTCCGTTCTCGGCACGGTGATCTCCGTTGACCTTGATCGTTCCGTTATTGTGGTGAAGATCTCTTCGGACGAAGGGGCGCAGAAGAGCCCGGAGAGGTTCACGGTCCCGGTCTCTACCATGATCCAGAAAGAAGGGGCCTTTGTTAAGCTGGCAGACCTGGCGGCTGAAGATAAGGTTTCGATCGAATACCTGGAAAATGATTCCGGAGAAAAGATCGCGCAGATGATTTGGGTGGAATAAAGAAGAACCTTTTAGCAATGAGGAAGGAGGTGTCACATGGCAGACAAGGGTTTCAAGAGCAATAAAGAAGCAAAAAAGCCGAAAGCCGCTAAAAAGGCGAAAGGCTCATGCCAGTCCGGTAAGTCTTCATCGGGCTGCTGCTGCTCATAGTTGATGGACTTGAAGGAACACCATTTCGCCTAATTTTGAAAAGAAACGGGAGATCCTGTTGTATGGTGAATCCGGCTTCTGCCGGAAGGGGGAGCTGCTATCCTAACCTTTGTGCTAATTCCGTCGGCGTGGCAGATTTTTTCAAGCGTGTTCCGGGGATGATCATAAGATGTTGCTGGCCAGTTCAGCGAGCTGGGACCGCTCGCCTTTTTCAAGGTTGATGTGGGTGTAGATCTTTTGGCCCTGCATTTTGTTGATGAGATAGCTCAGGCCGTTGGAATAGGTGTCGAGGTATGGGTGGTCGATCTGGAAGATGTCTCCGGTAAAGACCATTTTTGTGTTTTCACCCGCCCTGGTGATGATCGTCTTGACCTCATGCGGCGTTAAGTTCTGCGCTTCGTCCACGATGAAATAAATATCCACCAAACTGCGTCCGCGGATATAAGCTAAAGGCGCGATAACGATATTTTCCTCCTCCAAAAGTTTAATGACTTTGCTGCTTTTGCGGTCTGATTCAATGCGCTCCTTGCGGACGACACCAAGATTGTCATACAGAGGCTGCATATAAGGGTTGAGTTTTTCGGTGATACTCCCCGGCAGATAGCCCAGGTCCTTTCCGCTTAAGGGCATGACCGGCCTCGCGATAAAGACCTCGCCGTAATTGTTCCGGCAGGCGAGCGCCGCTGCCAGAGCCAGGAGGGTTTTCCCGGTCCCGGCTTTGCCGGAGATCGTGACGAGTTTGATGTTTTCATTGAGAAGAGCATGAAGGGCAAAGGCCTGTTCCGCGTTGCGGGGCTTGATGCCGTTGGCGGATAATTTTTGAATACGGTGGATATTCCCGGTCTCTGCGTCATAGTGCCCCAATGCCGACTTTTGGTCATTACGCATAATGACATATTCATTGGGGAGGAACTTTTTTTTGGTCTTTAATTCTTTGGGGCTGATCAAAAACGGCCTGGCGTACATTTTGTCGATCACTTCAACAGAAACGTTTTCTTCAAAGCGATAGCCTTTATAGATCTCTGAAATATCATGCACATAATCGCTAGTATAGTCCTCAGCGACAAGGCCGACGGCTTTCGCCTTCATTCGAAGATTGACGTCTTTGCTGACGAGGACAACCTTGCGTTTCGTGTCCTTTTTGGACAGACAGTAGGCGGCGTTCAGGATCTTGTTGTCCGGTTTGTCCTGCGAGAAATGCGCGGCCAGGGTCTTGTTGACGGTTTGCTGCAGCAGGATGGAAAGCTTCCCGTGTTTCGGTCCGATCGAAACCCCGCCATTAAACAAATGGTCTTCACTGAGCTTATCGATCATACGCAGAAAGTTTCTCGCGTGATAGTGGATCGTTTCGTTGCCCTTCTTAAACTGGTCCAGTTCTTCAATAACAGCGATGGGAAGAGCAATGTCATGTTCCTTGAAATGATAAAGGCAGGAACTGTCATGAAGAATGACGTTTGTATCCAGAACAAAGATTTTTTTCGGTTTTGGGCTCATAGAAGTTCGTCCTATTTAAAGTATATATTGCCTTAAAGGGATGGGCAAGTGAAGATGTTGTAAATTTTTAATTAAGAACAACTTGCAAAAAACAAAGGAATTTGAGGTTTGTTTTGGAGAATATGCTTGTTGAGTTTGGGATTCCACGTTACAATAAGGCCACTTCAAGATAGGGTCAATGGATGATGGATGGAAAAGTTCGCGCGAGGCTTATCGCGCTGATGGTCGTGGCGGGATGGTGGTATTATTCGGTCTCATCGGCCCCCATCACGTTCGAATTTCCGCTTCACGGTCAGGCTTCATGGTATTCGCGCAATGATCCGGGTGTCCGCGTCACAACGGCTAATAATGAGATCTTTAATGATGAAGCGATGACGGCTGCCATGTGGGGTGTGGGTTTTGGGACCATGCTGAAGGTCACTAACAAGGCCAATGGTCAATCCGTTGTTGTCCGGGTCAATGACCGCGGGCCGCATAGACGGTATGTTCGTCAGGGTCGGGTCATTGATCTTACGAAGAAGGCCTTTCGGGTCATTAGCTCAACAAAGATCGGATTGATCGATGTCTTGATCGAGAAATTATAAATGATGAAAGGGAATGTTTATGAACAGGTTTTGTTTTGCGGCTCTTTTGATTTTTTTGATATGTTCCTCAACAGAGGGATGGGCGATGGAATTGACCAGTCCAAGTTTTGAGAACGGCACGATGATCCCGCAGGAGTTTACCTGCCAGGGAGAGGACATCAGCCCGGAACTACGCATTGCCAATATTCCGGAAGGGACGCGCCAGTTGGTCCTGATCGTTGATGACCCAGACGCCCCGGTTGGGACCTGGATACACTGGGTCGTTTACGGGATCGAGCCTCGCAACAGTATCCAGAAGGGAGAGATCCCGGGCATCCAGGGGATGAATGATTTTCAGAGAAAAGATTATGGCGGGCCGTGCCCCCCATCGGGCAAACACCGTTATTTTTTTAAATTATATGCTTTAGATACGGATTTGCTGCTGGCGCCGGGATTGACAAAAGCGGAAGTTTTAAAGGCGATGGAAGGGCATATCCTGGACCAATCGGAATTGATCGGCCTTTATGAGAAGCAATAGATGACGCAGAACAAAAAAAGAACGATTTTGATCGTGGATGATGATCCCGGGATCTTAAGGCTTTTAGAGAAGCGATTGCCGAAAGCCCATGGCTATGAGGTGTTGACAGCCCTTGAATCCCGTAAGGGTTTTGAGCTGGCCAAGGCCAACCGGCCGGACCTGATCCTTTTGGATATCATGATCCCGGACCAGAGCGGCGGGGATTTGGCGAAATCATTAAAAGAAGAGTCAATAACGAAAGATATTCCGATCGTTTTTATGTCGGTCCTTTTAGAGGAAGAGGGCAAGAAGCGGATCGAGATCCACGGGCATGAGTACCGGGCGGTCGCCAAGCCGATCTATCTCCCTGAACTTTTAAGCGCGATCCGTAAGGCGATCAACGAAAGCGAATTCACGGCAGGGGAACAAAGCTGACCGTCAAGTTGCGTCTATGTCCAGTTTACCCAAACAAAAAAACGAAGAAGACCTGTATTATTATATTTCCCGCAAGGTCGGGGATGCGATCGGCGATTATGGCATGATCTCGGACGGGGACAGGATCCTTGTCGCGGTCTCTGGAGGCAAGGACAGCATGACGCTTCTGGAAATGCTGCGCTACCGGCAGCGTTTTGCGCCGGTCAAATACGAGCTTCTGGCCCTTTACGTGGACATGGGGGTTCCCGGATTTCCTGTTGATCAGATGAAAAAACATTTTAAGAACATCGGCGTTCCGCTCATCGTTGAGCCGGCGGATATCCTGCAGGGTGGCGACTGGAGCGATGTGAACTGTTATTATTGCTCCCAGCTGCGGCGGAAGACGCTTTTTCAGCTGGCGGATAAGAATGGATGCCGCAAGATCGCGCTGGGCCATCATCTGGATGATATCGTAGAGACGATCCTGATGAACATGTGTTATCGGGGGGAGATCGGCGCGATGTGCCCTAATCAGGAAATGTTCGAAGGGGCGATCACGATCATCCGTCCGTTGGCCTATGTTCATGAAAAGGACATTATCCGGCTTTTGGAACAGGGCAAGACCATGCGTTTTGAAGGGCAGTGCCCCAATGACCGCGCCTCCAAGCGCACATTTTTTAAGGGGATCGTTTCCCAGCTGGAAGCCGATGATCACGCGGTCAAAAAGAACATCCTGAAAAGTTTGCGGAACATCAAGCACGAATATTTACCGTAAAAAATCGCAGCCCTTCTTTTCAAACAAGGGGGCTTTTGCTAAGATAACAAGGGTCTTGAACATTTGAAGGTGTTTATACAAGGAGGAGCAGGGTGCGACCAGATTGGGATCAATATTTCATGAAACTTGCGATGCTGGCCTCTGAACGGGCGACATGCCCCCGTATGCATTGCGGATGCGTCTTGGTCAAAGGGAAGAACGTGATCGCGACCGGATATAACGGGTCGATCCCCGGGGATGACCATTGTGAGGATGTGGGCTGCCTTGTGGTGGACAATCACTGCATGCGGACCAACCACGCTGAGATGAACGCGTTGATGCAGGCCGCCAGGAACGGAAATTCCGTTGACGGTTCGACGGCGTATGTCACGACGATGCCTTGCACGACATGCTCCAAGGCTCTTATCGCCGCCGGGGTCAAACGGGTCGTGACATTTTCCGACTTTCATGACACGTTAGCGACGCAATTCTTTGCCAAGGCAGGCGTGGCGATCGATAAGATCGTCAAACCCGACCAAGAGATCCATTTTGACATGGACCGATACACATCGATCAAGAAATAGGGGATGGACATGGAGCCTTCGATCAAAGTTTTGATGGCGGATGATGAACAGGATGTTCTGGACATCATGGCCAAGAAGGTGGCTGAGGCCGGTTTTGAGGTGGTCGAGGCCTCTGACGGGGAGTCTGCCTGGAACAAGATCTGTTTGGAAAATCCGGACGTGATCGTCCTGGACCTGACCATGCCCGGTCTGCATGGCTTCGAGGTCCTTGAGCGGCTTCGCGCTAACCCTCCTTCGGATAAATGGCAGCCGGTCATCATTGTTTCAGCCCACGATGAGCTCGAAAGCATGAAGCGCGGCATCACGCTTCAGGCCGATCATTATTTGACCAAGCCCTGCCATATGGAAGAGATCATTCGCGCGATCAATCTGATGGTATCGTTGATCCCCCAGCGTAAGACCGATAAAGAAAAAACTTCATAATCACAGGACGAACATATGCTAAAGGCCGTATTGTTGATCGTTGTGGCGTTTTTCAGCCTTTTTGGTTACGTGCGGATGACGGAACGGCGGACAGTTTTTCTGCCATCGATCATGGTCGATGCCTTTCCGTCTGATGCCGGGTTAGAGTTTGAGGATATTTTTTTTGAGACAGAAGATAAGGTCAAACTTAATGGATGGCTTGTGAAGGCTTCTCAGCATCCTGAACGGGCCGCAACGCTGATCTTTTTTCATGGCAATGCCGGCAATATCAGCGACCGTATCGAGCGCCTGAAGATCCTTCATCGTATCGGGATCAATGTTTTTGTCATCGATTATCGGGGATATGGAAAAAGCGAAGGGGCTCCCAGTGAACAGGGGATCTATCTGGACGCCCAGGCGGCATTTGATCATATCAAGGCGCGGCCGGACATTCGTCAGGACAGGATCATCGCCTACGGGGTTTCTTTGGGAGGTGCCGCCGCTGCTGATCTGGCGACGAAACGTCATGTCAACGGCCTGATCCTGGAATCGACATTCACTTCAGCGCCGGATATGGCAAAAAAGATCCTGCCGATCGCTCCGCGCTTTATGGTCAAAACGCGTATGGACACGTTATCCAAGATCAAACGGGTCACGGTTCCGAAACTGATCATTCATTCCCCATTTGATGAATTGGTCCCGTATAAAATGGCTTTAAGGCTTTATGATGCCGCACCCGCTCCGAAGGAGCTTTTAAAGATTTCCGGGACACATAACGAAGGGTATTCGGATTCGATGGAAACTTTTGAAGGCGGCGTGAGGGTCTTTTTGAAAAAGTATTTCTCAGATTGAAAGGGTGGGACATGAGCGGCCATCTCAGCGTTGTCAACGGTGTGATCCGTAATGAAAAAGGTCCGGTGCGGCTAAAAGGCGTTAATCTTGGCGGCTGGCTGATGATGGAGGGTTATATCATGGGCGCCCGCAATATCGCCGTGCGGAATTTCAAAAAGGATTTCGCCCTGCGTTTGGGGAAGAAGGCCCTTGAGGACCTTGAACGGTCGTTCTGCCAGCGATTCATCCAGCGTTCGGATTTTGAACGGATCAAGGCGCTGGGTTTTAACTGTATCCGCCTGCCGTTTCATTATGGGCTGATCGAAGCGGCTCCTTTTAAGATGGATCCCGACGGGGTGGCGCATATTGACCGCGCCTTGCGGTGGGCGAAGGATTGCGGGCTGAAGGTCCTTCTGGATATGCACGCCGCGCCCGGTTCCCAGAACCATGACTGGCACTCGGATTCTTTAGGTAAGGCCGGATTCTGGAATTCGGCACAAGGACAAAAACGGGCCTGCGCTATTTGGGGATTTTTGGCGGATCGTTATAAAGACCATGTGGCTGTCGCCGGATATGATCTTCTCAATGAGGCCGTGATCCATGACCCCCGCATGATGAATTCTTTTTATAAGCAGGCGATCCGGGCCATTCGGGCAGCGGGTTCACGTCAGATCGTGTTCGTGGAGGGGAACCGCTGGGCGACCGATCTTCAAAGTTTGGATGATTTTGATGATGAGAATTTGGTTTGGAGCATCCATTTCTATCATCCGATCGAATTTGTTTTTAATTCGGTGCCAGAGTTGAAATATCCGTTACGTTCCAAAAAAGGCGTTTTTGACCGGAATACCCTTCAGCGCATGGTGGGGCGCTACGCCCGTTTTGCGCGCAAAAAGAAAAGGGCTGTCTATGTGGGAGAGTTCGGGGTCAATTCCCGTGCCGGTTTATGGGGAGAGGACCTTTGGCTTGTTGATGTCTTGGATTGTTTCGCGCAGGAGGGATTCCACTGGACGTACTGGACGTTCAAGGCGGTCAAGAGCCATATGTTCCCAGACGGGATTTACAGTTATATGCCCAATGACCTTTGGGTGAACCGCCCGGGGCCCAAGGCCGGGTGGGAAACCTATGCGGATCTTTGGCGGGATCACCGCGCAAAGATCATCCAGTCTTGGTCGACGGAGAATTTTCGGATCAATCAGGGGATCGCGGATATTTTAAAGAAAGCGGCCAAAGCATGATCACCAGTACGACCAATCCCCGTGTTAAGAGGACCGTTAAGCTCAAACATCGTAAATACCGCGATCTGTTCGGGCTGACGGTTGTTGATGGCTTAAGAGAGGTCCGGAGGGCCTATCAAAGCGGGATCGAGCTTAATGAGATCTTTGTGTGTTTCGATGACCTGAAAGTTTTCGGAGGGCAGGCTGTTTGTGATGAGGTGCGTTCCTGGGGGCGGGAATTGGTGGAAGTTTCTACTTCTGTTTTTGAAAAGATGTGTTTCGGGGACCGCACCGAAGGGGTCCTGGCCACGTGCCGGATCCCCCGGCAGGGCCTGGACCCGGCAGCATTGAAAGCGGACCCCTTGGTCGTTATCCTGGATCAGATCGAAAAACCTGGCAATTTGGGGGCGATCTTACGAAGCTGCGACGGTGCCGGCGTTGATGCGGTAATCGTGACCGATCTCAGGACGGATATTTATAATCCGAACGTTATTCGTTCAAGCACGGGGACTATTTTTTCCATGAGGATCATGCAGGCCAGCGCTTTTGAGACATGCCAATTCCTCAAGGAACGCAAGATCCGGATCATCGCGGCGACGCCCGAAGGACAGCAGAGCTATTACATGACGGACTTGACCGGAGCGGTAGCGATCGTGCTGGGGTCTGAAGATAAGGGCCTAAGCGATCTTTGGGTTCAGCATGCCGATATTCAGATGTCCATTCCGATGCTGGGGAAGGCTGATTCGCTCAATGTGAGCAATACGGCCGCGATCCTTGTTTATGAAGCGTTACGTCAAAGGCGGTAGATGATGAAAGAAAGCAGTGAGCGGTTGCAGGTTTTTATTTCGCATTCCGGTTTTTGTTCCCGGCGCAAAGCTATGGACCTGATCCGTTCAGGGATGGTCACGGTCAACGGAAAGACCGTGTTCGAACCTTCGTTTCCCATTGTGGCGGACCGCGACAGGGTCTGCGCCGGCGGCCGGACCGTGCGCGTTCAGCGTCATGAATACGTGATGCTGCATAAGCCCGCCGGCTTTGTGACCTCCAGGGCGGACCAGTTCGCCAAAAGGATCGTCACGGACCTGTTACCTCCGTCTTTAAAAGGGCTGAATCCGGTCGGTCGCCTGGATAAGGACACAGAGGGGCTTCTTCTTTTGACCAATGACGGAGATTTCCTATACGCGTTGACGCATCCTAAGTTCGATGTCGGTAAGCGCTACGAGGTCTGGGTGGAAGGAGCTTTGACCGAGCAGGACGCAAAAAAATTATGCGCCGGGATTTCTTTGGATGGAAGGAAGACATCTCCAGCTCAGCTTAGCCGGCGTTCTGTCAAATCTGGCAAGACACGGTTCGAACTTTTGATCCATGAGGGGCGTAAGCGTCAGATCCGGCGGATGTGCGAATCACTGGGGCGTAAGGTCGTGTATCTGAAACGGATCCAGCATGGGCCGCTGCGGCTGGGGGGATTGGCGCGGGGGAAGTGGCGTCATCTGAGCTTGGAGGAAGTGAAACAATTAAAAGAAGGCGTTAAGATAAACGCATAACATATGATCACGATCACGAATTTATCAAAGAATTTTACGGGACGGTTTTTGTTCAAGGACGTTTCGTTAAGCATTTTTCCCGGCGAAAAAATTGGCCTGACCGGACCGAATGGATCAGGGAAAAGCACGCTGTTCTCGATCCTCCGCGGAGAACTGGAATCCACAGAAGGCGACGTTCAGCGGCAGAAGAACCTGCGGATCGGATACCTTCCGCAGGAGGCGACCTTCAAATCCGACCGGACCGTGCTAGAAGAGGTCACTATCGGCGATGACAGGATCAAGTCCCTGCTTCATGAAAAGAGGCATCTGGAAGAGAAGGGCTTGGCGGCGAGCGCGCGTTACGGCGACGTGACCCAGGAGCTGGAAGTCTTGGGGATCTATGACATTGAGCATAAAGCCGAGAAGATCCTTATGGGCCTCGGATTTTCGGAAAAGGATTTTCACAAGCCGATTCTGCAGATGAGCGGCGGATGGCAGATGCGCACGCTTTTGGCACGGTTGTTAGTTTATCCGTATGATCTGCTGCTGCTGGATGAGCCCACGAACTATCTGGATCTGAGCGCCACGCTGTGGCTTAAGGATTTTTTAGCGGCGTATCAGGGGACCTTCGTGATGATCTCTCATGATAAGGTTTTTTTGAACGATGTGACCAATTACACGATCCTTCTTGAGAACGGCCAGGTCTCCAAGGTCAAAGGAAATTACGAAGCTTATGAAAGCCAAAAAGGCATTGAACAGAAACATCTGGAACGTCAGCGTAAGGTGATCGAAAAAAAACGTCAGCAACTGGAACGTTTTACCCAGCGCTTTCACGCTCAGCCCAACCGGGCGGCGGCTGTGCGCAATAAACGTAAGATGCTGGAGCGGATGGATACTCCCGAACTTGCCCAGGAATATCAAAGCATCAAAGATTTTGAAGTCCCGGTGACCGAACAGAGCGGTTATATGGTGGCCAGCCTTGAGAAGATCGGGAAAACGTATGGGCCCAAGACGGTCTATCAAGATCTGAACATGGAATTGATCCGTGGGCAGAAGCTCTGCCTCGTCGGTCCTAATGGCGCCGGAAAATCGACGCTTTTAAAGATGTTGGCCGGGGTCCTCAGCCCGGATCAGGGTTCGATCAAACTGGGGCACAATGTCAAGCGCGGTTACTTTTCACAGACGCGCCTGGATGTTCTGAACCCCAACCGCACGGTCCTTGATGAACTGGGCTCTGCCAGTTCCTCTTCCATCCCGGCCGGGCAGATGCGCTCTCTTTTAGGGCTTTTTAATTTTCACGGAGACGATGTTTTTAAACTGGTCAAGGTCCTTTCCGGCGGGGAAAAGAGCCGGCTGATTCTAGCGAAGCTTTTGATCAATCCGCCGAATTTTATTCTGCTGGACGAACCCACGACGCATTTGGACATCCACGGGGTGGAGGCGCTGACCAAAGCGTTCAAAGCCTACGAAGGGACGTTGTGCTTCATAAGCCATGACCTGTTCTTTGTCAAAGAAGTCGCGGACCATATTATTGAGGTCAATGACGGCCAGATCAAAAGTTATCCCGGCGGGTTAGAATATTATTTAGATAAGAAGCAGGGAAATATTCCGCATGCCGGCATGAATGAGCGCGTTTCCCAAAAGGTGAAAGATCTTTCAGCGGCCCAGAAAAAAAAGGATCGGGAACAGCCGGAAAATCAGAAGGCCAGGTTAAGCAGGGACAAGCACAAGGCCGCGTTAAAGCGCCTGTCACAGATCAAGACGGAGATCAGCCGTCTGGAAAAACAGATCAAGGACCTCGACACCGAGAGTTATGTCAAGGCCCGCGTGATCGGCAATTCGTATGGAAAAGACCCTGAGCTTTTGAAAGAATATGGAAGCCGTTTGAAGGATATCCCGAAAGAACAGCGAGCCCTCTCGATGCAGATCAATGAATTGAAAGAGGAATTCGAAACGATCCAGAAAGGCCCGTCGGAATGATCAGGGGCAGCGAATTTCTTCTGGAGCGGAACGATCTTTTTTGTTAGGATAGAATGGTTTTAAAACAAAGGTGGGGACGTGAGGCCATTTTCTTTTCAGAAACACATTGTGGTTTACGTTTTGTGCTTTGTGCTGTGTGTCTTTTTTTCAGGATGTTCTTTTGTGAAAAAGATGCAGCATTTGCCGCAGCTGTTAACGCTGAAGAGATATTCTCAGGAGCAATCCGATCTTTCCGAAGAAGTTAAAAAGCAGAACCAGCAGTTCGATGCCCTGCTCGCCAGCATCAGCGGGGGAGGGTTTAAGGAGTATAAAACAGCCGTCCGCGTCCGGCGGGAGTTCGGAAGCCCGGTCTTTTCGCGCGTTACGGAACGCGACGCCCGTCCGGTGGAAGAGTGGCTTTACCGCTACGCGACGAAATACAAGGATACCGATAAGGTCTATTTGTACTTCGATTTCCAAGGGAACCTTTTGGATTGGGTCCACGAAGGCGCGGACGCTTCACGCTAAAGGCGGCGATCAGCGCAGGGCCTTTTTTGTCTTTTATGCATACCGTTCGTCCTCAAGAATTCTATTCGATCTATCGCAAGATGTTCTCTCATTTTGGGCCTCAGGGCTGGTGGCCGGGCCGGACAAAGACAGAGATCATCATCGGGGCCATCCTCACACAGAACACCAACTGGCAGAACGTGGAAAAAGCATTGGCCAATTTGCGCAAGGCCAAGCTTTTGAATTTCAAAAAACTGCACCGGACGGATGATGTAGTGATCGCCCGTCATATCCGGCCCGCGGGGTATTTCAACGTGAAGGCGCGCAGGCTCAAGAACTTTGTCCGGTTCTTTGTTGAAGGGATGAACTCGGACTGGCGCGCGTTGCGGAGTATCCCTGTGGAGGAAGCGCGGGAAAAGGTCTTAAGCGTCAACGGAGTCGGCCCCGAGACGGCCGATTCCATTCTTTTATATGCCTTTGACCGGCCGACGTTTGTTGTGGACGCCTATACCAAACGGATTTTTCACCGGTATGGCGTGATCGAAAGCGAAGCGTCTTACGATCAGGTGAGGCTGTTGTTCATGGATCGCCTGACGGAGGACGTCCGTTTGTATAATGAATATCACGCCTTGATCGTCCGTCTGGCCAAGGAACATTGCCGCGCCCGTCCGGTTTGCGCAGGCTGTCCTTTAAAAGATTCCTGCCGGACCGGCCTCCGGAATTTTTTCGCAGGATCAAACGGCTAAGAACGGCCGCTTAGAGCTTCCGCCTGGTGATGCTCGGGCTTGAAAAGAGCACTGAAACGATACAGCCTCCAAGCATCCCCGTAATTGGCAACCCAATCGACGGCGGCGGTGGCGAACCCGATCTCGCGGCCGGCCTTTTCGCTTAAAAACCATTTATGTTTGCGGATCTCATAATGGGCGCAAGGATCTTTCAATAGATTATATGTGATTTGTGACATGGTGATCTCCTTTGAAACGTTCGGTCCTAAAAAGGAAATTGATTATATCAAAATGTTTTTTTGATGCAAGCGTTATGTTGATGAAAATTTTTAATTTTTCCGTCGGAAAAATTATTCATCAAAGGAGCTCCGTTTGTAAGATCGAAAACGGGTGTTTTTGTTTTTTGTTCGGTTCTTCAGCGGGCATTTGACGGATCTCAAGGTGCTTCATACAATACTTACGATGAAAACAAGGATCATTTTTCATGTCGATTTGGACGCGTTCTTCGCGAGCGTGGAGCAGCGCGACCAGCCTTCTTTAAAAGGCAAGCCCGTGATCGTTGGGGCTGATCCGAAGGAGGGCAAGGGCAGGGGAGTTGTTTCGACCTGTTCGTATGAAGCCCGAGCCTTTGGAGTGCGTTCCGCCATGCCGATCACAGAGGCGTACCGCCGTTGCCCTGGCGGTGTTTATCTTCTTCCGGATATGGAGCGTTATCAGCGGGCGTCCGAGGATGTTTTTGAGGTCTTTGAGCAGTTCACGCCGGATATTGAACCCGTCAGCATTGATGAAGCCTTTTTGGATATGGGTGGCTGCTGCCATTTATTTGGCACACCGGCGGAAGCTGCCAGAAAATTAAAAGACAGCGTGCTGGCCAGGACGGGTTTGACCGCTTCGGTGGGGATCGCGCCCAACAAAATGCTGGCCAAGATCGCCTCAGACCTGAAGAAGCCCGACGGGCTGGTGGAGGTCGATCCTGCCGGAGTCAACGAGTTCCTTTTGCCTTTGTCTGTCGAGCGTCTGTGGGGAGTCGGACCTAAGACGGCGGAGGTGTTGAAAGCGTTTAATATCCTGACGGTCGGGGATCTGGCCGGACAGAGCCAGCCTTTTTTACAGCAACACTTTGGCGCGCTGGGGGAACATCTTTATCATCTATCCCACGGGATCGACGATCGTCCCGTGGAGGTCTCGGATGAGATCAAATCGGTTTCCAATGAAGAGACATTTGATGAGGACACACAAGACCGCCAATATGCCCTGGATACTATTTTAAGGCTTTCGGAAAAGGTCTCACGCCGTCTCAGAAACCATCAATTAAAGGGGCGGACCATAACTCTGAAAGTGCGTTTAAAAGGCTTCTATACGCATTCCCACGCCTTGACCATTTCAGAGCGGACCAATCACGCGGACGTTATTTTTAGAACGGCCAAAGAGCTGTTCTTGCGGCATTACCGGAAAAATGAGGCGATCCGCTTGGTAGGGGTGCGCGTTTCTAATTTTGAGGACGCTTATGTCCAGGAGAGCCTGTTTTCGAATGTAAAAGATCAGCGCCGGGAAGCCATTCATCAGGCGCTTGATGATATTCAGGACCGGTTTGGCAATGATTCTATTCGCCGGGCCGGGGCTTGTCCGGACAGGGACGAGGAAAAAAGGTCATGAAGGTCATACAGGGAGCAAAAGTCCCGATCAAAAGCTGGTGTGAACATCCCGAACAGGACGCGCTGGACCAGGCCCGTGATGTGGCCGCTTTGCCGTTCGTGTTTAAGCACGTTTGCCTCATGCCGGACACGCACGCCGGCTATGGAATGCCTATCGGTGGAGTGGCGGCCTGTGTTGATGCGGTCATCCCCAACGCTGTCGGTGTTGATATTGGGTGTGGCATGAGCGTTGTGCGCAGTTCTTTGAGGGACATTTCCAAAGAGGAACTTAAAAAAATCCTTTCTGCCATCCGTCATAGGATTCCTTTAGGTTTTGAACATCACAAAAAGGCCCAGAAGTGGGATGGGTTTTCGCGGGCGCCGCAAGTTCCGGTCATCGAACGAGAGCTGGATTCCGCGCGCCGACAGATCGGCTCTTTGGGAGGAGGAAATCATTTTATCGAGATCCAAAAAGGTTCAGATGGCTTTGTCTGGATCATGGTGCATTCCGGGAGCCGTAATTTTGGCTACAAGATCGCCAAGGAATATAATCAAAAAGCCCAGAGCATAAACGCCAAGCGTTTTCCTCACCTTCCTCAATATCACGGAGAAGGGGGTTTGGCCTTTTTGCCCAATGATTGCAAAGAGTTTGATGAGTATGTTCAGGCCATGAATTTCGCCCTGGAATTCGCTTTCCGCAACCGGGAGCTGATGCTTGAATATGTTGAGCAATGTTTTGTGGATATTGCGCCCTGTGAATTCGGCCAGATCATCAATATCCATCATAATTATGCTTCTCTTGAAGAGCATTTTGGTCAAAAGGTTTGGGTCCACCGCAAGGGGGCCACAGCAGCGTATAAGGATCAGGTCGGCATTATTCCGGGTTCTCAGGGGACCGTGTCTTATATTGTTAAAGGAAAGGGAAACCCCGAAAGTTTTTGTTCTTGTTCCCATGGGGCAGGCCGGCTGATGAGCCGTCATAAGGCACGAAAAGTCCTTGATCTGATCGCGGAACAGGAAAAACTTCAAATTCAGGGAATTTTACACTCTATTCGTTCAAAAAATGACCTGGATGAAGCCTCAAGCGCCTACAAAGATATCCATCTTGTGATGGAAGAGCAGAAGGATCTGGTCGATCCTGTCATAGAGCTTATGCCATTGGCCGTATTAAAGGGATGATAGGCATATTTCTTGCTGTTATCATTACGGTGATTTTAAAAAACATTTAAAAAGATCATTGATTTTAAATGTTTGTATTCTTTAGGTTTTTTGCTTGAGACAAAATATGTTTTAAAATAAGCACTTAAGTCTCAAAAAATCAACACAGGAACAGCAAAACAGTAAATTTATACTTTTTTTGCGCTAAATTCTGCAAGTTTTGTGATTTTTTATTGTGCTTGCAGGTGGGGGAGAGAGAGTGAAGCGCGTCATTGATGAACTTATTAACACGCAGCTGTTGAGTGCGTCCCAGTTTGAACAGGCCCGCCTTCATAAAGCCAAAGAAAACACCACTCTTTTGGATGCTTTGTTGGACCTTCAGTTTGTTGAAGAAGAAAAGTTGATGAAGCTTTTATCGCAGGATACAAACCTTCCGCTTATTGATCTTTATGAGTGCGAAATTGATCCGACCATCCTTCAAATGATCCCTACAGCGTTTATTAAACGTCATGGGGTCCTTCCGGTTTCGTTTGGCCAGAACGGATCCATAAGGATCGCCATGACCAATTCTTATGACATTATGGTCCTGGACGAGTTGCGGGCCCTGGTGCCTCAGGCGATCGAAATCGTGTTGGCCAGCCGTTCCCAGATCCGTAAAAAGATCGATCAGTATTTTAATGAGCAGGAACTAAACTCCGCTTTGGATGGCATCGTGGAGTTTTCGATTGATAAATTGGAGGTGGATGATGAGCAGCTCAATGAGCAGAGCGCTATTTTAAACGCCCAGAAATCCCCTATTGTGAATTTGGTCAATACCATCATTTATACGGCGATCCAGGAAAAGGCCAGCGACATCCACATTGAACCCAAAACACATTATGTTGAACTGCGGTATCGTATCGACGGGATCCTGCAGGTCAAGCGGCAGATGCCCAAGAGTATCCAGCGGCACCTTGTCTCGCGGCTGAAGATCATGTCCGACCTTGATATTTCGGAATGCCGCCGGCCGCAGGACGGGAAGGTCCATTTGGATGTAATGGGCAAGCCTGTGGACTTGCGGCTTTCGTTCATGAACACGATTTTTGGAGAGAAAGTGGTCTTGCGTATCCTGGATTCCAATGAATTGAAAGCGGACTTAAGCAACATGGGATTCCGGATCAACCAGATCAATCTTATCCATAAAATGATCAAGCAACCGCAAGGCATGATCGTTGTCTGCGGCCCGACCGGGGCGGGAAAGACGTCAACGCTATATGCGCTTTTAAATCGTATCAAATCCGCCGAAAAAAATATCATGACCATTGAGGATCCCGTGGAATACATGATCGACGGGATCATCCAGACGCAGGTCAATGAGCGCATCGGCGTGACGTTCGCCAGCGGGATGAGGACGGCGTTACGGCAGGACCCGGATTGCATCCTGGTCGGCGAGATCCGTGACAGCGAAACCGCTGATATGGCGTTTCGGGCTTCCTTGACCGGGCATTTGGTCTTGACCACGCTGCATACCAATTGTTCCGTTTCTTCTGTGACCCGCTTACGCAATATCGGGATCGATCCGTTTTTGATCGCGTCCTCGATCTTGGGTGTCCTGGCGCAGAGGCTGGTCAGGGTCAACTGCCAGCATTGTCTGGTCGAGTATGAACCGGCGGTGTTCTTTTTGGATATGTTCAGGAATTTGATCCAGCAATATCCTCACGTCCGTTTTGTCAAAGGCGCAGGCTGCCCCGAATGTAAACACACAGGTTTCCAGAGGCGGACGGCGATCTATGAAATCCTGCCGTTTAATTCGGATATCAGACGCCTGGTCAATGCTAATGCCAGCGAGGAAGATATACGTGATCACGCGGTGAAATACGGATTCCGGCCGCTTATTGAAGAGGGGTTCGATAAGGTAGCGCAGGGCATAACGACCTTGGAAGAGCTCTCGAGCATTGTTGGGAACCGCAATGAGATCTGCACGATCGTTCCCCGGGAAGGGGTCGTTCCGGCTCTTGATCCCGCTTGCGATGAGAAGATGAAAAAACTCGTTCATGAGAATTTTGACGTGCAGCAGTTTTTCCCCCAAAGCCGGTAGTGCGCCAGCTTCTAGTCCTGGACTTCTTTTTATTCTCCTGTTAGAATCAATCAATCTTTTTCAATACATTTGATCAAAGGGTCATCTATGGAACTGTTCACTATCGGTCTTCTTGTTTTGAATCTGGCGTTGGCGATCCTGCTTTGGACGCGTTTTTCTCGGACGGATTATCAGCACCATTTTAACGAGGTCTCGAAAAATCAGGAACGGACTGAGCGCATTGTTCGCGAGGATATTGCCAGGAACCGTGAAGAGTTGCGCGATACATTGAAAGGTTTTGGGGATTCCCTGCGGCAGGGTTTTGAATCAGTGCGGGAGTCGGTCGAAAAGCGCCTGGAGTTCATTCAGAAGGACAATAACGCCAAGCTTGAGCAGATGAGGCAGACGGTGGATGAGAACCTCCATTCAACGCTTGAAAAGCGGTTGGGGGAATCATTTAAACTGGTTGACGAGCAGCTTTCCAAGGTTCGTGAAGGTTTGGGGGAAATGCGCAATCTGGCCGTGGGGGTCGGAGACCTTAAAAAGGTACTGACCAATGTGAAGACCCGCGGAACGTGGGGTGAGGTTCAGTTGGGAAATCTTTTGGAACAGATCTTGACGCCTGAACAGTTCGAAAAGAATGTCGTCACAAAAGTGGGCAGCAAGGATCCGGTGGAGTTCGCGATCCTTTTTCCTGAAGGAGTCAGGTTGCCGATCGACGCCAAGTTTCCGGTTGAGGATTATCAGCGGCTTCAGGAAGCACAGGATTCCGGGGATAAGGCCCTTGTCGAGGAGGCATCGAAAGCTTTGGAACAGCGCATCAAACTGGAAGCCAAAAAGATCCAGGAAAAATACATTGATCCGCCGCATACGACGGATTTCGCTCTCATGTTCTTGCCGACCGAAGGGCTGTTCGCTGAAGTGATCAGGCGGCCCGGGTTGTGCGATTCTTTGCAAAGGGATTTTCGGATCGTGGCGGCCGGGCCTACAACGATCGCGGCGTTGCTGAACAGTCTGCAGGTCGGGTTTCGGGCTCTGACCGTGGAAAAACGGGCCAGTGAGGTATGGCAACAGCTGGGCGTTATCAGGACCGAATTCTCTAAATTCGGTGAGATCCTTAAGCGGACACAAAAAAAGCTGCAAGAGGCCAGCAACACGATCGAAGAGGCTGCCAGCAAAAGCCGGACGATCGAACGCAAATTGAACAAGGTCCAGGAGCTGCCTTCAACGTCCACCGTTGAACTTCTGGAGAAGGACCCGGCCATCGATGTTGAGCTTGAACCCTAGGTTGGATTCGCGGTTTATGAAGGCGTTCGCGGATTTTATTTTTTCATGCCGGCCGGCTAGACTTTCCAATATTCTCTTGATACAATCAATTCTCTATGAAGGATCTAAGCTATTTTTTAGGACCGGAGGTCAAGGCGTTTTTCACGGACGTTTCCGTGGATTTTAAACGGCCTGAGAAATCCGTTGTCCTGACAGAAGATCAGAGCAGTTATTTGCGTTTTTTGAACATGGATCCGCGTCGGGTTGCGCATATTCACCAGGTGCACGGAGATGGCGTGCTGACGGTTGATGCGGCTTATGTTGATGAAGGGGTCGTTGCTGACGCGGATGCGGTGATCACATCTGATCCATCGCTGATCCTGACGATCCGGACAGCGGATTGTGTTCCGGTTTTTTTGTATGACAAAAAGGCCGGGGCCATAGGACTTGCGCACGCGGGCTGGCGGAGCGCGGCAGATGATATCATCGCAAAAACAATCGAAATGATGCGGAAAAAGTTTGGAGCCTCCGCTGGCGGCATGAAAGCGGCGCTGGGGCCATCGATCCGCAGTTGCTGTTATCAGGTTGGGCAGGAATTCTGCGGGATCTTTCCGGAATATGTTATACCTCAGAACGGTAATTGGTATTTGGACCTGCAGGGGGCATGCCGGATGAAACTGCTGCGGGAAGGTGTTTTGGAAGAAAATATTTTGGATGTTGGTCGATGCACGTGCTGTTCGGAAGACCTGTTTTCCTATCGCAGGCAGAAAGAAAAGGCCGGGCGTCATTTGTCGATCTTGCGGTTGGAATAGGACAGTCTGTTAGGATCAAAGCGGTAAAAACGACAGATAAGGGGCGGGGGATGGAATATTGCGTGATTTTCGTGACGTGCGCAAGCCGTGAGGAGGCAGAAAAGATCAGCGGGCTGCTTTTGGACGGACGCTTGATCGCCTGCGCAAATATTGTCGATGGTGTCCGTTCCGTGTTCTGTTGGCAGGGCAAACGAGAGAACGCTTTAGAAGTGTTGCTGATCTTAAAGACGCGTAAAGCTCTGTTTGAAGACGTGGTCAGAACCGTGCGCGGCGCGCATTCTTATTCTGTGCCGGAGATCATCGCTTTGCCGGTCGTTGAAGGAAACGAGGAATATTTGAAATGGCTTCAGGATGAAACATCACCACAGGGATGAGGAGGATGTATGAGAAGAGTGTTGAAATATGGAGGAATGGCGCTTGTCATGACAGCGGTCATGACCACGGTTTCCCTTGCGCAGTTCAATCTGTTCGGTAATCCTTTGATCGGGAAACAGGCGGCTGAATTTACATTGAAGGATTTAGACGGCCAGGAATGGACTTTGTCCCAAATCCGGGAAGGGCGCCCGGCGATCCTCTTTTTTTGGGCGACATGGTGCCCGCATTGCCGGACTCAGCTGAGCGCTTTGAACCAACAGATCGAAGAAATCCATAAAAAAGGGATCGAGGTGATCTTGATCGATCTGGAAGAAGGCCCGAAACAGGTGAAGGCGTTCATGGACCGCAATGGCCTGGAGCTGAATGTTCTGGTCGATACGGACGGAAGGACAACAGATGATTATGTTATTCCTGGGGTGCCGACCTTTTATTTTATCGGCGCTGATGGAAAGATCCGCACCGTTGAGCATCACCTGCCTGATGATTATGAGAAGTTGTTGAATTGAGGTTGGATATTGATTTTTTTGACCAAACAAAAATCCCCGTTTATAAGCGGGGATTTTTGTTTGTATCCGATGTGCTGCGGTTTATTTTTTCATCCATTCGGAGATCTTGTCTTCCAGGTTCGCTTTGGAAAGAACATCTGTGAAATAGGAGTTAAAGGCGGTTGTTTGTTTTTTTCTGAGGACTTCCATGCGCATAGACTCGCGTTCCTTCTCAAAGGCCGTCATATCAATGGCAATGCGTTGGACGACTTTGAAGAACGCGTAACCGGTCGGCGTTTCGATCACATCGCTGACGGATCCATCGTTGATTTGAAAAGCAGATTCCTGCAGCTCAGTGGCGATGCCGAGCGCTGGAAGATAGTCGTTGCGTTTGAAGACAGGCGTTTCCTGCAGGGCGATCCCCAGATTCGAGGCAGCCTGTTCAAAGGTTTGGCCGGGAGTCTGTTCAAGCACGGAAATGATCTCTGCGCGCTTGGCATCCGCATCTTTTTTGGCAAGGGCCTTGGCCTGGGTTTCCTGCCAAGCCTGGGTGGCTTGTTGCTTGACCTCTTCAAAGGCCGGCAGATAGGCATCGCGCTTGGCTTTGACCTGAAGGATCTGATATCCGCCCGATTTCATGGGGACGAATTCGGCGCCTTCCAGCGGCTGCATGTCGTAGAGTCGTTCGATCGTTGATAGAGGCCAACCGAGAGCGATATCAACGTTGTTCGTGTTGAAAAAGCCGGTCTCTGCTACCTTCATATTCATGGATTGGGCGATGGAATAGATGCTTTCTCCCTGAAAAAGACGGTTTGAGGCGTCTAAAGCACGGTCATATGGTTCTTGAGCGTTCTCTTCAGAGGAGGCGAAAGTCAGGTAATGGACCTGTATGGACGGCGGCTGAGCGAATTCAGCCTTATGATCAATAAAAAATGATTTAACGGCGATTTCATCAGCGGTAACTGTTGTTAAATATGAGGATGTTGCGAACGAAGCGTAAGAGACTTGTGCTTGTTCATTTTTTTGCGTATAGGCTGCCAAAAGCTCTTCATCGTTTACTGAGAGCCCTAAGGTCTTCAGTTCGAACAACTTTTCGATCGCCAGCGTTTGGCGGATGCCTTCCTCAAATTTGGAAGCCGAGATTTGCAGTCTTTGAAGCGTTGACCGATACCATTCGGCATTGAAAGATCCGTTGGCGGAGAAAAAGTTCTTGATGGTGGAAACAACTTCGTCGTCTTTGACTGTGATCCGTTCTTTTTTAACTTCATGTAGAAGGATCAAGCGTTCCCATGTGCGGGCCTCAATGCCGATCTGGGGCCGGAGGTTTTCGTAGCCGGGCACCGTGATCATGTAATAGGCGTCCAGGAATTCCAGCTGGTTCATGAAATCTTTGATCTGGACCTTTTCCCCGAAGATCCGTCCGGCGTATTTGAGCTTGGAGCTGCGTTCTTCCAGAAGATAGGCATTGCTGAAAATGCCGAAAGAAAGAACGATAACGATCGCTACGATCCATAGAAGGGTTTTCATAACGCCTTCTTTTCGCAAGAACTTCATCATGACCAGGGCTCCTTTTTTGTCTGAATGGAGAGCTATTATAAAGACCAATTCATGGTTTGGCAAGAAGGCATTTTTGAGATATGGTTGCGTGGTTGAAGCTTTGGAAAAAAACTTTACATTTTTTTAAGTTGTGGTTATAATAACGCTTCATTTTTATTTAAACATAAAAAATTATAATATATAATATTGCACGCATTATAGAGGGGACTATTATGGGGACACTAAAACTCGGCTTGCCAAAAGGAAGCTTGCAGGAGGCGACGTTCAAGGTTTTTGAGCGGGCGGGATTCAAGATCTATATTTCTGGCCGGTCGTATTTTCCTTCTATTGATGATGCTGAGATCGAGCCTGTCCTTTTGAGGGCCCAGGAGATTTCTCGTTATGTGGAAGATGGCGTTCTGGACTGCGGGATCACAGGGGCGGACTGGACCCTTGAAAACAGTTCGAAGGTCCTTCCGCTTGCGGATTTGGTTTATGCCAAACAGTCAGCAGTTAAGGTCCGCTGGGTTTTGGCCGTTCCGGAGGATTCCAAGATCAAATCCGTCAAGGATTTGGAGGGAAAACGGATCGCTACGGAGCTCGTGAATGTTACGAAACAGTATTTGAAAGAAAACAATGTCAAAGCGGATGTGGAGTTCAGTTGGGGTGCCACCGAGGCGAAGGTCGCCTCAGGGCTGGTGGACGCGGTGGTCGAATTGACCGAAACAGGGAGCAGTTTGCGGGCGAACAAACTACGGATCGTCTCTACGATCTGCGAATCCACGACACAGTTTATAGCTAATCGTCAGTCGGCCAAAGACGCTTGGAAAAAGAACAAGATGGACCAGATCACGATGTTATTAAAAGGAGCGATCGACGCTGACGGGATGGTCGGATTGAAAATGAACGTTGAAGAAAAGAACCTCGAAAAGGTCTTGAAGCAGCTTACGTCCTTGCAAAACCCCACGATCTCGCATTTAAGCCAGGAAGGCTGGCTGGCTGTCGAGACCGTGATCCATGAAAGTAAAGTGCGAAGCATGATCCCGGCGCTGAAAACGGCCGGCGCACAGGGAATTATCGAATATTCGTTAAACAAAATCATCTTTTAAAGAGGGAGAGAGATAAAGCTATGCCTTGCGGAAAGAAGCGTAAGCGAAGAAAAATCACGACCCATAAGCGTAAAAAACTTAGAAAGTCACTGCGTCATATCAAGAAGAGAGATTGGTCGTAATCTGTTCGTTGAGAGGCTCAACACCGTTCTTTGGCTGTTGAGCCTCCTCTGTATTTGTTTTTGAATCCTCACTTGGGATCTCTGAGATGGTCACTCATCGGCTTTTCAAAATCATCGTGATCGGTTTGATCGTATGGGCTATGGGGTTGGCATTTGGTCCATCGGTCTGGGCGCTGGAAGACCAGGAAGCCAAGGCCAAAAGTTTAGCGTTGTATGCGATGGGGATCATTTATGACCTTTATGGGGAGACCGATAAAGCGATCGAGGAATTTCAAAAGTCTGTCGGTTACGGGGATAATTATGCTGTCCGCCTTCGTCTTGGGGCTGATTATGCGCGGCTCGGCAAGCTTCAGAAGGCCATTGATGACCTGACCAAAGCGTTAGAGTTCGACAAGGATAATGTCCAGGCGCGCTATCTGCTGGCGTTGATTTATTCAACCCAGAAAGATTATGATCAGGCAGCCAAACAGTATGAAGCGATCCTGAGCTCTTTTGTTGCGGCGCAGCCGGAAAACGTCGAGATTTACGGGTATCTGGCGCAGTTGTATTATTCGCAGAAAGAATATGACAAGGCCATTCAGCAGTTTGAGGCGGTCCTGTCTTTGGAGCCGGACAATTCGGACGTGATGTTCCTTCTGGGAGCGCTCTATCTTGAGACCAAGAATGAACAGAAGGCCATGGAACTGTTCGAAATGACGCTGCAATATGATCCGGCCAATGACAGTTGTTTGAATTCTTTGGGGTATTTATACGCCGAGAAAGGGGTTAAGCTTGATGAAGCGAAGGTCATGATCGAGCAGGCTCTTTTAATCGATCCCCAGAACGGCGCGTATCTTGATAGTTTAGGGTGGGTCTATTTCAAGCAGGGCGATCATCAAAAGGCCTTGGAGTATCTGCTGAAAGCCTTGAATGTTCTGGAAGACCCGGAAATTTATAAGCATATTTCTCAGGTGTACCATGCAATGGGGGATTCAGCCAAGGCCGATGAATATTGGCAGCGAGCGTTAGGTGTTTTTCAGGAAGGAGATCCCCAGGGCCCTGATGCAATCAAATTAGAAGATAATAAGCCTTTGCCGACATTATGAACGCGTTACAGTTATACTCGCCAGCTAAAGTCAATCTCATCTTAAAAGTGATCAACAGACGGGCAGATGGGTTTCACAATATCCACACGCTTTTTGAGCGTATCAGCCTCTGTGATCAGATGCATTTTCGAATTCTTCCTTCGCAGGAGATCCGCATACTTTGTGATCACCCCGGCGTGCCGTGCACAAGCCAGAACCTTGTTCACAAAGCGGCGTCTCTTTTGCAGCAATATTGTGGTGTGACCAAGGGTGTTGAGGTCAGGATCAAAAAAAATATTCCTGTGGCGGCTGGTCTGGCTGGGGGGTCCAGTAATGCGGCGACAACGCTTTTTGCCTTGAACCGGTTATGGAATCTTCGCTTATCCCGCAAACAACTTTTGGACTGTGCAGCCCGCATCGGCAGTGATGTGCCGTTTTTTATTTGGGATGTAAATTGGGCCATTGGCGAGCGGCGCGGGGAGCGTATCCGGCCGGTGTCTTTAAGGCAAAAGATATGGCACGTTTTGGTGGTTCCTAAGATCAAAATGCCGACCCCAAAGGTGTATGGGGCCTTGAATTTGGAAGTGACCAGTATTTCGGTTTTTAACAGAAATTCCGGCTCTGTTTATGGCAAAAAGAGGCATTTTCGGGCTGGAACCGCTAAAAAAATCGAAAGGTTGACAAAGACATCCGATAATGCTAATATCCTTATCCATTCTTTATTGGAAAAAGATATTAATAAGTCTAGGGATCTTCTTTCCAATGATTTGGAACAAGGGATTATTTCAGTCTGTCCAAGACTGGCGGACATTAAAGAACGCTTAAAAGCGTTGGGATTACAAGGAGTTTCGTTCTCTGGAAGCGGCCCCTCGTTATTTGGATTGATGGCATCCAAAGCGGAGGCTGAAAAGTGGCGGAGTATTTTAAGCAAGTACTATAGTCAGGTTTTTGCCGTACGAACTCTTTAAAGGAGGCTCCTGATGAAGATTACGGAAGTCCGCGTTTTTTCGAAAGAAGGACAGGATAAGAAGCTTAAGGCCTATGCCACGGTGACCTTTGATGGGGCATTTGTGATCCGCAATATCAAGATTATCCAGGGCTCGACCGGAATGTTCATTGCCATGCCGTCACGGAAGATGAAAACCCCTTGTCCTAGGTGCAGCTTTAAGAATGAAGTCGGGAGCAAATATTGTAATCAATGCGGGGCGGAACTAAAGCCGGCGTCGGAAGAGGACTTGGCCCGTGATGCAAAGGCAGAACATCGGGATATTGCTCATCCGATCACTCAGGAGTTCCGAGATTATTTACAGTCCGAAGTGCTAAAGGCCTATGAGGCCGAAAATCCCGCAGACAAATAGAGCGAACGAACCGTTTAAAAAAGGCAAGAGTTTTTGCCTGGTAGTGTAATGGTAACACTCGAGAATTTGGATCTCGCATTCCTGGTTCGAATCCAGGCCGGGCAGTATTTCGACTCAGTTTTTTAAAATGAAAGAATTAAGGGCGATCATTTTGGCGGCAGGAAAAGGGACGCGGATGAAGTCTGATCTGCCGAAGGTCCTTCATCCCGTATGCGGCCGTCCGATGTTGTCCTATGTGCTTAAGGCCGTCCAGTCGGCTGGTTCTTTGACATCGTATGTTGTGGTAGGCCATGAGGCTGAGAAAGTGCAAAAGATTTTGGGAGAAGGCGTTGAGCCGGTCCTTCAAAAGGAGCTTTTGGGGACGGCGGATGCGGTCAGGCGCGTCGAAGGGTTTTTGAAAGATTTTAGAGGAGATGTTCTTGTCCTGTGCGGAGACACGCCGTTGTTGAAGGCGGAAACGCTGAAGGCCTTGGTGAAGAAACACCGTCAGACCGGGGCCAGCTGTACGGTCTTGACAGCGGTGGTGGGAAATCCTTCGGGGTATGGACGGATCCTTCGCACGACGGATGGCCAAGCGATCGCTATCCGGGAGGACAAAGACCTCTTGGAGTCCGAACGGTCCATTTTAGAGATCAATGTCGGGGTGTATTGTTTTAAGAATGAATCGCTTTTAAAAACATTACCGCTGGTTAAAATGAACCCCAAGAAGAAGGAATTTTATCTGACAGACGTTGTTGAGATCATGGCGGCGCGCAATTTGAAAATTGAAACGATGGAAACGGACAGCCCTCAAGAAGGCTGGGGGATCAATACACAGGCAGAATTGGCCAGTGCGGCAGCTGTTTTGCGGCAAAGGATCCTGCAAAAGTTTATGTTGGACGGGATCTCGATCGTGGATCCAGCCACGACCTTCATCGATGCCGATGTCAAGATTGGCAGGGGAACGCTGATCAAACCGTTCACGGTGATCGAAGAGAACGTTGTGATCGGCAAAGATTGCGTGATCGGGCCGTTCGCCCATTTCCGCCCAGGAACCAAGATCGGCAATAACGTGGAGATCGGTAATTTTACAGAGGTGTCGCGTTCCACGATCGGTGACCAGAGCTTTATGAAGCATTTCAGCTTTTTGGGGGACACGGTCGCTGGCCGCGAGGTCAATATCGGTGCTGGCGTCGTGACCGCGAATTTTGACGGGAAGGAAAAGCACCTGACCCGTTTGGGGGATGGGGCTTTTATCGGATCAGATTCTATTTTGGTGGCTCCGGTGAAGATCGGAAAACAGGCGGTCACCGGTGCGGGATGCGTCGTGGCCAAGGAAAAGACGCTTCCTGATCATCACGTGATGGTCGGCGTTCCTGGGAAGATCATCGGAAAGCGAAAAATATAACAGTAAGGAGAGGGTTCATGGATGGTTTAGCTATTGTGGTCGGCAATGCAAATCCGGAGCTGGGAAAAAGGATCTGCACGAATCTTCATATTTCTTTGACGAAGGCTCTGGTCGGCCGTTTTAGCGAAGGAGAGATCCGCGTTCAGATCTTGGAAAATATCCGGGGGAAGGACACGTTCATTGTTCAGCCGACCTGTCCGCCGGCCAATGATAACCTGATGGAACTTTTGGTCCTGATCGACGCGGCGCGCCGGGCTTCCGCTAAACGGATCACCGCGGTATTGCCGTATTACGGATATGCCCGTCAGGACCGCAAGGATAAACCACGCGTTCCGATCACCGCGAAGTTGGTCGCTAATCTTATTCATGGGGCGGGGGCCAACCGTGTTTTGACCATGGACCTTCACGCCAGCCAGATTCAGGGCTTCTTTGATATTCCAGTGGATCATCTTTATGCGATCCATTCTTTGTGTGACTATTTCCGCACCAAGAACCTTGACCGGCGAAAATTGGTGGTGGTCTCTCCGGATGTGGGGAGCATCAAAATGGCCCGCGCTTATTCGAAACGGCTGGGGGCGTCGCTTGCGGTCGTTGATAAACGCCGGATGAGCCCTGAAAAGACCGAGGTCATGCATATTTTGGGTTCTGTGCGAAACAAGATCGCGGTCATCGTTGATGATATTGTTGCCACCGCAGGGTCTTTGGTTGAAGCAGCAGAAAGCTTGCGGAAGAAAGGTGCTCTTGAGGTCTATGCGGCGATCAGCCACGGTGTTCTTTCGGGAAGCGCGCTTCAGCGTATTCAGGATTGTTCCGTGCTGAAAGAAGTGGTCATTACAGACAGCATCCCATTTCGAAAGACAAAATCGAATCCGAAGATCACTACGGTGACGATCGCTCCTCTATTGGCGGACGCGATTTATCGTATTCATAATGAGGCTTCGATCAGTTGTTTGTTTGAGTAAACCAAGTTCCGTTTAACCGTTCGATACAAAGGTAGGAAGTGAGCAATGGAAGAAGTTAAAATTGATGTGCAAATTCGCAGTGAAGTCGGCGGCCAAAAGGTAAAAGGCCTTCGGCGCACAGGGGACGTGATCCCCGGGATCGTTTATGGAGGGGACCAGGAGCCGACTCCGGTACAGGTGGATCGCAGGACCTATGAGCGCGTGCGACGTCAGCATCATGGCGAGGTTTTGTTCCATCTCAATGTCAAAGAGGGTGAAAAGGGAGTTCGTGATTATTCCGCGATCGTTAAAGAAGAACAGCATGATTATGTCACGGACCAGATCATCCATGTTGATTTTAAACGCATTTCTTTGAAAGAAAAGATCGAAGTCCGCGTTCCGTTAGCGCCCAAGGGCGAACCTATCGGGGTGAAGCGTGACAAAGGTTCTTTGGAACACATTCTTTGGGAACTCGATATCGTTTGTTTGCCGATGGATATTCCCGAGCAGATCGAGGTCGATGTTGCCGCGCTTGAGATCGGCCAAGTGATCTGTGTTTCCAACATTCAGTTGCCTAAAGGGGTTGAGACCAAACATGACCCGGAGGCGATCGTGTTCTCAGTTATCCCTCCTCGCCGTGAAGAGGAAACGCCTGCGGCGGTCGAGCCGGGGGCGGAGCCTGAAGTGATCAAGAAGGAGAAGGCGAAAGCGGATGAAGGGGAAGGCAAGGCGGAAGGTGGCGGTAAGTAGGACACCAAATAAGGGACCGGAGGAGTGTTGCAGACAAAGTTGATCGCTGGGTTGGGTAACCCCGGCGCAGAATATGAATGGACGCGGCACAACTTGGGGTTTTTGGTTGTGAGCCGTTTTGTGGAGGATGCGAAGGCGTCCTTTTCTTCAAGCCGCTGTTGCAGGGGGCTTGAGGCGCAGTTCCGTTTAGGGGAAGTTAAGGTTGTCGTGCTGATGCCGATGACCTATATGAATCTGTCCGGGCAGGCCGTTGCCGGAGCACTTTCATATTATAAAGTGGAGCCAGCAGAAAGCTTGGTTGTTTGCGATGATTTCAGCCTGGAATTTGGCCAGTTGCGTTTAAGGTCAAAAGGCAGTGACGGCGGCCATAACGGATTGAAATCGATTATTGAAAATCTGGGGACGCAGGATTTTATGAGGCTGCGCTTGGGAGTGGGCAATCCGCCTTCCCGGCAAGACCCGGCAGATTATGTATTATCGGCCTTTTCTGCAGAAGAACGGCGAGAGCTGGATGCTATCATTTCTGAAGCTTCTGATTGTTGCCGGGCGTGGGTTGAAGAAACGGATATAGAAAAGGTTATGAGTCAATTCAACAAAAGGAAGGATAATGAATAAGTATGAATTAGTGGTCATTGTGGACGCGACGCTTCCGCAGGAACAGAAGGACGCTGTGGTCAAAGAGATCGGCGAGGCCATTCAAAAGTGCGATGGAAAAGTGATCAACAGCCAGGTGTGGGTTGATAAGCACCGGATGTCTTTTCGTATGAAAAAGTGTTCCGAGGGAACATATTATATGATCAATTACGAAGGCAACCCTGCCAAAAATGCGGAATTGAGACGTGCTTTGAAGTTAAACGAGCGTGTTTTGAGGTCGCTGATTGTCGCATAGGACCGGTCGGTCATGCCGGTTCAAAGCCGGAAGAACAGAGTTTGTGGGTTAACATTATTACGTGGCAGGAGGGGACAATGGCGAATTTGAACAAAACGTTTTTGATCGGGAACCTGACGCGCGACCCGGAATTGAGATACACGCCGGCAGGCGTGCCCGTCGCGAATTTAGGCCTTGCGGTCAACCGCCGTTTTCGGGACAAAACAGGTGAGCTGAAAGAAGACGTCTGCTTTTTGACGGTAACGGTATGGGACAAACAGGCAGAGGCGTGCTGTCAGCACCTTAAAAAAGGAAGCCCTATTTTTGTAGAAGGAGTGCTTCAATCCCGTTCATGGGAGACAACCGACGGGCAGAAACGCAGCACGATCGATGTGCGTGCGGAGCGGGTTCAGTTCTTGGGTAAATTTTCACCGGGGCAGGGTGAAGACGGATCAGGTGATGGCCTGTCTTTGGATCATTCAGCGGATGATCAGGCCATTATGCCAGAAGATGTAGCTTGGGATGAATAAACTGATTTGATATCGATGTGTTAAGGAGGGGAAATTGGTTAAGAAAACGTTTCGAAAAAAAATCCTGAAACCGAGGAAGCGATCGGTTAAATACGTGATTGAGAAGGATCTGCAGATCTCCTATAAGGACGTGGATCTCATCAAGAAATATTTAACGGACCGGGGAAAGATCATATCCCGTCGGTTAAGTGGCGTCACGGCTCAGCAGCAACGGCAGATCTCGAATGCGATCAAACGGGCCAGGTATTTGGGCTTGTTGCCGGTCGGAGCGGCTAAGCGAAAGTAACGGAAGGGTTCCGTTCCAAGATTGAGTTGAGGAATCTGTTAATCGTCTAATGTATAAATAAAGGACGGGTCATGGAAGTCATTCTTTGTCAAACCATTAAAAAGCTCGGGAAGATCGGGGACGTGGTCAAGGTCAAGGACGGCTATGCGCGTAACTATCTTTTTCCACGGAACATGGCTTTTGTTGCGACACCTGGGAACGTGAAAAAGATCGAGCAGCAGAAAGCGAAGCAGGCCCAGGAGTATGAGCAGAAGAAGGGCGAGGCTCTGGGGCTGGCCGAGAAGCTGGAGAAGGCTTCGATCACCATCACTGTTGAGGTCAACGACCTTGAGAAGATGTATGGTTCGATCACGGAGGCCGACATTGCGAAGGCATTCAGCGATGACGGTTTTGAGATCGATAAAAAGGCCATCGAACTGGAAAAACCGATCGATGAGCTGGGCATTTACGATATTGGCGTCCAGCTTCATCCGGATGTAAAGGCTAAAGTCCGAGTATGGGTAGCCAAGAAATAAAAGTTCCACCGCAAAATATCGAAGCTGAACAATCTGTTTTGGGAGCGATGCTGATCGATGAAGAAGCGATCGGCGTCGCTCTTGAGACGCTGGACTCAGCTTGGTTCTATGAGGACGCTCACCGCATTATTTTCCAGGCGATTCTTGAGTTATACAATCAGAGAAAAAATGTTGATTTGATCACGCTTTCGGACCGTTTAAGGGGAGATGGGAATCTTGAACGGGTCGGCGGACTGCCGTATTTGTCACAGCTCGCGGAGATCGTTCCAACGTCCGCGAATGTCGAGCATTATGCGGATATTGTTAAGTCCAAGGGGATCCTGCGTAACCTGATCAAGAACGCGACGGAGATCGTGAACACTTGCTATGCGAGCGGTTCGGACGTTGATCAAATCGTGGACCGGGCTGAAGAGTTGATCTTCGAGATCTCTGAGGTCAAACACCGGCAAAGCGCTTCGGATATCAAGGACCTGGTCAAACATAGCATTGAGAACATTGACAAGCTTTTCCAGAAAAAAGAGAAGGTGACCGGTGTTGCGACTGGTTTTATCGATTTTGACCGGATGACCTCAGGGCTTCAATCGTCGGATCTGATCATTCTGGCCGGGCGTCCTTCCATGGGAAAAAGCGCCCTGGCGGGTTCCATTATCGAGCACGTCGGCATTGATGTGCAGAAACCGGTGGCGATCTTCAGCCTCGAGATGTCCAAAGAGCAGCTCGTGCAGCGCATGTTGTGCTCTCAGGCCCGTGTGGATGCGCACAAAGTGCGGACCGGATTTCTTTCGCCGTCGGATTGGCCGCTGCTGACCAAGGCCGCCGGAAAACTTTCAAACGCCAGGATTTTTATAGATGACACGCCGGCAATTTCCGCGCTCGAGTTGAGGGCAAAGGCCCGCCGTTTGAAATCGCAGCATGACATCCAACTGATCGTTCTGGATTATTTGCAGCTGATGAGGGGGCATACCCGTGCGGACAGCCGCCAACAGGAGATCTCCGAGATTTCTCGTTCGATTAAGGCTCTGGCCCGTGAACTGAAGGTCCCGATCGTGGCTTTGAGCCAGCTTTCCCGTGCGGTCGAAAGCCGCCAGGACCATAAGCCGCAGCTGTCTGACTTAAGAGAGTCCGGCGCCATTGAGCAGGATGCGGATGTGGTGATTTTGTTGGTGCGTGAAGAATATTATATGCCTACGGAGGAGAACAGGGGCAAGGCGGAGGTCATTATCGCCAAGCAGCGTAACGGTCCAGTGGGGTCGTTTAAGCTGGCATTCTTAAAAGAATTTGTTCGTTTTGAAAATCTTGCACATGTTGATTGACATGCGTTTAGGGAGACCGTATAATCGATTCATCATGCAGAAATCCTTGATAGCTATTGCCATAGGACTTGTAGTAATTTCATCTTCTTTTGTGCACGCCCAGCAGCCAGAGGTCAATCCGGCTGTTTCTTCAGAGAAGAAAATGGTTACTGCTATTGAAGTTACGGGAAATAAGACCATTTCTCTGGCCACGATCCTTGCCAAGATCAAGACCCGCGTCAATGAAGAGTATATCCAGAACGTTGTTTCGGATGATTTAAAGAGGCTTTATAATACCGGGTTCTTTTCCGATGTGAGGGTGGACCGTCAGGACCACGAAAACGGCTTTAAGGTCATCTTTAATGTTGAGGAAAAGCCAGTCGTTGAGGAGATCACATTTTCCAAGTTGCGTTATTACAAGCCGGCGTATCTTTTAAAGAAGATGCAAACCAAAAAAGGCAAATTTTTGGACCGTAAAGCGCTTAAGGATGATGAGAAGGTGATCAAGGACCTTTATGAAAAGAAGGGCTTGACCCTTGCCACTGTCCGGCTTGAAGAAGAAACGGATAAGCTGAACAATAAAGTGAAATTGCATTTTGTGATCGATGAGGGTGTAAGGGTCAAGGTTCGGCAGATCAAATTTTTTGGTAATGAAAAGTTTAACCGCAAGAGGCTGATGCGCGTTATTAAAAGCCGACCGGACGGGATTTTCACTTCCGGTTATCTGAAAGAACAGGTCTTGGAAGAGGATATCGCCCGGATCAAGGGATTTTATGAAAAAGAAGGGTTTATTGATGTCAAGGTCCGTCAGGAATTTGAGGACTATAAAAAAGGAAAGATCTTTGTAAAGATCTTTATTGAGGAAGGCAAACAGTACTTTGTCGACAGTGTTACGATCAAGGGCAATGATATTATTTCAAAGGAAGATATCCTTAAGGCGATGAAGTATATTAAGGAAGGCAATGTTTTCAGCCGGGACAAATTAAGCTTGGACTTGGCGGAGATCCGCACTGTCTATTTTGATCAAGGTTATATTTTTGCGCAATTGAGAGAATCCACAGCGCTTAATCCTGAGACCGGGCGTGTTGGGGTCCAGGTGGAAGTGGTCGAAGGCGAACTGGCTTTTATCAATAAGATCAAGATCCAGGGCAATACGAGGACCCGTGACATTGTTGTCCGTCGGGAATTGAAGCTGTTTCCCGGTGATCGTTTTGACGGTTCAAAGTTGCGCCGCAGCAAGGAGCGCCTGACCGATCTGGGGTATTTTTCTGATATCACGTATGATATTGAAGATACAGACGTGCCGGAGCGTAAGAACTTGATCGTTCAGGTTGAGGAAGCCAAAACAGGATCGTTTAATTTCGGCGGAGGTTACAGCACGGTCGATAATTTGGTGGGGTTCTTTGAAATTGAACAAAAGAATTTTGATTTCACGAACTGGCCTACATTTACAGGGGGCGGCCAGGACCTGTCTTTCCGTGCGGAATCCGGTTCATCTCGCAACAATTTTCAGTTAAGCTTCACGGAACCGTGGATCATGGATTATCCGATCTCGGGTGGTTTTGATCTGTATTTGGCGGAGCGTGATCGTGAATCAGATACGGGTTATTCTTATGATGAGCGGCGGAAAGGGCTCAATTTGCGGCTCGGAAAACAGATCGCGGAATACGTATATGGGAATACGAATTACCGTTTGGAGAATGCCGATATTTCAGATGTGGATCCGGCGGCTTCAAACGATCTGAAAGCGGAAGCTGGAGAGAGTACCGTCAGCAGCATGGGCTTTACTTTGACACGTGATATTCGTGACAGTACGTTGAACCCGACCAAGGGATATATGGTCAGCAGTACGTTGGATGTGGCGGGTGGGCCGTTCGGTTTCGATAAAGATTTCTACCGTTTGTCAGGAAGAGGCAGCTACCATGTGCCTTTAAGATATGATTCGGTTTTGGAATTCCGTTTACGGGCAGGGATGGTCACGGAGTATGGCAGCTCAGATTCAGTGCCGATTTTTGAACGGTTTTTTGCCGGGGGCGCCAGGTCGATCCGCGGGTATGATGAACGGAAAGTCGGTCCGCTGGATTCTTTGACCAATGACCCGATCGGTGGGGAATCCTTGCTGGTGGGAAACGTGGAGTGGACGATCCCTTTGGTTGAATTTTTGAAATTCGCGGTCTTTTACGATGTCGGTAACGTGTGGGCGCAGATCGATGATTTTGGCAATGGCGGGTATAAATCTGGAACGGGTGTGGGGTTCCGTCTTAAGACGCCGATCGGTCCGGTCAATCTTGATTATGGTTATCCGTTGGATGATGAGCCCGGAGAGGAGTCCCGGTCCGGGAAGTTCTATTTTAGCGTCAGCAGGGGATTTTAATTTTACAACTTATAAGGAGGTTGAACGTGAAGAAAGTATTGATGGTGATGTTGGCAACGGCCTTCATTTTTTCGTTTGCGATGGCTGGTGCGGCGCAAGCTCAAAAGATCGGATATCTTGATCTGAGCAAGACGTTTGATAATTATGAAAAGACCAAGGAATATGATAAGGTCCTTGAGGCTGAGCATGATGCCTATCAAAAGGAACGCAATACTAAGATCGAGAAGATCCAGGAGCTGCAGGGAAAGCTGGCGCTTTTAAAGGAAGAAGAAAAACAGAAGCAGCAAGATGAGATCGACAAGCTCATCACGGAATTGCGTGATTTCGACCAGGCAAAAGGAACGGACCTGACAAAAAAACGGGATGATAAGATCCGTGAGATCCTTTTGGAAGTGGAAGATGCTGTGAGCGGATACGCCAAAAAAGAAGGATTTGATTTTATCCTGAATGATCGGGTCCTGATCTACGGTCAAGATTCGATGAACGTGACGGACGCGATCCTTGAGATCTTGAACAGCGGTTATAAGAAGTAAATTTTGTATCAGATTACGGCCATGGCTTCCTTTTCGGATTTTGCGCATTTAAAGGAGCGATGGCCGTAAAACTATATTGGGGAAGATGTGTCTACGACCAAGACTTTAGCAGAAATCGCAAAATTCGTCGGTGGAAAAGTTTCCGGAGATCCTTCGGTGGTCATTCGAGGGTTTTCGGGCCTGCAGGAAGCCCAGATCGGGGACCTGACGTTTTTGGCGAACATGAAATATGCCGGCCTCTTAGAAAAGACCAAGGCCTCTGCGGTCATTGTTGCCCAGGATATTGAGGATGTTGCTGGCAAGAATTTTATAAAGACCGATAACCCTTCTTTGGCGTTCTCTAAAGCCCTTTTGCTCTTTGTGGAGAAGCATCCTGATCCTGTTAACGGAGTGCACCCGACGGCTATGGTGGCGGAAGGGGCTCGGCTTTCAAAAGATGTGAACATCGGCCCGTATGTTGTCATAGAGGATGGAGTTGAAATCGGCAGTGCAACAACGATCGGGGCCGGGACATTTGTTGGGTATCAAACACGCATCGGTAAGGATTGTTTGATCTATCCGAATGTGACCATCCGAGAGCAAGGTGTTCTTGGCGACCGGGTCATTGTTCACAGCGGAACGGTCATTGGCTCAGACGGGTTCGGGTTTGTGACCGAAGGCGGGGTCCATCACAAGATCCCTCAGATCGGGACCGTCGAGATCCATGATGACGTTGAAATCGGCGCCAATGTGACGATCGACAGGGCCCGTTTTGACAAAACAATTATCGGGGCGGGGACGAAGATCGATAATTTGGTTCAGATCGCGCATAATGTCCGCATTGGGCGGGGTTGTATTATTGTTTCACAGGTTGGGATTTCCGGGAGTACGGTCATTGAAGATTATGTCGTCCTTGGCGGGCAGGTTGGCGTTGCCGGCCATTTGACGGTTGGATCAGGAACAATGGTTGCTGCTCAATCGGGCGTTGCGAGTTCGATTCCTCCGAAGTCTATTTTCTTTGGAAGTCCGGCCCAGCCGCATATGCATGCCAAAAGGGTTAATGCGTGCCTGAAGGATTTGCCGGAACATGTCCGGACGATCCGTGATCTGAAGGAACGCATTGCGGAACTTGAAAAAAAGATGTCGTCTTAGGGAAGAACATGAGCAGCAAACAGCGAACGATTGGCAGGCAGGTCTCTTTGACCGGCGTTGGGCTTCATACCGGACGGACGGTGACGGTCACCCTTAAACCGGCACCGGCGAAAGCGGGAATTTCTTTTCGGCGAATGGATATCGATGGGCATCCGGTCATTTCGCTTGTCCCTAAAAATATTTATGTGGATAATAGTGTTGTGCGGTGCACGACCGTCGGTCATGGGCCGGAGGCGATTCATACGGTCGAACATTTGATGAGCGTTTGTTGTGGGCTGCAGCTGGACAATCTGATCATAGAACTTGACGGGCCGGAGATGCCCGGAATGGATGGGAGCGCGAAAGATTTTGTTGAAGCGATCCAGTCTGTCGGGATCGTTGAGCAGGACGCCGACAGGTCTTTCATAACGGTTTCGAAATTGATATCCGTGGAAGGGAAGAACGCCTCGATCAGTATCGAACCGGCTGATGAGTTACGGATCACCTATACGCTGGATTATGATCATCCGATGCTGAGGAGGCAGACGTTCGATGTTGTGCTGACGCCTGAAGTCTTTGCTGTCGAGGTGGCGCCGGCAAGAACTTTTTGTCTTGCGACGGAAGCCCAGTCATTGCAGGCTGCCGGTCTCGGAAGGGGGGCGAATTTCAAGAACACGCTCGTCGTCGGAGACCATGGGGTGATTGAGAACACGCTTCGTTTCGAGGATGAATTTGCGCGCCATAAAACGTTGGACGTGATTGGGGATTTGTATTTGCTGGGCAGCCCGATCAAGGGGCATATTAAGGCGCACCGCAGCGGGCACGCTTTGAACGTCGCCTTGATGGAAAAGATCGTTCAGGAATGTATGAATTCAAATGGGGGGACAAGAATGCCAGAAGACCAAGGATCGATGGATATTCATGCAATTATGAAATGTTTGCCGCATCGCTACCCGTTCCTTTTAGTGGACCGGATCCTGGAGCTGAAAGTTGGTGAGCGTGCGGTGGGGATCAAGAATGTGACGGCAAACGATAATTTTTTTACCGGTCATTTTCCGACGAGACCTGTCATGCCGGGTGTTTTGATGATCGAGGCCTTAGCCCAAGTGAGCGGGATCCTGTTGCGGAAAGCGGATGCGCATAAATCTCACGTTGGACTGTTCTTTTCGATCAACAACGCGAAATTCCGTAAGACCGTTGAGCCGGGCGATCAGCTGGTCATGGAGGTCGAGGTTATCCGCGACCGCGGAAGGACCGCTTCCACAAAAGGGGTCTCTCGAGTCAACGGGGAAGTGGTTTGCGAAGCAGAAATGATGTTCGCGTTTCTTGATGAGAAATTTTTAACGGAATAAATGATCATTACGGTGAAGGACGTTTGTATGAGCGGACAAAAAATACATCCAACAGCGATTATCGACCCGGGAGCCATATTAGGGGATCATGTGGAGATCGGTCCTTATTCGGTCATTGCAGATCACGTCATCCTGGAAGAAGGCGTTAAGATTTCCAGCCATTGTCATGTGGAGGGACGGACTCGCGTCGGAGCTTACACGCAGATCTTTCCTGGAGCGGTGATCGGCACGATCCCCCAGGATAAAAAGTTTCATGAGGGCGATGAGGTCTATCTTGAGATCGGCAAGCGCAACGTGATCCGGGAATGCGTGACCATGAACCCGGGAACGCTGGACTGCAGTGGAAAGACGGTCATTGGTGACGGGAATCTATTCATGGCGTATACGCATGTCGCCCATGATTGTGTCGTCGGGAACAATTGTGTCTTTGCGAACCTTGCCACACTGGCCGGTCATGTCACTATTGAGGACAATGCCGTTATAGGAGGATTGACCGGCATCCATCAGTTCGTGCGTGTGGGGCGCCTGGCCATGGTTGGGGGATGCAGCCGTGTGACCCAGGATGCGCCGCCTTTTGGGATGTGCGCTGACGGTGACGCGAAAGTGTATGGGCTTAATTTGATCGGTTTGCGTCGCGCGGGAGTTTCAAAAGATGCGCAGCATATATTAAAATCCGCTTTCAAATATCTGTTTCGTTCGGGGTTGTCAAAATCCCATGCTCTTGAAAAAATTCAATCGGAACTCACAATGTGCCCGGAGCTTGAGCATTTGGTCCGTTTTGTCGAAAAAAGCGAGCGGGGCCTTCTGCCGGGCGCGCAATCAGCGGCATAAGATCATTATGGTTTCTGAACAACAGTCTATAGGGCTTATCGCGGGGAATGGGCGGTTTCCCATCCTTTTTTCGCTGGCTGCCCGTCGGCAGGGGTTTCGGGTCGTGGCCGCTGCGATCAAGGGCGATACATCGCCTGTGTTATATTTTTGCGCTGACAAGCTCGCCTGGTTCGGGATCGGCGACCTGCGCCAAGGATTTGCGTATTTCAAATCACATGGCGTCAGTCAAGTGATCATGGCCGGGCAGGTCAGCCAGCGTAACCTTTTTGACAAGCGGGTGCAGTCTGACCCTGAATTGCAGCGTTTTTTTTCCGCCCTGCAGGACCGTAAAGCTGATACGATCTTTTCAGCCGTAACGGAGCTTCTTGATAAGAATGGTCTGAAGGTTTTGGATTCCACATTGCTTTTGAAACAATTTCTGGCCCCCCGGGGAACACTGACCCGCCGTGGGCCAACGGAAAGTGAGCTGGCGGACCTGGAATTCGGGCGGACGATCGCCAAAGCGATGGGCGGATTGGATGTCGGGCAGACCGTTGTGATCAAATCCAAAGCGATCGTTGCGATCGAGGCCATGGAGGGGACGGACCGTTGTATCCTGAGGGGTGGTCGGATCGCCCGGCAGGGGGCTGTGGTCATTAAGACAAGTAAGCCCCAGCAGGATGTGCGTTTTGATGTTCCTGTTGTTGGTCCGCGAACGATCCGGACAATGCGCCGATCAAAAAGCAGCTGTTTAGCTGTTGAGGCTCAGCGGACTTTGATTCTTGATTATGAAAAAACCATCCAGCTTGCCGATCAGGCAGGCATTTGTATCGTATCTATCTGAAAAACAATAAGTTAAGATTCTTTTAAACAGGCTTTTTTTCGTCAAAGCTTCATTGCTTTTGATTGACACGCCAGACCTTTTTCTATATAATCCTAATATTAAAATAGGATAAAAATATTATTTTTAGTATTAATTTATAAATATGGAAGGTTGATTTTATGGAAATAGATGAAATAAAGCAAGTTAGAGAAGAAAAGATTGCCACGCTTGTTCAGCAGGGGATTAATCCGTATGGGAGCCGTTTTCAGAATGTTGAGGCGGTGGGTAATGTTTTAGCACATTTTGAAGAGAACCGATCTGTTAAAGTGGCTGGCCGTGTTATGGCCAACCGTAAGCATGGGAAAGTCATGTTCATGGACCTGAGGGACATGACTGGAAAGATACAGCTTTTTGTCCGCAAGGATAATTTGACGGATAAGGATTTTGAAATGGTCCAGCTTTTGGATATTGGGGATATTATTGGAGTATCCGGAGAGCTTTTTATCACAAAGATGGGTGAGCAGAGCATTCGCGTAAAAGAAGTGACGATCCTCAGTAAATCTTTGATGTGTTTACCTGAAAAATGGCACGGCCTTAAGGATGTGGAGATCCGTTACCGTCAACGGTATGTGGATCTGATCGCCAATACCGAGGTGCGGGAGATCTTTTTAAAGCGCAGCCGTGTTATTTCGTTTATCCGTCGCTATTTGGATGAACGAAAATTCATTGAAGTGGAAACGCCAATGCTTCAGCCTATGGCTGGAGGGGCCCGCGGCAGGCCTTTTAAAAGCAAGCACAATACCTATGACATGGATGTGTATTTGCGGATAGCCCCCGAGCTGTATTTGAAAAGGCTTTTGGTCGGTGGATTTGACCGTGTTTATGAGATCAACCGGAACTTCAGGAATGAAGGGATTTCGACCAGGCATAATCCGGAATTCACCATGCTCGAGGCATATCAATCGTACGGCAATTTCGAGGATATGATGGATTTGATGGAAGGATTGGTGAGTGGGGCGGCGTATGAATTGCATGGCTCTTATAAAGTCCCTTACCAGGGAGCTGAAGTTGATTTCACGCCTCCGTGGGAACGCCGGAGTTTTGCGGGGATCGTTAAGGAACGGTTCGATATTGACCCGGAGGATACGGCAGAAACCATGCTCGCCAAGGTGAAAAAGATCAAGGGCGACAAGGTCAAGATCGATATGCTGACGCGTTCGGCGGTCATGAAGATCGTGGAAGATATTTTGGAAGAAGATAAGACCATGAACCCGGTATTTTTTACGGACTATTTCACGTTCTTGTGCCCGTTGGCCAAAGTCAAAAAGGAACAGCCGGCGATCTCGGAACGGTTTGAATGTTTTGTGGCCGGCATGGAGATCGGCAACGCTTATTCAGAGTTGAACGACCCGCGCGAGCAGAAGGCGCGGTTCTTGGAAGATCTGACGGACGACACGGAGACGGGATTGCGGACTTTTGATGAGGATTTTATCGCTGCTTTGGAATACGGAATGCCTCCAGCAGGCGGTTTGGGCATCGGGATCGACAGGATCGTGATGCTGCTGACGGATTCCCCTTCTATCCGTGATGTGATACTCTTCCCGCTGTTAAAGCCGCAGGCCGATACGGTAGAATCCGGTGAAGCAAAGGATCCCCATGCCGCAATTTGAGAATTTTATCAGTTTGCGTTATTTGACGACATGCCGGGGACGGTTCATGTCCTTTTTGAACATTGTTTCGGTCGGAGGTGTGGCGATCGGCGTGATGGCGTTGATCGTTGTTACGGGGATCATGACGGGCTTCGGCAACAATCTGCGTGAGAAGATCATCGGCACAACACCGCACATTGTTTTAGAAAAAGAGGTCGGCGTTCAAGATTATCAAGCCGTGCAGAAAGAGGTAGAATCGGTCGAAGGGGTTGTGGCCACATCCCCGTTTATCCAGGGAAATATTTTTTTGGAAACCGGTAATGGACGCGCCATTGGGGAATTGATCCGGGGGGTGGACCCGCAGACCGAGGCTTCGATCACCAAGATCCAGGAGTACCTTGTGGAGGGGAAACTTTTAGACCTCAAGGACGACGGCGTGATCATTGGTCAGGAACTAGCGAGATATTTTGGTTACCGGTTGGGTGATGAGATCTCCGTGATCGCGCCTGGATCAGGCATCGAAGGGCGGGGGTGGCGCTATCCGCTTAAGATCGTCGGGATTTTTAAAAGTGGGATGGTCGACCTGGATATGAACCTGATCCTGGTCCATTTGGCCAAGGCTCAGCAGATCTTTGACTTTGAAGGCGGGGTAAGCGGTATTGGAGTGAAGGTCAAAGACCCCTATGCGGTGGAAGACATAAAAAAGAAGATCTATGAAAAGATCGGCTTTGCCTTTATCGCCAAGAGCTGGATCGATGTCAATCGGAACTTGTTTGAGGCGTTGTTCCTCGAGAAATGGGGGCTCTTTTTGATCTTGGCGTTCATGGTTCTGGTCGCGTCATTTAATATCGTCAGCACATTGATCGTGACCGTGACCGCGAAAGTTCACGACATCGGGATCCTGCGTTCCTTCGGGGCCACGCGCGCCTCGATCCGGAGGATCTTCACCAAGCAGGGTATTTTGATCGGGTTTTTGGGGACGGTCCTGGGTGTGGCGGGAGGGTTTGGTGTCAGCTATGTCTTATCGCATTATGTCAAGGTCCCGGCGGAGATCTACGCGATCGAACATGTTCCGGTCGACCTGCAATTGAGCGATCTGATGATCATTGTCGCTTCGGCCTTGGTGATCACGTTTTTGGCGACCATTTATCCGTCATGGAAGGCGGCAAGTTTAAAGACGGTGGATGCACTGCGTTATGAATAATCAACAGAAGAGCGATCCGATGCTTGAAGCAGAGAATTTACATAAGATCTATACCGATGCGTCAAAGGAAGTCCATGTCCTTCGAGGAGTGACGCTTAGAATCGAGCCTAAAGAAGTGGTTGCGGTCGTTGGGCCATCAGGGGCCGGAAAGTCGACGCTGCTGCACATTCTGGGAGGGCTGGATGAGCCAACCCAAGGACGAGTGCTGTTTTTTGGTGAAGATGTTTACCGGATGAAAGAGCGTAATCGGTCGCAATTTAGAAACGAACGCATTGGTTTTATCTTTCAGTTCTATCATTTGCTGCCGGAGTTCACAGCTTTGGAGAATATCGTCTTGCCCGGGATGATCAAACAGAATTGCGGAATGACCCGTGCTTTGCGCGACCGGGGCATGGAGCTTTTAAATGAAGTCCGTTTGAGCCAGCGGGCGCATCACCGGCCCAGCGAACTTTCAGGCGGTGAGCAGCAGCGGGTAGCGATCGCAAGGGCCTTGATGAACCAGCCCGATGTTCTTTTCTGCGATGAGCCGACGGGTAACCTGGATTCTCACAGCGGGGAAGAAATTATAAAACTTTTAATGCAGTTGAACCGAACCCAGGGCCAGACGCTTGTTATCGTGACCCACGATGAGAAGATCGCCGCGCAGGCTCAGCGGGTGATTTATTTAAAAGACGGAGAAATGACCGCAAACCATGTCAAAAACTCTTTGGAAAAGGTGAGGGTATTATGAAGATCTACATGAACGGAAAATTTATCGAAAAAGCCGACGCGAAAGTGTCCGTGTTTGACCACGGTTTTCTTTATGGGGACGGGGCCTTTGAAGGGATCCGCTCTTATGATGGTCTGGTCTTTCGGTTGAAAGAACATATTGACCGTCTTTATGAAACAGCACATACATTGATGATCGATATTCCTTTGACCCGTGAGCAGATGATCCAGGCGGTCGTTGACACGCTTAAAGAGAACGGCCTGCGTGACGCCTATATCCGTTTGGTGATCACCCGTGGTGAAGGGGATCTTGGGCTTGACCCCAGAAAGTGTATCGGTAAACCCCTGATCGTGATCATCACGGACAAGATCACGCTTTACTCGAAGGATTTGTATGAGAATGGAATGGCGATCATCACCGTTCCGACGGTCCGTAATCATCCGGAAGCCTTGAATCCTCAGCTGAAGTCTTTGAATTATTTGAATAACATCCTCGCGAAAATCGAAGCCAGCAATTCAGGATTTTCTGAGGCCATTATGCTGGATGGAAGCGGCTATGTGGCGGAGTGCACCGGAGATAATATTTTTATCGTGAAGAACGGGACCCTTTCGACGCCTTCGCACGGGCGGCTTAAAGGCATCACGAGAGACGTGGTCTTGGAGTTGGCCTCTCAATGCGGGTTGAATGTCTTTGAAGGGCAGATCACCCGTCATGAGATCTATAATTGTGAAGAGTGTTTTCTGACCGGAACAGCCGCTGAGATCATCCCTGTCGTGAAGGTGGATGGGCGCGTGATCGGCTCCGGGAAACCGGGTGATATGACGAAAAAAATGCTGGCCCTTTTTAAAGAAGCGACCAGAACGGACGGAGTGCGTTATTAAATCCAGCGGGCGGATCTTAAAGGAGAATGGGTATGCGATGCGATGATTGTGGAAAGAAAAAGGCTACGGTTCATTTGACTGAGCTTGTCGATGGCCAGATCTCCGAGCTGCATCTCTGTGAAGAATGCGCTAAGGCGAAAAGTGTTCAGATGGAACAGCAGTTCGGCTTGGCGGACCTGTTGGCCGGTCTTTCTGATTTTAATAAGACGTCCCCGGCGGCGCCGCCGTCTGAAGCCGCGGTAAAGATCGAGAGCTGCGCCAATTGCGGGATGACCTATGCGGATTTCAAGAAGCACGGCCGTTTGGGCTGCAGTGACTGCTATTCACATTTCCGTGGGAAACTGGCATCGCTGCTTAAAAAGATCCATGGCGCCAGCCATCATTCCGGGAAAAGCCCTAAGGTTTTGGCAACTCCGGTGGAAAGCGCGCAGCCTCCGGTCAATGATATGGACGTGCTGAAGAAACAACTACAACAGGCTGTCCTGTGCGAGGATTATGAGCGCGCGGCTGAACTGCGCGACCGTATCCGCGCGATGGAACAGGGAGGATAGTCAGAGACATGGAACTCAACGACCTCATTTCACGTACCGGTGAGTGGCTGCGGGGCACGGGCCCTTCATCAGGGGCTGTGATGTCGACGCGCGTGCGGCTGGCCCGTAATTTTATCCAAGTGCCGTTTCCAAACCGCGCTTCCAAAAAACATCTGCAGGGAATCCTGGATTCCGTTGAAAAGGCCATTAAGAAAATCGATCATTTTAAGAATTCAACGGTCTTCCGGATGAACGAGCTGGATGACGTGGATAAGGAGTTTCTGGTTGAACGCCATTTGATGAGCCATGAGCATGCGTCAAACGCCGAAGGGAAGGCTGTGATCGTGTCCGCCGAAGAAGTCTTGTCGGTTATGGTCAATGAAGAAGATCATTTGCGGATCCAGGTCATGAACTCCGGGCTTAATCTTTTTGAAGCTTGGAAGATCATCAGCGCGATCGATGACCGTCTTTCGGAAGAACTGCACTTTGCGTTCTCTCCGGCTTGGGGGTATTTGACCGCCTGCCCTACGAACACAGGTACCGCGATGCGGGGTTCGGTCATGCTGCATCTGCCGGCGCTGGTGATGACCAAGCAGATCAATAAGGTGCTGACGGCGATCGCAAAGCTGAATTTTGCTTCCCGCGGTTTTTACGGCGAAGGCACGCAGGCGATCGGGAATTTTTATCAGATCTCCAATCAGGGCTCACTGGGCCATAGCGAAGAGGACATCTTACAGAACATCAATGGTCTGATCCGTCAGGTCATTGAGCAGGAGGAGCAGGCCCGTCAGGCGCTTGTCGTGCAGAACCGGCCTCTTCTGGAAGACAAGATCTTCCGCTCACTGGGGATATTGAAAAACGCCCATATTATGTCCAGCCAGGAGGCCGTTGAACTGTTATCCATGATCCGTTTGGGGGCTGAACTGAATATTTTGACGCGTTTGAACGTGCAGATCTTGAATGAGCTTATGATCATGATCCAGCCGGCCCATTTGCAGAAGATCGACGGCAACAAGCTGTCTCCAGCGGCGCGGGATATTAAGCGTGCAAATTTAATCCGAAACAAATTAGGGGAGGTTTCATAAATGTTTAATCGATTCACTGAACGGGCGCGGAAAGTCATTATCTTCGCAAAAGAAGAGGCGCGCAGCTTCAACCATGACTATATCGGCACGGAGCATCTTCTTCTGGGATTGGTCAAAGAAGGCGAAGGGGTTGCGGCCGCTGTCCTGCAGAAATTGGGCGTAGATCTTGAGACGATACGCATTGAGGTCGAAAAGCTCGTGCAGCCAGGGCCCCAAACACAGGTCGTGGGGGATATCCCTTTTACGCCGCGTTCTAAAAAGGCTTTAGAGCTTTCCGCGGAAGAAGCGCGGGCCCTTGGACATAATTATATCGGCACAGAACACCTTCTTCTTGGCCTGGTCAAGGAGGGCGAAGGCATGGCGTATCGGGTGCTTTTGAATTTGGGGTTGGATCTTGATCGGCTGCGCGCCGAGATCATGGAGATCCTGGGTTCCGGTGTCGCGGGGTTCGGTATGCAGGAAGAAGAAAAGACCGCAGGCAAGACCCCTGCGATCGATGCGTATGGACGAAACTTGAATCAATTCGCTCGTGAGGGAAAGCTGGATCCTGTGATCGGACGTCAGCAGGAGATCGAACGGATCGTTCAAATCCTGAGCCGCCGCACGAAGAACAATCCTGTGCTTTTGGGCGAGGCTGGCGTCGGGAAAACCGCGATCGTGGAGGGCTTGGCCCAGTTGATCGTAAGAGGGGATGTTCCGGAGATCTTGCGCAATAAGACGATCGTTGTTCTGGATTTGGCCATGATGATCGCGGGAACAAAATACCGCGGGCAGTTCGAAGAACGTATTAAGGCGATCATGGATGAGATCAAGCGTTCGGGCAAGATCATCCTGTTCGTTGATGAGATCCATACACTGGTGGGTGCCGGGGCTGCCGAAGGGGCGATCGATGCGGCCAATATCCTGAAACCCGCTCTTGCCCGAGGGGAGATCCAGTGCATCGGCGCCACAACAATGGATGAATACCGGAAGCATATTGAAAAAGACGCTGCGCTTGAACGTCGTTTTCAAACGATCATTGTCGATCCGCCTTCGGAGGAGGAAGCGATCCTGATCTTGAAGGGCTTGCGGGACAAATATGAGGCTCATCACAGGGTCAAATTCTCTGATGAGGCGATCAGCGCCGCGGTCAAGCTTTCTGAACGTTATATTTCAGGAAGGGCTTTGCCGGACAAGGCGGTGGACGTTCTTGATGAAGCTGGCTCAAGGGCCCGCCTTAAGACCATGGAAGTCCCTCCGGAGATCAAGGAACTGGAGACCCGTATTGAACAGTTGAAGCAGGAAAAAGAAGCGTATATCAAGAGCCAGAATTTTGAGAAGGCCGCCCGGATGCGCGATGAGGAACGTGAGGTCCGCGAGAAACTTGAGAAGGTCAGAGAAGGGTGGGCCAAGGAGCGTGACAATATTTCCGTGACGATCGGGGAAGAGGACATCGCGCGCGTGGTTTCCCAGTGGACTAAGATCCCGCTTTTGCGCCTGGAGCAGAATGAGAGCGAGAGGCTCTTAAAGATGGAAGAAAAAATGAAGGAGATCGTGGTCGGTCAGAAGGAAGCGATCAGCGCGATCGCCCGCGCCGTGCGCCGTTCAAGGGCTGGGATCAAGGACCCTCGCCGGCCGATCGGGTCCTTTGTTTTTCTTGGGCCGACTGGTGTAGGAAAGACCTTACTGGCCCGCGTCCTGGCGGAATTCATGTTCGGCGATGAGGATGCGCTGATCCAGGTGGACATGTCGGAATACATGGATAAATATAATGTGTCACGCCTGATCGGGGCGCCGCCTGGATACGTCGGTTACGAAGAAGGCGGGCAATTGACCGAGAAGGTGCGGCGCAAACCGTATTCGGTGGTGCTTTTGGATGAGATCGAAAAAGCCCATCCGGATGTTTTTAACATTCTTTTGCAGGTGCTTGAGGATGGGCGTTTGACGGACAGTTTCGGGCGCAAGGTTGATTTTCGTAACACGATCATCTTGATGACCTCTAATGTCGGCGCGGACATGCTTCGCCGCAGGGGATCGCTGGGTTTTGTGGCTCAGACGGAAGATGCCGGTTATGAAGAGATGCGCGACCGTTTGTTGGATGAGGTGAAGAAGGTCTTTAAGCCGGAGTTCTTGAACCGGATCGATGATATTATTGTCTTTAAATCCCTGACGCGGGAAGACCTGGAAAAGATCGTTGAGATCGAGATCCGCGGTGTTTCGGCAAGGCTTAAGGACCGCGATATCGAGGTCGAGTTGACGCCGGAGGCCCTGACCCTGCTCATTGAAAAAGGGTTTGATCCTGTTTTCGGGGCAAGGCCTTTAAAGCGGACGATCCAGCGTTATTTGGAAGACCCGCTGGCGGAAGAAATCATAGCTGGCCGGCATAACACGCAGAAAAAGATCAAAGTTACCCGTGCCGGCGATCAGTTAAAATTTGAGTGATCATTGAAAGATGGGCTTTTTCATAACGCGGCCCGTTGAATTCATGTATGATAAAAAAATTTTTTCTGATAGTCTGGATGTTCTGCAGCTTTTCTTCGGTCTGCTGGTCACGGCAGGTGCCTTTTAAGGCTCAGTTTGATTTTAACAAGAACATGGTGTATGGAGAAGCTCTCGTTTCGGGCAGCGATGACCCGGTCTTTTTTGAATTACGAAAGCTTGAGCATGGTGGTTATGCGGCGACGGTGAATATTAAAAAGTGGGACAGCGGGTTCTTTGATATATCGACGTTTCTTGATTTTACGGCTGAACCTTTGAAACAGAAGAATTTTTCAGGGGATCAGTTCAAATGGCGGCTGGAGAGCCGTTATACGCTGTTGAATAATATCCCATTTGAAGATATGAAGGCCAGCGGGACTTATGACAAGGGAGTCCTGGCCTTTGATCGGGCGGCGCTTGGCGGGATCGTTCTCAGCGGTAAAATTCATATGTTCGAATCCTGGACGTCGAACATGAAGGTTCAGTTCGCCAACTTAGACCTGAGAACGGTGTTGCCGTTCTTGGGATTTCAGAACGTGGACGTGGAAGGCACGTTAGGAGGCATTCTGCAGTTGACGGAACGATTTTCTAATCTACGCGTTAAGGGGGAGCTGCACTCATTTAACGGAAAGATTCAGGAACTTGGATATTCCAGCATGAACCTGAATATCGATGGGACCTACCCGGAAATTTACGTGGTTGATTCTCAGATCTCCCAGACCGACGGGTTCGCCTTTGGCTTGGAAGGAAAGATCAATCTTAAAGAGCCCGAGCGTTTCGCAGAGCAGATCCGGTCTTTTGTCCGTAAGCCTTTGGTGCAGAAGAAGGGGAAGCGTTTGGAGTGGACATTGAAGAAATATCAGGGTGACCGCCAGGACGGTGTGACGGAGTTTAAGTATCTAAAGCGCCGCGGGGAAGAACGCATGGGCGGAGATTCAGACATGCTGGGCGTTGAGCGGCGGATGGAGTTTTAGGGAAATGTCGAAGGCAAAAACTGTTTATGTGTGCCAGAATTGCGGAATGCAGTCCAGCCGCTGGGTTGGCCGCTGCACGGCGTGTGACAGCTGGAATTCTTTTGTTGAAGAATCCGTCGCCGTAAAGCCAAAAGCGCCGCGCAGCGGGGTCCTGCTGGATGACCGTCCTGTTCAGCTGCATGAGCTGAAAGCTGGTCAGGAAGATCGCTTGATGGTCGGTATGCCTGAATTGGATCGTGTCTTGGGCGGAGGATTGGTGCCTGGTTCCGTGACCTTGCTCGGGGGCGACCCGGGGATCGGAAAATCCACGCTGATGCTGCAGGCCATGGCTGGGATCGTGAGCCAGGGCAGAAAAGTTTTGTATGTCAGCGGGGAAGAATCGACCCAGCAGACCAAAATGAGGGCTGAGCGTCTGGGAGCTGCTGATCATAAAGGGCTTTTTATCGTTAATCAGGTCGATCTGAGCACGATTCAGCAGCACATTCAGAATTTAAAGCCGGATGTGGCGGTGATCGATTCGATCCAGGTGGTTTATCATCCGGATATCCCGTCAAGTCCAGGCAGTGTCAGCCAGGTCCGTGAATGCGCCGCCGTTCTGACACAACTGGCTAAATCCATGGGGATGGCATTGTTTATTATTGGCCATGTGACCAAAGACGGCGCGATCGCCGGGCCGCGTGTCCTTGAACATATAGTGGATACGGTTCTGTATTTTGAAGGGGAGCGCTATACGACTTACCGCGTGATCCGGAGCATGAAGAACCGTTTCGGCTCGACGAATGAACTTGGGGTCTTTGAAATGACCGGCCAGGGATTACTGGAAGTCGAGAATCCGTCTGAGATCTTTTTGGCTGAGCGCCCTCAGCATACCTCCGGGTCAGTGGTCGTCCCTATTCTGGAAGGGAGCCGCCCTTTTCTGGTCGAGGTCCAAGGACTGGTGAGCCGTTCCAGTTTTGGCGTCGTCCGGCAAAAGGCTCAAGGCTTTGACGCCAACCGCCTGGCGCTATTAACGGCGGTCCTGGAAAAACGTTTGGACCTTAATATTCAGGATAAGGATATTTTTGTGAATATTGTCGGAGGCGTCAGGGTCGCGGACCCCGCTGCGGACCTGGGGGTTGTGGTCGCTGTAGCGTCGGCCTTTTTGGACCGGGTGATCCCCAAGGATATTGTCTTTTTGGGGGAGGTGGGATTGTCCGCGGAGGTCCGAAGTGTCGTTCAGCTTCCGATCCGTTTGAACGAGGCGGCAAAACTGGGGTTTAAGCGGGCCGTGGTCCCCAAGCATAATATGACCAAGCGCAATCCGCCGGGTCCTGCAGGCCTTGAATTGATCGCTGTGACGGGCGTGCGGGAAGCCCTTGATATAGTTTCAGGTTCTTCATAATCTCGACCAAGGAATGAAACGATGACTTTATTCTTTATCCGGGCTTTTTTCTTCGTGATCGCTATTTTTGTGGGGTATTACGTCGGGTTGATCTATGATCTGCCGCTGATGGGCCTGAGCATCGGGGCGGCGGTGGCATTTTTGCTGTTTTTGGTAGAGCGCAGCGCACGGTCGGTTTCTGTCCGTGGATTATCGAGCATGGTCTTCGGCCTGCTCTTGGGCCTTTTTATGGCCAAACTGCTTTCGGATGTGCTGGCCCTTTTACCGCTGTCGGTCTCCGTTCAGTCTGTGGCGCGGCTTTCATTAACGATCATCTTTTCATATTTGGGCGCGGTGATGGCCCTGCGGGGAAAGGATGAGTTCAATTTGATCATTCCTTATGTGCGTTTTAAAAGGCAGGATATCGACGACAGGCCTGTTCTTCTGGATACCAGCGCGGTCATTGATGGAAGGATCTTTGATATTGCCTTAACGAATTTTTTTGCAAGGCGGCTGGTGGTGCCACGTTTTGTCCTGGATGAACTGCAAACGCTGGCTGATTCCAGGGATGAAATAAAGCAGCAAAAAGGACGCCGCGGACTGGATGTGATCCGACGGATGAAAGAGGACGCGCGTCTTATGATCCATATTCATGAAGAAGATCTGCCTTTAAGCACTGGCGTGGACTCAAAGCTGGTCCGCATGGCGAAGGTGCTGGGTGCTGATATTTGCACGACCGATCATAATTTGAGCTCTGTCGCGGATGTTCAGGGGATCGATGTGTTGAATATCCATGAACTGGCGGCCGCCTTGCGTTCGTCGTTCGCGGCCGGCGAGTCTTTACGCATCCGCTTGGTCAAAGAGGGGAAAGAACCTGGTCAGGCGATCGGTTATAGTGATGACGGTTCAATGGTCGTTGTGTCGGCGGCGGCCGGCCGGATCGGCCAGGATGTCCAGGTCGAGATCAAATCTGTCCTGCAGACACAGAGCGGCCGGATGGCGTTCGCTGATCTTAAAGGATGAATCTATGAAAGCGCAGGGTATCGTTGTCGCGGCGGGAGAGGGACTTCGTTTTAAAAGCGATATCCCCAAGCCGTTCGCTCTTTTAAATGGAGAACCGCTGATCGTTCATTCGCTTCGCGCGCTTGCTCAAAGCCAAAGTCTGGAGAGCCTGATCGTTGTGGCGCATCCGCAGTTTCTGCAGCGTATGCAGACCGTCATCGAAGAATTTGGCTGTAAGAAGGTCAGGCGCATCGTGCCCGGCGGCAAGACCCGCCGGGAATCGGTAGGGCGCGGATTGGCATCACTGGATGACGACACACGTATTGTGGCCATTCATGATGGGGCGAGGCCCTTGGTCGGACCGGAAGAGGTCAACAGGGCCGTGGAGGAGGCAGAGAGATGTTCTGCGGCGATCTTGGCGGTGAGGGTAAAGCCGACGATCAAGGTTGTTGATCAAAAAACGATGACCGTGACAGCTACGTTGCAACGGCAGGAACTCTGGGACGTTCAGACACCGCAGGTTTTTGAGCGCTCCGTTATTGAACAGGCGCATCGCCAATGGCAGGGCGACGATCCGACGGATGATTCCGCCATGGTGGAAAAACAGGGAGTCTCGGTCAAAGTGATCGAGGGCTCTTACCGTAATATCAAGATCACAACGCGCGAAGACCTTGTCTTCGCCGAGCAGCTTCTATTTTAAAGGAGGGGCCATGTCAGCACGCGTCGGGGTTGGATATGATGTGCACAAATTCACCAAAGGCAGGCGTCTTTTCCTGGGAGGGGTGCAGATCCCGTATGAGTTCGGTTTGGAAGGCCATTCGGATGCCGATGTCGTTTTGCATGCGGTCTGCGATGCTATTTTGGGCGCTATGGGGAGAGGGGACATCGGGGAACACTTTCCCAACACCGACCCGAAGTATAAGGACATTTCAAGCCTGGAACTGTTAAGGATCGTCATGGAACATGTGCGGAAAGAAAAGTTTACTGTCAGCAACGTGGATGCGGTCATTCTGGCGGAAGAGCCGAACTTGAAGCATTTTAAGATGGGCATGGCGGAGAACATTGCCCGGGTCCTTGATATCGACCTGCGTTCGGCCAATATCAAGGCCACCACATCGGAAGGAATGGGCTTTATAGGCCGCCGGGAGGGGATCGCGTGTTACGCGACGGCTTTGCTGAAGAGGGATGGTGATTAAGGCGCACTTGTCAGGAGGAGATCATGATCATGCTATGGGTGATCATCGGGGTGGTTCTGCTGGTTATATTGTTTATGAACAAAAAACAGTCGTGAGAAATATTCGGAAATGAGGTGGATGATGAACACGTTGATCGCACTGGTCTTAGGGGCAGTGGTGCTGGTGTTGTGGGTCTCCAAGGCGTTCGAACATGAGATCCAGATAACAAAGGAGCGGGATCCTGCCGCCAAAAGCACGCTGGAGATCCTTTTGTTATATCCGGGTCTGCATGCGGTGATCTGGCACCGTTTAGCACATTTTTTGTGGAAAAAGAATGTTCCGTTCTTTCCGCGCTTTATTTCGCAGATAGCGCGATTTTTCACCGGGATCGAGATCCATCCGGGCGCGCAGATCGGAAAGGGTCTGTTCATTGACCACGGGATGGGTGTTGTGATCGGCGAGACCGCGATCGTCGGAAATGATGTGGTCTTGTTTCAAGGCGTGACCTTAGGGGGGACCGGAAAAGAGACCGGAAAACGTCACCCGACCTTAGGGGATAACATTGTCGTCGGCGCTGGCGCCAAGGTCCTCGGGAATATCGAGATCGGTCCGAATTCCTATATCGGGGCCAACGCGGTGGTGCTTAAGAATGTTCCTTCCAATACAACGGTTGTCGGAGTTCCTGGCCGCGTCACCCGTCAGGAGGGGCGTAAGATCGATATCTTGATGGACCATGTCCATGTCTTGGACCCGGTCTCGCAGAATTTGCGTGACTTTCATCAAAGAATCATGAAACTTGAGCAGAAAGCCCAGATATCGGTTCGTGACGAGAATCTGGATGAGCCGGATATTGCCGCATAGGAGCAGGGAGAAGTGACCGTTCAAATTTACAACACGCTGACAAAATGCAAGGAGCCGTTTGCCCCTCTCGATCCGAAAGGCAAACGGGTCAATATGTATACGTGCGGGGTCACCGTCTATGACAAATGCCATATCGGTCACGCCCGCAGTGTTTATGTTTTTGATGTGATCCGCCGTTATCTGGTGTTCCGAGGATATGACGTTCATTTTGTCCGCAACATTACCGATATCGATGACAAGATCATCAAAAAGGCGCAGGAATTGAACGTAACAGCGCAAGAGGTCGCGGAAAAAAATATCGCGGATTATTACACGGATCTTAAGCGGCTGGGACTTGAGCCTGTTCAGCATGAACCCAGGGCTACGGACCCGGAGAATATCTCTGAGATGATCACGTTCATTGAAGGCTTGATCATCAAAGGGCTGGCTTATGAAGTCGATGGGGACGTGTATTTTTGTGTTCGCGATTTTGAGGAATATGGAAAACTTTCAGGCCAGAGCATCGAAATGATGCAGGAGGCGGTCCGTATCGAAAAAGACGAAAAGAAACGGGACCCGTTGGATTTCGCTCTTTGGAAGAAATCCAAAGAAGCTGAGCCGTTCTGGAACAGTCCTTGGGGACGGGGCCGGCCCGGTTGGCATATTGAATGTTCGTGCATGAGCCTGAAGCATCTGGACTGCCAGACGCTGGATATTCACGGCGGAGGGATGGATTTGGTCTTTCCGCATCATGAAAATGAGATCGCCCAGTCGGAGGGGTTTACGGGCGAGCCGTTTGCCAAGTATTGGATTCATCACGGGCTTTTGACCATTAACCGTCAAAAGATGTCAAAGTCATTGGGTAATTTCATCACCATCGAAGCGGCGATCGATCGATATGGGGCTGATCCGCTGAAGTTGTTCTTCCTTTCGTCCCATTATGGGAGCGTGATCGATTTTTCAGAAGAGAAGATGGCTGATGTTGAAAAGCAACGGCAGCATTTTCTCAATTTTCTTGACCGGGCGACGCGGGCCGCGGCTGGGGCCCAGGCCGTTTCCTGTAAATGGGTGGAAGACCGCGCGGCGGAATTCTTGGCGGCCATGGACGATGATTTCAACACGGCCAAGGCCATGGGGGTCCTGTTTGAATTCATGAACGATGTGAATAAATTCATCGACCAGAAAAAAGAATTGGATTCCTTTGCGGGGATCGTCACCGGGGCGCTAAAGCATATTACGGTCTTTTTAAAGGACATCTTCAACCTGGAACTTTCTGTTCCAGCAGCCCAAGAGGTTGAGCCGGAAGTCTTGGCGCTTTTAGAGCAGCGGGCCCAGGCCAGGAAGGAACGGAATTTTGCCGAATCGGACCGTTTGCGGGATGTTCTTCAGCAGCGGGGGATCCTTGTGCAGGATACAAAAGACGGGCAGAGTTGGAGACGTTTATGAAAAAAGGTCTTTTTATCACGTTCGAAGGCTCAGAAGGATCAGGGAAAAGCACGCAGATCGCTTTGATCGAAACTGAGCTTAAGAAAAAGGGGTTGGATGTCCTTTTGATCCGTGAGCCCGGCGGGGTGAAGATCAGCGAACTGATCCGCAAGGTCCTGCTGGATGTTAAGAACACGGAGATGAATAATGAATGTGAGGTGCTTTTATATATGGCGGCGCGCGCTCAATTGGTCGGGGAAGTGATCCGTCCTGCCCTGGCCTGCGGGAAGGTCGTCCTGTGCGACCGCTTTTTGGATTCGACGATCGTTTATCAGGGTTATGGCCACGGGATGGACCTCAAGACCATTCAAGATATCGGGGCCTTTTCCACGCAGAAAGTTCGGCCGGATATGACCTTATTGTTCGACATTGAGACGGAAGAGGGACTGCGTCGCGCCGGACAGAATAAGGACCGTATTGAACAACGGTCCTTGGATTATCACAAACGGGTGCGCTCTGGGTATCTGCAATTGGCTAAAGAGGACCCGGGGCGGTTTAGGGTCATCCGGGTCGACCGGGGCAAAGAGGAGATCTTTCAGGAAGTCAAGGCGCATATCGAACATTGCCTTTCTCAACAATAGCGGCGGAGAAGATGAACCAGAATGTCATCAAACATTTTCAAGATATGCGGGACCGCGGGTGTCTGGCCCACGCGTATCTTTTTGTGGGCCCTAAAGGATCCGGGAAGATCGAGACGGCCTTGGCCGTCGCCAGCATGTTGAATTGCCAGAGTGAAGACCCTGGCGAATCGGGATTTTGCGGGCAATGTCCTTCGTGCCTTAAGATCGGGAAAGGCAATCATCCGGATGTGATGATGGTTGAACGCGGCGACGAGGCATCGGTCAAGATCGACCAGATCAGGGAACTGATCGGCAGGGTCCAACTGAGGGCTTTTGAGGCCAGGTGCAAGGTCTTTATTTTGAAGGATGCAGAGACCTTGACGACCGAAGCGGCGAACGCTTTATTAAAAACGCTGGAAGAGCCCACAAAAGAGAGTCTGCTTATTCTGACCTCAGCGGTAAAGGAACGTGTTTTGCCGACCATACGCTCAAGGTGTCAGGCCGTGATATTTTCGGCTCTGCCCCGTGAAGCCTTGATGGCGATGATGATCAGGGACGGATTGCCGCGGGAGGAGGCCAGCTGTTTGGCTCAGTTCTCGGAAGGGTGCCGGGGACGCGCGTATGAGCTGCGGGAAAAGGGTTTTTTGAAAAAAAAGAACAGTATCATTGACCAGTTTACCCGCGGAGAAATAGCGGAAGCGGACCTTAAGTTTTTGTCATCGGACGGTGATGAGGGAAAAGAGGCGTTAAGTATTTTGATGAGCTGGTGTCGGGACATTTTACTTTTAAAAGCGGGGGCCGGGGATGAACGGGTGGTGCATGCTGACCGGCTGAAGGACCTGCAACAGCAGGCATCGCACTACACAGATGAACAGCTTAAAGGCATTCTTCAAACGATCGTCAAGACCCGCAAGATGATCGATGAGAATCTGAACGTGAAGATCCCTTTGATGTTGTTAAAGGAGCAGCTATGGGCAAATTAGTACAGGTCCAACTTGGACATTTTAGACCGGTGGAATACGCTGAACTTAACGGCGTGGAATGCCTCCGGGATGATTATGTGATCTTGGAAGTGGACCGCGGCACGGAATTTGGGCGCGTCGTGTCCCATCCGGAACACGAAGAGAATTTGGATGAGGCCATTAAACCGGTCGGAAAGATCTTGCGAAAGGTCACAGAAGGGGACCGTAACCAGATCAGCAACAATCTCGGCAAGGCCAAAGACGCGATCAACGCTTGCGTCCGCAAGGTCAACGAGCGCAAACTGGATATGAGGATCTTTAAGGCGGAATACACGTTTGATTGCAGCAAGATCATTTTTTATTTCACGGCGGACCAGCGCGTGGATTTTCGTGCCCTGGTCAAAGATCTGGCCAAGATCTTCCGTGTCCGCATCGAGCTGCGGCAGATCCCTGTAAGAGACAAGGCGAAGATGGTCAAAGGTTTTGGCGTGTGCGGCTGCGAGTTGTGCTGTTCGTGTTATATCAAGAAATTTTTCCCCCTGTCCATCAAGATGGCCAAAGACCAGGCGCTGCCACTAAACCCATCAAGGATCTCAGGGGTGTGCGGCCGCATCAAGTGTTGCATGGCCTACGAATTTAAGGTCTACCGTGAACTTTCCAAAGGGCTTCCCCGGGTAGGGGATAAGGTCACGACGCCTGATGGCCGCGGCCGCGTCCGGGACGTGAACATCCTGAAGCGGTTTGCCGTGATCGATCTGCTGGAAGGAAAAACGGTCAGGATCGAATATCCTGCGGCTGAAACAGGGCCGTCGGAGACGGCGGAAGAAGAATTGATCGGACAGGACGATGATATCGTTATGAATGGAGACGAGGGATAGGCTATGCAGGACAATCATTTTTATGTAACGACCCCGATCTATTACGTCAATGACAAGCCCCATATCGGTCATGCCTACACGACGATCCTGGCGGATGTCCTGACACGGTATCACCGCACGCAGGGGCAGAAGTCTTTTTTTCTTACCGGCGTGGATGAACACGGGCAGAAAGTCCAGCAGGCCGCTGAGAAACGGGGGCTTGAGCCTCAACTCCATGCCGATGAGATGGCTCCGCGGTTTAAGACGCTGTGGCAGCGGCTTGAGATCCAGTATGATGATTTTATACGCACAACGGAAGACCGGCATAAGAGGATCGTTCAGTTGGCCTTGCAGAAGGTCTTTGACAACGGAGATGTCTATGCTGATGAATATGAAGGATGGTATTCAGTCGCGGAAGAACGGTTCATCACCGAGACTGAAATGCAGTCTGGGCAGTTCCGGGATGTCAAAAAACTTAAGGAAAAGAATTATTTTTTCCGTATGAGCAAGTATCAGAATCGTCTGATCGATCATGTTGAAAACAATCCCGGCTTTATCCAGCCCGAAAGCCGGCGCAATGAGATCTTGGGATTTTTGCGCCAGCCTTTGGGGGACCTGTGCATTTCACGGCCGAAATCCCGGTTAAGCTGGGGGATCGAACTCCCATTCGATAAGGATTATGTGACTTATGTCTGGTTCGACGCGTTAATGAATTACATCTCTGCCATGGGGTGGGGGTCGGATGAAGCGCGCTTTCGGGAATGGTGGCCGGTGACCGTTCAGCTGATCGGTAAAGACATCCTGATGACGCATGCGATCTATTGGCCGACGATGCTCTTTTCACTGGGCGTCGAGCTGCCGCGGATGATCTTTGCCCATGGATGGTGGCTCACCGGGGACACCAAGATGAGCAAGTCGCTGGGGAATATCGTTGATCCATTAGGGCTGGTTGATGAATACGGCGTGGATGCGGTGCGGTATTACCTGATGCGCGAGATGGTGCTGGGGATGGACTCGAATTTTTCGGTCGAATCTTTTGTGAAAAGGTATAACAGCGATCTGGCCAATGATTTCGGGAACCTTTTGAACCGTGTAAGCGGTTTGATCGGGAAATATTTTGGCGGGACCGTCCCGCAGCCCGCGCAACGTCTTGTGGAGGACGAGCAAATTCAGGATTTCGCAAGCCGCACTCTTCCGGAGAAGATTCCAGATCTGATCGGCCAGATGCGTATTCATGATGCGATCGAACAGACCATGGCACTGGTCAGAAATGTCAATACCTATATTGAACGGCAGGCTCCCTGGAAAGTCGTCAAAACAGATCTCGCTCGAACGGGGACGATCCTTTATACCGCGACCGAGGCGCTGCGGATCGCTGCGGTGTTCTTGAGCCCGGTGATGCCGGAAAAGACCCGTCAGGTCTTGGATGTTCTGGGCGATGACCGCGCGGACATTTTATGGGGAGGCCTTAAGCCCGGCGTCCAATTGAAGGCCCATGAACCGCTTTTTCCGCGGATCGAAACAGAGAAAACATGATCAAGACGATCCAATTCAAAAATAAGGCCGTTCGTATTATCGATCAGACGAAGCTTCCGCAAAAACTGGTTTATAAGGATTGCCGCTTGTTAAGGACGCTTTGGCTGGCGATCCGCCGGCTGGAGGTTCGTGGGGCGCCGGCGTTGGGTGCGGCTGCGGCGTTCGGGGTCCTGATGGGGACGCAAGATTTTAAAGGGGAAGATCGAGAGCTTTTTATCAGTTCCTTAAACAAGGTTTGTGATTATCTTGCCACCTCTCGCCCTACGGCAGTGAATCTTTTTCATTCACTTGAAGCGATGCGCATGGTGCCTTGGTTATATCCGTCAGCTTCTGTTACGAAATTAAAGGATGTGATCCGGAAAAAGGCGTTCGAAATTTATGAGACGGACCGGGCGGTCTGCCGCGCGATGGGGGATCATGGGGCGAGATTGATCCGTAACGGGGACCGGCTGATGACCATTTGCAACGCTGGCGCCCTGGCCACTGTCGACTATGGGACGGCTTTAGGGGTTTTTTATTCCGCTCAAAAGGCGGACAAACGATTTGAGGTTTTCGCTTGCGAAACACGGCCGCTTTTGCAGGGCGCCCGCTTGACGGCTTGGGAATTGACCCACGCGCGTATTGCTACGACCCTGATCACCGATAACATGGCCTCTGTCGTAATGAGGGACAAAGGCATCCGGGCGGTCTTTACCGGAGCGGACCGGATCGCCGCCAATGGTGATGCCGCCAATAAGATCGGAACCTATGGTCTGGCGGTCCTGGCAAAACATCACAGGATCCCGTTTTATGTTGTGGCCCCGCGGACCACGTTCGATCTTGCGATCTTGAAAGGGAACGACATTCCGATCGAAGAGCGCGACCCTCAAGAGGTTCGTCAGCTGGCTGGGCGTCCGATCGCCCCTAAAACGGTGTCGGTGTTCAACCCGGCCTTTGATGTGACCCCTCATGATCTGATCACAGCATTTGTGACGGAGCGCGGCATTATAAAAAAGCCTTTTAACAAAACGATCAAAAAAATATTTTCATAAATCTCAATAAAGGAGTTCCCAATGGCCATTCAAACTCTTGCGGATATCGGTGAGTTTGGGTTCATTGACCGGATCGCTGCACGGGCGCATACCGAGGAGGGCGTGATCAAGGGAGTGGGGGATGACGCGGCTGTTCTGGACTGCGGGGGGAAGGACTACCTGCTTTACACTACGGACATGCTCATTGAAGGAGTTCATTTTTTGCGGACGATCATGGCGCCACAGGAGATCGGGCGAAAAGCGCTCGCCTGCTCGATCAGTGATATCGCGGCCATGGGAGGCATCCCGACATACGCGGTCGTGTCGACCGGAGCACCGTATAATACCTCCCGGTCTTTTTTGGAGGACATCGGACAAGGTTTCAACGATCTGGCGAAGGAATATCATGTCAGCCTGGTGGGCGGGGATATGACGCGGTCCAACCGTCTGATCATCAACGTTGCCCTTCTTGGAAAGGTAAAGAAGGACCAGGTGATCTATCGCGCCGGCGCCAAAAAGGGAGATTGTATCTTTGTGACCGGCAGCCTCGGCAATTCGTTCAAGAACCGTAAACACGCTTGTTTCACACCGAGAGTGAACGAGGCGCAGTATTTGCTCGAACATGCCCGGCCCAACGCCATGATTGATGTTTCAGACGGGCTGGCGGGAGATCTCGGCCATATTTTAGAGCAAAGCGGATTCGGGGCGGTGATCCGGACGACGGATATTCCGTTGGCTAAGGACGCAAGTTTGGATCAGGCCCTTCATGATGGTGAGGATTTTGAGCTGCTTTTTACGGTCCCCGCGCAGAAAGCGGATGCCTTGAGACGCTGTAAAAAATACAGGTTTTTTGAGATCGGAACGATCTGTTCGAAGCCGGGAATGTTCTTGGTGGATGAAAAAGGGCGCAAGCGACAGATCGAGCCCAAGGGGTTTGAACATTTTTAACCGTATGGCGGCCGTAAGGGCATGAAACAACTTCAATTTATCACTCAATCATTCAAAGAAACGCGGGACATCGGCAAGCGTCTGGCGAAACTCGTTAAGCCGGGGGATGTTATTTGTTTGTTCGGAGATCTCGGCAGCGGAAAGACGACGCTGGTTAAGGGGCTGGCGTCCGGGTTAGGGGCTCATGAAGAGGACGTGACGAGCCCGACTTTTGTGTTTCTCAACGTTTATGACCAGGCCAAGAGGACGATTTTTCATTTTGATCTTTACCGTTTGGAAAGAGAACAAGAACTGTTTGACATTGGATACGAAGAATTTTTTTATGGCAGCGGCGTTTCCATTATTGAGTGGTCAGAGCGCTTAGGCCCCCTGCTTCCTAAAGAGCGGCTGGATATTTATTTAGAGCACACCGGAGAGGATGTGCGCGACATACGGCTTAAGGCGGTTGGAGAACGCTATGAACAGCTCCTGAGCGCGGTCAGGATCAGGTGATCAAGAATATGAAAATCTTATCTCTCGATACATCCAGTAAACATTTCAGCGTCGGGCTAATGGATGGGCAGAACGTCCTGGCTTTGCGCGTGATCAAGAATGACAAGGTTCTGTCATCCAAGATGATCCCCGCACTTAAGGCCGTTTTTAAGGCGGCGCGTCTTAAGCCCCAAGATATCGACGGGATCGCGGTCGGACTGGGTCCGGGATCTTTCACCAGCTTGCGTGTTGGCTTTGCCACGGTCAAAGGGTTGGCGTTGGCCCTTAACAAGCCGGTGGTGGGGGTTGCCAGTTTTGATGCGATCGCCGCATCGATCAAACTCAAGGAAAAAGAACAGCTGTGCGTGATCGTTGACGCCAAACGGGACATGGTCTATAGCGCCCTTTATGAGCGCAAGGATGGGCAGAACGCGCGGTGTTCAGAATTCCTATTGACCGGCCTGGATGATCTTCTAAGTAAGATGGGCGGCAGGGTCGTTTTTGCCGGAGACGGGATCTTGATCCATAAGGATGAGATCGTCCGCAGGGCAAAGGTCAGGAACGCGGGGTTCAAGCCGGCCTTCCTTGATGAAAAATTTTGGTATCCTTCGGCAAGGCAGATCGCTTTGCTGGCGTTGCCTCGTTTTGAGAAAAAGGACGCGGACAACATTAACACGCTGGTTCCTCTTTACCTTTATCCGCAGGATTGTCAGGTCAAAAGATAGAACGGCTTTGGAAGCCGCGCATATGCAAAGGAGACGGATGTGCCTGTTAAAAAGCATAAACATACTGCCTGGGTCGAGGTCGATTTAGACGCGATCAGGCATAATTTTTCAGCCATCCAGAAGCTCGCCAATAAGAAGAAGATAGAATGCCGCGATGTGGCGGCTGTCCCAGAAACCAGCCTGCAGAGCCCCAAGGTCCTGGCTGTCGTCAAGGCGGATGGTTATGGGCATGGCATGCTTCAGGTCGTGGATCAGATCAAGAAGCTGGGTGTGGATCTTTTCGGTGTTTCGGAAGTTCATGAAGGCATAACATTAAGGCGGCATGGGATTAAAAAGCCGATCCTTGTCCTGGAAAGTCCTTTGGCGAACCAGATCAGGGATATTGTGGATCATGATCTGACCGCCACGGTCTGCACGCGCGTGGCAGCCGAAAGCTTGAACACCTGCGCCCGTTCGCTCAGAAAAAAGGCGGTGGTCCACATCAAGGTCGATACCGGCATGGGCAGGCTCGGGGTTTGGCACACGCAGGCGGCTGACTTTATCCATCATGTGAGAAAGCTTCCGCATGTGAAGGTCGAAGGGGTTTATACCCACTTTCCCGTCGCGGATACGAATACAACCTTCACTCAGCATCAGATCCATCAATTCAAGCAGCTGATCCTGGCCCTGGACCAGAACGGGGAAGTGATCCCTTATGCTCATGCCGCCAACAGCGCCGGCCTCGGTGGTTTTGAGGCATCGGTCTTCAACCTGGTCCGTCCGGGCCTGATGCTTTACGGTCTTTATCCGTCTGAAAAGACCAGTGCAATTCTGAAATTGAATCCGGCCATGAGCGTGAAGGCCAGGGTCCTGTATGTTAAGGATATTGAAAAAGGGCAAAGCGTCAGTTACGGGCAGACATTTATTGCTCCTCACAAAATGAGGGTGGCGACACTGCCGATCGGTTATAACGACGGATACATGCGCGCTTTTTCCAATAAATCTTCGGTCCTTATCAACGGTTGCCGCTGCCCCGTTCTGGGCCGGGTGACCATGGACCAGCTTGTGGCAGACGTTTCCAGGGCGGGGCAGGTCAGGATCGGGGATGAGGCGGTTATCCTGGGTAAGCAGAAAAAGCAGGAGATTTCTGCCGATGAGCTGGCCCGCTTGGCGCAGACCATCAACTATGAGATCGTCTGCTCTTTAGGCAATCGCCTTCCGAGAGTTTATAAGAAGAAAAAGTAGTGCGGAATTAGAAGTGTGTTCTGATGAAATAGAAGGCTGCCAGCGAGAAGAAGAACGGCGCTATATTGGCAGCCACTTCCGGAGGCAGAAACCCGCCTTTTCCTAATGCGATCCCCACAGCATTAGCGACATAATATAAGAATCCTATCGCGATCGCGATTCCCAATGCCGCGAAATTTTGGGCTTTGCGGTTTCCGGTCGCCATGACCAGAGGCAGGCCGAGAAGAAGAAGGATCACCGGCGTCAGAGGAAAAGAGATCTTTTCAAAGAAATCGACCTTGAGGCTATCCACGGCCCGTATCGCTCCGCTGTTGGAGAAGCGATCGATATATTCGCGCAATTGGCGCAGGTTCATGAACCTTACATTGGTGCGCTGGCGGAGGAAGTCTTTCGGGGTCTCTTTGATATCCATCAACTTTTCTTCATAGACCTTGACCTGCGTCGGGCCTTCTTCGATCTGCTGATAGGGGGTGATATGGACTTGTTTGAACTTCCATGCCAAGCCCGTCCAGGAGCCCTCCAGGGCGACGACCTTTTCCTTGATGTTCTGAAGGTTGTCAAAGCTGATGATCGTGACGCCCTCCAGATCGAACGTGACCGGATCGAAAGAATCAATAAAGTATAGTCTGTTCTTCAGGCCGTAAAAAGACAGGTTCTTGATCTTTGCCTTGCTGGAGGACTGCTCGGCATCAAGAGAGAGGTTTTCTTCTTTGATCTGCCGGGCCAGGGATTCGGCCATGGGGATGTAACGCTCGTTGAGATAAAATGTCGCCGCTGAGATCAGCAGCCCGAAGCACAAAGCCGGCCGCGCCAGTTTCCAAAAGTTCATTCCTCCGGCGCGCAGGGCGATCAGTTCATTATGGGTGTTTAAGCTCGCGAAGGTCAAAAGGCATGAGATCAAACAGGCGATCGAAGCGGTCTGGACGATGATCACGGGAAGATAGGACAGGTAATATCGGGCGATGACCTCGATCGAGGCCTTGCGGTCAATGAATTCATCGAGGTTTGAGGCAGAATCGACCAGGATGAACAGCAGGCAGAACACAAAGATCGTGATCAGGAACGTAAAAACAATGGATTTCAGGATGTATCGGTCTACGATTCGCATAATTTGTGATTGAAGTAGATCGCGGCGATAAGCCCGATCAGGTTTGGTGTCCACATGATCAAATACGCCGGGGCCTTTTGCTCGATGCTTAAAGCCTCACAGGTCAAAGCCAAAAGGTAATAGGTGCTGGCGGCCACGATGGCCAAAATGACATTGGCTGAACGCTCCCGGCGGTTGGTGATCACCGCTAGAGGAAATCCCAAGGTCACGAAGATCAATGGCGCAAAGGACCAGGACAGCTTGCGGAAATACTCGGTTTCCAGGCGGGAGGTGTCCACTAGAAGCTGCTCTTGGGCATGCCGTTCTTCAATAAGTTCTTTTAAGGACATGCTTTTTGGTTTTTTTTCGATCTTCTCCTGGCCCGTGCTGACGTTTAGCGTGATAAAAAGGGTCTTAAAGTTGAGTTTATAAAAATTTTCTGAATTTTTAGGATCGATCTCATCTGAGACCCCTTCGATCAATTTCAGGATCAGCTGTTTTCCATCCGGGCTTTTGGTGAATTCGCCCCGGTTGGCAATGATTGTCCGGGTGGGCCGTCCGTCCGGTTGAGGCTGCCAGATCGTGATGTTGTAGAATTTATTTCCCTCGACACGGTGGATGAAGATCGTTTGGCCTTTGAACGCTTTGATGAACGTTCCGGGCTCCAGCAACGCCGTGGGGTTTTCAAACCCGAGCGTTTTTTCGAGCAGCTTTTGCTGGTGATGAGCGAACGGGACGACTTTATCATTCAGAAGAAAGGCCACGAGGCTTAAGATGAAACCGACCGCGACCAAAGGAACGATCAGACGTTGAATATGGATACCGCTGGCGCGGATGGCGATGATCTCATTGTCCGCCGACAACCGGCTGAAAGCCAGGATCACGGCGATCAGACAGGCGATGGGCATGGTGTATTGCAGAAGGACCGGGATCAACAGCAAAAACATTTTCCCCACGACCAGAAGGGGGACGCCCTTATTGATCACAAGGTGGGCGAGTTTTACGGTGTAGCCCAGCAAGAAAACACAGGAAAGGACGGCCAGGGCCAGAAAAAACGGGAGGATGCATTCCTTCAGGATGTAATTGCGTAAAATGCGCATGATTATTCCGCGATCGCGGCTGTGAGGGCGCTGACCTTTTTGGCCCCACCCGCTTTTAGCACCCCGGACAGCGAAGAAAGAGTCGCCCCGGTCGTTATAAGGTCATCCACCAGTAAAATATTAGTATTAGTAATACAACTATGAGACCCTATTTTAAAGGCCGACTCAACGTTTGTCCAGCGTTGTTTTGGGCTTACTCGGGCTTGATTCGGGCTGTAAAGGGTTCTTTTCAGGATGTTGTTGCGAAAAGGGATCCTGTAATGCCCGGCTAATTCGGCTGCCAGCAGCTCGCTTTGATTATACCCCCGCTCACGCTGTCGCACAGGGTGTAGAGGCACCGCCAGGATAAGCTGATAGTCTTTAACGGGAATTTGGTGCGTGTCGATGAATTCGATCATGCGCGAGGCGAAGATTTTGCGGATCGCGGTGAGGTTTCCGTATTTATATAAATGAAGTAGACGCTGAAAGGGCTCGCTATAGCGGCAGGCCGCGTAGACGTTGTCAAAATGAAAGTTTGAACGCTGGCAATTATGACAAAAAGCGCGGGCCGGTTTTTTGAGGGGGCGGCTGCATTTTGAGCAGAACGGGGGAGAGTTCATTTCGATCGAGGCGAGGCACGACGGGCACACGCATTGACCCGACTCTGCAGGGAACAGGGATCTTTGACAGAGAAAACAGACCGGGGGGTAGAGAATGTTCATCAGCCCGTTTAAAAGGGGGCGGGCCCAAGGCTTGAACACGGCTTCATTATAGCAGAGGCAACGGTTTTTTAAAAAATTTTCACCTTCGTTCAAGGAGGAGCGATTGTGCGTACCGCGCTTGTGTTCCGCGGCAACTTTACGTATAATGAAGCGGTTAAAAGGGGGGAAGATATGCGGTTTTTAAAAGGAGTGATGTCCCTGGCGATCGTTTGCCTGGTGCTTGTTTCAAGCGCGTCGGCCTGGTCCGCCGGGTTTTTGTTCACGGTCGAGATCCTGGACCGTCCGGGCATCGCCAGACTGGATGATCAAAAGCTGATCGACACTTATATTGATGCCATGATCGAACTTGAGGCCGCGCAGACATTTTATAATAAAGCCGGCTTGACCCCCAAGGAATATGAGACCTATAAGGAAATGCTGCGGTTCCGCACGAATTTAATTTTGGAATTCGAGAAGCGGAAGATTGAAGTGCCGAGGATCAAATAAACAAGATCGTTAGAGAAAGGGTTTTTATGCCAAAGGGATGGAATGCCGACCAGAAGAAATTGTACGCGATCATTAAAGAAAAAGCTTTCCTGAAAGGGGATTTTATCCTCTCATCAGGCAAGAAAAGTAATTATTATCTGGATTGCCGCAAGATCACGCTGAGCTCTGAAGGGGTTTATTATACGGCGAAGATCTTTTTGGACATGCTCAAGGGCGAGGCGTTCGACGCCATCGGCGGGCCGACCCTGGGAGCGGATCCCATGGTCGGGGCTTTAGGGGTGGTCGCTCTTCAAAACGGCAGGCCGGTCAATACGTTCATTATCCGTAAAGAGGCCAAGGCTCACGGCGGGAAAAAATTGATCGAAGGTCCTGAATTAAAAAAAGGATCGACGGTCGTTGTCATTGATGATGTGGCCACCACGGGAAAGGCGTTCTTGCACGCGCTGGATGTCCTGGATGAGGCCGGGATCAAGGTGAAGTCCTGCCTGTGCATCATTGACCGTGAAGAAGGGGCCAGAGCGGCGGTCGAAGCGCGCGGTTCCAGAATGCTTTCGATCTTTACGGCTCAGGATTTTTTGAACGATTAATCAAAAATTTTTCTAGTGCCTTGGCGCCTGGCATCCGGGAGATTTTGGAGATTCATGAAAAAGATCATTCTAGCTTCGGGTTCAGCGCAGCGTCGGAAATTGCTTGCGATGGCCGGCCTTAAGTTCACGGTCCGTCGCAGCGGCGTGGAGGAAATTTCTATTATTACGAGTACCTGTGCGCATCTGGTCAGGAAGAACGCATTGATCAAAGCGCGGGATGTCGCATCCCGGCTGCGGTCCGGCATCGTGATCGGCGCCGATACGGTCGTTTACGGCGGCGGAAAGAAGCTTATCTTAAAACCGAAAGACCTTACCGATGCGCGGCGGATCTTGAGGGAAATGTTCGCCAAACCTCACTGGGTTTATACCGGCGTCGCGATCATCGATGCCGTTTCCGGCAAGACGGCCGTTTCGCATGAAAAAACGAAGGTCTATATGCATCCGCTGACGCGCTCAGAGATGGACAGATATCATAAGCACATTTCCCCATTGGATAAAGCCGGCGGCTTTGATATCGAGGGCCGCGGCGGAACATTCATCCATCGGATCGAGGGCTGTTACACCAACGTGATCGGCCTGCCAATGGTCAAACTCAGGATCATGCTGAAAGAATTTGGGGTTGAATTTTAAACGCGCGACACAGGACACAGGACACATGACGCAAGGTGCAAGGCGGATAAAAACTAGTAAAGCACGCGAATGCCGGGGCGCAAAAAAGAACACGTATTGGAAAGAATTTTTTAGTGATTTCTTAGGTTTTGATTTTTTCTTGTGTCGTGCGTCCTGTGTCTTGTGCCTTTTTTTGTGTCCCGTGTTTTTTTCAAGCTGCACTTACTCCGAATATAATCTCGCCACAGGCCAGGAAGAGACGCTGATCTATGACACGGAAAAAGAAGAACGTGTCGGTTACGCGGTCGCGACCCAAGTTGAAAAAGATTACAAGCTGGTCGATGATCCCGCTTTAAATGCCCGCCTGAACGATATCCTTTCCCGGATCGCCGAGGTCTGTGACCGCAAAGAGCTTGTTTACACGATCAGGACCATAGACGAGAAAGAGCTCAATGCCGTGAGCTTGCCCGGTGGATACATTTATATGTTCAAAGGCCTGACGGATGCTTTGAAGACCGATGATGAGCTTGCCGCGGTCGTGGCCCATGAGGTCGGGCATATCACGGCCCGCCATTCCATGAAAAGGGTCCAGGCTTCCACGGGGATGACGATCTTGCAGATCGTGACGATCGTCGGCAACCAGCCTGAGGCCGCGATGGGGGTCAGTGCCATGTATGCCACGCTTTTTACCGCGTATTCCCGTCAGGATGAGTTTCAGGCGGATAAATTGTCGGTCCGGTATTTACAGCGCGCCGGTTATGACCCCAACGCGATCGTTAAGGTCTTGACCTTGCTGGAAGAAGAGTCGCGCAAAAAAGGGCCGGGAAGATTGGCGTATTTCCGCACGCATCCCTATATTCAGGAACGCATCGGTGTTGTAAAGCGCGAGATCACGGGCCAACTGGATTTTAAGAGCTACTTAAATTTGACGGGGCAGGAGAAGGATCTTTATTAAGACACTAAGGCGCTACGACACTAGGGCGCTGAGACGCTGAGAGAAGGTAGACGAAATGATGTTTAAAAAAAGAAATGAAAAACATAAGACTCGAAAGCTAGAGGAAATTTTTTGTTTAAAAGATTTTAGTGCCGTAGTGTCCCAGTATCGTAGCGCCTTCTTTGTTTGTTTTTGTGTTTTTAGTGTCCTAGTGCCTCAGTGCCTCAGTGCCTTTTTTATGCGTTCTGTATCGTTTGCCGAAGAAACCCAAAAGATCTGTTTTCAGAATCAGTGTTTCACCATTGAGATCGCGCTGACAGAAGAGCAAAGGATGAAGGGCTTGATGTTCCGTGAGGACCTGCCGCGCGATGCGGGGATGTTTTTTATTTTTGATGAACCGGACATTTACGGCTTTTGGATGAAAAACACCCTGATCCCTTTGGACATGGTTTGGCTGGATAGCGATATGAAGGCCGTTCATATTGAAGAAAAGGTCGCGCCCTGCAAAATCGAAAATCCCTGTCCCGTTTACCGCAATCATGTGCCGGCAAAATATGTGCTGGAGCTTAATGCCGGGACGCTCCAAAGCTTGGGTTTTGAGGTGGGAGATCCATTTGTATTTTTGGACGAATGACCGCTGGGAATATTTCTTTTTAAGAAGAATTTGTTCTATAATAAAACGTTTTCCAGACAACAGAAACATTGATCAATTCTATAGAAGGAGACATGTTATGAAACGAAGGTTCATGCGGTCTGCTGTCGTAGTGTTGTGTCTGTTGCTCGTGCCAGCTTTCGTATGGGCGGGTGGGGGGTCCTTTAAAGAGAGGATCCAGAGTAAGATCAGCGGTCAAAAAGCTGACACGTCCAATGTGCAGTACCAGCCGTATTATCTTGAATCAAATTATGAAGTGCAGCAGGTCGATAAGGATTATTGGGGCGCTCCTCAAGAAGCGGATGAACGGCTCAGGGCTTCGGGCGGTGCATACCAGCAGGAGGCGGATGTTTTGCGCCAGAATATTCCTCAATCTGCTCCCGTGATCGGTAATGAACGCGCGAAAAGAGAAGAGGCCGCGCAGCAGACCGTTCAGAATTTTATTGTTTACACGGTCTCTTATACAGGGGAAGTTGAAGAAAATGTCGTCACTGTCAAAGGGGAAGTTGTCTTTGAAGTGTTTCAGGGGATGATCGCCCGTCCGGTTGAGATCCCCCTGGTCAATAATCAGGTGGGCTTGATCGACGTTCAGGTCAACCGTGGCAAATCGTTTGTCATGAGCAAGGGCAATAAGTATTATCTGGTCATTGATAAGCCGGGCCGATACACGTTGAGCATGGAATATCTTTTAAAGGCCAAGCGGGAACGCGAGCACGGTCCGGGCAGTTTCCGGATCGATGTGATGCCGGCTCCGATCTCGCAATTCGAATTCATGATCCCGGAAGAAGATGTTCAGGTTTTTATTGAACCGGCGATCAAGGTCGAGACCAAGAATGAAAAGGGGCTCACAACGGCCTGGGCCGTAATGCCGAACACCAACGCGATCGATGTGCGATGGACCAAGGCCCTTCCGAAAGAAACGATCGAGGCGGTGGAGCTTCCGCCGAAACTGTATGCTGAGACATGGACCTTTGCTTCGATCGGCGGAGGGGTGGTGCAATGCCAGTCAAGGATCCAGTTCTCGATCCTTCAGGCCGAGGTTTCGAACTTGCGTGTGGCTTTGCCGGAAGACGTGAGCGTTCTGGCGGTCAATAGCCAGGAGCTCCGTGATTGGAAAGTCAGCAAAAAAGACAATGTTCAGTATCTGGATGTCTTTTTGAATTTCGCGACCAAGGGGACGCATGTTCTGGATGTGACGTTCGAGCGGAATGTCGATGAGGGCCAGCAGGTCGTGAACATGCCCTGGGTGCGGGCGCTCAATGTGGAACGGGAAAACGGTTTCTATGGGATCGCGGCCAGCACGAATTTAGAGATCGAGGTCGGAAGCTCTGACCGTGTCACAAAGATCGATTCCAAGCAGCTTCCGCAATATATTTGGCAGCAGGCTTCGATGCCGATCCTTTTGGCGTTCAAATATCTCAATCATCCGATCGCTATCGACATTGAGATGACACGCCATGAAGAGATCCCCGTTCTGGTGGCGGCGATTGACGCGGCGTATCCCGAGACGCTGGTCACCAAAGACGGGCGCCTTTTAACAAAGCTTGTTTTTCAGGTCCGAAATAACGTGAAGCAGTATCTGCGCATCAAACTTCCGGAAACGGCCAAGGTCTGGAGCAGTTTTGTTAACGGTCAGCCGGTCAAGCCTGCCAAGGATAAAGAGGGGAATGTCTTGATCTCGCTCAAGAAATCCCAGCACGGCGGAGATAACGTCACGCAATTTCCGGTGGAAGTCGTTTATTTGGATGAAGGAAAGGCTTTGAAAGGCGCCGGTGGTCTTAAGTTGCAACTTCCTGCTGTAGACCTTCCGGTCAACCAGTTGACCTGGAAAGTTTATATGCCGGATGATTTTATATTTTTCGGGGTGAAAAGCGATGGGGATGTGCAGGCGCCTTATGGGGCCGGGGTCGGGCAATTCCGATTCGGGCAAAGAGGGCTGCAAGGAAGGATGCGCAATGTAGCGGATTATGTGGGCGATCAGTATGCTCCTCAGCAGGTCATGATGGAAAAGAAGGCTGTCAGTCAGGAGGCCTCAAGTTTTGTGGACTCGATCCAGGGAACCCAGGGATTGCTGCCGATCAAGGTTGATCTGCCGACCCGCGGGAACGGGTTTACGGTGTCGAAACTTCTTGTCGTTGAAGGCGACCAGCCCTGGATGAGCGTCAAATACGTTCCGTGGGGAAAGACGGTCCAGGGATGGATGAAGTTCGTCAAGATCGCGCTGTTCTTTCTGGTCTTTATTTGGTTGGTTTTACGTGTGCGTTCAAAGAGAAAACAGAAAGTTCAGGCTTGATAAAAGAGTAGGTCGATCGAAATGAGAAAGGGCGGCATGTATCATGCCGCCCTTTTTCATTTTTAAAATTTGATTTTACAACGATCTCTTTGGCCGGTAGATGTGGGTGGCTTGCCCGATGATCCCTTCAGCTGCCTCCATAAGGGTTTCCGAAATGGTCGGGTGAGGATGAACGCTTAAGGCGACATCCGAAGCCAGGGCCCCGAGCTCGACGGCCAAAACTCCTTCGGCGATCATTTCACCAGCCCCGACGCCTGCCATGGCAACTCCAAGGATGCGGCCGGTATCAGTATCGGCGATCAATTTCGTTAAGCCCTCGGTCCGGTTTAAGGTCACCGCGCGCCCTGAGGCAGCCCACGGGAATTTCGAAACAGTGACGGGTAGCCCCTTTTCTTTGGCCTCGGCCTCTGTGATCCCACACCAGGCGATCTCGGGGTCTGTGAAGACCACGGCGGGAATGGCTTTGACATCAAACCCGGCTTTGTGCCCTGCGATCGCTTCAGCCGCGACCTTTCCTTCGGCGGAAGCTTTGTGGGCCAGCATGGGCTGGCCGGCGATATCGCCGATGGCATAGATCGTTGAATCCGTTGTTTGACGCTGGGCATTCACTGTAATGAATTTTTTGTCATCCGAAAATTGGATTTTTGTGTTTTCCAGTCCCAGACCGTCATAGACATTTTTCCGGCCGATGGCGATCAGGACCTTATCAAATTCTTCTTTTGAAGACTGCCCATCTTTATCTTCAAAGCTCACGGAAACGGCGTTTTGGGTTTCCGAGATCGCCGTGACTTTTGTGCTCAGTTTGATGGATTTAAATTGGCCTTGAAGACGTTTACTCAAAGTAAGGGCCAGATCCCTGTCCGCCCCCGGAAGAAGGGAAGGGGTCATTTCAACGACCGAAACCTCGCTGCCCAGCGCGCGATAGACCGTTCCCAGTTCAAGGCCGATATACCCGCCGCCGATGACGAGAAGGCGGTTGGGAATGTCCTTTAATTCTAAAGCGGAGGTCGAGTCGAGAACGCGTTCTGAGCGTGGAGCGAACGGCAATGTGATCGGCAGCGATCCGGTGGCCAGGATCGCGTTATCGAATTCAAACGTTTCTTTGCTCCCGTCTGCTTTTTGAATTTCAATAGAGTTTGAACTTAAAAATTTGGCGCGTCCCTGGATAAATTCGATCTTGCGTTGTTTGGCCAGCTGCCCCAATCCTCCGGTGAGCTTTGCGACAACGCTGTCCTTGAACTGCCGGACGCGGTCAAGGTCGATCCTGGGCTCACTGAATTCGATCCCCAGATCTTTGGCTTCACGGGATTCCTGGATGATCCTGGCGACATGCAAAAGAGCTTTGGAAGGGATGCAGCCACGGTAGAGGCAGACCCCGCCGGGATTTTGTCCGTCATCGATGAGGATGACATTTAATCCAAGGTCAGCGGCCGTAAAAGCAGCCACGTATCCGCCGGGACCTGCACCAATGACGATAAGTTGTTTTTTCATAGAAATCCTTTAGAATTTAAAAATTACAATGTCCAAAACCCAATGAACAAACAATTCACAAAATACAAATAACAAGATTTATATAGCGAGGCTCTGATGTTTTCTGTTGTGTAGTGTTTTTTGTTTATTGCCTGTAATTTGGAATTTGTTGTTTGTTATTTTCTAGTTCAATTCCAGTAAGAATGGTTGTTCGATGGCATCACAGATCCATTTCATGAAACGCGCCCCGTCCGCGCCGTCAATCAGCCGGTGGTCATATGATAACGATAAAGGCAGCATCAGCCTCGGATGGCAGGCCCCGTCACGGAAATCCGTTTTCATCGAAGCGCGGCAAACACCCAGGATCGCGACTTCCGGCCAATTGACGATGGGCGTAAAATAACTTGCCCCCAAACTGCCGAGGTTCGTGATCGTGAAGCATCCGCCTTTCATATCGTCCAGCCCAAGTTTCTTATCGCGGGCCTTTTGAGCGGCGGCTGTGAGTTCTTTGGAAAGCTGGGTGATGCTTTTTTGGTCTACATCGCGGATCACCGGGACCAGAAGCCCGTTATCGGTATCCACGGCAACGCCGATGTGAAAATATTTTTTATAAACGATCTCTGAGTTAACGGCATCGACGCTGGCGTTGAATTGAGGGAATTGCTTAAGGGCCGCGGCCACCACGCGCATGATGAAGGGCGTGATGGTCAGTTTGTTATCCGGCGTGGAATATTTTTTACGGAGCTCTTCCAGTTCCGTGATGTCCGCTTCGCCGAACTGGGTGACATGCGGGATCGCGGTCCAGGCATGCGAAAGGTGCGAGGCTGTTTTCTTGCGGATATTGCTCATGGGCTTTCGCTCAACAGCGCCCCATTTTAGAAAATCTGGCAAAGGCTCGCTTGCGGCGAACGATCCTGAGGCCGATCCGGATTGAAGGGAAGCTAAAAGCTGTTTGGTGTAGGCCTTGACGTCCTCTTTGGTGATCAATCCTTCCGGGCCGGTTCCCTTGACTTTGGAGATCTGAACGCCAAGCTCGCGGGCAAAGCGCCGGACCGTAGGAGAGGCCGGGACGTTAGCTTCGACCGTATCGATCTGTCCTGCCACGGTGTTTGTTTGAACGGGTTGGGCCGGCTGTGCGGCCTTAAAATCCTGTGCTGATGACACGGGTCTTTCCGCGGCGCTGTCTTGCGCCTTTGGCTTTTGAAGGGTTGGTTCTTGGACCGGAGTTTCCGACGGCTGAGCTCCGTCGTCGATCTTTATGATCACCTGTCCGATCTTGACCGTATCGCCTTCTTTGATCAGGATCTCGGCGATCGTTCCATCCGCTGGAGAAGGGACTTCGATGGTGGCCTTCTCAGTCTCCAGTTCCAAGAGGGTCTGGTCTTTTTTAACAACGGCCCCTTTTTGGACACAGATCTTAACGGCCTGGCCTGATGAGATATTTTCGCCAACTTCCGGAAGTTTGAAATCGATCATAGGGTTTCCTTCAAGAGATCATCGGGTTCTTTTTTTGTTTGTCTATATGGAATTCCTGCGCGGCGCGGTCGACGAGATCTTTTGAGATCTTTTCGTCATGGTAAAGGGCCGCGATCGCGGCAAAGGCGATGTGTTTGGCATCGACCTCAAAGAAGTCCCTTAACGCGGCGCGTGTGTCACTGCGGCCGAAGCCGTCCGTTCCGAGGGTGTGGAAGTGCCCGGGCACCCATTTGCCGATCCCGTCAGGCAAAGCCTTCATGTAGTCCGAGGCCGCCACAAAAACCCCATGTTCGTTCTGTAAGCACTGGGTCACATACGGAACGCGCACCTTATCCAACGGGTCCAGAACATTGTGGCGCTCGGCTTCCATGGCGTCACGGCGAAGCTCTGAATAGGAGGTGATGCTCCAGACATCGGCTGAGATCCTGAATTGTTCTTCCAAAAGTTTTTGCGCCTTTAAGACCTCATGGATGATCGAGCCCGAGCCAAACAGATGGGCCTTCATTTCACCGGATGAGAGCGCCGACGCTTTAAACTTATACATGCCTTTAAGAATGCCGTCCTTGACGCCTTCCGGCATTTTGGGCATCTGGTAATTTTCATTGGCGACGCTGAGATAATAAAAGATTTTTTCGCCGTCTTCATACATGCGCTTCATGCCGTCTCGGATGATAACCGCGAGTTCAAAAGCAAAGGCCGGATCATAAACGCGCGCGGTCGGGATCGATGATAAAAGCATTGGGCTGTGCCCGTCCTGGTGCTGAAGGCCTTCGCCGTTCAAAGTTGTCCGGCCGGACGTTCCGCCGACAAGAAATCCTTTGGCCTGCATGTCGGCCGCCAGCCAGATCAGATCGCCCACGCGTTGCGGTCCGAACATGGAATAATAGGTGTAGAAGGGGACCGTGGGGACCCCGTGTGTTGAGTAGGAAGTCCCGGCCGCGATAAAGGAGCTGATGGCGCCGGCCTCATTGATGCCTTCTTCCAGGATCTGCCCGTCGGTCGCTTCTTTATAATACAGAAGAGAGGATTTATCCACTGGATCGTATTTCTGCCCCGGGTGGGAATAGATGCCGCATTGACGGAATAAGGCTTCCATGCCGAAGGTCCGGGCCTCGTCGGGGATGATCGGAACGATATATTTTCCGATCCCCTCGTCTTTCAAAAGCTTGGAAAGGATCCGGACATAGGCCATGGTGCTTGAGACCTCATGCTCTCCGGTTCCCTCATAGAATTCTTCGAACAACGATTCCGGCGGAGTTGTAAGTTTTGGGAATGCTTCGCGCCGCTGAGGGAGGAATCCTCCCAGAGAAGAGCGCTGTTTAAGTAAATATTTCATCTCCTCGGATTCCGCCCCCGGTTTAAAGAATGGGGTGCCGGCCACATCATCATCGGAAAGAGGGATGTTGAAACGCGTGCGGAATTCTTTGAGCTCTTCAAAATTGAGCTTCTTCTGCTGATGCGTGATATTTTTCCCCTCGCCGCTTTCGCCGAGTCCGTATCCTTTGATGGTCTGCGCCAGGATCACGGTCGGCGCTCCTTTAAAATCCGCCGCGGCCTTATACGCGGCATAGACTTTTTCAGGATCATGGCCGCCGCGTTTCATTTTGCGAAGCTGTTCATCGGATAAATGCTCGACCATTTTTAAAAGCTTCGGGTCTGTGCCGAAGAAATTCTTGCGGATATAGGCCCCGTCTTCGACCACATATTTCTGCATTTCTCCATCAACGACCTCGCCCATGCGCCGTGCCAGGAGACCTTCCGTGTCTTTCTCGAACAGAGGGTCCCAGTCGCTGCCCCAGAGGACTTTGATGACGTTCCATTGGGCGCCGCGGAACAGGGCTTCCAGTTCCTGAATGATTTTGCCGTTGCCGCGGACCGGACCGTCCAGGCGCTGGAGGTTACAGTTGATGACAAAAATAAGGTTGTCCAGTTTTTCCCGTGAGGCCATGGTGATGGCCCCTAAACTTTCAGGTTCATCGCTTTCGCCGTCGCCCATAAAGACCCAGACTTTTGAATCGTCCTTTGGTTTGAGACCGCGGTCTTCCAAATAGCGGTTAAATCGCGCCAGATAGATCCCGGTGATCGGCCCTAATCCCATGGACACCGTCGGAAATTGCCAGAATTCCGGCATGAGCCAGGGGTGGGGATAGCTGGATAAGCCGCCTTCAGGTTTAAGCTCACGGCGGAAGTTGATCAGGTCTTGCTCTGAAAGCCGGCCTTCGATATAGGCCCTGGCATAGATACCGGGGGATGAATGGCCCTGGAAGAAGACCATGTCACCGGGAAAGTTTCCATTCGGCGCGCGGAAAAAATGATTGAATCCCACTTCATAAAGAGTGGCCGCTGAAGAATAGGATGAAATATGGCCGCCGATCCCGGCTTCGTTCTTATTGGCGCGGACCACCATGGCCATGGCGTTCCAACGGATGATGCTTTTGATGCGGCGCTCGATCTCGCGGTTTCCCGGAAACTTGGATTGCTTTTCAACCGGGATCGAGTTGATATAGGGTGTATTGACGCTAAAGGGAAGGGTGACCCCGGATTCCTGAGCCCGGATCTGCAGCTGCTGTAAAATATGATGCGCGCGCTCTTTTGAGCCGTGTTTTAAAACGTAATCAAGAGATTGAAGCCATTCCTGAATTTCAATTTGTTCAGCTTGAGAAAGGGGTTTGGAACTCTGGTTGACAAGATCCTCCGACATGGCGCCTCCTTAAATTTAATACTCAGTAGTCGGGGAAAAGGCTGAAAAATGACAAAAAACTAAAAAAATAGCAGAAAATAAAAGTTGGTGCCGGGAGTGGGGGTCGAACCCACATGGCCGAAGGCCACACGCCCCTGAAACGTGCGCGTCTACCAATTTCGCCATCCCGGCGCAGTCTTTCTAAAGGAAAAACCAAATGTAACTGCTTGGGATGGCGGATCGCTGTCTTATCGAGAGTCTTAAAGGTAGACAGCGAAACACCATCCCGGCAAATTTTTCTAGAAACAACCAATTAAAATCGAAAATCTGTTCAAAGACCAAAAGGCGCGTTGCGCCGAAAATTCACGTCCTCAAGTATATAGATAAAGATATATATTGTCAACCTCTTGAACAGGAAAAGATTTGAAACGCGTTGCTAAATACACAACAATATTGTATCGTGAAAGTGCCGCGTAAAAGGAAGGTTTTCCGGTAAGGTGCGGGCACAGAGGTCACGAGAAGCCATGATAAGAAAATATTTGCCGTTCATTCTTTTTGTTCTTGTTTTCTGCTGTCTGTTTTTTATGTTTTATAAGCCGGTCCGGATCGTTGAAGACGCGGGATGGCATTTGAGCACCGGCAGATGGATCAGCGAAAACAAATCCGTGCCGCGGGAGGATGTTTTTTCCGCATCTGAAGAATCGCGGGTCCCCTGGACGGTCATGCATTGGCTGGGAAGTTTTATTTATTATCAACTGTTTCAGATGGGCGGATTTGCTTTATTAAAATGGGTAAAAGCGATCCTTTTGATGGGCCCTTGCCTGCTTTTCTTTTTTTTCGGTTACCGCAGAATTCCTGGCTCTGTTCTGGCTCTCATCCTGTATCTCATGTCCTTTGGATTGGTTGGATACGACCATGTAAGACCGTTGCTTTTTAACTTTGTCTTTATCGCGGCGTTTCTGGCGGTCTTGTTCCATTTTGAACGGAACGGGGAACGCAAGGTATTGTTCTTGTTGCCCGCCTTATCCATGTTATGGTCCAACCTCCATTTGGGAGGCTTTGTTTATGGAAACACGCTGTTCTTCGCGTTTTTTTTAGCGCATGCCGCAACGTATGCGGACCTCAAGATTTCTCATGGCCCTGATTCGCAAGCGCGGGCTGTTTTGCAGAAAACAAAAATTTTGTTTATAACGTGGATGCTCTTTTTGGTATCGTTTTTAGTCAACCCCTATGGGCTTGATGGAATGGTTTATCCTTATAAGGTTTTTCTTCTTCCTCGTTTCATGAATTTTTATCAGTTCGGCAGTTTTATCGTGGAAATGGCTCCTCCGGTGTATTTGCTTTCTATCTGGGGGTGGTGGTTTTATTTGTTGTTTTTTCTGACAATCGCATCGATCGCGGTATGCCCCAGAAACCGCCAAAGTAGCATGATCGTATTTGCCGCGGGATTGATGTTCTATCTTTACGCACGGAGGGGAAGCGGGTTTTTTGTTATTGTCTGCGCGTTTATAATAGCCAAAAGCGCGCTTGAAGCAGGTTTTGTCCAAAAGTGGTCAAATTTTCAGCAGCGGAGACATGTTGACGCGTTGATCGGCTGTGTTTTGGCCGCTGTTTGTGCTGTTCAAATCTTTAATAAAGTCAATGAGCGGGTATTTTTTGAGGGATCTTTTAAACGGGCGATCACTCTGGATATCAATCCCCACGACCCTTCCGAAGCCATCGATTTTCTGGAAGCACGGGGGATGGAGGGTGTTGTTCTGACCACGGACGTTTTGGGCGGGAGCGTGATGTGGAAGAGCTATCCGCGGCTGAGGCCGTTCATTGACGGGCGGCTGATTAACCAGGAATTGTTTTCGCTTTACCAACAGGCTCTGAATGACCCTGTCCGCAACATGCCGGTCTTGAGCCGGTTATTTAATTGTAGGGTTGTTCTGTTAGATGCATCCATGAGGTCTTCCTATAGGCTGCTGGATTATTTGAACGCATCATCTGAATGGGAACTGGTGTTTCTGGATGGATCATTTGTTGTTTTCACCAGGAAGGGCAGCATCGTATTGAACGAAGGGGAAGCGCCTTTTCAGGACCGGCTTCGGGCGGAAACGGTTTCAGAAGAGGATATCAGTTATTTAAAGTCGTTGGTTTTTAAAAAAGACAGAAATAGTTTAGCGAACTATTTGGAGGCGGCTCCGAGCTACATTGACCTGCATGAAGAAGGTGTTGTGCTTTTGGGGTTAGGATATAAAGGCGAGGGGTTGGCGCGTATCGTTCGCGCGGCCAAAAGCGCCGATGACCGGCCGGCAAAAAAGATCGCGCCCGCGATCCTCACTTTTATCATGGAATAACAGTAGCCGCAAACAGGGCTCTTGTCTTGAAATGCCTTCAAGGTTTCGGTTGCCCAACAGGTGTCCCGCTGGTATAATCTCCCTGCTATGTTTTTAAATACTTTTATCACAACATGTTTGGCGACCCTGCAGGTCCTTTTGATGGGAGGGGTTGGATTCTTTGTGATCAAAAAAGGGATCCTGGATGATAAGTCTTTAGATCGCTTGAATGAGCTTTTGATCAAGGTTCTGCTTCCTGCCCTGATCTTTCACCAGATCACGACCCGGTTTGACGCCAAGGCCTTTCCGAACTGGTGGATCTTCCCGCTGATCTGTTTTGGCGTGGTCATAGCCGGATTTTTGATCGGATGGCTTGTGCTTTTGTTGAACCGCGGCTGTGAAAAACGTGATCATTTTCTGGCAGTGGCCGCTTTTCCCAACGGAGGATATATTCCGCTCATGATGATCGCGGCCCTTTTTGAAGGGCAGGCGCAGCAGACGCTGATGATCTATTTATTTTTGTTTTTGATGGGGTTTGACGCGAGCACCTGGTCTTTGGGCGCGTGGCTGGTGGCCGGAGAGAAAGACGGTCGACATCCGGTCAAGCGGATCTTGACGCCGCCCTTTATTACGACACTTTCGTCGGTTGTTTTTGTGCTTTTGGGATTAAACGCTTTTGTGCCTGAGATCCTGATGAAGCCGGTCAAGATGTTCGGTGACTGCGTGCTTCCCATCGCCTTGATCGTTGTCGGCGGGACGCTCGCCCGGATCGAAACACACAAGGTGCGAAACACTGATATTTTCTGGGTCGTGATCGCGAAGGTCGTCGTTTTGCCGGCCTGCGCGCTGGGTGTCCTGTATTTTGTCGAGATTGATTTTCTGCTCGGGTATTTTATTCTGCTGGAATTCTGCGTTCCGACGGCGACTTCTCTTTCGGTGCTGGGGAGGATGTTCGATGTGGAAAGTGATTTTATCAACCAGGGGATCCTGGTGACGCATCTGGTCAGTATTTTCACGATCCCGCTGTTTCTGGCGGTGTATTCGTTTGTGAAGGGTTAAGGCTATGAAGATCATCGCGACGAATAAAAAGGCATATCAGAATTTTCTCCTGACGGATAAATGGGAGGCGGGGATCTCGTTGACCGGCGGGGAGGTCAAGTCGTTGCGGGACGGCCAGGCGGATTTTAAGGGAAGCCATGTGCGTATTGAAGAGGGGCAGGCCTATCTGCATAACCTGCATATTAATCCGTATAAACAGGCGAGCTATTTGAACGAGGAGCCGGAGCGGCCGCGCAAGCTGCTTTTGCATAAACGCGAGATCCTGAAGATCGACACGAAGATGCGTGAGCGCAATTTAACATTGGTCCCCACGAAGATCTATTTTACGGCCCGTGGACTGGTGAAGGTGGAGATCGTTTTCGGGCAAGGGAAGAAACGGTATGATAAGCGCGCGGACATCAAGAAACGCGAGACGGATATGGGCTTAAAAAGGATTTTGAAAAAGCGGAGAGGGTAGAAAAGGCGCACGACACAGGACGCAGGACACAAGACGGGCGGGTGGCAAGAGGAAACACAGATTGCAGGGTTTAGTCGGATTTTGAAAATTTGAAATCAGATGCGTAATGGGTTATACTGAATTTACTTGTATTTTTGTTCTTTATCAGATCGTCAGTTATTTGTTGTTCCTGTGTCGTGTGTCCTGTGTCATGCGACGCATTCCATGATATGGGGGTGAACGGTCTCGACTTGTATTGTGACGGTCTAGGTCGCGTGCCGAGGATGTCTGGTTGGCCTCGTTAATCATCCAGGCAAAACACAAATGGCGAAGACGTAATCGCTCAAGCCAACGAAATCGTTAATCCGATCTTCGAAGGCACACCAGCCTTAGTTTAACACTATAAACTAAGCCCTTTGCTCGGGAAGGCCCGCGGCTCGATCAAAGGACCTTAGCGGGATAGCTGGCACACCGCCTCGGTGTGCGACGCGAAACTTGAGAGGCTGGCCTGTCAGGGATTTGTGCGTTGATGCCTGGCAGGCAAGATCAAAAACGTACTACGCGCGTAGTGACCTATTCTGGATGATACAAACACCCGGGTTCAACTCCCGGCACCTCCACCATTTTCTTCCAAAGCGAAAAAACCTCTTAACCCGGATGGGAAGAGGTTTTTGTTTTTCTAGGAGAGTTCAATGGGGCCTGGCGAGGCTCCGATCGAGCCAGAACAGATCATTCGATGGGCGGCACGATCTATTCCATGAATTTCGTCGGCGTCGACGAAATTGGTGGATCAGGATAAAAAGCGTTCCAGCGCCACATGCAAAAAACCTTGCAATAGAACCTCTTAACCCGGATGGGAAGAGAGTTTCGCTTATTTGACCTGTCATCGGAGGAGATTATGGTTATAATATTTTGCAGAAAGGAACAGGCATGCTTGACGTGTTTATTGAATATATAAGCGACGCTCATTGGTATTACCTGGCGGTTATTATTCCGTTTTTTTCAGCGTCGATGGTGTTTCTTACTCAAAACAAATTTAAGCTGGCAGCGATATTTTTTGGTATCACATTCGCGCTCTTTTTTCTGGTGGGATGGGCGTCCGGACGATATCAAAAACGGGTTATCCCGCAATATATCATCGCCGCGGAACAGGGAGAGGCCGCAGGGCAGTTCAACCTCGGGAAGGCTCATTTTTATGGGAAAGGGAAATCGTTGGGCCTGGCACATGACCGGGCGGAAGCCGTAAAATGGTATCGCAAATCCGCGGAACAGGGATACGGTGACGCCCAATATGCACTCGGCATGTGTTATTATCGTGGGGAAGGGGTTGAAAAAAACAGGGCTGAGGCATTGCGATGGTGGCGTGAGGCTGCAGGAGAAGGGCATGCCGATGCGAAGAAGAAGGTCTCGCAGAATAAAGATGGCACGGAGACACGGCAGGCGCATGGCGGTGGCCGGACGGATTGGCCGCAATTTTTGTTTTTTGGTGTGGTGGGTTTTTTTCTTTTCAGCCTTTTGAATAAATCTAAATAAAAAGAACCTTAGAGTTTGCGGACAGCAAAACAGTTGTGCAATGTGTAAATCCTTATGAAAAAAGCAGCTGCTTGTATTGGTGTGATATGAGAGAAGGGGACCTGCGGATGATGCGTGTTAAGGGTCTTAGGCGCGGAGGGTTTACTTTGCTTGAGCTGGTTATTGTTATAGTTATTGTTGGTATCTTGGCCAGCCCGGCTCTCCCGAAACTTTTTAAGATGATTCAATTTTCTTATGCGGCTGAGGCGTTTGGGAATCTCGCAGCGCTTCGACGAGCGATGGAGCAGTGCGCTCTTATGAATAATGGGGATTACTCGCCGTGCAAACTGAACGTAGAGATTGATGGACAAAACACTCTTGCCATCGAAGATCCCGGCCTTTCTCCCAATGCTCATTTTTATTATGTGGCAAGTTCCAACCTTTCAACGGATTATTATTTTGTTGAAGCATTCAGGAATTCTCTGGATAACGGTGATACGGGGAGTTCCATCGGAATGGTCGTTGGTTATGGGAAGATAGTTCGATATGGCAGCGGGGTATTTGAAAGTATTAAATAAATCGTGATGGGCACAATAAATCGTCCTGGATCCCGGCATCTTGTTTTGTTTCAAAATAAAATATTTCATTCTCATTGTTGAAGATGAAAAAGACATTGTGAAAATGTTGGGGTATGGCCTTCAGAAAGAAGGTTATCGTGCCCGATCCTAATTTCTGGCGGGTAAGGTCGTGCTTTATTAACAGTCTTTTCTGTCCTCTCTTTTTCCAGTGTGTTATAATTTTCATATTCAAATTATAAAAAGGCGCCGTAAGCCTATTGATAAGGAGCGTGAAGATGGGATTGGCTCTCGCGATCGCCGCGATCATTTTTTTGGGGATCATCTTTATTGTTTTATCACTGGGAAAACCATCGGAGCGGGAACCTTCCGCCGCGCAAGACCCCGTTCCACAAAAACCAAAATCTCTCTCTGAGCAGTATCAGGCCCAGTTTTCAAACAGCAGCCAATATCAGAAGCCGCGACCGGCTGAGCCTATAAAGAATGAAGGGCTGGAAGGCGGGGAGCTTTTTAAGGTCATGGCGGTATTCATCGTTGTCGGATGTTTCGGGTTTTTTTTCAAGAACTTTATTCTAGAGCCGGGGTCGCTTTTGCCGATAAAGGCATCAGCGCTGTTATCAGAACCGCAGTACCAGAATATTTGTCTTGCCCGGCTCAAGCCGATGGTGGAAGAGATGCTGCAGGCGCAGCTTAAAGCGGCTTTTTCCGCGACGGCAAGCCCGACGTTATCATTTGAGGAAGAGATGGCGGCATTTGCTCAGGAACAGGGTTTCCCATGCGCCGCTTCTTTGATGAAAGCCTGCGCGGATGCTGAAAAGCGTTATGATCCCGCAGGAAACGCTCGCGTCTTTGCTGATCAATAGAGATTTGATTCGTTTTGTAACGGGCAGTTCGATGAAATCGGGCTGCCTTTTTTGTTTTGGTGAAATGCGGACGTGAATTATTGCCGTAATTTTCCGGCTTGCGCGTCGAGCAATTGTTGATATCGCTGAAGGACCTTGGATGGCCTGGTTTCGGTCGGGACCAGAAACAGCCCGATATCGCGGAAGAAAATTCCTACCGATGAGTAGCTGTAGAAGATCGAGATCGGAATGCTGAAGATGAGCGGCGTGACGATCACCGATATCCACCAGAACAAAGTTTGGTTGACCCCATAGGCGATCCCGGCCCAGAGAAGGGCCAGGAGCGTGGCGGGCCAGTGCGCCCGGCAGGCTTCACGCAGCGAGGTCTTTCTTGAAAGCCGCATCTGGCTGTTCCACATCAATTTTTGGTTGGTGAGGTTCAGAAAAATATACCAGCTGTGAAAGATCATCCGCAGAGGCGCCAACAGGGTGGAGAAGACCGTTTCCAGGATAATGCTGATCCCCAGGCGCCATGGGCCTCCGAATTGTTCGCTTTTTTTGTCATCCAGGGAGATCAGGATGAGGCTTAATATTTTCGGCGTAAAAAGAAAGACCGCGGTCGCCGTAAACAGCAGGCCCGACCATGTTCGGTATTCCACGGTCCATGATGGGAACAGGCTTCGCTCCGCCGTGAAATAAACAGTCTTTTGAAAAAAGGTCACGATCCCGTTGGCGGTCATGAGCATTAAAAGCGAAAGCCACATCAATGAGGAGAAATAAAAAAGGTTCCCCTGCAGGAAGAGGATCCTGTGCCCTAGCTTGATCCCGGCCATGAACAAAAGGCGCAAGTGCTGAAGGTTGCCCTGGCACCAGCGTTTGTCGCGCGAAAGTTCTTCCAGCAGGTTAGGAGGAAGTTCCTCATAGCTGTGTTCCAGTTCATGGGCCAGCCATACACCCCATCCGGCCCGGCGCATCAGCGCGGCTTCCACGAAATCGTGGCTCAGGATCTCGCCTCCGAAAGGCGGCCTGCCGGATAGCCGGGGCAGGGCGCAATATTTGATGAACGGTTCCATACGAATAATGGCATTATGTCCCCAAAAGCCGGATTCATCCAGCTGCCAGAACCGCAGTCCCGCGAAAAAAAGCGGTCCATAGACATGGCTGGCGAACTGCTGCAGCCGGGCGATCAAGCTTGTCTGGTTCATGGCCATGGGCGGCGTCTGCAGGATGCCGATGTCAGGGTGGCGTTCCATGGTATTGACCATCCGGATCAGGATGTTCCCATCGATCAGGCTGTCGGCATCCAGCGTGATCATATATTTGTACTGCCATCCCCATCTCCGGCAGAAATCGCTGACATTCCCGCTTTTTTTATGAAGACGGAGCTTTCTGCGGCGGTAAAAGATCTTGCCGAAACCGTTGACCTCCTGGCAAAGCCTGGCCCAATAGATCTCTTCTGCGATGCCGTGGGCTTTACTGGTGGAATCGCTCAGCACATAGATATCAAAATGTTTCAGGACCCCCGCGTCCCGGATCGTGTCATACATCGCCCGCAATGCGGCAAAAATACGGGGGACTTCTTCATTATGCACAGGCATGATCAGGGCGATCCGCGTTTCTGGGGCGATCGGACGGGGACTCGCGGGGACATCGATCATGGCTTTGTGTTCCCTCAAAGAAATAAAGAACCCGAAAATGATCGTCCAGAAATTGATCGCGATCCATCCAAATAGAAAAGTGAAGATGGCGATGATCGTCCATTTCAGCGGACCCAGGCCGTGAGGGCTGAGGATCTTCGTGATCGTCATCGATCCGGCAATGGTTGAAAAGATCACCAGGCTGAAAAAGAATATCCGGCGGGTCCTTAAAAGGGAAGCGTATTGTTCGCTTTGCCAGAACGTCTTTTTGGGATCGAATTCATGATAGCCCATCGGTGTCCGGTTGGGAGCCGGGCGGTAGGCTTCGGTAAAAAGTTCGTGATAGCGCGGGTCAGGGTTTATTTTTTGGGCTTTGAGGACCGCAACCGTCTCTTCGAGGGCCAGGGCCGGCCATTTTTTTTGTTCACCGGGTTTTAATTTTCCAATGAGCCTCTGCAGGACCGTTTCTGTTAATCCGCTTACGGTGTTTTCTTCAAGGCCGAGAAGGCGCAGGTATAAGATGACACGTTCTTTGATCAGGGCCAGGTGCTGGCCCGGGGGCAGATTTGTTTGACTATGTATTTGTGTTTTCATGGTACGCATCGGATTTTTGGATGTTGCTTCAGGGGAGGTAGGAGTAGCTCCAGGTCTCGGAGATCCGTGTGTTGCCGTTTTTAAGAAAGGCTCGAAGTTCCACTACGGGTTTACGGTTGGGGATCACTTTATCCAAAAGCCATTGCTGCTGCTCAAGGTTGACATGGATGACAAGGCGCCATCCGCCGGTGATGTCATTTTTTATGATCTGGCTGAAGGAGACTGTGTAGTCGTTGAGGACCTGGATATCGGCAGAGATATCATCGGCCGGTATCATTTCCTGAGAGAGCCCCGGCAAAAAATCAATAACGAACGTGATGTCGTCTGTTTTTTTCGCCAGACGGGTTGAGTCCACCGATGCAAGTCCTGAGCGTTTCTGGTTTCCTGTGTGCCATAAAAGGGTGTAGTTGAATTCAAAGGATTCTCCAGCTTCAAATGGACGCTCGACGACCCAGTAGGCCCCGATGTTGTCGTTATATTCATTCGCGGTCGGGATTTGAAGAAGTTCCAGGCGGCCGGGGTTCCAGTCATTGCCCGGAATGACCCAGACGCTGGGGCGGTTATCGTAACGGGCTTCCAGGTCCTGATAATGGTCAAAATCGGTATCACGTTGAAGAAGGCCGAAGCCCAAGGGCTGGCCTCCGCCGAACCCGTTGATGAGCAAGGTCTCCGGGTTGACAAGGGGATGCCATGTCCATTCACCGGACGACTCCTGAATGAGAAGGCCGTCAGAGTCATGGACCTCGGGCCTGAAATCATGTTCGATCTTAGATGTTGTGTTTTCACCATGAAAGAACATTGACGTCAAAGGCGCCAGTCCCAGCTTATGGACCCGCTCCCTGAAAAAGAGAACGGCTTTGATGTCAACGGTTGTTTCTTCACCCGGGCGTATTAAAAAAGTGTAAGCTCCTGTCAGGCTTCTGCTGTCAAGCAGGGCATAGACCGTGATCTCCTGGGCTTTCAAAGCGGGATGAACGACCCAGAATTCGCGGAAATACGGGAACTCTTCTCCCGAAGGCTCTGCCGTGTTGACCGCAAGCCCGCGGGCGGACATGCCGTAGGCCATATTTTTGCCCAGTGCCCGGAAATAGCTCGCCCCTAGAAAAGCAATGATCTCGTCAGCGTAGGTTGGCGTGTTCAAGGGATAATGGACGCGGAATCCCGCAAAGCCGATGTCACCTGGCGCAAGGTCGCTGCGGCCGCTCTGGCTGTAATCAAAAAGATCCGGTGAGAAGGGGATCCGCACCGCGGTGTTCTTTTCCACATAATTAATGTTCACGGGATTATGATAGATAAATCCGGGATGGAAGAATTGAATGCTGAACGGTTCATTGGGCCAGAGGCTTTTGGCCGGTTTAAAACGAAGGGAACGCCATTCATCATAACCGATCGTTCTGAGTTCCTCGGGGAAAGCCTCACCCGTGTTCTCGAACGGTTCTTCAGCTAAAGCGCGCGCCTTGTTGACCACGTCGTTAAAAAGAGTTTTTTTAGCCGGGGCGGCCAGGCAGGCCGCTGTCCAAAGGCTCAGCAGGATACACGAAAGACTCACAGGTTTTTTGTAACCCATACCACTCACCATTAAAATATAAGAGAAAAGTTAGATGCTGTTAGGAAGCTTGGAATTGTCAGTTAATATAGCATAAAGTCAAAAGGATATCTAGAATTCTGAGTTTTTTGTGGGCGCACGATAAAAAGCAAGAACTGCTGCTTGATAATAAAAAATCAGGCTTATCAACCGCAAGAAATTTGTGCGTGTTATAATCTTTGCGTCTGTTTTACGCATTTTATGTGCATACGAGAAGGAATGGAGCATGAAGAACCGGATATTTTTTTGTTTGAAGATATTAAGGCCGATCTTTATTTTTGCGGGGAGGGCGCTTTATATCTCCATGATTTTTTTTATGGCCTTTTCGCTGGCTGTTTCCCGCCGGGATTTCATGTCTGGACGGATCGAACGCCTGCTCAACGCTAAATTGCCTCCGGGCATGCGCCTGAGCGGTTTGTCCTACCTGCTCAGTCCTTCCGTCAAGGGGGCTGTTATCCGGCAGGTCCGTTTCACGCTGAGGAAAGAGAAGGCCGTTTATGAGGTTTACGCAGAGGCGGTCGTTGTGTCCGATGCCGTTCGCCTGCTCTCGGGGGCGGGCGGCAACGTGTTCGTTCAGGGCGCCGGCATGGAAAGTGAAGGCTTGAAGATCTCCGGGCTTGAAGGGGATATCGCCCTTTCGCTTTGTTCAAAAGAAAAGCTGGCGGCCGGGTCCATTGCAGCGGATGGCGTGAGATACAAAGATTATGAGATCTCCGATCTTTTTTCGGATGTGAGAATGACGGCAGAGGCCGTTTTTTTTGACCGCCTTTTGGCCCGGGCTTATCATGGACGGATCAAGGCGGAAGGAAGTTATCATTTTTTCCCGAAAGAGAGGATCGAGGTCCGGCTTGATTTTGGGGCTGTTGATACCGGCATGATCAAAGCGGTCAGCGGCAAGTGGAGGGGAGTGGCCGAGGGCCGGGCCCAATACGCGGGGACTGTTCAGCGGATCGAAAACCTGCAGGTCGAGCTTCAGTCTCCATCAAGCGAAATGGAGCGGACGTTATTTAAATATTTAATGGGAGACGTGGGCGGGAATTTGGCCTTTCTGCCTTTTTCAAAGGCTTTGGAAAGCATAGATTTTATTCATCTTGATAATTTTCATGGAACGGTCCATAATCTTGATGAAGAAAGCGTCTCTGTAAAGCTGAATCTTGACAGCCGGCAGTTGAACTTGAAGTTGAACCCTGATATAACCATCCGGTTGAGGTGAAAAACGTGAAGACCATTATTTCAAAGAGTGTTGTCCTGTTGTGTGTTTTTGCCGCGGCCGGCTGCACGGTGAAGGCGGTGGGGGACCCTAACCGTCCGATCACGATCAACGCGCATATTACTATCGACGTGAAGGGTCTGAAGGACACGGCCGTCAACATTGAAGATTTTGTCAGCGGCAAGGCTGAAGAGCTTCCGATCAAAGGAGAAAAAAGATGAAAAGGGCGTTATGGGCCATCATGGCGTGTTCTGCGCTTTGCGCGTTCTGTTTTTGTTCGCCGAACGTTTACGCGGCCGAATATAATTTAAAACAGATGACCCCGGCTGTTGAACAGGCGCTTTTGAGCCGTAAGGCCAGGTTCGATCAGCTTGAGGCCTATAAGGCCAAGGGCGTGGTCGGCGAGAATAACCGGGGCTACGTTGAGCTGCTTAGCCCTGACGAAAAGGCCGCCGAGATCGTCAAGGGAGAGAACGCCGACCGCAGGGCTATCTATCAAGCCATCGCTGAGCAGAACGGTATCGCATCCCAGCTGGATGTGATCGAAAAAGTCTTTGCCCAGGTCCAGCAGGAGAAGGCCCAGGCGGGATATAAGGTCCAGCTCGCCGATGGAATATGGATGGTAAAATAACTAGGGGTTCTTTCTGCTCTTTCGCGGGCATGTCATCATTGACAAAGAAACCATGATGATCTATGGTCATAGTGTTGAGTGGGTTAAAGGTGTTTTAAGTCGGGTGTGAAGTTAACATGATTAGCAAGGAGGGTGATATGAAAAGAATTTTATGGATAGCCTTAGCGGTTTTTTTAGCCGTTGCCGGAAACGCTCAGGCGAATTGCGGCAAGTGCGGGATGGGGGACGGCCCTGAAGCGGGCATGGAAATGGACATGGAAAAAATCGTGTCTGAAAAGATCGAGAAGATGGCCGCGGACCTGGCGTTGACCCCTGAGCAGCAGGAGCAGGTGAAACAGATCATGCAGGAAAAAGTGGAGAGAAAGCGCCAGATCAAAGAAGAAAAACGGGCCGCGATGGACGCGCTTCATAAAGAAGTTCAGGCCAAGATGAAAGCGGCGTTGACGGAAGAACAGCTGAAAAAATGGGAAGAGCTGAAAAAAGACAAGCCCGGGATGATGGGAAAGTGCCCGCATTGCGAAGAAGGAAAAATGTGCCCGATGTGCGCGAAGATGAAAAAAGAAAAGGGGATGGAAATGGGCCATGAGATGGACCATGAGATGGAGATGGAAAAAGGAGTGAAGCCGGAAAAGGGTGCTGAGGAATAGGGCCGGTAATATATAAGAAAATGAACAGGGGCAGCTTTTTCATAAAGGTTGCCCCTGTTTCATGAGATTTAAGAGTTTTTGGGACGTTGAGAGCGGGGAATTATGCCGAAAACAGAAAAAGCGCTGGAAAAACTGATCTTTGAATATTCCAAGACCAGGACCTATCATCGGCCGCTGGATGGCCAGTGCGGATACAACCATATCCTGGACACTAATATCGTCGATGAATGTTTGAAGCTTTATGAGTCCAAAGGATCAATGATCCGGGTCCTGGATGTCGGCTGCGGGGATGGTTTCGCGCTAGACCAGTTGAAGAACGAGATCGCCAAAAAGGGCTTGAGCAGGAAGTTCGAATTTTTCGGCCTGGGGATCAACGCCTACAAGAAGATGTATATTCCCAGGAAGAATTTTATTAAAAAGGGGATCTTTGATTATGTGCTGGATATCAAACCCTTTGATCTGATCATGTCCGTCTATACTTTTCAGTATGTCTGGCATAAACTGGAGGCCCTGGAACATATCTATAATTTTCTCATGTCCGAGAACGCGAAAGCGATCATCCATTTTCCCGGTTATCTTTTGACCTTCTCGGAGAACTCCTGCGATTTGCTTCAGAGCGAGGAGGAGGGCAATCAGAAGTTCCTTAATTTTGTTGAACGGTGGAATTCCGAAAGCGATCACCCGCAGCTGAAATACAACCTGGTCCCGTATTACAGCGACGATGAGGACCAGTTTCTGTTCACCAAATTCGGCAATCTTCAATTCCAGAAGAATGCCTCCAAGACCATTGATTTTAACGCGTATCTGGCCGGCTTCAGCATTTATGACGAAGGGTTCATGCTCAGCGAGCTGAGCCATAAGCTGTCCTATGTGTTTTCGATCTACAACCTGAGGACGCCGCAGACGTCCAGTATCCCCCGGCCGGATTCTTGGACGGTCAATCTGGATTCCGTGAAGGATTCCCATATTTTCCGCACGGTCACGCAGCATCAGGAGTATTCAGGAAAGACATACAATGTCCATTTTGGGGTCCATTCGCTGAAATCTAAAGTGATCATCGGCATCTATCCGGCCGCTAAAGAAGAGATGGGCGGCAGCGCGATTCCCTATCAGGCCATCGCGACGTCCTTGCGGCATGAAAAGCTGGGGGCCGTGGTCAGATGCAACGGCCTTTATGACCCGTCGGTGAATTTTTATGAGTTCAATGATTTTTTTGTCCGCCTGTTCATGGATTATATCCTTGAGAACGCGAAAGAGATCTGCGGCAATCCGAACCCTGACGTTTATCTTATCGGTTATTCCTCCGGCGGAAGCGCGATCGCCTCGATCGCTTCACAATATGAATCGATCAAGAAGATCCTTTTGATCGCGCCGTCATATGACGCAGATAAGAAGGTCCTGGAAGAGAGCGTGAATGATTATCAGGGTGAGCTCTATATCGTGACCGGAGACCAGGACCAGGTCGTTCTGCGGTCCCAGGCCGCCTGGTTCTATTCCCAGGCCCGAAACGCGAAGACAAGAAAGTTCGTTGAGTTGACCTCCTGTGACCATTCCTTTAATGGATCGTATAATAAAGATATTGTTCTGAAGGCCCCGTTCTGGGCGTTCGGCGGCCGCGAAGATTTCCCCAGCGAGGAAGTGATCAGAGAAGATGATCGCGTTTAGACTTTTCCTTTCCCAATCTTGATTATATAAAATAGTATGTATATAATACAACTCGCCTTCTAGACAGTAGAAGATTCTTTTAATCACTAATTTTTTTATTAATAGAAATATCAATATAAATGCCGACAAGTTTCTTAAAAGAAGCTCCTTTAGCTCGCCGGTTCAAGCCAGGGAATATTGTTTTTTGGAGCGGTTTTCTGCTCTTGGTCTGTCTTTTTTTTCTGATCAAATATCAAGGCCCGCGATGGGTCGGGGATCTTTACGACAACGGGATCTATTCCGTTCTTAACAAAGGGCTGGGCATTTCTTCCAATCAGAGCCGGGATTTTTATTTAGGGGTTGCGGACAATCGCCTTCTTGGGCCGTTGAGTTCTTTGGCTGCCGGAGGCGCTTTGCTTATGTTCTGCTGGAGGTTCTTGAAGAGGGACAGGGGCTGGGGGCTGGGGACGGCGGTCTTTATTTATCTGTTCTTGACACGCCCGGAAACGTTGTGGTATCCGCCCTATGGAGACGCGCTTGGCGGGATTTTCACGGATGTCATGTGGATCGTGAGGCACAATTTCGATCACATTGAATTTTTGTTCAATCAAAAGACATTGGGGGCGGGAGGGTATAAACAATACCCGCTTTCGATCTACCCGTCTTTTTTGGCGTTTTTGATCATGGTCACGCCGACAGCCAAGGCTTTTCTGGCGGCGGTCCATTCGCTGACCTTCCTGATGGGTTCGGCGGTCGTTGTGATATTCCGTAAGATCCTGTCAGAGGTCTTTGACCGCGAGAAATCTTTGCTGATCGCGTTATCCATGGTCGCGTTGCCGCTGTTTCAGTCCATGGCGGAAAATATCAATATGGAAATGGCGTCAACGCTTTTTTCGATCCTGGCGATCTACTGTCTGGTCCGCGAAAAGCTGGTTTGGGCGGCATTGATGGCTGTGGCGGCTTTTTTTGTGAAAGCGACAGGGATCATAACCTGCGCCACGATCTGCTTCGGCTGCGTGATGCTTTTCTGCATCAGGCCAGAGCGGCTTAGCCGCAGGAGAATCGTGCTTTGCGGCCTGGGCATGGCGGCCTTCGCCGGGCTTATGGCCATGGTCCGGACGCAGGCGGTGGGGCCTCAGACCAATACAACCAATGTCACCCAGCTTTTGATCGGAGTCAGGAATATCCAGGGGCTTGTGATCTTTAAGGTGTTTTGTGCGGCGGCCGCGGTGTTTTTGTTTCGCGTGATTTTCTGGTTGCGTAAACGCTGGAAGGAGCCCGCTTTGATACAGGCGTTTTTGAGAGAACATTTTCTGGTTTTGTTGATGTTATCGATGTCAGCGGCGTGGTTTGGGCTGTATGCGAATTTTTTGGTCATGATCCATCGATATAAATTGTTGATCGCGCCGTTTTTGATCACGGCGGCGGCAATAATATTTTTACCGCGTGAGCGGTTCCGCAAAACTATCGCGGGCCTTTTGACCGCGGCGATCCTGTTCTCATTTTTTTGTTCACACGGGCTGCTTTATCGCAATTCGCCGGATGTGAGCCAGAATGAATTCGAAGGGAGCCTGGAATACCGCAATGAGCTGAAGCTCATGATGAAACTTGCGCAGAAGATCGATGAAGAGTTCAGCGGCTTTTTGGTCGGAGCGCCGTATCTGATGGTGCAGGCGCTGTATTTTCATGAGATCGGGTTCGTGAACAGTCCGCTGGATGTGATGGTTTACGGGCATTTCAGTATTAATGAGGGAGTGAAGGCCTTTGAAGGGCTGGCTGGCCTGGATCTTTTTAAAACAGTATGGGTGGGGTTCTATAAAGATTATTTCGCGACTGGATTTTATGATTTTCCCGTTGGAGATGATGATAAGGTGCTCTATGAGATGGAAGTGGGGGACCAAAAAGGCTACATTTTTTTGGGCGGGTTCGCGATCGAGCGGCGGCGCCTGATGGTCCAGAGGGCAAGGATATTGATCGAGCTTCATAAGCAGGGGAAGCTTCCGCCTGAATATGAGGGGGCTGTAAAAGGATTTTTGAACATGCGATAAAGCGTTTGCTGAGCGCTTGTCAAATTTAAAAAGGATTCTGCATGAGCGAACGATGCGTGTTGGTCACAGGAGGGGCGGGTTTTATCGGCAGTCATTTGGTGGACGCCCTGCTGGCTTGCGGATGCAGGGTGAGGGTGATCGATAATTTTTCCACCGGCCGCAGAGAGAACCTCTCCCATCTGCAGGGGGATCCACGCCTTGAGGTTGTTGAAGCGGATATTGCGGCGCTGGATCGGGTCCAGAAACATTTTGAAGGGGTTGATACCGTCTTTCATCTTGCAGCGCTGGCGGACATTGTTCCATCGATCGTTCATCCTCAGGCGTATTTTCATTCGAACGTGACAGGCACTTTGTCGGTGCTTGAGGCTTGCCGGGCGGCAAAGGTGGGGAAGGTGGTTTACAGCGCTTCGTCCTCCTGCTACGGGATCGCGACGGAGCTGCCCACTAAAGAAACATCCGCTATTGATCCACAGTATCCTTACGCGTTGACGAAATATCTGGGAGAACAGCTTGTTGTCCACTGGCGCAAGGTCTACGGGATGAAGGCGGTATCGTTGCGGCTCTTTAATGTCTACGGGCCGCGTTCCCGCACTTCCGGCACATACGGGGCGGTGTTCGGCGTCTTTTTGGCGCAGAAACTGGCGGGCAGGCCTTTTACGGTCGTAGGCGACGGTCAGCAGAGGCGCGATTTTATTTTTGTCACGGATGTGGCCCGGGCGTTCGTAAAAGCGGGGTTTTCGGATGCTGATGGCGAGATCTTTAATGTGGGGACCGGCAGGCCGCAGAGCGTTAATCGGCTCATTGAGCTTTTGGGCGGAGAAAAAATCTTTATCCCCAAAAGGCCGGGGGAACCGGACTGCACCTGGGCGGATATCACGAAGATCAGAAAAACTCTGGATTGGGAGCCGGAAGTCGCGTTTGAGGACGGGGTCAAAGAGATCGTCGAGCATATTGATTATTGGAGAAACGCTCCGGTCTGGACGCCTGAAAATATAGCGGAAGCCACCCGGGACTGGTTTAAATTCTTAAAGGAGAAAGGCTGCTCATGACACAAAAACCTGCGGATAAAATCAAAGCGGTCGCCGATCTTGCCAGAACGGTCGAATCCCTGAAGAAGAAAGGCAAACGGGTCGCGCATTGTCATGGCGTGTTCGACCTTCTTCATCCCGGACATTTAAAGCATTTTGAGGCGGCCAAGCGCCTGGCGGATGTCCTGGTCGTGACGGTCACCAAGGATGAACATGTCAACCGCGGGCCCGGGCGGCCGATCTTCACGCACGGGTTAAGGGCTGAAAGCATCGCGGCGCTTGCCTGCGTGGATTATGTTGCCGTCAACGAATGGCCGACGGCCGTGGAAACGATCAAGCAGTTGAAGCCGGACCTTTATGTGAAGGGCAAGGAATACGCGGCCAGGGAAGAGGATGTGACAGGAAAGATCTATGATGAGGAGACGGCGATCAAGGCTGTTGGAGGAAAGCTTGTTTTTACGGATGAGGCGACGTTCAGCTCGACCGCGTTGATCAATAAGGTCCTCGCGCCGTATTCGCAGGAAGCGAGGAGCTTTTTGCAGGATTTGAAAAAGCGCTATTCAGCCGAAACGATCACCGGTCATGTCCAGAAGATCAAAAACGTGAAGGTCCTGGTGATTGGCGATATCATCGTCGATGAGTATCATTATTGTTTCGGCATGGGGAAGACCGCCAAGGACAACATCATTGCGATGCGTTTTGTGCGCGATGAACAGTTCGCCGGCGGTGTTCTGGCGGCCGCGAACCATGTGGCCGGTTTTTGCGATCAGGTCACGGTCTTAAGCTGCCTGGGGACGGGGCCGGATTTCAAGGGGTTCATTTCCGAAAGGTTAAAGCCGAACGTCAAGACCCAGATTTATTCCCGCAAGGACGCCCCGACGGTCATTAAACGCCGTTTTGTGGACGAAAGTTTTTTGACCAAGCTTTTTGAGATCTGTTATCTGGACAATCTCGCGCAGCTGCCGGTGTCGGTCGAGAATAAGGTCTGCGAATATTTGGAACGCAATGCCAAGAATTTTGACATGGTCCTGGTCACGGATTTCGGCCACGGGTTCTTAACGCCGAAGATCGTCGATAAGATCTGTGAAACCGCCCCGTATCTGGCCTTGAACGTCCAGACCAACAGTTCCAATATCGGGTTCAACCTGGTCTCGAAATTCCCCCGGGCGGATTATATCTGTATTGATGAGCCGGAGTTGCGCCTGGCCTGTCATGACCAGACCGCCAACATTGAACAGCTCGTCAAGCAGATCGCACAGCGAATGAAGTGCCAGAGGGCGGTCATTACCCGTGGGCATCGCGGGTCCCTGGCGTATTCCAAAAAGGAAGGTTTTTTTCAGGTCCCGGTCTTTTCGAAAGAGGTCGTAGACCGTATCGGCGCGGGTGACGCGTTCTTTTCGATCACTTCACCGTGCGTTTTTCAAAAAACGCCGATGGAGATCGTGGGGGTCATTGGAAATGCGGTTGGAGCATTAAAGGTTTTGATCGTCGGGAACCGTTCCTCGGTTGAGCCGGGGCCATTACTTAAATACATAGGGACACTACTCAAATGAAACCATTCCAGAATTTGACAGAGTTGTATGAACAGATCACGGCCAGCGACCAACGATCAGGGGCCTTGGATTTTGAGGAAGCCGCCGGAAGAGCGCTTTTGATGCTCAAGCCGCTCAAAGACCGGCGCGGGCAGGTCATCCTGATCGGTAACGGCGGGAGCGCCGCGATCACCAGCCACGTGATGACGGATTTTATCCGCAGCTTAGGGATCGCGGCGGTGACGCTGACGGATGAATCGCTTCTGACGTGCATGTCCAATGATTACGGATACGGCGCGGTCTATGAGAAATCGATCGAGGTTTCCGGCCGGCCCGGAGATGTTTTGATCGCCATCAGCAGTTCCGGAAAGTCTGAAAATATTTTACGGGGGGCGGCGGCCGCCCGTAAAAACAGGATGGGAGTGATCACCCTTTCCGGGTTTGCTGCCGATAATCCTTTGCGGGCGATGGGCGACGTGAATTTTTACGTGCCGTCTTTCCGCTACGGCCATGTGGAGATCGTGCATCTTTCGATCTGCCATCATTTGGTGGACTGCCTGATGCAGGAGCAGAAAAGCAATGGATAAATACCGGATCGACAGCCATAAATTGATCTATCATGTGCCCTGCGTTCATGCCTGGCTTCAAGGAAAGACCGTTTATCCGATCTACATGGAGGTCAGCCCCGCCGGGTCCTGCAACCATCGCTGCACGTACTGCGGATTGGATTTTATGGAATACCGGCCGAAATTTTTAGAGACGGCCCTTTTGAAGGAGCGTCTTACGGAATTCGGGCGGCTGGGCGTTAAAAGCATCATGTATGCCGGAGAAGGAGAACCGTTCCTTCATAAAGATATCGGCGAGATCATTTCTCACACGAAACAGAGCGGCATTGATGTGGCGGTGACCACCAACGGCACTTTGATGAAACCGCAGATCGCAGATCAAATTTTGGGAGTGACCGAATGGATCAAGGTCAGCGTTAACGGCGCGACCAAAGAAACGTATGCCAAGATCCATCAGTGCCGTGAGGATGATTATGATCATCTGATGAAAAACCTTGCCTATGCCGTTGATCTGCGCCGCCGCCATGGTTATCGCTGCACGCTGGGGTTGCAGCTTCTGCTTTTACCGGACAACGCCCATGAGGCGGTCGCTCTGGCGCGGCTGGCTAAAGATATGGGGCTGGATTATCTGGTGGTTAAGCCTTACTCGCAGCACCCCAAAAGCAAGACGCACAAGTACAGCGGGATCCGCTACAGCGATTATGAATATCTGGAAAAAGACCTGCAGGTTCTGAATTCTGAGAAGTTCAATGTGATCTTCCGGATCCGCACCATGAAAAAATGGGATGAGGCGGAGAAGCATTATGACCGCTGTTTGGGCCTGCCGTTCTGGTCCTATATCGACGCTGAAGGCAATGTGTGGGGCTGCAGTGTCTATTTGGGTGATGAACAGTTCCTTTACGGCAATATCTATGAGCAGACATTTCAGGAGATATGGGAAGGCGAGAAACGCAAAAAATCGCTTAAGTGGGTGGAGGAGGCTTTGGATGTCTCGACCTGCCGCGTGAACTGCCGTATGGATGAAGTGAATAAATACCTTTGGGAGCTAAGAAATCCGCCAACGCATGTGAATTTCATTTGAGCAGTCTAAAAACAGGATGGTTTATGGAGCAAAGAGATCTGTCGGTCGTCATGCCGGCCCTTAATGAGCAGGACAATATTGAACACGCCCTTTCTGATACGTTGAAAGGATTGGACCATTTCGGGATCAACGGAGAGGTCATTGTGATCAATGACGGAAGCACGGATGAGACCGAGAAGCGTGTCCGTTCGTTCATGCAGAGGGATTCCCGCATCCGCATGGTCTGCCATGAAACACCGCGTGGCATCGGCGCCTCGTTCTGGGACGGGGTGGACGCCTCCTGCGCGGAAGCCGTCGTGATGCTGCCTGGGGATAATGAAAATGATCCGGCAGAGATCTTCCGGTATTTCAAATTGCTTGAGCATGTGGATATCGTGATCCCGTTCATCTTCAACCGTGAAGCGAGGCCGTGGCTGCGCAACCTTCTTTCTTTCGTTTACCGCTTCATCATCAACACGACCTTTTTGGTGAATTTCAACTACACTAACGGGACGATCCTTTACCGCAAGGCGGTCCTTAAGGAGATCTCTTCGCGCAACAGCGGGTTCTTTTTTCAGACGGACATTCTGATCCGAACGGTGAAAAAAGGATACCTGTTCGCGGAGGTCCCTTACCGGCTGGGCTTAAGAGAGAGCGGCCGGTCGAGCGCGGTGTCATTCCCGTCATTTCTGAAAGTCGTTAAAGGCTATGTCCGTCTCGTGCGCGATCAGTATTTCACCAAGCAGGAAAAAGAGGACGGGCGTTTTTCACGCGAAACGCAGACCGCGATCCGAAAAGGAGCCAGACCCTGATGAACGAGCCGGATCCCAAGATCATCCTGGACGGGCACAAACTGGCCTGGCACAAGGACCGCGTGGATGCCTGGTTACGAGGGGAGCGCGTCGCGCCGATCACCATCGATTGCGCCCTGACCCGCCGCTGCACCTACCGCTGCGTTTACTGTTACGGACAGTTGCAGGCCAACGATGAAAAGAAGATGACCAAAGACGTGATCTTCCGTTTTCTGGATGACGCCGCTCAGATCGGGGTCAAGGCCATCAGCTTTGTCAGCGACGGTGAAAGTACGTGCTCTCCTTATCTGAAGGACGCGCTTTTAAGGGGCAAGAAGAACGGCCTGGATATGGCCCTGGGCACCAACGGCTATCTTTTAAAAGATGATGAGCTGGAAGACCTGCTGCCTGCCCTGACATATTTGCGGTTCAATATGTCCGCCGGAGAACGAAGCCGGTATGCCAAGATCATGGGATGCAGAGAAGAGAATTTTGACAAGGTCTGTCAGACGATCAGACGATGTGTTGAGATCAAAAAAAGAAAGAATCTGCAAGTCACGCTGGGCCTTCAGATGGTCCTTTTACCGGATTTCGCTGACCAGATCATGCCGCTGGCGGAGCTCGGCAGGGAACTGGGTGTGGATTATCTTGTGATCAAACACTGCAGCGACGATGAAGAAGGCTCCCTGGGGGTCGATTACAGCAAATATTTTGACCTGACCAGCCTTTTGAAAAAAGCTGAAGAGCTGTCCTCGGGGGATTATCTGGTCAAGGCCAAGTGGTCCAAGATCCTAAGCGGCGGCAAGCGTGTCTATCGGCACTGTTACGGCCCGCCGTTCATTATCCAGCTTTCCGGTTCCGGGCTGGTCGCCCCGTGCGGCATGCTTTTTAACAATAAATATAAAAAATATCACATCGGCAACATCGCGGAACGTTCTTTCAAAGAGATCTGGCAGAGCGAGCGCTATTGGGAGGTCATCAACGAGATCGCTTCTGACCGTTTCGACGCCCGGACCATGTGCGGGGCGCTGTGCCTTCAGCATAAGGTGAACGAGTATCTCTGGGAGCTTAAGACGCAGGGACGCGTCCCGGAAAGCCCGTCGGGCGATATGCCGATGCATGTGAATTTCATTTAAAACGCAAGAAACAGACAAAGGGGACTTATGCTGTTTATCAGCCCAAGCTATAACCGTTTGAAAAAACTCGGGGGGTTCTCCCGTTATGTGCCCTTGAGCGTTCCGATCGGCATCGGCTGGCTCGCAGGCGCTTTGATGGATGCCGGCAAAAAGGTCAGGATCTTGGACGAAGAGGTCGTCGGTCCGTGCGATGATCTGCTGGAAGAGTATGTCAAGGACATGGAGAAGCCCTACATCTTCGGGGTTTCATGCATGACGGCCAGCATCAAGCGCGGGCAGGAGATCGCATCCGTCATCAAGGAGAAGTTTCCTGACAGCAAAGTGCTGTTCGGCGGTATCCATCCGACCGTTGTTCCCGAGGAAGCCCTTCAGAATCCCAATGTCGATGTCGCCATACGCGGGGAGGCGGAAGAGACGATCCCCGTCCTTTATGACCGCCTGAAAAACGGTCAGGATTTTTCAGATATCAAGGGGCTGTCGTTCCGCCGCAACGGAGGGTTCGTTCATAACCCGCCCGCGCCTTTGCCGGATGTCACCAAACTTTCCAAGTTCCCGTATTTTCTTTTCGAACAGCATTCATCGGCTTACGAGCTGGGGTTCATCACCAGTTCACGCGGATGCCCGTATGATTGCTCGTTCTGTTCTCAGCGCAGCATATCGGGACGAAAGTACCGTTTTTTTCCGGCGGAGATCGTGACCGAGACGCTGGATGATATCGTGAACAAATATCACCGTAATTACGTGACGTTTCTGGATGACGCCTTTTCTACCAACAAGCAGAGGGTCATGGACCTTTGCCGCGAGATCCGAAGGCGCGGCCTTCATAAAAAAGCCTTGTTTGACTGCCAGGCGCGCGGAGACGCGGTGGATGAAGAGATGCTTGCGGCCATGCGGGAATCGGGTTTTCGGGTGATCAATTTCGGGATCGAGACCGCTTCTGAACGCCTGATGAAGCTGATCAATAAGGGTGAGACCGTCGAAGATATCAAACGGGGGGTCGCCCTGGCCAAAAAGTTCGGGTTTAAGATATCGGGGACATTCATTCTTGGGCTTCCGACCGAGACGCGTAAAGAGAGGGCGGCCGCTTACAGGCTGGCCAAAGAGATGGACCTGGATTATGTCCGGTTCAACAACGCGACTCCTTATCCGGGCACGAGGCTTTATCAAACAGCCGTCGAGGAAGGGCGTTTGAACCCCGGAAAGGATTGGGAAAATCTGAACGCCTGCGGCACGCTGGTGGAGTCCCCGTTTCGGGAGGCGCCGTTGGCGTATGTCCCGTTAGGGGCCAGCGAACTGGCTTTGCGCTGCGATATTTTGAAATACAACCTGTTCTATTCGTTCCGCCCGAAAAGCATTTTTAAGATCCTGAAAGAACGCGTCGGGCCGGCCGGATGGCTGGCGCTGCCGCCGAAGTGGTACTTGAAGCCGGCCGAATGGTTTTACCTGATCAGCTTCGCTTTGAAAGTGGCGGCGCTGTTCATTAAGGTGTTCATCTACAGTCTTTTAACATTATTCGAAACGCGGTAAGTCTATGAGTTCAAAACAGGATATTGTGATCGCGGCCAAGTGCGCTCCGCAAGAAGGAGTTCTTGCTGATATTGAAAAGGCCGGGCTTGAGGCCGTCGAACTTTATTTATCGGAAGGCATCTTGAAAGATGTTTGCGCAGTCATTGAGACCTGCCGGAAATTTTCTTTACGTTACGCCCTGCACGCTCCGACCGACGGTCTTTCCCTTGAAGGATTAAAGGCCCTTGCGGCCGCTGTGAACGCTGAGGTCATTGTTTTTCATGATATTTACTGGGACGATGAATGGCCCCGGATCATTGAGAGTCTGAGCGGGCTTAAGGCCAGGATATGTATCGAAAATACTCCCGGCGTGCATGAGCCGGTGAAGTTCATGAGGAGATATTCTTTCGGCCGCTGCCTGGATATCGAGCATGTGCAGATGGAGGCGGCCGGGTTTTTTGAAGAGGCGTTCATCTCGGTCATGCGGGAGGCGTCCCATATCCATCTGACGGGCTATACGTTCGGGTCAGAACAATGGCACACGCATATCCATCATGCCCCCGAGCATAACCGTCACGTGCTGGATCTTCTGGCAGGTGTTGGATATCGGGGGATGGTGGTCTCTGAAGCGAGACTGAGCCTTCAGACATTGGAGGAATTTAAGGCGTTGAACGCGTTCGCTCAGGATTGGAAACGGTCTTAACGGGGGAAAAGGGATGGCTGTTTTTGTTTACACGCTTGTGCTGCTGCTGGCCGCTTTCTGCGTTCATGTCTGCGTCTGGAAGATCCGCCTCCCGCGGAACCATTCCAAGACGCTGATGTTCATATTTTTGTCTGTGCTGGCCATTGGGATCCTCGGAGCGTTTGTCTGGGGTAAAATATGGATCGGGATGGAAGGCTTCGGGGAATATTTCCAGATCATAGCTGCGTATGTTGCGGTCATGCTTGCTTATATTGTCACGTATTCGGGGATCGAGGTCGATAGTCCGTCTTTGGTGATGGTGCTCGATGTTGATCGGGCCGGCCCGGAAGGTTTAACACAAGAGTGTTTTATCCGCGATATGAATAATGAACGCTTGGTCCTGCCGCGGATCAATGATCTGCTGAAGGGCGGTTTGGCGGAGCTCGATAACGGCCTATACCGTCTGACTCCCAAAGGAAAGGCAGTCGCGCGCTTGTTCTGTTTTTACCGCTGGCTTTTAGGCAAGAAACATAAGGGGGGATAAAGAATGGCGTTTATGCAGGCGGTCCTTCCGGTCTGGGTCTTTGCGGAAATGGTGATCATCCAGATCCTTCTTTCCCGGCTTGTGTTTAAGCAGAGCCTGCTTAAAACGGTGATCGTGAGCTTTTGCGCTGGCCTGTGCGTTCTGGTATTTCAGGAGTATCTGTATTTTCACAGCGCCGGAGCTTCTTTGGCACTGATCGACGCGGCGGGCTATGGTCTTTTGCATCTGATGACGTATGCCGCGCTCGCTTATTGTTATATGCATTTCATTAATCTTGGTGAGACCGCGCGCCGGATCCGTCTGGTCCGGGAATTGCACGAATCGCCCGGCGGCCTTTCGCTCGAGCAGATCCTGAAGTGCTACAACGCGGGCGTCATCCTTGAGAACCGGTTGGGGCGCCTTCTGAACAACCGTCAGATCGTTCTGAAAGGTGGGCGGTATTATCTTCAGGGGCGTTTTATGATCTTCGCGGCGCGGAGTGTTCTGGCGCTTAAAGAATTCCTGCTCGGCAGGGGCAGTGAGTTCGACCTTCCCAAAGATCAAGACCGATCTTAATATCTGTCATCTTTTCGTTCATCGCCCGTTCGTATATTCACGATTTTTTCAACGATGAAGGGCGGTCGGTTCTTCAGGCAGTTGTGGATATCCGCCAGGTAGATCCCGATGCATCCAAGCAGAATAAAAAGAATGCCGAACAGCAAGGACACCACACCGACGGTCGAGGCCCATCCTGGGACCGTGGCCCCCTGCAGATAGCGCGTCAGGATGTAAACGAGCTCAAAAAAGGAGAACGCGCTCATAAGCAGCCCCGCCCAGATCCCGAGCTTAAGGGGAACGGTCGAGAAGGAAATGATCCCGGTAAGGCCTAAGTGCAGCATTTTTAAGAGGCTGTATTTGCTTTTGCCTTTTTTGCGTTCGCCTTCCTGGTAGGCCAAAGAGGCCGATGGAAAGCCGACCCAGTGGACGATCCCTCGCAGGAAAAGGTTGGCGTCCTTGAAGTCCTTGAAGGCTTCAAAGGCCTGGCGGTCGATTAGGCAGAAATCAGAAGTCCCTTCGTGCAAGGGGACCCCGGAGAGAAACGTGAAGAGCTTGTAGTAATATCTGGATGAAGTCTTTTTAAGCCAGGATGTCTTCGCGTTGCTGATGCGGGTGGTCGTAACGACCTTGGCGCCTTCTTTCCAGGCGTGGAGCATTTTGGGGATCATGGACGGCGGATGCTGAAGGTCCCCGTCCATGCAGATCATGGCCCTGCCGCCCGCGAAATGCAGGCCGCAGAACAGGGCGTGCTGGTGGCCGAAGTTCCGGGAAAGGGAGACTCCTTTAACGCAAGGATCGTTATTCGCGGCTTTCTGGATCTCCAGCCAGGTCCCGTCCTTACTTCCGTCGTTGATCAGGATGACCTCATAAGAAAGGCCGGACGCCGAAAGATGCGGTAAAGTTTCTTGGAGCAGATCGGCGATATTCTCTTCTTCGTTATAGACTGGAACGATGATCGAGATATCCAGCCCCGGCTGCGTGTTTTGATCGGAAGTATTATGGTTCATGGGAGCCCATCACTTTTTTGAGGGTTTGATATTGAGACCTGGCAAGTTCATGCCCGGGGTCGGCGTTGAGGATGAACTCAATATCATCCAACGCCGGCTGATACCGCCCTTGCCCGATCAACGCGATACTCCGATTATAGTATGGATCGATCTGCCGGGCATCAAGATTTATGGATTTATCCAGGTCGTCCTGGGCGTTTTTATACATTCCAAGATTGAGATAGGCCGCGGCGCGGTTATTGAGCGCGGCGGTGTTCGCAGGATCGACCATCAGGACCTTGGTATAAGATTCAATGGCGGTTTGCGGTGAGCCTGAAAGAAGGAGCGTTGTGCCTTTGAGGTTCAAGGCTTCGATATAGTCGGGTTTAAGCTGAAGAGCGCGATCAAGGTCATCCAGCGCGTTCTGGTATCGGCCTTGGCTTAAATAAAAATCCGCCCGGCCTACGTAAGCCGGATACGCCTTTGGATAGGCCGTGATCTGATTGCTCCAAAGGGTAGCGCTGTTTTTCCAGTTTCGGCAAGCGCTCCATGTGATGATGAGCAGATAGACTGCGGCAATGGCAGAAACTGTTCTGATCAAGGGGACGCGTTTTTCGAGCAAGAGGTTGGCCCATAATGCCAGGATGAAAAATATGCCGTAGCAGGCCAGATAACAATAACGGTCGTTGGTCAGCGAGCTTGTCGTGGAGTAGATCTTTAAAAAAGGAAGGATCGTGATCAGGAAAAACAGGGCCCCGAAAAAGACCGGTCTTGTCTGGACGGGCCTGCGCTTATAGAACATAAGAAGGGCTAAGATGCCGACAGCAAGAAAGACCGTGTAAAGAGCGTTGAACGGATGGGAATAATACCCTTCAGGATAGACGATGGTGAAATTCAGCGGGGCGATGAGCTGGCGCAGGTAATAAAAAATGCTCAAACTTGAAAGATGAATCCGTTCATTTAAGGAATACGTGCTGGTGTTAAAATACGGGTTTGTGATGATGTGAGAATTCTTGGCCGCGAAGACCGTGATCCATGCCCAGAACAGGGACAGGGCAAAGAACGGCAGCAGAAGGGCCAGACGTTTTTTTTGCAGAGAGCTGTCCTGCCATACGCATAATAAGAGGAGGATGGCCGGCAGAGTGGCTGCTCCGGCGGAAAAACAGCATCCGCAGATCACAAAACTGATAAAAGAGGCAAATAATAGCAGCGGGTTCGCGCGTTCAGAGCGGATCGCTTTTAGAAAAAGGATCAGGCTCAAAAGATAAAAGAGGCTGTACATGACATGCATCAGGGAAGAGATCCAGGCGACGGGTTCCACATGGATGGGATGGATCCCGAACAGCAGAGAGGTCATGACGCTTACTGGCAGGCTTTGCGTTAAAAGCATGGTCAGCCAGAAGGCCGCTGCTACGCAGCCCAGATGGAACAGAAGGCTCGTGGCGTGGAACCAGAACGGGTTTGGCCCGAAGAAACGCAAGGTGCTCATGTAGGAGATGAAGACCAGCGGATTGAATCTGCTATGGTTTCCGGAAAGCTGTGTTTTGAATATGTTGACCGCGTTTGAAAAAGATCCTTCCCGGATGAGGGCATTTTCAAAGATAAGGACCGGGTCGTCATAATTCACGAAATCATTGAACAAGGACGGCAAAAAACTTATGAGCGTGGCGGCAAGGATGAGCAGCAGCGCGATGATCCAATGGTTTTTGAGCGATGTCATAAAACGGCCTTTGTTCGGAGGTTTTTTATATTATAACAAACCATATTGAATATATAACCTTTAAAGAGAACTTGTTTCTTATTTAAAAATTCTAATATATAATATCTTTGTTTTTCTTCCTGAAAGGACCGTTCATGAAATCTTCGATCAAGATCCTTTTTGATAATAACCGCAAATGGGCTGAGGGGGTCACATCCGAGAACCCGGATTTTTTCTCCAGCCTGTCACATCAGCAGAACCCCAAATACCTCTGGATCGGCTGTTCGGACAGCCGGGTGCCGGCCAATCAGATCGTTGGCCTTTTGCCCGGCGAGATCTTTGTCCACCGCAATATCGCCAATGTCGTGGTCCATACGGATTTAAACTGCCTTTCGGTATTGCAGTTTGCCGTGGATATTTTGAAGGTCGAGCATGTGATCGTTTGCGGGCATTATGACTGCGGGGGGATCAAGGCGGCGATGGATAAAAAGGAACACGGGCTGATCGACAACTGGCTTCGCCATATCAAGGACGTCTACAGGATCTATAAAAAAGAGATCGACGCCTGTCCGAATGAACGCGCCAGATTGGACCTGTTGTGTGAGTATAACATCATCGAGCAGGTCAATAATATCCGTCACACCACGATCCTTCAGAACGCCTGGAAATCCGGCCAGAATATCGCGGTCCACGGATGGGTTTACCGCTTAAGCGATGGGATCATTAAGGACCTTAAGGTCACTGTGGAGGGCTGTTAGATGACCGTTTAAAGGCGTTTTATGGGGGTGGGGCTGGGGGGGTGTGTATACTGTTCTTTAATATCAAATCAGATATGGGGGGTAAAGCGTGGTTAAACGTGCTGGGTTTGACAACGAGAAATATTTGACGGAACAAACGGAGGCGATCCTCGAACGCCTGAAAAAATTTGATAACAAACTGTATTTGGAATTTGGGGGAAAGATCCTTTTTGATTATCACGCCGCCCGGGTCCTTCCCGGGTTTGACCCGAACGTCAAAATGAAGCTTCTGCAGAAGCTGAAAGACCAGGCAGATATCATTCTGTGCATTTACGCCGGGGATATCGAACGGCGCAAGATCCGCGCTGATTTCGGGATCACCTACGACGCTGATGCTTTAAAGCTGATCGGTGATGTGAAGGACTGGGGCCTGAACATCCGGGCTGTCGTCATCACCCGCTTTGAGAACCAGCCTTCCGCCAGGATCTTCAAGAACAAGCTGGAACGGCTCGGGATCAAGGTTTACACGCATAAGTTCACGAAAGGCTATCCGATCGATGTTGATACGATCGTCAGTGATGAAGGTTATGGGGCCAATGAGTATATTGAGACGGAAAAAAAACTGATCATCGTAACCGGTCCCGGTCCCGGCAGCGGCAAGCTGGCGACCTGTCTTTCGCAGCTTTATCATGATCACCGCAAAGGCATCAGGTCCGGTTACGCGAAGTTTGAGACATTCCCCATCTGGAACATCCCTTTGAAACATCCGGTCAACGTTGTTTATGAATCTGCTACGGCGGATATCAAGGATTTTAACATGATCGATCCGTTCCATCTGGAGGCCTACGGTGAGACGGCGATCAATTATAACCGTGACGTGGAAGTGTTCCCGGTGTTGCGCAGGATCCTTGAAAAGATCACCGGCGGCGCCGCGATGTACCGTTCGCCTACGGATATGGGCGTTAACTGTGCCGGTTTCGGGATCGTGGATGACCAGGCCGTTCAGGAAGCCGCGCAGCAGGAGGCGATCCGCAGGTATTTTCGCTACGGGTGCGAGTATCTTATGGGGTTGGCCGAGAAGGACACGGTCCAGCGGGCGGAGTTGATCATGAAGGAGCTGGGCGTTGCCGCGGAGGATCGCCGGGTCGTGATCCCTTCCAGGGAGGCGGCGCAGGAGGCCCGGGATACAGGCAAGGGGAATAAAGGGGTCTTTTGCGGAGCGGCGATCGAACTTGCCGACGGGACGATCATTAAAGGAAAAAACTCTCCATTGATGCACGCGGTCTCAAGCCTTGTTCTGAACGCGGTGAAGCATCTGGCGGGCATTCCGGATAAGCTGCACTTGCTGTCTCCCAACATCATTGAATCGGTCAGGCTTTTGAAAGAGGATATCCTGGGCGCAAAAACAGCGAGCATGGATCTTGATGAAACGCTGGTCGCTCTTACGATCAGCGCCACGACCAACGCGACAGCTCAGGCGGCTTTGGAAATGCTTAAGGAGCTGAGGGGCTGTGAGGTTCACATGACCCATATTCCAACGCCCGGGGATGAGGCGGGTTTAAAGCGGTTGGGGATCAATCTGACGACCGATCCGAATTTGTCCATGGGAAGTTTTTTTGACGCGTGACACATCAAACTTTTCACCTAAAGTGAGGAAACGACATCATGAGCGGAGTTTTTGGAGCAGTATCGAAAAAGAATTGTTCCAGCGTGTTGTTTTACGGGGTCGACTATCATTCACATTTGGGGACAGAATACGGCGGGATGGCGGTGCTGGGAGAAAGCTTTGACCGGCAGATCCACAATATCAGCCAGACACAGTTCAAGTCCAAGTTCTATGATGATCACAAACGCATGGAAGGGCCCTATGGAATAGGCGTTATCAGCGATTCTGATGAACAACCGGTCTATTTGAACTCCAGGCTTGGCCCGTTCTGCCTGGTCACCTCAGGGCTTGTTGAGAACAAAAATGAATTGAAGCAAAGGCTTTTTGATAGAGGTCTTTCATTCAGTGAGGTCAGTCATGGCGGTGTCAATGTCACGGAACTGGTTGGAAAGCTGATCACACAGGGTGATGATATCGTTGACGGGATCGAGAAGATGTTCTCTCAGATCGAAGGCTCGTGTTCGCTGCTTCTTTTAAATAAGGACGGCATTTATGCGGCGCGGGACAGGTTTGGTTACACGCCCCTGGTGATCGGGAATAAAGGGGAGGAATGGGCGGTCTCTGCTGAAAGCAACGCGTTGCCGAACTTAGGATTTAAGATCGTAAAATTCCTTAAGCCCGGCGAGATCGTGCTTTTGAACAAGCAAGGCATGGATATCAAGCGGAAGGGAACGGACAGCAGTCAGATCTGTTCGTTCTTGTGGGTTTATACAGGCTTTCCAGCTTCTGTCTATGAAGGGGTCAACGTGGAGCTGTCCCGTGAACGCAGCGGAAGGGCCTTGGCCAAACATGATCAGGATATTGATGTGGATCTTGTCGCCGGAGTTCCTGATTCCGGGACGGCCCATGCGATCGGTTACGCGATGGAATGCGGCAAGCCGTATCGCCGGCCGCTCGTCAAATACACCCCCGGCTATGGACGAAGTTATACGCCGCCCAGTCAGGAGACACGCAATCTTATCGCCACAATGAAGCTGATCCCGATCCGAGAGATCATTAAGGGAAACAAGATCGTGGTCTGTGATGATTCGATCGTGCGCGGGACTCAGCTTAAGAATTTCACGGTCAACAAGCTTTGGGATGCCGGCGCGAAAGAGATCCATGTCCGGCTGGCCTGCCCGCCGTTGATGTTTCCTTGCAAATTCTGTCTTTCAACGCGCAGCGTCGATGAGTTGGCCGCGCGTAAGGCCATCAGGGCGCTTGAGGGTAAGGATATTGAGGATGTCTCTGAATATCTGGACCCGGATTCGGAAAAATATAAGCGGATGGTCCAGTATATCGAAAAGGACCTGGATGTGACGACGCTGCGTTACCAGAGGATCGATGACATGGTGGAGGCGATCGGGCTTCCCCGTGAAAAGCTTTGTCTGTATTGCTGGAATGGCCAGTGTCCTGGCAAGACCAAATGCGCCTGAAAGGTTTATGAAGATGGGTTTTTTAGAGCTGGTTTCAAGGCGGCAGAGCTGCCGAAAGTATTTGGATCGGCCCGTTGACCGGGGGCAGATCGAGCGCTGTTTGGAAGCCGCGCGGCTTGCGCCGTCGGCCTGTAATTCACAGCCGTGGCGTTTTGTTGCCGTGCAAGATCCCGCCTTAAAAGAAAAGGCCGCGCGCGCCGCGTTCTCCGGGATATTCCAGATGAACGCCTTTGCCCGGGAGGCCCCGGTCCTGGTCTTTTTGATCCGTGAGCGTTCGAAATACGCGGCACGGATGGGCGGCCAGGTCAGGGGGGTGCAGTATAACCTGATCGATCTCGGCATTGCGGGAGAGCATTTTATCCTGCAGGCGACGGAGGAAGGTTTGGGGACCTGCTGGATCGGGTGGTTCAACGAACGGGCGGTGAAGAAGGTTTTGGGCTTGCCGTGGCATGTGAAGGTGGACCTTGTGATCAGCCTGGGATATTCGGCGGAAGAAGGCTTGCGGGAAAAGAGCCGTCACGGCATCGGTGATATGAGCGAAGTCCGCTGAAAACCAAACGCAGGATCGAAATGGCATGACCGAATTTTTTCAAGAACAGGTGAGCAGTTTTGAGGCGATCATCAATTCCATCAAGCATGACGCTGAGGTCTGCCGCTGGTTTGAATTTCTTGTGACCCATCCGGCGGTCAGGCAGGAGATTTCTTCCGGTGATCGGATGGGGCGGGCGTATCGTGATATTGAGGCTTCGACCGTTAAACAAAGAACCCTTTTCGCGCTTGCCGTGCTCAGCGCCGTGGCGGTCGCTGTTTTTAAGACCTGGTGGCCTTTTTTGGCCGTGCCGCTCATTTTGTTTTTCTGGTTCCGTTCTCAAGACATCAAAAACAAGGCCGTGCTTTCCCTTAGTGAGATTTTGATCCGCCGGGATTATGCTCCCGTTAAGATCCTTTCCAAAATCTCGCTTTATCACCTGGCGGAGGAATATTCCCAAAAATACGGGATCGCGTCGTTGGTCGACAAGATCTATTGTTTTGACCGGGTTAAGCGTTACGCGATATTTATCTTTTTTGTGCTGAGCTTTGTGATCTGGGTGGGGGCCTTTTCCTGGAAGATCGTTCTAGCCCTGGTGTGTTATTACGAGCTGATCAAGGCCGCGCTAATGACAACAGCCGTCTACCGCCGTCTTCAATAATTGTCTTCCCGAATATCAAAAGCAGTAAAAAGATCATTCCGTGCGATGAAGATGCCAGGAACGCGGCAAAGATGAACGGAAAGAATGCGTTATAGATCACGGGGTTGATATTGCGGGGCTTAAAGACCAGGTTCGCCAGGGTGTAGCGGCTCCAGTTGAGGTTGAGCATACGGCCGTTGCGGAGCATGTCCTTGAAAAATTTCGATCCCGGAAAAGGCGTTAAGAAGGCCAATATGGTGAACGTGGGAAAAAGCCGAAGGCAGAACGTCCAGAGCTGAGCGAGGCTTTGAAATGTGTCGCCGTCAAACCCGAAAATGAATTGCCCTTTGACGCTGATGCCGGCCTCCTTGATCTTTCGGGTCAACGCCAGATAGTCATCGGCCATGCTGTATTTCCCGCCTTTGTCTTTTTCCGCGGATTCGTCTGAGATCTCATACCCGATGATCATCAAGACACAGCCGGACTCTTTGGCCAGGCGTAAGGCTTCCTCATCACGGGCGATATCGATGCTGCAGGAGCAGGTCCATTTGATGTTCAGGGGTTTCATCTGCCGGAAAAGCTCTTTGGCGTAGTTCGGCTCGGCGTAGATGTTGTTATCGATGAACGACACGGTCGGGACATGGCCCTTGATCCGCTGGAGCATTTCGATGACCTCCGGCAAGGGTTTGTGACGTGGACGGCGGCTGCAGATCGCGGGGACGGCGCAGAAGTCACAGTAGAATTTGCATCCCCGCCCGGTCTCGACAAAATGGGCGATGAGCCTGGGGTCCAGCTTCAGGAGCTCCCGGTGAGAAAAGCGGTGGTAATCCTCGTTCTGTTCACCGATATAGATCTTTTGCAGACGGTTATTTTCAAAATCTTCCAGAACCTGTTTCCAAACAGGCTCAGCATCTCCGATGATCACGCTGTCGCAGAATTTCAAAGCCTCTTCCACCAAAAACATTGCGTGCGCTCCGCCCATGACCACCTTTGAGCCGCGGGCCCGGAATTGTTTGGCGATCCGGTAACTTTCAGCGGCATTGGATGTGCAGGAGGTGATCCCGACTAATTTATCCGGTCCGTAATAGCGGTCATGCCAGACGACCTGGTCATAAATTTTTACCTTGAATCGCTCCGGGGTCAGGGCCTTGAGCAGGATAAAGACCGGCGTAGGGGGGCGTGACAAAAGCGATGAGATGGAAAAAAGCAGGCCTCCGGCGGGCGGTGTGACCAGGACAACTTCTTTTTTTGATAAGAGCTGTTTTTTGATCTGCGGGTAACGGTCAAGCAGGACAAGGCACAAACTCAGAAAAAGAAAGAAATGCAGGTATTTGATGCCGAAGAACAAGGCGTTGTAAATGATCGTCCGCAGCTGTTCCGGGCCTTCGGTCAATGCCGGGACCAGGTTTGAAGCAACCGCCAGGAATGCGGAGGCAAGGACTGCCGCGCAGATCAAAAACAGGGCCTCTGCCTTTATGCGTTTTGGCTGTTCGGAAATCTTCATGGGGCGCAGATATTTTTTTGTGATCACGGCTCGGGCAAAAATATAAAGGACGATCGGGTCAAAAAGGGCGCCGACCAGCGCGATCGGGATATCCATCTGCCGGCGGATCGCGAAGATCAGAAAATGCACAGCGACCGGAACCATGGCCAGCGCTCCATAGATCCACCAGTATGCTCTGGAGTTGTCCCAGACATCCTCAACAGCCAGCAAATCCTTTTCGCCGCTGGCGATCTCAACCATGGAGGCGTAGATCCCGCTGAAGAACAGGACGCGCAATGTGATAAAGAGCGCGGCCGTGAGCGCCCCGAACGGCGATGTCCAGAACGACATTTGGAAATAGGAGCCAATGACATTCGGCTCCAGAAAGAAGCTGATGATCACCGGGATCATCATGCTGTGCAGGATGGAGCAGGTCTGTTTTGATAATGAAGATGATCGGGCCATGTGTGCGCGCCGCGCGGGCCTTTCTGGTCTTGATCCACAACACGTGTTTGTATTGTCGATCGCCGTAAAATATTGTAAACATTTTCCGGCCTGTTTAGGTGTTTTATTTTTCAATTTTACAAGGAGCGAGTTTGTGTTACGATACAAATCGCTATGACCGTATCCCATCAAGAACATGTCAGCAGTTTTGAGGCGATCGTCAACTCCATCAAATACGATGCTGAGGTCTGCCGATGGTTCGAGTTCCTTATTGCTCAGCCGGCGGTATCAGCTCAAGTTTCCGCTGAGGAGGGGACCGCTCGGGCGTATCAGGATATCCGGAGCGCTCTCCTGCGGCAGAGGGTCATTTTTGCCTTCGCCCTGGTCAGTGTTGCGGCCGTTATCCTTTCAAAGAGCCTTTGGCCCATTCTTGCGGTGCCGTTCATTTTGTATTTCTGGCTCCATTCTCAAAAGGTCAAGGCCGCGGCCGTGGTGGCGGTGAGCGAACGCCTGATCCGCCGGGATTATGTCCCCGTTGACATCCTTTCCGGCATTACGCTGTTCCAGCTTTCGGAACAGTATTCCAAGAAATACAAGATCGCGTCTTTGGTGGACAAGATCTACTGCTTTGACCGGGTCAAACGATATTCCGTCCTCGTGTTTCTTGTGGTTGTCATGGCGATCTGGACGGTCGCTTTTTCATGGAAGGCCGCGCTTGTCATGCTGTGCTACTATGAGCTGATCAAAGCCGCGCTGATGACAACAGTAGTTTACCGCCGTCTACAATAACTTTCTTCCAGACAAAAAAGAACAAAACCAGCAGGGCCAGCCCCTGGGATGATGTGGCCAAGAACATCAAATAGATGGCCGGGTAAAGCGCGTTATAGACGTGAAGGTTGATGTTCTTGGGCTGAAAGACCAGATGGGTCAGGGTATAGCGGCTCCAGTTGAGGTTGAGCATGCGTTTTTCCCGGATCACGTCCTTGAAGAACTTTGAGCCCGGCAAGGGCGTCAGGAGCGTGATGATCGTGAATGTCGGAAAAAGCTGCGCGCAGAATTTCCACAGACGTTTGAGGCTGTGGAACGTGTCGCCGTCAAATCCGAAAATAAAATGGGCCTTCACATCGATGCCGATCTTTTTGATCTTGCGCGTTAAGGTCAGGTAATCGTCCGCCATGCTGTATTTACCCGCCTTTTCTTTTTCAGCGGATTCGCTGGAGATCTCATAGCCAATGAGCATGACGATGCAGCCTGATTCCTTGGCGAGGCGCAGGGCTTCATCATCCCGGGCGATGTCAAGGCTGCAGGAGCAGCACCATTTCATTTTCAGAGGTTTGATCGCCCGGAAAAGTTCTTTGGCATAGCGGGGATTAGCGTAAAGATTGTTGTCCCTGAACGAGAACGCCGGCACGTGGCCTTTGATCTTATGAAGGATCTCCAGGATCTCTGCCAGGGGTTTTTGGCGGATCTGTCTTCCGCAGATCGCGGGGATCGTGCAGAAATCGCAATGGAATTTACATCCCCGGCCAGTCTCCACATATTGCGCGATGACCCCGGGTTCTAATTTCATGAGCTGCTGATGGGATGCCTGATGATAGGCGGCGGTTTGCTCGCCGATATAGATCCTTTTGAGGCAGTTGTTCTCATAATCCTCCAGGATCTGGTGCCAGACAGGTTCGGCGTCCCCAATGACCACGCTATCGCAGAATTCCAGGGCCTCTTCCGGCAAGAACATGGCGTGAGCGCCGCCCATGACGACCTTGGACCCGTGTTCCCTGAATTTTTTCGCGATCCGGTAAGCCTCGGCAACATTCGAGGTGAACGAGGTGATGCCGACCAGTTTATCAGGCCCGTAATAGCGGTCATGCCAGATCACCTGGTTGAAAACTTTGACCTTGTAGCGCTCAGGGGTCATGGCCCTGAGGAGAACGAAGACCGGTGTTGAGAGGCGCATTAAAAGCGATGTGAGCGAAAAGAACAGGCCTTCGGCCGGCTGGGCGATCAGGATGATCTCTTTTTTTGAAGAGAGGCTTTTTTTGATCTCGGGATAGCGGTCAAAAATGATGACACAGAAATACAGAAAAAGGAAAAAGTGGAGGTATTTGATCCCGAAAAAACAGGAATTGTAAATGATCGATTTCAGCCTTCCGAACCCGAAAGGGGCGAGCGGGATCGAGTTTGAAGCGTACGCTAAAGCCAGGGCCGAGAAGACCACTGCGCAGATCAGGCAGGCGGATGACGTGCTCAGGCGCTCGGGTTGTTTTTTGATCTTCATTGGCTGAAGGTATTTTTTCGTGATCACAATCAGAGCGAACGCGTAAAGCACGATCCCGTCGAACAGGATGCCGACGAATAAAATCGGGATATCGATATGGCGCATCAGCGCAAAAAAAACGAAATGCACCGCCACAGGGACCAGGGCCAGCAGGCTGTAAAGGAACCAGTAACGGTTGGCGTTTTTCCAGATCTGTTTGAGCGTTAGGAGGTCTTTTTCGCCACTGGCGATCTCAAGCATGGAGGCGTACATCCCGCTGAAGAAGATAACCCGCAGGAAAACAAAGAACGCGGCGGTCAGAATCCCCAGCGGTGACTTCCAGAACGACATCTGGAAATGCGCCCCGACAATATTCGGTTCCAGGAAGAAGCCGAAGATCACAGCGACCATCATGCTGTGCAGGAGGGCGAAGCTTTGTTTTGAGAATGAAGAGGGAGGGGCCATAAGGTGCTTGAGTGAAGCGTAGCCTTTCAGTTGAATTGTAAGACTGTTTATTTGTATCATAAACAGGACGCTCTTTCAAGGCAAGTCGCAGGAATTGTTAGAAAAAAAGCGGGTGATTTTGTTGTTATAGGATTTTGTTTTTTTAATGGTTGCGCTTATAATAAAGCACATACATCCTTCTCAGAACCCGGGTTTGAAAGGATTCCGTTATGAGGGTGAAATGTCAGAAGTGCCGGTTCACGATCGATCCTAAAGATATCGATATTCAACGCGGGATCGCCAAATGCGGGGAATGCGGCGAGATCTTCAATTGCCAGGACCAGCTTTCCGAAGTGTCGTCGGCGCCCCGGGTCCAGGAGAGGACGGATATCGCGCTTCCGAAGGGTTTTGCGGTCCGTTATGATCAGGGGGCGCTGGTAATCACACGCCGCTGGTTCGGCCCGCAGTTTTTGTTCCTCACGTTCTTCTGCCTGTTCTGGGATGGATTTTTGATCATGTGGTATTCGATCGCGTTCTATCAGCACCAGTGGTTTATGGCGCTTTTCGCGTCCTTGCACGCCCTGGTCGGGATCGGGCTGACCTATTATGTTCTGTGCGGCTATCTGAACCGGACGATCATTGAAGTGAAGCGAGGCGCTATTGGTATCCGGCACGTTCCGCTGCCGGTTGCGAAGGACGTTCAAATTACGGCAACGGAGATCGCACAGCTTTATACAAAACGGAAGGTCCATCGCGGTGACGATTCTTATTCTGAAACATATGACGTCCGCATGAAAACGTATGATCAGAAAGACCGAAAGCTGATCGATGGGCTTTCCGCGCAGGAACACGCGCTTTTTATTGAGCAGCAGATCGAGCGATACCTCGGCATCGCGGACCAACCGGTCCAGGGGGAAGTGGAGAGGTTCTAAAAAGGGGCCAAAACATGAAAACACAAAAGACCGGCTGGCCGGCAACCTCAGTTTTGAAAATTATGCTTGTGACCGCACTCCTGGGCGGGGCGGGGTTTTATGGCCATCAATTCTACGAACGGCATGTGCGGGAGAAGGAGATCCTCAGGCAAATGCTGGCGCGTTTTCAGGCGGATTCGCGGATCGCCGAAGTGCTGGTGACGGACACGTCTTTTAATCCGGTGACGAGCCAGCATATGACAACGATCAAATTTTTGGAGTATGACGCGCAGGGGAGGCCGTTGAACCCGAAATATTTCACGTTCGCGGGCAACATCATTCAGTTCCAGTCTTTGGTGGTCCGTTTTGAGGACAGGCTGATCGCCTCCGGCGATGAGTTCAGGGGGAAAAGTTTGTATCTGTTCTGGAAGGCCTTCATCCTGGATGGAGCGCAGACCCAGGAATATGTGATCACTCCCGTTAACTCGGTGCCTCAGGGATATAAGATCGAAGGCGGGAAAAACGATTTTGAAGAGGCCGTTTGGCAGGAGTTTTGGGATTACGCGCTTCTTTCTGATAAGGCGGTCAAAAAGGGGATCAAGAACGCTCAGATCGAGGCCCCGGGAATGAAATTCGTTCCGGGGATTCTTTATACGCTAAAGATCGAGCATGACGGCGGGATACGCATAGACGCTTCAGCGATCCCCGAGGTCTTAAAGGGCGAAAAGATCCTGTAAAGCAAGCAAAAAGGGCGACCTGGAAAGATCATTTTTTATGTGGCAAAAGGTCATTGATTATTTCGCGCATCGGCACTTGTTGGCAAACCTGATCGTAGCCGCTGTTTTTATTGGTTCGGTCATTGCCTGGCAGAACACCGGCAAGGAAGACATGCCGGCGATCACGTTTGATACGGTGCGGATCTCTGTCCGATATCCCGGCGCTCCCGCGGAAGATGTTGAGTATTTTGTGACAAAGCCCATTGAAGAGGAGGTCAGGGGGCTGGACGGGGTCTTTCGTATCTCCAGCACTTCCAGCGTTGGGCAGTCTAGTGTCACGGTTGAGCTGGAGCCCAATTATCCTAAGATCGATGAGGCCGTCACCGAGATCCGCAACGCGGTCTTGGACGTTGATCTTCCGATCGAGGTCATTGATGACCCCACGGTCCGTGTTTTTAAAACTTCCAAACGGGCGATCGTGGACATCGCTTTAATCCATAAGGGGACGGAGATTCTGGACGTGGAGGCCCGCCGACAGTTGCAGGAGTATGCCTTCGCGCTGGAAAACCAGCTTCTGAATTTGCGTGAGGTCTACAGTATTGAAAAGAGCGGTTATCTTCAAGAAGAGCTTCAGGTCCGCGTCCGTCCGCCGGACCTGCTCCATTACGATATTCCTTTTAACAAGGTCATGAATGAGGTCAAGGCCAACCATATCCGAAAGCCGGCCGGCACGCTGGAGACCGACAGAGAACCGAAGGTCACGCTGCTTTCAGAATTAGACACCCCCGAGAAATTGAGAGATCTGATCGTGCAGGGGGGCTTTGAAGGCCAGGTCATCCGGCTGGGGCAGGTCGCCGATGTGGAATCTTCTTATGAAAAAAATGAGATGATCTTCAAGGTCAACGGCTATGAGGCCGTTATGCTCAACGTGGTTAAGAACAGTTCGGTCGGGATCTTGGAGGCGCTGAATGCCGTCAATCGGGTCGTGGGGGATTTCCGGACCCATGTCCTTGGTGGCACACAGATCGAGATCGTCAAACTGGATGATGAATCGATTGACCTGCGCAACCGTCTGAATTTGATCGGGACCAATGGGGTCTTTGGTTTTATTCTGATCCTGATCTCGCTTTTTGTTTTTCTGGACCGGGCTTCGGGAGTCTGGGTCGCCGCGGGGATCCCGTTCTCTTTTTGCGCGACGATGATCATGGCCGCCATGATGGGACACACCATTAACGGAACGACGTTGGCGGCAGTGATCATCGTCATGGGGATGATCGTCGATGACGCCATTGTCGTGGCTGAGAACGTCACGCGCCTGTCTCATGCCGGAAAGCCTCTCAGGCAGGCTGTGGTCGAGGGAACGGCTTATGTTTTTCTGCCGATTTTGGCCAGCATCACAACCACGTGCGTGGCATTTATCCCATTGTTCTTTTTTGAGGGCCGTTTCGGCCGTTTCGCGGCCTTTATGCCGCCGATCATTTTTTTGATGCTGGGATCGAGTCTGTTCGAATCCATTTTTATCCTCCCGGGGCATATGCTTTTGAAGCTGCCGGGCCTTGCGATGGCTCAAAAAGAAGGGCAAGGCAACCGCATTGAGCATTGGTTTGACCGGGTCGAAGACCGTTATAGGCGGATCTTGGAAAAGATCATTCCCTGGCGGTGGTTCGTGTTCGGATTTTTTGCCGTCTTGTTGGTCTTTTCCTGGTTTGTTGTGACAGGAAAAATGAAATTCGTGATGTTTCCGGTCGATGAAACACGCGAGATCGTGATCAGCGGGGAGGCTTCGCCTGGGACCACGCGCTATGAGACGGCGCACATGGCCCGGACGGTGGAGGATGAGATCATTCCTTATATCGGTAAGGAGGTCGTGGGTTTCCGGACTGAAGTCGCGCGCAGCCGGCGGGGAGGGGCGGTTGAAGAGAATAAATTCCGCACGGAGATCGAGATCCTTCCTAAGAAGAAGCGGAAAAAAAGCGCTGATCAGCTGATCAGTGAGTTTAAATCCAAGATCGACGGGATCAAAGATTTCCAAAAGATCGAATTCTCAAAAAGCCGCTGGGGGCAGGATTCCGGCAGTTCCATTGAGCTGGTTGTTCAGCAGAACAGCGATGAGATACGGCATGATGTCGCCCAGAAGATCTTTGAGGATATGCAACGGGATCCTGCCTTGATCAGCGTTGAGCTGGATGAGGGATACCGGGTCCCGGAGTACCGGATCACGTTGAATGATGAAAAGCTGATGCGGCTTTCGATCAGCTCTGCGGATGTCGCCTCGACCTTCCGGGCGGCTTTGGAGGGAAGCATTTTGTATGAATTTTCAAACGGGGATGAGGACGTGCGCGTGAGGTTTTCGACAGTGGATGGGGCCAAGTCCGATATTGAGCAGGTCCTTGATCTACCGGTTGAGAACAACCGTGATTATCTGGTTCCTCTGCGGAATGTTGTCGAGGTGGAGAAGACAGAGGCCCCGAACGCGATCGCCCGGCGTGACCTTAAGCGGACCACCACGATCCTTGCCAATATCAAGAAGGGGGCTGGAAAGACCCCGCTCGATATCGCCGATCATTACGAGAAAAAGGTCTTTCCCAAACTTTTAGCCCAGTATCCCAGCACTCAGCTTTCTTTTACCGGGGAGATCGAGGATACCCGCGAATCAGGAAAGGATTTTCAAAACGCGATCATCATGGTCCTTTTTTTGATCTATATCATTTTAGCGGTCTTGTTTAATTCTTTGACCAAGCCGTTCATCGTGATGCTGACCATCCCCTTTGGCATGGTGGGGATCATTTTGGCATTTTTGCTTCATGGAAAGATGCTGTACGGATTTTACGCTTGTGTAGGCGCTTTGGGGTTGGCGGGTGTTGTGGTCAACGACGCGATCATCATGCTGTTTAAGCTGGAGGATGAATTTGACCTGTCGCGGCCCGAAGAAGAGATGAAACAACAGGTCGCCGCGATCGCCAGCACGCGTCTGCGAGCGGTCTTTTTAACGACATTAACGACCGTGGTCGGTGTTTTGCCGACGGCATACGGGCTGGGGGGGTATGATGAGATGCTGGCGGACATGATGCTGGCCTTGAGCTGGGGCCTGAGCTTTGGCACGTTGATCACGCTGGTCCTTATTCCGTGTGTTTACAGCGCGAACATAAGCTGGCGTTATCAGGCAGGAAAGGCGGGAAGATGAGGGAACAAAATTTTTTTCGGGGGGCAGGGGTCCTGGCGGCTTTTTTATTCGCCGTGGTTGTGAACGTGAGGGGGGATGTTTCACAGGTCAGTGAACTTACTCAGCGCACCCTTTCCATCGAGGAATTCGTAAGTCTCGCGCTGGCTAATGATGCTGTCTTTGAGGAGATCCTGATCGATGAACTGAAACTTCAGTATGAGAAGGGGTTAAGGATGCCGGCCAGGGACCTGGTCGCCTCCGTTAAGATGCAGCATAACGCCTATCTTTCCGTTGACCGCAATGAGCCTGACGCCGAAATTTCTTTAAGCAAGCTGTTTCCTTATACCGGGACCGAGGTCTCCGCCGGATATGACAATACAACGCGGTTTTCCTCCAGTGACAGCGCTTCGGAATTCACCGCGCAGATCTCCCAGCCCATCGGGCAGAACGCCTTCGGGAGATCGAACCGTCTGTTGGATAAGATCATCGGGCTTGAAGTGGATGTGGCGCGGCATCAGGTCGTCGAGGCGTATGAAGATTACCTGGCCAGCACATTGGTCGTGTATTACAACTGGTATCAGGCCTTTGAGAACCTGTCTATCGCAAAGTCCTCCTACGCGGAAAATCTCAAGTTGTTGGACAGCATGCAGGAGCGCCAAAAACAGCACATCGCCCGCGCGGTGGATGTCAATAAGATCTCTTTGCAGGTTCTGGCAAAAAAAGAACAGCTCGTCGAGGCCCAGCAGGAATACGATGACGCCGAAAACCTGATCATCAAGGCGATCCGTTATAAGGGTAACGACGCTCTTGTTCCCAAAGATCCGGTGCTGTTTTCGGACATTTCTGTTTCGTTCGAAAAAGATTACGCGGTCTTTCAGGATAGCAGCCGCACCTGGAAAGTTCTGGACCTGCTTGAGCGAAAAAGCGGCTTGCAGGTCGAACGGGAGGCGAATGATCTGATCCCATCGATCAACCTCCTGTTCGGTTACACGGTCCAGGGGGAGGACGCGGAGATCAAGAACGAAGAAGAGCTCATTTTTGCCGGGATCTCGATGGAGTGGCCTTTTCCGGACCAGGTCGACAGGGCAGAACATGAGGTGGCCTTGATCAATGAGAAGAGGCAGGGGCTGGTCACGGATAATACGCGCTACCGTCTTTATACACTGATCAAAAACCTGACTCATCAGATCAGGCGTGAGGAAGAACTTGTTCGGATCGCGTCTGAAAAGATCGAGCTGGCCCGGTCGATCGTTAAGGATGAGGCGGAGAACTATTCTTTCGGTAAGATCACCCTCAATGATTATATTTCAGCCGTGAATGTCCTGGATAATAACCGTTTCACGAAAGTTTCCCATGATATGCAGCTGCGCAGATTGCTTGTGGAATGGCTGCGCATCACCGATCAGCTTGTGACTCCCGTAACGATGTGGCCCGCGCAGATCAAATAGGCCGCTGTCCTTTATTTTTCCTTATTTTAAAAAAACATTTGACAAAAATTTAATTGAGACTAAAATAGTCTCAATTAAGGAGTGGGCATGAGGTTGCTGACCAAAAACAGTGATTACGCTATCAGGGCCTTATTGGAATTGGCCAAAACGCCCGAACAATGCCGCTCCGCAAGGGAACTTTCAAAGGATTTGAACATTCCTTATGAATACCTGCGCAAGATCCTGCAGCAGCTGGTCAAAGATGGATTTGTGCAGTCCAAGGAAGGCGGGATCGGCGGTTTTCGATTGGCACGCCCCGCGGAGGAGATCGTTATTGCGGATGTAATGGGGATTTATCAGGGGCCGATCCAGCTGTCGGAGTGCATGTTCCGTTCTCAAATCTGCGCCAACCGCGCGAATTGTGTTCTAAGGCATAACATTATGCGCATTGAGTCGTTAGTTCAGCAGGAATTCAAGGCAATGACCGTAGGCGGCCTGCTTCAACAGATAGGAGTGAGCGTATGAAACGCAATATTATCAGGATCGATGAGGACAAATGCACCGGGTGCGGGGACTGCATCACGGATTGCCCGGAAGGGGCCTTAAAGATCATCAATGGAAAAGCCAAGCTTGTGAAGGAATCGCTTTGTGATGGGATGGGGATGTGTGTGGGCAAATGCCCAACGGGAGCCTTGACCATTGAGGTGCGGGAAGCGGATGCTTTTGATGAGGCGGAAGCGCAAAAAAATATGAACGCGGCCCAGTCGAAAAAGGAAGTCCATCATCATGGCGGTGGAGGATGCCCGGGATCGATGATGCAGCAGTGGAACCGGCAATCCACCCAGCCGACGGTTTCGGTTTCAGGCGGTTCCGCTCTCCGGCAATGGCCGGTCCAGCTGCATCTATTAAATCCGAGCGCGCCGTATTTTCAGAACGCGGACCTTGTGGTGGCGGCGGATTGCGTGCCGTTCAGCTATCCGAATTTCCATGAGCGTTTTTTAAAGAACAAGGTCCTGGTCATTTTCTGCCCCAAGCTGGATAATTCCAGGGACGCATATATAGAGAAGTTGACGGATATCCTGAAAGAGAATAATATACGTTCGGTCACGACCGTTCATATGGAAGTTCCATGTTGCGGCGGCACGGTCTCCTATATTGAGGAGGCGATCCGCAATTCGGGAAAGAATGTCATATTAAAAGATTATGTGATCTCCATTCGGGGAGAGATCATTTAAAACCAAGGAGGAGTGTTATGAGTATGTTCTGTTTTCAATGCCAGGAAGCGGCAAAAAATGTCGGATGCAGCGGTTCACGAGGGATCTGCGGCAAGAGCGATCGCGCCTCAGACCTGATGGACCTTTTGGTCTTTGTTCTGAGGGGGATGTCGTTTTATGTTGAGCAAAGCAAACAGCTGATCGACCGCAAATACGGGATCTTTTTGGTCCAGGGATTGTTCGCCACCATCACCAACGCCAACTTTGATGAGGACCGCATCGTCGAGCTTATCCGTAAGGGCTTTGTCCTTCGTGATGAACTGAAGGTCAAGGCGGGACCCTTGGCCGGTGTGGTCGTTCCTGAATGCGCCACCTGGAAAGAGAACGATAAAGAGGCCATGGTCGTTAAATCCAAAGAGGTCAGTCCGTTATCGTATGACTCAAATGAGGACCTCCGGTCGTTAAAGGCCTTGCTTCTCTATGGATTGAAGGGGATTGGCGCTTACGCGGACCATGCCCATGAGCTGGGTTTTCATAATGATGAAATTTTCCAATTTACGGCCGAAGCTTTGGCGGCGATCGACAAAGCCCTGGACGCTAACGCGCTGGTCGCGCTGGTCATGAAGGCCGGAGAAGTTTCGGTGAAAACCATGGCTCTTTTAGATGAGGCAAACACATCACGTTATGGTCATCCGGAAGTGACCAAGGTCAAGCTTGGCGTCGGGAAAAATCCGGGGATCCTGATCTCCGGTCATGACCTGCGTGATATGGAAGACCTTTTGAAACAAACGGAGGGGACCGGCGTCGACGTTTACACGCACAGCGAGATGCTGCCGGCCCATTATTATCCGAACTTTAAAAAATATAAACACTTTGTCGGGAATTACGGCGGGTCCTGGTGGCAGCAGGACAAGGATTTTGAGACTTTTAACGGTCCGATCCTGATGACCACCAACTGTATTATCCCGGTCAAGGATTCCTATAAGAACAGGATGTTTACGACCGGCATGGCAGGATATCCGGGCTTGAAGCATATCGGTCCCCGTCCGGAAGGCGGGATGAAGGATTTTTCCGCGGTGATCAAGCTCGCCAAAACATGCCCTGCGCCTAAGGAGATCGAAACGGGCGAGATCGTGGGGGGCTTCGCGCATAATCAGGTCATGGCGGTGGCCGACAAGGTCGTGGGCGCGGTCAAGGCAGGAAAGATCAAGCGCTTTGTGGTCATGGCCGGGTGTGACGGGCGGTTCAATTCGAGAAAGTATTTTACGGATGTGGCGCAAGAGCTTCCCAAAGATGCGGTGATCTTAACCGCGGGTTGCGCCAAATACCGTTATAACAAATTGCCGTTAGGAGACATTGACGGGATCCCGCGCGTTCTGGACGCCGGTCAGTGCAATGATTCCTATTCGCTGGCGGTGATCGCTCTCAAACTCAAGGAAGTTTTCGGCCTGGATGATATCAATAAATTGCCGTTGTCCTTTGATATCGCCTGGTATGAACAGAAAGCGGTCTGCGTTCTTTTGGCGCTCTTGTATTTGGGTGTTAAAGGGATCCGGTTGGGCCCGACCTTGCCGGCGTTCGTTTCACCGAACATTGCCAAGGTGCTGGTCGAGAACTTTGACATCAAGCCGATCACAGAGCCCAAGCAGGATGTGGCGGCCATGATGGCGGGACGCTAAAAACAGGGAATAATGGTAGATAGGGGACAGCGCCCTAATTGTGTGATTGGCAATGAGGGCACTCTCCCCTATCTTTTTGTCTTTCATTTTGACTTTCGCCTAGAGTATTTTATACTTATACTAGAATCCGTAGTATGATCTTTAGGGAGTGCTCACATGGCAAAAGTTTATAAGGTCTTCCTTCTATGGGTGTTCCTCTGCCTTGGCTTGGGGGTTTTCCCATCAGCGGCCTTGGCGAACAGTCTTTCCATTACCAATGTTTCTTTAGAGGACCGCAATCAAACAGATAATACGGTTGTCGTGGAGTTCGATATCAGCTGGGAGAACTCTTGGCGGACAGACGAAAGCTGGGATGCGGCCTGGGTCTTTATGAAGGCCTGTCAGGGAGCGGCTTGCTCATCCGCCTGGATAGGGGTTCATGCGATGTTAAATACCGCGGGAACCGATCCGTCAGATACGTCCACCGGAAGCAATGAAGATCTGACCATTGTTGTCCCATCGGATAAGGTGGGGGCGTTCATTTATCGGGCAAGCAATGGGACGGGCACGACAACAGCCACGAATGTGCGTTTGACAGTTGATTATGCCACCAGCCCCATGACTGCCGGTGATACAGACCAGATCCAGATCCGGGTCTACGGGATCGAGATGGTTTACATACCGAACGGCGACTTTTGGATCGGCGACGGCAACGAAACGAGTGAATCCGCATACGCGTTCCATGATTCTAATAACAGCGCGGTCCAGATCACCAACAGTTTAACGAATAATATCTGGGTTGACACAAACGCCAATGACGACATCCAGCTGGATACGACCGGTTACGGGATCGGGATCGACGGGGATGGAGGGATCGATACGGATGATAACGGTGCCGTGAATAACGCAAGTTTTCCAACGGGATATAAAGCGTTCTATATTATGAAATATGAGCTGAGCCAGGGCCAATACCGGGATTTTTTAAATACGCTGACCCGCGTTCAGCAGAACACTCGCACCGGGACGGATTTGTCCGTAGGAGTTACGTCAGTAACGAACAGATATGTGATGAGCGGCGGTTCAACGCCGAGTTATCGTAACTACATACGTTGTCCAGCAACGATCCATACGAGCAACCCGGTCGTGGTTTACGCGGATGCGGATGGGGATGGGACGGGAAATGAATCCAATGATGGCGAGTGGATCGCTATGAATTATCTGAGTTGGATGGACCTTGCGGCTTACGCGGATTGGGCAGGCTTAAGGCCGATCACAGAATTGGAATTCGAACGGGCTGCGCGCGGTCCCACGGCTCCTGTGTATGGGGAATATGCCTGGGGCACCACGTACATTATACAGGTAACAGGTATTTCAAATGCTGGACAGGCCAGTGAAGTCGCGACAACGACTGGGGGTGGGTTGTCAACGTATGGTTCAGGTGTGAGTGGGCCTCTTCGGGTTGGGTTTGCAGCGACTTCCAGCACAACACGCATAACGGGATCAGTTGGGTATTATGGTATCATGGAATTGAGTGGTAATACTGAAGAGCGAGTTGTGAGTTTGGGAAACAGTACTGGGCGATCTTTTACGGGGACTCACGGAGATGGGATATTGACAACAATTATAAGCTATGAAGGTAACGCCACCAATACAGACTGGCCCGGGATTGATGGAATTTCATTGCGCGGAGTGACCGGTGCGACAGGCAGTGGTTTTCGCGGGGGCAGCGCGGTGTCTGCGTCTTCTAGTCTTGCAATCTCTAGTCGTGATAGAGCCGCACTTACCCTCACAACTCGACAGTTTGCATTTGGTGGCCGTCTGGGCCGGACACCGTAAAAAAAGTAAAACGTGAAATAAACGTGACGGACACTTTGGGAAGTGTCCGTTGTTTTCTTATAAAAAGGATGGCGATGAACGAAGGTTTTTTTCATACAGAGATTTTTCAATGGGTGGTCCTGCCGCTTCTGATCTTTGTGGGCCGCTTGACCGACATGTCGATGGATACGATACGCATCATGCTGTTATCCCGTGGGCAGAAGGTCCTGGCGCCGATCATCGGTTTTTTTCAGGTCCTGATCTGGCTGCTGGCCATTCAGCAGATCTTTTTGAACCTGACCAATGTCTTCTGTTACCTGGCCTACGCGGCCGGATTTTCCGGGGGGACGTTTCTGGGGATGATCATTGAAGAGAAGATCGCGATAGGTTATCAGGTCCTTCGTATCATCACGCGTAAAGAGGCCTCAGAGCTGGTCGCTTTTCTGCGTGAGCAGGGCTATGGGGTCACGGTCGTCGACGGACAGGGCATCAACGGGAAAGTCAATCTGATCTACACGATCGTTAAACGCAGCGAGATCCGGCGCGTGATAGATATCGTGAAGCAGTTCAATCCTAAAGCCTTTTACACGGTGGAAGATGTGAAATCCGTCAATGAAGGCATCTTTAAATAAGGGGCGGGCCGCCGCCTCTCAATTTTCCGCGATCGCGCGGACCAGTTCCATCCCGCCTTTGGAGTTTTTCAGCGTAAGAAAAAATGGGGTTCCTTCGGAATTTTTACAGTGGGCCCGAAGTTCAAAATCAGATGTTTTGAGAATTGGAATGACGGCTTGTATCTGTTTGGGATGCAGGGGCCCCTGGCTGTCGGTGATCTGGGGGTTCAGTGGAAGCGGTTCATCAGCGCTCAGCCGGGCGATGGCTGGAAGTTCAATGCGCAGGCGCTTGCGAAATCCCACATCCGCATCGAGTTCAAATGGTTCGATCACAATATCACAGATAAAATTCGCGGAAGTGTTTTTTAAGTAAAGCGCCGGGGCATAAAGGTCATAGGCAAAACACAGGGAGGGGATGACCCGTTTGTTTTTTTCCGCGGAGAGGGCTTTTTGTAAGCGATTGTTCTTGATGAGAAGGATTATTAGAAGAAGGCAAAGCGGAGCGGTTATCAGAAGCAGGGTTGATTCAAGTTGTGTTAAAGACAGGTTTTGCATTGTCAGGTTCCTTCCGGATTTTTATATTACCATACCACACCACGTCACGATCTAAAATCTTTTATCAAAAATAAAAAGAAATGACATGTCCATATTTTTAGGGATACCTAAAAATATTATCTTTTCGCTTGAAATACAATATATAGTGTATATAATTTTCTAACATACTAGATGTGTGCACCAAAGGAGACGGGATATGGATTTAAAAACGATCATTAAGCGTAACGGAGAATGCGTGGAATTTGATGCGGAGCGGATCCGCACGGCGATTCAAAAGGCGACCGAGGCCACCCGCCAGCAGGGCGATCACGGCGCGGAGATCTCTTTGCAGGTCCCGGAATCCGTTCTGGGGCTTGTTTTGGAGGAGTTGAGCGTAAGATACGGTGACGGCGTGCGGTTGCCCACTGTGGAAAACATCCAGGATGTTGTTGAACGCAAACTGGTGGAGTCGGGGTTTTATGAGATCGCCCGGACCTATATTCTCTACCGCGCTGAACACGCTCAGATGCGGGCACAGAAACGTTTAGAGGAATTGGCCAAGCTTGAAAAGAATCTTTTAAGGGTCAAAAAGCGCGATGGTAAACAGCAGGTCTTTGATATTCGAAAGATCAGAAAAGTTTTTGCTTACGCGGTGGAAGGCTTGCAGGCATCCTGCAGCTTTGAGCAGGCGTATGAGGTATTCAAGAACACGCTATCCGACGGTATAGAAACCGGTCAGATCCTTAAGAACCTGAGGCGGGTCTGTTTGGACCTGATCACCACGGAAAATATCCACTGGCAGACCGTTGCCGCCCGTCTTTATATCATGGACCTTTACAAGCAGGCCTGCCGTAACCGGCAGATGCTCTTTGATTCGATCTACACGCCGCAGATGTTTAAGACGCATTTTGATGACTATATCCGCAGGGGCTTGTATTATAAAAAGTTTTACGACTATTACACGGACGATGAGGTCCTGGAGGCGGGCAGGCATATTGACCGTAAGAGGGATTTCTCTTATATTTACTCGACGGTATTATCGTTTGACCGGAGATATCTCTTGAATCCCAATAAGGAAGTCCGGGAACTTCCGCAGGAAATGTATATGGCGGTCGCGCTGTTTTTGGCCATTCCCGAGGAGAAGGGAAGGCGACTTGAGATCGCCAAGCGCATCTATGATGTCACATCCACGCAAAAATTGTCACTGCCCACTCCGACCCTTTTGAACGCCCGCACCAATTATCATCAGCTTTCCAGCTGCTTTAAATTGAACGTTGCCGATGATCTGCGGTCGATCTATCACAATATTGAGAACATGGCGCAGATCTCCAAGTTCGGCGGCGGTGTCGGTGTCTATCTGGGGCATATCCGTTCAAGGGGGGCGGCGATCCGGGGTGAGATCGGAGCCTCGGGCGGGGTCATTCCCTGGGTCCGGGTCATCAATGACACGGCCTGCGCGGTCAACCAGCTCGGGGCGCGGCTGGGGGCTATATCTCCGACGCTGGATATGTGGCACCGTGATATCAATGATTATCTCAACCTTCAGGTTGAGACCGGGGATATCCGTTCCAAGGCCTTTGATGTCTTTCCGGCGGTTTCGGTGCCGGATGTGTTCATGAAACGCGTGGAGGCCAACGCGGACTGGACACTGTTCGACCCCCATGAAGTCCACCAGGTGACCGGAAAGCGCATGGAAGATCTCTTCGGAGAAGAGTTCGAACGTTTTTATGAAGAATGTGAGCGCAATGACAAGCTTTCGTTCCGTGAATCGCTCAAAGCCAAGGAGCTGATGAAAAAATTTTTAAAAACGGTCGTTGAGACCGGCATGCCCTACGTGTTTTTCCGCGACACGGTCAACGCCGTCAACCCCAATAAACACGCGGGGAATATTTATTCGACCCAGTTGTGCACGGAGATCTGCCAGAACACCTCGGAGTCGAAATTCATGGAAGAGACCTTTGAGGATGGCACGGTCCATATCAAATATTCTCCGGGTGAGACCGTTGTCTGCAACCTGGCATCGATCAATATCGCCAGGGTCTTCACGAGAAAAGACATCGATGAGGTCTTTCCGGTCGCGATGCGCGTTCTGGACAATGTGATCACGCTGAATTTCTATCCGATCCGTGAGGCGGAGCTGACATCGAAAAAATACCGCAGCGTCGGGCTGGGGTTCATGGGGCTGGCGGAATATTTGGCCTGCCACAAGCTGAACTATGATTCCCTGGAGGCGAGGGAAAGGGTGGATGAGCTTTTTGAGCAGTATGCTTTCGCGGCGCTGCGTGAGTCCAACCGTTTGGCCGAGGAGCGCGGGGCCTATGAGCTTTTTGAGGGCAGCGAATGGCAAAAGGGGATCCTTTTCGGCCGGGATGAGGATTGGTACCGCAACGAGTCCCGCATGCCGAACGAGTGGACGGCCCTGATCCAGCGGATCAAAAAGGAGGGATTGCGTTTTAGTTATCATCTGGCTCCCGCTCCCAACACGTCCACTTCGGGCGTGGTCGGGACCACCGCCGGACTTCTACCGGTCTACAAGAAGTTCTTTGTGGAGACCAACGCGATCGCCCCGATCGTCACCGTCGCCCCCAGCCTTTCATCCGAGAATTTCTGGTATTACAAGGAATATATCCATATGGACATGAATGACGTGATCGATATGATCGCGGTCATTTACAAATGGGTGGACCAGTCGGTCTCGTTTGAATGGATGATCAATCCGTCGGAGACTTCCCCCCAGCAGCTGTATAGTTATTATTTGAAGGCCTGGCAGTCTAAGATCAAAACAGTGTATTACCTTCGCAGCCTGAGCGGGGATGTGGAGACGACCTGCGAGAGCTGCAGCGGTTAAATCATGAAAGGAGTGCGCGATGGAAGCACAAAACCTTAAACGCAATCTTATTTTTAACGCCGGGGGAGATGATTCCCTCGAGAATAGAAGGATCATTAAGGGGGACACGACCGGGCTTTTTAATTTGACCTCGGTCAAATACCAGTGGGCCCGTTCGATGTATCAGGTCATGATCGGCAATTTTTGGGTGCCGGAAAAGGTGGGCGGCCTGGGAGATGACGCGATCATGTATAAACAGCTCAACCCCGGTGAGCAAAGGGCTTATAAGGGGATCATTTCATTCTTGACCTTTTTAGACAGCCTGCAGACGGTCAATCTGCCGAATTTTTCGGATTACATTACATCCCCTGAGGTCAACTTGATCCTGGCGATCCAGTCCTACCAGGAGGCGATCCATTCCCAAAGTTACGGCACGATCCTTGAGACCGTGGTGGACGCCAAGGAGCGCGAGGAGATCTATTATTTTTGGAGGGATGACAAGACCCTGCTCGAACGAAACCAATATATCGGCCAGATCTATCAGGATTTTCAGGATGATCCGAGCGACGAGAATTTTTTTCGGGCCCTGATCGGCAATTATCTTCTGGAAAGCCTTTATTTCTATAACGGCTTCGCTTTTTTTGACACGCTGGTCTACGCGTCCAAGATGACGGCCACCGGCCGCATGATCAATTATATCCGCCGGGATGAGCTGTCGCACGTGGTCCTGTTCGCCAACATCTTAAAGGAGATCCGCAAAGAATTCCCGGAGATGTTCAACGCGGAGCTCATCCGCAGCATGTTCAAAAGCGCGGTGGAACAGGAGATCTCCTGGACCAACCATATTATCGGAAGCGATGCGGGAGGGATCACTCCGGTCACGACCGATCAATACACCAAATGGCTGGCGAACGAGCGGCTCAAGCGGCTGGGTTTGGACGCGCTTTATCCGGATGTGGTGAATAATCCATATAAATACCTGGAGGCGCTGGCGGATAACAACAGTGAACGGACCAATTTTTTTGAATCAACGGTCACCAACTATACCCAGTCCAGCTCCATGAAGGGCACATGGGATTTTTGATCCCGCGCGGCGAAGGGACAGGATTGGACAAGTTGAGAAGCCCTTGATACAATAGCCTCCTTATCCTAAAAAGGAGGGGGTTATGTTCAGGATCCTGGTTATTGCGGTTTTTGCGATATTGGCCATGACGGCGAGTTCATTCGCCCACCCGCCGCAGGCGGTCGAGATCGAGTTCGATAAAGAGGCCGGCGCTCTGACCGCCACGGTCTCTCATACGGTTTCTGATCCTGCGAACCATTATATTTTCAAGATCGTGATGAAGGTCAATGGCGAAACGATCGAGGAGCAGGAACTGGAGGGCCAGGATGATGAGGCCGGCCTGATCTATGAAACGATCATTGAGGGGCTCAACGCAGGCGACACCGTGGAATTCATTGCGTTCTGCAATAAAGGCGGCGAGCTTGGTGCGAGCTATATTGTTCCGTAGTATTTGTTAAATTCAGGAATGTTCAATGAGGAAGGAAACGGTTCCATGGAGTTAGCGGAATATCAGAAAAAATGTTTGAGAACATGGATAGGTGAACAGAAATTGCTCCACGCGTTTTTGGGCGTGGCGGGTGAGGCCGGGGAAATGGCTGAATGCATGAAAAAACACCTGCGAGGGGATTTTGGTCTTGAAGAGGTCAGGCGCCGCGCCTTTAAGGAGATCGGCGACACCTTGTATTATTTGGCTGTTTGCGCCCATGAGCTGGGGCTGGACCTTAATGAGATCGGAGAACAGAATATCGCCAAGCTTGCCAAGCGCCTTGAAGAAGGAACAATCAGGGGGGATGGCGACGAACGGTAACGCGTTCACTGTAAATGAATGCGGATTCTAAAGGCAGGGTCTTACAGCGCCCTGCCTTTTTTGATAATAAACGTAAGTTTTGGCCTGTTTTTAGCGACAAAAGCCTAAATTCGCTATTTTAAAAAAGGGGAATGATTTATGGCTATACAACTTTTATCAGTGGAAAATTCAGGCGGCGCAAAACCTATCCTTGAGGACATTAAGAAAAAACTCGGGCGCGTTCCGAATATTTATGCGGCGTTGGCGCATTCACCAGCATCGCTGCAGGCGCTTTTTGACTTCAAAAAGGCCCTCTCCCAGGGGGTTCTGAACAATAAGGAAGCGGAAGTCATTGCGCTTGTGGTCGGTCAGATCAATTCCTGTGATTATTGTTTGGCTGCGCATACGGCGATCGCCAAGATGTCTGGGTTAAGTCAAGATGAAACCGTCGCGGCCCGTCAAGTTAAACTCAGTGATCCGAAACTGCAGGCTTTGGCGGCCTTGACCAAGATCATTGTCGAGAAGAACGGCTATGTGGATGCCAAGGATGTCGAGGGTTTTTACAAGGCTGGATATGATACGGCGGCTTTGGTCGAAGTCGTGGCGCATGTCAGTATTAATATTTTCACCAACCTTTTTAATCATACGGCTGAAACTCCGGTGGATTTTCCAAAACCGCCGAATTTATAAAGGCGTGTGTTTTTTAAACAGCCCAAAGGTCATTCCTTTGGGCTTTTTTATTAAGAGCAGTTTTTATAAAGAATATTGAGATAAATATTATGAATATGTTAAAATTATTGCAATTCTGTCATTCTGCGTTTTTAGAGTTTTAGAGAAAGGGTCCAATGCCTTATTTTCCTCTTCAGGATAATCAATGCTATTATGAGGTTCACGGCGCAGGAGAGTCGATCCTATACCTGCATGGCTGGAACGGGAACATGTCCGGTTTTAAACAGAACCTCATGCCATATCTTACGGACCGATATCAGTGCATTACGGTCGATTTTCCGGGGTTCGGCCGTTCAGAACCGACAGATCCGTCCTTTGAAGCTTTGTCTGATGGAATTGAAAAGCTTTTGGACCAGCTCCGCATTCAGGCGGTCACGCTGCTTGGCTTTTGTATGGGAGGGGTTGTCGCGCTTGATTATGCCCTGCGCCGTCAGGAGCGGATCAAAAAACTCATTTTGGTCGAGACCTACGCGGATTTTCCGATCTTTTTGATGCCGCTTCTTTCCAACCGTTTCGGGCGAAGGTTGTTTGAATTTGGAGTGAATCATCCGCTGGGGATCCGTTTGGTGAAACGCTACTTGTTGTTGAGGGATTTTTTGTATCGTGAGGATTTTTTTAAGGCGTTTCAAATGGTCGACCCTAAGTCATCGTTAAAATATGTCCGGATGTTCTGGGAATACGCCAAGAAATCCGATCACTATGAGCGCATGAAAGACCTTGATCTTAAGACACTTTTGATCATGGGTGAGCAGACCAATGGTTTTGTAAAACGTTCGATCCTTCGTATTCAAAAGACCCTTCCTGACAGTCGCCTAGAAGTCCTTCAGTCCGCCGGCCACTTTCCGATCGAGGAAAACAGTCTTGGCCTGGCCCAAAGTTTAAAACAATTCCTGGAATAACCGGTTTATGAGACGGAGTGCCTTTAAAAAGGGAATATCCTTGATCGTGATGGCGGGGATCCTGTGTTTTGAGAGGGCGGCTCCCGCGCAGAACGCATCGCTGCATTTTGAAGGACGGATCCATGATATGACCGGCGAGGTGGTGCGCATCGACGATTCATGGATTTATATTAAAGATGAACACTCCATTGATACGGTGCGTTTTTTTGTCCATCCCAAGCGGCTTGAACGGCTGAAGGTCGGTGACCGGGTGCGGGTCTATTATCAAAGGCGGGGAGGGACTGCTTTTTCGATCAAAAAGATGAGCGTGGTGAGCTATGAAGAAGGCCAAAAAAACCTTGGCTATGTTCAGGGAAGGCCTGAAAAAGGGGAGCCCCAATAAGTATTTGTATATATCTTTATTTTATCTTAAAATAACGGAGCTTTAGCGCACTCAACGAGGAGAGAAGAATGCCCCCAGAACATATAGCGATCGATTTTTTGGAAGACGGGATCACCTTTAAGTCAAAAAAAGCCGCCCACGTCAAACGGATCTACGCGCCGTTATGCGCCCCCGAAGCCACTGGACTGAAATCTTCCATCACGCCCTTTTTAAGCGGTGATATCAAACTGGACAAGTTCCATTATCTGACCAAGCCGGTCTCTCGTGAAGACCTGAGAAATCCGGTCCGGAATTTTTTTATCCGGACGGAAGAAGGGGACATTTTTTCATTAACGGACCGCGAGGGCGATGACCTTTCTGAGGTCAGGGTCGGCCAGCTTTGGCACATCTTGGTCAATCGCAGCGAACGGTTGGGTGTGGAATTGGAGGCGCTCAGCTTTATCCCGGTCAATGGAGATAACGTCGAGATCATGCAGGTGACGGTCAGGAACCGTTCGGAAGTTCCCTTGACGGTGACCGCCACAGGCTGCATTCCCGTCTTTGGGCGGTCGCTGGTCAATAAGCATGACCATGAACACGTGACGTCGTTATTGCACCGGGTCGAGCAATGTCCGGAAGGCATGATCATTTCGCCCACGATGGCGTTTAATGAAGAAGGACACAAGGAGATCCGGACGAAGTATTTTGTGCTGGGGTCCTGTGCGGATGGGACGCTGCCTGAGGGAAGTTTTCCGACGGTGGAAGAGTTCTTGGGAGAAGGCGGGACCTTGGACTGGCCGCAGGCGGTGGTGGAAGGGACTGTTCCGCGGCAGCATCTTGCCGGACAGATGGACGGGCAGGAAGTGGCGGGGGCGATCGCTTTTGGGCAGGCCACGATCCCGGCCGGGGATGAAAGGGTTTATATTCTGATGGTCGGGATTTCGGAAGAGGATGGCCGCATCAATGAAATTTTTAGAACATACAATACCCAGGAAAAAGTGGCCGGAGCGCTTGCGGATAATAAACGATTCTGGGAAGAAAAGTCCGGCGCGATCCGTTTCATGACCGGAGATGAAAAATTCGATTCCTGGATGCGCTGGGTCAGCCTGCAGCCGGTGCTGCGGCGGATCTTCGGATGTTCGTTTTTGCCTGATCATGATTATGGAAAGGGAGGCAAGGGATGGCGCGACCTCTGGCAGGACCTTCTTTCCTTGATCCTGATCGAGCCTGACGCCGTGCGTTCGACCTTGATCAATAATTTCGCCGGCGTGCGCATTGACGGCAGTAACGCCACGATCATCGGCAACGCGCCCGGAGAATTCTTAGCGGACCGTAACGCGATCACGCGGGTCTGGATGGACCACGGAGCCTGGCCCTGGCTGACGATGCGTTTATACATTGACCAGACCGGCGATGAAGAGATCATTTGGCAGATGCAGCCGTATTTTCGGGATATGCAGCTTTCACGCACGCGGCGTAAGGATAAGGACTGGGCATCGGTGAAGGGAGCGAAACTGCTGGATCAGAAGGGGTTTGTTTATCAGGGAAGCCTGCTTGAACATGTCCTGGTCCAAACGCTCACGCAATTCTTCAATGTCGGCGAGCACAACATGATCCGCCTGGAAAGCGCCGACTGGAACGACGGCCTGGATATGGCTTTTGAGCGCGGGGAGAGTGTCGCCTTCAGCGCGTTTTATGCCGGCAATCTGATCTCGATCGCGGATTTCCTTGAGCATCTTTATTCCAAAGGGTTAAAGCATATCCGGCTGTTCAAAGAGTGTTTGATCCTTTTGGACACGCTTGCTGATGAGAAGTGTGATTATGACAATGTCCACGATAAGCGCAGCCTGCTATTTGAGAAATACTGCCAGGCTGTTGAGCCTGTTGTTAGCGGTGAGGCCGTGGATGTCGATGTCAGGAAGGTGATCGCAGACCTTCGGCGCAAGGGACAGTGGCTGGCCGAACAGATCCGCAAACAGGAAAAGATCTCCGTTGAGGACGGCGGGAAGACGTATCACTGGTTTAATGGGTATTATGACAATCAGGGTCGGAAGGTTGAAGGAAAACACCAGGGGAATGTCCGGATGACCTTGACCGGTCAGGTCTTCGCGCTCATGCAGGATGTGGCGAACCGGGATGATGTTCAGGAGATCATTCAAAGCGTTGAACATTTCTTGAAGGACCCCTTTCATGGGGGGCATCGTTTGAACACGGATTTTAAGGCCCGTAATGAACTTGATTTCGGACGGGCGTTCAGTTTTGCTTACGGCAGGAAGGAAAATGGGGCGGTCTTCAGCCATATGGCCGTGATGTATGCCTACGCGCTTTATCATCGCGGGTGTGTCCAGGAGGGGTATGAAGCTTTGCAGTCTCTCTACCGAATGTCCATGTGCAGCGATGTGAGCCGGATCTATCCGAATATCCCGGAGTATTTCGACTCGCAAGGCAGGGGGATGTATCCGTATCTTACAGGTTCAGCCAGTTGGTATGTCCTGACGCTTTTGACACAGAGTTTCGGAATCAGAGGAGAAAATGGGGATCTGAAATTGGAACCGAAGCTCGTCGCCGAGCAGTTTTCTGGTGAATGCCTAGCGCAGGCGGCATGCTGGTTCGCGGGTCGCAAGGTTGAGCTCATCTATCAGAACCGCGGTAAGAATGATTTTGGATCTTATGTGATCAAGGGTGTTTTGGTCAATGGTGAAGTTGCCCCCGAGGTCCACATGTCCTCATCTTTTGTTACGGTCCCGCGTGCGGTGCTTGAACGTGCCGCTCAGGGTCGGCCGGTGAAGATCCAGGTCCTTTTGGAACGAGGATCTGCCATTGGCGCGTTCGTGAAACGTGTGGTGGATTTTTTTAAAACTTAAAGGAAATTCTCATGAAGAAAAAAACACGCTCCATCCATACCGGGGTCTATAAAGACACCAGTTATAATTCGGTCACGACGCCGATCTATCCGACCTCGAATTTTTATTTTGACGCCCTGGGGAAGACCCGCGGCTACGATTATACCCGCAGCGGCAATCCGACCCGCAGCGCGCTGGAAGAGAACCTTGCCGCGTTGGAAGGCGGGGTCGCGGCATCCGCCACCGCCACGGGGATGGCGGCCATTACGGCGGTCATGTTCTTTTTAAGGCCCGGGGACCATGTCATCACGGGTGATGATATTTACGGCGGAACTTATAGACTGTTCAATCAGGCCCTGCGCGCGATGGGGATGGATTTTTCCTTTGTTCCGATGAGGGACGTCTCCGCTGTTCAGAAAGCGATACGGACGCAAACACGCATGATCTGGATCGAAACGCCTTCCAATCCTCTTTTGAATATCACGGATATCGCCCGGATCACGGAACTGGCGAAGGGAAAAAACATTTTAACGGTCGCGGATAACACGTTTCTGTCGCCTTATTTGCAGAATCCGCTGGAACTCGGCGTGGACATGGTCGTCCACTCGACCACCAAATATCTGAACGGGCATAGCGATGTGGTGGGAGGGGCCGTTGTTTACGGGCGAAAGGAATTGGCGGAAAAAGGAAAGGCGATCGTGAACGCTTTGGGTTTAAGCCAGTCGCCGTTCGACTCCTGGCTCGTGCTGCGCGGGATCAAGACGCTGGGCCAGCGCATGGAAGCCCACGAGGCCAATGCCCGCAGGATCGCGGAATTTTTGGATCAGCATCCCTCGGTGAAGAAGGTGTATTATCCGGGGCTGAAAACGCATCCGTGCCAGGATGTCATCCAAAAACAGATGAAAGGGTCCGGCGGCATGCTTGCCTTCGAACTGGACCGTTCCAAGGTCGATCTGGACCGGTTTTTTTCGAAACTTCAATATTTTCTGCTTGCTGAATCACTGGGCGGCGTGGAGTCTTTGATCGAGCATCCCTGGAGCATGAGCCACGCCTCCATGGGAGAGGAAGGTTTGAAATCCTCGGGGATCACGCCGGAAACCATCCGGGTCTCGGTGGGGTTGGAGGATGCGGAAGACCTGATCGCTGACCTTGGACAGGCGTTAGACCATCAGAATTGAACACAAAGAAAGAGGGCTTATGCTCGATCCGAAATTAAAACAGGCGGTTGTCGAGGCGCAAAAAGCGGAGATCACCGAACATGTGATCTACCGGAAGCTGGCGCAGACAGTTCCGGACGAAAAGAACGGCGGTATTTTAAAACAGATCGCCGAGGATGAATTGGCGCATTATCATTTTTACCAGAAGCTTTCGGGCCAGGACATAAGCCCGAACTATGTTAAGGTCTTTATTTTTGTTTTGATGAGCCGTTTGTTCGGCTTGAGCTTTGCGCTCAAGCTGCTTGAGAAGGATGAGGACCTGGCCCAGGAACAATATCAGGCCTTGAAAGCGATCGACCCACATGTGCAGACCATCATCGAGGATGAGGAAAAGCATGAGCAGGAGCTTTTGAACATGATCGATGAGGAACGCATGCAGTATATGGGCTCTGTTGTCCTGGGGTTGAACGACGCGCTTGTGGAATTGACCGGCGCTTTGGCGGGTTTCACGCTTGCGCTTCAGAACACAAAGTTGATCGCGGCCTCGGGATTGATCATTGGGGTGGCCGCATCGCTTTCGATGGCGGCCTCTGAATATTTGTCGACCAAAGAAGAAGCGGAAGGCCGGCATCCTTTAAAGGCCTGCATTTATACAGGGATCGCGTATGTGGGGGTGGTGGTCCTTTTGATCTCACCGTATTTTGTTCTGAGTAATCCGTTCATTTGCCTGGCATGGGCCTTGGTCGCCGCGATCAGCGTCATCGCGGTTTTTAATTACTACATCTCTGTTGCCAAGGACCTGAATTTTCGCAAGCATTTTATGGAAATGCTCGTCATCAGCCTGGGGGTGGCCACGCTGAACTTTTTTGTCGGATTGGCCGCTAAGCAGTGGTTGAATTTAGAAGTGTGACAGGAAACACCGGATATGTTCTATCAGTATCTTTGCGAGCACAACGGAAGAACGGTGGAGGTTGAACACCGGGTCTCGGAGAAGTTGAAGACGTGGGGAGAGGTCTGTCAGCGCGCGCGGATCGAAAGCGGGCAGACCCCGCCGGATGCCCCGGTCATACGCATGATCAGCAATCCTAATCCGGTCGTCTGGCGCCTGAAAGGCATTGACAAGGACAAGCCGTCTAAAAAATTGGAACTTTAACGGTCGTTTTAAAATACAAATCCGGAAAAGGCGAGCATGGAATTCATTCTTAAGGAAAAAATACGGATCGGCATCAGCGCCTGCACGTTTGGCGCGAAGACCCGCTGGAATTATCGGGGTTGGGATTATGTTTCTGACCTGGGCCGGCAAGGACATGATTACACATGGGTCCCGGTCTGCCCCGAAGTGATGGCTGGCTTAGGCGTTCCAAGGGATCCGGTGCGGCTGGTCAGCGGCAACGGCGAGGATTTTTGGCAGGGGAAGGCAAAAGTCAAGAACCGTAAAGGGATGGATGTGTCTTTTCAACTGAAGGAGGCCTGCCAAGAGGCCCTGTCCATCATGGAGCGTTCCAAGCTGGACGCGTTCATTTTTATGGAAGGAAGCCCGACGTGCGGCGTTTACCGGACGACCCTAAAAGAGAGAAGACTGGGCAAGCCGCCGGGGGTGTTCGGCTCTTTGCTGTTAAAAGAGGATCTCTTTTTGGTGCCCGCTTTGGACATGCAAAGCCCGTGGAAGTGGTGGGATTGGAGCCGGCGGCTGCACGCCTTTGTCTGGTTGAAGCATAAAGAGATCAAAACAAAAAAAGACCTTTATGATGTTTGGCACATGCTGAAATTTTTGTGTCAGGAGGTCGATATGCCGTCAGCCCGGCAATTGGGAACGGATATCGCCGATCTTCCCAAGTCGATCGATCAGACGCATATTGAAGAATGGCGGAGTAAGACATTACGGTTCTTGCGTCAACCGACAACGTTAAAACGCATCCAGGGGAATTTGCAAAAACATTATAAACACTATCGAAAGGTTTGTGGATTAAAACCCAAAGATCTGGATGTCCCTGGCGCGGAAACCGGCAAACAAAAATTTGTTGATGAGCTGAAGCGCGCGGAGCGACGGATGGCGGAAAGCGGATATTCGTTCGCTGGAAATCCGGTTCTTTATCGTCCCAACCGCTGAACAGGGAATATTTCGGGAAAAAGCTTTTGTTTCTTAAGGATGTCTTTTATACTGAGCATGATATGAATTGCCGGACGTTTTTGATCATAGCGGTTGTTTTTTTAGGGGCTGGATGCGCTTCGGCCCGCAGGCCTTCATCCTTGGCGGTCGAAGGAGGGAATCTTCTTAACACGAGCAAGGACGAGGACCTTTATGATGCCGCGACAGCGCTTGGCTCTGTGGCTGGGGCCTGGACCGGTGGCGAGATGACAGAGGCTGAAATGCGGGAGGCGGCCAAGCGCCTTCAGAATGATACGGAAGCCAAGTCCGCGATCGAAGCTATTTCAACCTCTTTTAAGAAGGACCAGGTCCGCGTGAAATATTCTCCGGCGACAGGAAAGCGTTACAGTGCGGACCTAGAATATGATCCGGAAACAGGGGTTAAACTTTTACCTGTGGAGTAAAGATGATGCGACGATTCAAAAGAGCCGGTTTTCTTGATATGGGTTTGGCGACAAAACTTCTGATCATTATTGTGATCCTGTTTTTCGCGCGCGTTCTGTTCGCTCATTTTTATAACCCGAGCGTCTATAGCGGACCGTATTATAAGATTAAGGTGCCTGAAGGGTGGGAAAAGAAGGAAAAGGGGGAGGAGGTCATGTTCCTCAGCCCTGAGAAAGAGGAATATACCGGCGCTCCTCAAGCGATCTTTTCGATCTATGGGTATAAATCAAAAGGGGCGCTTTTTGAAGAGGATTTCTTCCCGGAGGTCCTTGATGAGCTCGCCAATACGCCGGGCAAGCTGATCGACAGCGGTGACATAGGTATCGCGGAAGGCGTTAACGGAAAATATACGCTTTTTGAGACCAAGGATCCGACCTATGTGATCCTAACGATCTATATTATCGATGAATTCAACCGTTTGACGAAGCTGCAGTATTTGGCAAAGCCGGAATATCATAGTGCGTATCTGCAGAAATTTTATGATTTTAAGAGCGAACTTAAGATCAAGGGTTTCTTTTAATGCCAGGCGCGGTGGTTGCCGCGCGTAGAAGATTCACAAATAGTGAAAGACGGTTCTGTGGCCCCGCGGGCGGTTCCTTTGATCTTGGCCGCGCGGGATCTGGAGAGGATCTGTGATAATGCGTCAGCGATCGCTGAGGATGTGATCTATATGGTCGAGGCTAAAGTGGTTCGGCATCATCGGGAGCGTTTGGAAAACAATAATTGAAAAATGTTCATGAGGGGATGGTTTTTAAAAACGGCAGGAAACTGCCGTTTTTTTGTTTAAGAGTTTTAGTTGACAAGATTAGGTAGCCCTAATAATATAATTGGACCACCAAGGGGGGCAAAATGGTATTCGATGAGGTTTCGGCGGCTCTTGAGGATTATTTGGAGCGTATTTATATGCTCCAAAAAGAGGGCGAGGGGGTGCGCGTGAAGGACCTGGCAGAGGATCTGGGAGTGAAGGCCCCTTCGGTCACGGAAGCGTTAACACATTTGAAAACACGGGGCCTGGTCTCTCAGGAAAAGTATCAGGGCGTCCATTTGACCGAAGAGGGGCTTAAGATAGCCAGGGAAGTCTATGACCGCCATTGTATGCTGACCAAATTTTTTCATGAAGTCCTGGGGGTGGAGGAAAAGCAGGCTGAAGAGGATGCCTGCCGGACGGAGCATCTTTTGGGGCGGGCAACGGTCCGCAAGCTGCATAAGCTGGTCAAGCTCCTTGAGGACTATAAAAAGCATGACCCTGATTTTTTAAACGGTCTTAAGGGATAACATCATGGTTCTTCTCCATAAAATCCAGGTTGGTGAAACGGTCCGAATTCTCAAGATCGACGCCGGAAAGACGCTGGAAGGCCAATTGCAGCACATGGGGATCCGGGAGGGAGAGGTCTTAAAAGTGATACAGAATACGAAGGGGCCGATCATTGTTGCCAAGGAAGCGATGCGCCTGGCCCTGGGACGGGGAATGAGCCAGAAGATCTGGGTGGAAGTTCTCAGTGGTGTGAAACGTGACGATGTGAAAGTTGCCAAACCTGCGCGTGAACGCGTTTAAATAATCCTTATGATGAAACCTACCATATGCCTTGCTGGAAATCCGAACAGCGGCAAGACAACAATTTTTAATGCGTTGGCCCACAGCCGTGAAACGATCGGCAACTGGCCGGGGACGACCGTTGAAGTGAAAGAATCCTCCTGCAGGATCGGCGGGGAGGACTTTCGGATCGTGGACCTTCCCGGGATTTATAGCTTGACCGCCTATTCCATGGATGAGCGGGTGGCCAGTGAATTTTTGCTGCAGGAGCGGCCGGATGCGGTCCTCTGCGTCGTGGACTCCTCTAACCTTGAACGCAATCTGTATTTGACCTGTCAGCTTTTGGAAATGGGGCAGCGTGTCGTGATCTGCCTGAATAAAATGGATCTTGCTAAGCGACGAGGGTTTGAGATCTGTTCTGCGGATTTAAGCAAAATTCTCGGTGTGCCGGTAGTTGAGGCGGTCGCTTCTCAGAACAAGGGCATCGTCGAACTGCAGAGCATTTTATTCGAGGCGCAGAAACAGTCTTCAAAGGCGTTGCGCATTGATTATGGTGAACTTGAACCGTTCATATCCCAGTTGGAGCGAAAGCTGCAAGAGGCCCAGATTCAAGCCAATTTTCTGGACCGGGCGCTGGCCGTTAAGCTTCTTGAAGAGGGACCGACTTCGACGGAGTTCGTGCGCAAGGCTCCGCGCGGGGAGGAGGTCCTTCAGGATGTTGCCTGGATCAAAGGATCGGTCACGGTGAACATCAAAGCCCAGGTCCTGGAAAAACGCTACGCCTTTATTAAGGGATTGGTCGCTGAGTGCGTCACCAAGACATTGACGCTGGAAGATCTGATCACGTTTTCTGACCGTATCGATAAAGTGCTGACGCACCGGATTTTCGGCCTGCCGATCTTTTTGTCCGCGATGTATGCGCTGTTCTGGATCGTTTTCACGGTGGGAGAACCGTTCGTTTCGATCATTGAAAATGTTTTTACCTTTTTCGGTTCAAAAGTCGCGGCGGGGATCGTGTCTTTTGGTCTGCCTGCGTGGCTGGCCTCGCTGGTCTCAGACGGCATATTTTCCGGCGTGGGCAGCGTTGTGGCGTTCTTGCCATATATCATGCTCCTTTATCTGGGAATTTCATTTTTGCAGGACACGGGATATCTGGCGCGGGCTGCTTTTATCATGGACCGTTTTATGCATGCCCTGGGCCTTCATGGGAAATCATTTATTCCTATGCTTTTGGGTTTCGGCTGCAGCATCCCGGGTATCATGGCGGCACGGACCCTGGGATCCCGCAAAGACAGGGTCTTGACGATCATGGTTTTGCCCTTGATGAGCTGCGCGGCGAGGCTTCCTGTTTACACGCTGTTTGCCGGCGCGTTTTTCAAAGAGAATCAGGGCCTGGTCGTTTTTTCTTTGTATCTTTTAGGCATTGTCATGGCGATCGTTATGGCTAAGCTGCTCAGACAGGTTTTGTTCAAAGGGGAGACCGCGCCTTTGATCATGGAATTGCCCCCGTATCGGTTGCCGCTTTTGAAAGATGTTCTCATGCACATGTGGGTCCAAGCCTTAATGTTTGTGAAAAAAGCAGGGACGATCATTTTTATCTTTGTGGTCCTGACCTGGTTCCTGGCTTCGCTGCCCTGGGGCGTGGAATACGCTTCAGAGGCGAGCATCATCGGGCGTATCGGAAAGATCGTGGCCCCGGTTTTTACGCCGGCCGGCTACGGCTTCTGGCAAGCAGGGGTTGCGCTGTTTTTTGGTGTCATGGCCAAAGAAACCGTTGTCGGGATCCTGGGAACGCTCTATGGCGCGCAGGAGGGGGCGCTTCCGGCCGTTTTGGTCCAGCATTTTACACCGGCTTCAGCCTACGCGTTTTTGGTGATGGTGGCTTTATATATCCCTTGTTTGCCAACCCTTGCGACCATTCGCAAGGAAATCGGAACAAAATGGGCGTATTTGGCGGCTTTTTACATGTTCGCATTAGCCTGGATCATGAGTGTCCTTGTTTTCCAGGCTGCCAACCTTTGGGCGTCCCTCTTTCCTGTCGTTTAAGGAAATCTCTTTTTTGTCTTGTCGCATTTGCAAAACATCCTTAAAATAAATATACTTATATATATAATTCAAAGGGGAATTTATGAAGCTGATCATTCAGATCCCATGCCTTAACGAGGCGGAAAGCCTTCCGCATACCCTGGCCGCCCTACCCAAGCAAATTCCAGGAATTGATATGATCGAAGTCCTTGTGATCGATGACGGCAGTACGGACGGGACTTCTGAGGTGGCCGCGCAGCATGGTGTTCACCACATTGTTCGTCTGACCAAGACCAAAGGGCTGGCAACGGTCTTTCAGGTTGGGCTGGATGCTTGTTTAAAAAAAGGCGCGGATATTATTGTTAACACGGACGCGGATGGCCAGTATAAGGGAGAGGATATTCCGCGGCTGGTGCGGCCGATCGTGGAAGGCCGGGCGGATGTTGTGATCGGTAATCGTGATATTGAGAACGTCAAACAATTCTCCTGGATCAAAAAAAGGCTGCAGCGGATCGGGAGCGCGGTGGTCCGTCAGCTTTCGGGGGCGGATGTTCCGGATGCCACGACCGGCTTTAGGGCGTATAACCGTGAGGCGGCCCTGCGGCTGAACATTGTTTCCAATTATACATACACGATCGAGTCCATTATTCAGGCGGCGTATAAGAACCTTGCCATTGAAAATATCACCATTCAGACCAATCCCGTTCACCGTCCGTCGAGACTTTTCAAGAATATTCCGCAATATATCAGCCGTTCCATCGTGACCATGGTCCGTGTTTGGGCGATGTTCAATCCGATGAGGATGTTCATGAATTTGGGCGTGATCGCGCTTTGCGTAGGAGGCTTGATTGGATGGCGGTTTTTATTGTTCTATTGGGCTGGAGAGGGAGGAGGACACATTCAGTCATTGCTGTTTGCCTCAGTGTGCGTCATCGCCGGGATCCAGCTTCTGGTAATCGGCCTGGTGGCGGATCTGATCTCCGTCAACCGCAGATTGTTGGAAGATGTTCTTTTGAGGATCAAGCGGATCGAAATGGAAAAATAAGCAAGCGGGTGGCCCCGCTGTGTTTTTTATCAATCGCGGCATGAGAGGCAGGGAGAATGCAGTTAATAGATCTGGAGCGGCAATACGAAATTTATAAGCAGGAGATCGATTCCGCTATTTTTGGTGTCGTCCAAAAAGCGAACTTTATCATGGGGCAGGAGGTCGCAACGCTTGAAAGCGAACTGTCCCATTTTGTCGGCGTGAAACATTCCATAACCTGTGCTTCCGGGACAGACGCCTTGCTTCTGGCGCTCCTGGCCTATGGCGTAAAGGAAGGGGACGAGATCATTACGACCCCATTTTCCTTTATCGCGGCGGCGGAGACGATTGCGTTCTTGAAAGCTGTTCCGGTCTTTGTGGATATCGATCCCAAAACGTATAATCTTGATCCTTCCAGGATACAGGAGGTCATTACCGGAAAGACCAGAGGGATCATTGCTGTTGATATTTTTGGGCAGTGCGCGGATTATGATGCGCTTCATTCGATCGCAAGGCATTATAATCTGTTCGTGATCGAAGACGGGGCCCAGTCATTCGGGGCGGAGTATAAAGGGCGCAAGGCATGTTCACTGGGCCATATCAGTTGCACATCGTTTTTTCCGGCGAAACCTTTGGGGTGTTTTGGCGACGGAGGAGCTGTTTTTACCGATGATGATGGTTTTGCGCAGGTGATGAGATCGATCAGGCTGCATGGAAAGGGTTTACATAAGTATGACCATGCTTGTGTCGGAGTTAACAGCCGTCTGGACACGATCCAGGCAGCGGTCCTTCTGGTGAAGCTCAAGTATTTTCCGCAGGAGGTGGAAGATCGCCAGAAAAAAGCGGATTATTACACTCAGCGGCTGTCTTCATGCTGTGTGACGCCACATATTGATGCGTCTAACCGCTCCGTGTTCGCCCAGTATGTGATCCAGGCGCAACGCCGTGATGAACTTCAGGAATATTTGAAGCAAAAGCAGGTCCCGACCGCCGTTTATTATCCCAAGCCGCTGCATCTTCAGACCGCGCTTAGAAAGTACGGGTACAAACAAGGTGATTTTCCGGTCACGGAAAAGCTGTGCGAACATGTCCTGGCCTTGCCGATGCATCCGTTTTTGACCACAGAAGAACAAGATCTGGTGATCGCGGCGGTCCAAGAATTTACACGAAAGACAGTTTAGAAAGAATATGCCCCCTTTGAAAAGAAAAGAAAAGATTCTTGTTACCGGTGGGGCCGGATTTATCGGCAGTGCTTATTGCCGGCTCTTGGTGCAAAAAGGTTACCGTGTCTGCATTGTGGACCGTCTGACCTATGCCGGGGACCGAGGCCGGCTTAAGGAGGTCTTGCCGCAGGCCGGATTTCACCGGGCGGATATTTGTCAGGCCGAAAGGATGAGGACGATATTCAAAAAGGAACGGCCTGATATTGTTGTTCATTTCGCCGCTGAAACTCATGTTGACAGAAGCATCTTGGATGCCCGCCCGTTCATACAGACCAATGTCGTCGGGACACAGCTGATGGTCCAGCTGAGCATGGATTCTGGCGTCAAGCGATTCCTGCATATTTCGACCGATGAGGTCTATGGAGACCATCGGCAGGGTCATTTTAAAGAATTTGAATCGCCGCTTCAGCCCAACAATCCTTATGCGGCGACCAAGGCCGGAGCGGAATTGCTGGTCCGGGCCGCGATACGGACATTCTCATTTCCGGCGATTATCATCCGTCCATCGAACAATTACGGGCCATGGCAATATCCTGAGAAGTTGATCCCGGTGGTGATCCTCAAGGCCCTTTCTGATGAGAGAGTCCCGGTCTACGGCAAGGGGGAGCAGGTCCGGGAATGGCTGTATGTGGAGGACTGCGCCCGCGCCATCGAGTGCGTTATGAGCAAAGGCTGTGTGGGCGAAATTTATAATATCGGCAGCGGTTTTGAACAGCCGAATATAAAGACCGTTAAGATGATCCTGGCATGTTTGAACAAGCCTGAGCGGTTGATCCAATATGTCAAGGACCGGCCCGGCCACGATTTCCGTTATTCTGTGGATATCGCCCGGATCAAAAAGTTGGGCTGGCAGCCGCAAGTGCCTTTTGAAGAGGGGCTGGAGCTGACGGTGGACTGGTGCCTGGACCATCAGGGTTGGCTGCTCAGGAAGGCCCGCTCATTGAAAGACCATTGGAGCAAGGTGTATAAAGTTCAGAAGACAAAGGAACGCGTATGAAAGGGATCATTCTCGCCGGAGGAAAGGCAACCCGCCTTCATCCGATCACAAAAGGGATATGCAAACAACTTCTGCCTATCTATGATAAGCCGATGATCTATTATCCGTTGTCGGCGCTGATGCTTGCCAAGGTCAGAGACATTCTTATTATTGCATCGGCGGAATATGTTGAGAATTTCCGCGCGATCTTTGGCGATGGCCGGGATCTTGGGCTGACGCTGTCCTATGCTGTGCAGGATGAGCCTAAGGGGATTGCCGAGGCGTTTTTGATCGCAGAAGATTTCATTAAAGGAAGTCCGGTCGCGCTTATTTTAGGGGACAATATCTTTTATGGAGACCGTTTAAGGGCCATCCTTCAAACAGCGGCGGCCAATAATAAGGGGGCTACGATTTTTGGATATTATGTGAAGGACCCTGAACGTTACGGAGTGGTTCAGTTTGATTCTTCCAACAAGGTGATCTCGCTTGAAGAAAAACCGGCCCAGCCTCAGTCCAACTGGGCTGTCACAGGCCTATATTTTTATGATCAGAATGTCGTGGAATACGCCAAGCAGGTCAAGCCATCTCAGCGGGGAGAACTTGAAATTACAGACTTGAACAAATTGTATCTGGAGAAAGGCGCGTTGCATGTGGAACTGCTGGGACGGGGGTATGCCTGGCTTGATACAGGCACGTATGAATCGCTGATCAATGCGTCTCTTTTTATTAAGACCATCGAGGACCGCCAGGGATTGAAGATCGGATGCGTGGAGGAGATCGCTTATCGTATGAAGTATATTAGCGCTGAACAGCTGACAAAAATGGCACATCAGATTAAAACATCGTATGGTGAATATCTTCTCCGCATTGTTCAGGACAGGACCTTGAATTCGTTATGAAAGGAATCTGATGAGAACGGAGTTTCTTGTTTTTGGAAGCCCGTATTTTGGGCCGGAGGAAGAGGAGGAAGTGCTGGATTCGATGCGCAGGTCCTGGATCGGGACCGGCCCTAAGGTCAAACTTTTTGAAACGGCGTTTGCCCAATATAAAAACATTCCTTATTCAGCCGCGGTCCATTCCTGCACGGCGGCTTTGCATTTGTCCTGCCTGGCGTTGGGCTTGAAACCGGGGGATGAGGTCATCACGACGGCAATGACGTTCTGTGCCACGGTCAACGCGATCATTCATGCTGGGGCAACGCCGGTCCTGGCGGATATTGACCCGGTAACATTGAACATTGATCCTGAGGATATTGAACGAAAGGTCACGCCCAGGACCAGGGCGGTCCTGATCGTGCATTTTGCCGGACGCCCTTGCAAGATGGATGAGATCCTGGCGGTCGCATCGCGGCATCATCTTTATGTTATTGAAGATTGCGCCCACGCGCTGGAAACGGAGTACCATGGGCAGAAAGCCGGCACACTGGGGGATATTGGATGTTTCAGTTTTTACGCGACCAAGAATATCAGCACAGGGGAAGGCGGCATGGCGATAACCCATAAGAGCGAATGGATCCAGGCGATCAAGATCATGGCGCTTCACGGGCTCAGCGCGGACGCGTGGCAAAGGTTTTCTGATAAGGGATATAAACATTATTTTATGACCGAGCTTGGGTTCAAATATAACATGATGGACCTGCAGGCGGCGATGGGGATCCATCAGATCAAGAAGATCGACCTCTTCTGGCAAAGGCGTTCCCAGATCTGGCAGTTCTATATGGACCGTTTGAAGAGTTTGCCTGTCGGTCTGCCGGCACCGGTGGATCCGGGGAGCAAGCATGCTTATCATTTGTTCACGATCGAGATCGATCCTTCCAAGGCGGGGGTGAGCCGGGACCGGTTCCTGGAAGAAATGACAAAGCGGAAGATCGGGGTCGGTGTGCATTATTGCGCGATCCCCGAGCATCCGTATTATCAAAAAAGGTTCGGGTGGAGGTCTGAGGATTTTGTTCACGCCGCCCGTTATGGATCGCAGACAGTCAGTATCCCCATTTCTCCCAAGCTCACAGACCGGGACCTGGAAGATGTGGTGGAAGCTGTTTCTGATATTTTAAGTTCATGAACGTTCAGATCATTACAAGTTCGTATCCAGCTTATCCGGAGGACCCGTCAGGAACAGCGGGCCTGTTTGTGAGGTCATTCGCCTTGGAACTGCGGGACCAGGGTCATAAGGTCATTGTGCAGCCGGTGGGCAGAAAGCCGTCGTATGAACCGGATGAAGGGCTGGTCATTGATCCCTTGCCGTGGGATGGCGGGGACCAGGAGCTGGCGTCCTTAAAGTTTTTTTCGATCCGGAATCTGCGGATCATTTTTAATTTTTTCAGGCTGGCCAGAAAAAAAGTTATTGAGGATCACCAGAAATATCAGATCGATCGAACGCTGTGCATGTGGGCGGTGCCTTCGGGGCTGCTCGGCTGTTGGATGAAGAAGGAATTGAATAAGCCGTATGATGTGTGGGCTTTGGGGTCGGATATCTGGAGGATAAAAAAGATCCCGTTCTTTGGGAAGTGGTTCTTAAAAAAGATCATCGGTCATGCTGATCGTGTTTTCGCGGACGGGCTTGAGCTCTGCCGCTCGGTGGAAGAGATCACAGGACGCCCGTGCGGTTTTCTTCCGTCTTCGCGGGTCCTTCCTAAACCGAGAGAGATTGAGGACGGACGTTATGGCGCAGGGCGTTTGCACATGGTGTTCGTTGGCCGGTATCATGTCAATAAGGGGCCGGATCTGTTGCTGGAGGCCTTATTGAAGTTGCGGGAACCTTATCGAAAAAGGCTGCTGGTTCATATGTATGGATTAGGGCCATTGAAAGAATCGCTGGAGTCGTTTATCGACGAACATGGCCTCCGGGATATTGTTGAATTCAACGGCGCTATTGATGCGCAAAATTTGGCCGATGTGTTTCGTAAGGTAGGATACTTGATCATTCCGTCACGCATTGAAAGTATACCGGTTGTTTTTTCGGACGCCCTTCAAAGCGGTGTCCCGGTGATTTCTACGCCTGTCGGCGATCTGAAAAGTTTGATCGAGAAACATGGCTGCGGGATTCTGGCGGAGGACGTTTCAGCGGACGGAATAGTCCACGCTATCGAAAGAGCCTGTGATGAAGGCCATGCGGCCTTTGCCCTAAAGGCTAAGCAATTGGCCCGGGAGTTTGAAGTAGGTCAAGTTGTTAAGAAATGGGTAGACCTTTAAGCGCGGTCTTAATTTTATCAAGGACGGTGTTGGAATGGGTCAGGCAAAGAATATCGGAATGATCGGCCTGGGGTATTGGGGAAATAATGTATTGCGGAATCTCAATGAACTCGGTGTTCTGCTGGTGGCCTGTGACCGCGACGCAGGGCTGATCGAAACGAGGAAAAAAGAATATCCGCAGGTCGGTTTTACGACCTCGCCTGATGAGGTCATTCAGGATCCGGCGGTTTCGGCGGTCGTGATCTCAGCTCCGGCGGTGACCCATTATGAGCTGGCGAAGCAAGCGATCCTGGCCGGTAAGGATGTGTTTGTCGAAAAACCGCTGTCGTTAACCGTCGCGCAGGGAGAGGAGATCGTCTTTTTGGCGGAAGAACATAAGCGCATCCTCATGGTCGGGCACATCCTGCAATACCATCCGGCTGTGCGCAAGCTCAAGGACATGATCAAAGGGGGAGAGCTGGGGAAGATCCAGTATATTTATTCGAACCGCCTGAACATCGGGAAACTGCGCGTGGAAGAAAATATTTTATGGAGCTTCGCTCCGCACGATATTTCGGTCATCCTTTCGCTCATTAATGAAGAACCGGTCAGTGTTTCGTGTTTTGGCGGAAGTTACTTGAACGCGCCGATCACGGATGTCACTTTGACGCATCTGGAATTCAAAAACAGGGTCAAAGCGCACGTGTTTGTCAGCTGGCTTCATCCGTTCAAAGAGCAAAAGCTGGTCATTGTGGGTTCTGGGGCCATGGCCGTGTTTGATGACCAAAAAGAGGAGAAGCTTGTTTTATATCCGCATAAGATCGACTGGAAGGACGGCAAGATCCCCGTCGCTCGCAAAGCGGAATACCAGGTCGTGCCTATCGAGAAAGCGGAACCGCTCAAAGAGGAGCTGAAACATTTTTGTTCATGCTGTGAGAGCCGGCAAGCGCCTTTGACCGACGGCCGAGAGGGCCTGAAGGTCTTAAAGGTGCTGGAAGCCGCTGAGCAGAGCATGTTATAAAAAGGACAAGGTTATGGATCAGAACAAGACATATTTTGTGCATGAATCATCATATGTGGATGAGCCCTGCCAGATCGGGGAGGGGACGAAGATCTGGCATTTTTCCCACATTCTTAAGAATTCCAGGATCGGGAAAAATTGTGTGATCGGCCAGAACGTTTCCATCGGGCCTGAGGTTTCGATCGGTAACGGGTGCAAGATCCAGAATAACGTGTCGGTTTATAAGGGCGTGACGCTGGAAGATGATGTTTTTTGCGGGCCGTCGTGTGTTTTTACCAATGTTTATACGCCGAGGGCTTTTGTTGAACGGAAAGATGAATTTTTGCCGACGACCGTCAAAAAAGGGGCCTCGATCGGAGCGAACGCCACGATCGTATGCGGTGTGACGATCGGTCGCTACGCCTTTGTCGGTGCCGGGGCGGTCGTCAAGGCTGATGTCCCTGATCATGCGGTGGTGGTCGGCGTGCCTGCGCGCCAGGTCGGCTGGGCCTGCAAGTGCGGTGTTCCTTTGAAAGGCGGCAAGTCGGATGATCGCTGTTGTGATCGTTGCCGGGGGATGGAGTAGGGGGACCCTTTGGTCGGAAAAAATTGCAAACAGGTGGGGAATCATGAAACTTAAGAAAATACTGGTAACCGGGGCGGATGGTTTTATTGGAAGCCATTTGGTCGAGATGCTTGCGGCCTCCGGCCATGATGTGAGGGCGTTTGCGTATTACAATTCTTTTAACAGTTGGGGCTGGCTGGACACGTTTCCGAAGAATATTTTAAAGAAGATCGATGTCGTCCCGGGGGATATCCGTGACCCCAACGGCGTTCGAAAAGCAATTAAAGGTGTTGATACGGTCTTTCATCTGGCGGCCCTTATAGGGATCCCGTTCAGTTACCACTCGCCGGACAGTTATGTTGATACGAATATTAAAGGGACTTTAAATATCCTGCAGGCGGCCTTGGATGAAGGTTGCCGCAGGGTGCTCGTTACATCGACCTCTGAGGTCTATGGCACGGCCCAGTATGTTCCCATTGATGAACGGCATCCGTTTCAAGGACAATCACCGTACTCAGCTTCCAAGATCGGGGCTGATCGTATTGCGGAATCATTTTTGCGGAGTTTTGACATGCCGGTCACGATTGTAAGGCCGTTTAATACGTATGGGCCCCGGCAATCCGCCCGGGCGATCATACCAACGATCATGACACAGATCTTATCGGGCAAAAAAACGATTTCTTTGGGAAGTTTACACCCGACGAGGGATCTGAACTATGTGGCGGACGTGGTTGATGGTTTCATCAAGATCGCGGAATCGAAGAGAACGATAGGAGAAGAAATCAATATTGCTTCTCAAAAAGAGATTTCAATGGGCGAACTTGTGCAGAAGATCGTTGCCATGACGGGATCTAAGGTTAAAATTGTAGCTGAAGCCGAACGGAAAAGGCCGGCCAGGAGTGAAGTGGAACGTTTGCTTGGTTGTAATAAAAAGATTTTTGAACTGACGGATTGGCGGCCGAAGTATTCTTTGGAGCGGGGACTGGAAGCTACGATCAAATGGTTTCGAACGGAAGGGGTCCTGGAACGGTATAAAACAGAGATTTTTAACATTTAATATTTTTAAGAGGGTGGTTTTTTATGAATATTATGGGCAGGGCCGATGATAAAGTGCTGGAAGGCATTTTGAAAACAATGTTGACCATTCGTTTATTCGAGGAAAGGGTGGCGGAAATGGCCGCCCGGAAAGAAGTCCGTTGCCCGGTCCATTTGTATGTCGGCCAAGAGGCGATCGCTTCTGCCGTATGCGCAAATTTAAACAGGGAGGATTATGTTTTCAGCACACACCGCAGCCATGGACACTACATTGCTAAACAAGGGGACCTTAACAGCTTGATGGCGGAAATACATGGGAAGGAAGCGGGTTGTTCTAAAGGTTACGGTGGGTCCATGCATGTGGTTGATGTTAACGCGGGTTTTATGGGGAGCTCGGCAATCGTTGCCGGAACGATCCCGATCGCGGCCGGTGCGGCGCTTACAAGTTTTCTTACAAAAAACAATAGCGTTGTTTCGGTGGCCTTTTTTGGCGATGGAGCCACGGATGAGGGCGTGTTCTATGAAACGGTCAACTTCGCGGCTCTGTATAAATTGCCGATATTATTCGTTTGCGAGAACAATCTGTTTTCTACGCATCTTCCGGATTTTAAGCGGCAGTCAAATACGAAGGTCTATGAAAGGGTAAAGAATTTTAAGATAAGGACCAGGCGTATTAACGGGAATGATCCCATAAAAATTTATAACGCTTCAAAATGGCTTATTGAAAGAATCAAACGGGGCGAGGGCCCTGCGCTGTTGGAATGCATGACATACCGTTGGCTGGCGCATGTCGGCCATATGGAAGATCTGGACGTCGGGCATCGAAAAAAAGAGGATGTGGAGTTCTGGAAGAAAAAGTGCCCCATAAAGTTTCTTAAGCGTGTTTTGTTCAGGCGGGGGAAGATTTCGGAACGTCAGTATGAGGATATGAAAAAAGGAGTGGAGGCTGAGATCGAGAGGGCGGTGTCCTTTGCTCAGCAGAGTCCGCTCCCTTTGGCTAAAACTGAAAAGGCGGCGTTTTAAAATGAGAATGTTATCCTATTCATGCGCGATCAATGAGGCTTTCCATCAGATCATGGAAAGTGACGAGCGTGTTTTTCAGATTGGGGTCGGCGTCAATACGCCTTGGTATGTAGGTAACACGTTGACGGGGCTGCTTGACCGGTTTGGTGAACGCAGGATGATCGATACGCCCGTGTCAGAGTGCGGGATCACTGGGATTTCCATCGGGGCTGCATTGACCGGCCTGCGTCCGATTTTGACTTTTCCGAGGATGGATTTTATGTATTACGCCATGGATCAGATCTTTAATCATGCTGCGATTTATAATTTTTCTTTGGGGGGTCATGCGCCTGTTCCATTGGTGATCCGGGCAATTATTAATCGGGGCGGAGAACAGGCCGCTCAGCATTCCCAGGCTTTGCAGGCGTTTTTCATGCATGCTCCGGGGTTTAAAGTCGTAATGCCCTCTAACGCTTATGATGCCAAAGGCATGCTGATGGCCGCGGTGAAACAGGACGACCCGCTTATTTTTATTGAGGACAGGTGGTTGTATGAGCAAGAGTCTGATGTTCCGCAGCAGGGCTATACTGTGCCGCTTACGGGGGCGAAAGTGGTGTCTGAGGGAAAAGATGCCACCATCGTCGCGTCTTCTTATATGGTGGAAGAAGCCAAAAAGGCTGTTGAGTCTTTACGGGAGAGACAGGTTCAGGTGGAACTGATCGATCTGCGGGCCGTTAAACCGATCGATCATGGGACGGTCTTGGCGTCGGTCAGGAAGACCGGACGGTTATTGGTTGTTGATGGCGGATGGGAGACCGGTGGGATTGCTGCCGAGGTGGGTTTTTTAGTGGCGAATCTCGGATTTCAGGATTTAAAAGCGCCCATTGAGCGGATCGCTTTGCCGGATTCACCGGCGCCGGCTTCGTGTTTGTTGGAGAAAGCGTATTATCCAACGAGCCAGACGATCGTGGAAAAAGTTCTTCAGTTGATATCCAATCATTGAGAAAGGTGATTCTATGAAGGTTCCTTTTGTCGATCTGCCAAGGCAGATCAGTGGTTATGAACAAGAGATCAGAGGGGTCCTGGAGGGCGTCATTTTCCAGCGGGCTGATTTTATTATGCGTCAGGATTTGATCGATTTTGAGAATGCGTTCGCTGAATTTACGGGGGTTCCACACGCGATCGGTGTAGCCAATGGGAGTGACGCGCTTAATATGGCTTTAAAGGTCCTTGGGATCGGTCCCGGGGATGAAGTCATTACGGTTTCCCATACGTTTGTTGCGACGGTCGCCTCGATCGTTCATGCTGGCGCGACGCCGGTCCTTGTGGATGTTGCGGATGATTACAATATGGATGTTGATTGTTTGGAGCGTGCGATTAGCCGAAAAACCAAGGCGATCATTGTCGTGCATCTTAACGGCCGTGTATGCCGGATGGATCGGGTGCAGGAGTTGGCTGCAAAGCATCGATTGTTCATTATTGAAGACTCTGCTCAAGCGATCGGCGCGATGTTTAACGGGAAGAAATCAGGATCAATGGGCGCACTTTCAACGAACAGTTTTTATCCGTTTAAGGTTATCGGGTGTTTTGGAGATGGTGGGGCCATAACGACAAGCGATCCAGAATTGAATTACCGATTAAAGTGCATGCGAGATAATGGCCAGGATAGGGCGAAAGGAGAGATCCTTTTTTGGGGATGGAACAGCCGTCTGGATAATCTTCAGGCAGCTGTTTTAACCGTCATGATGAAGCATCTGCCGGAGATCGTTGCGAACCGAAGAAAGATTGCCGCTACGTATCATCATGGGCTTTCTTCCCTGCCCGGCTTGGTGCTGCCTCCGCCGCCGGTGGAGGAGGGGCATTATGACGTCTACCAGAATTATGTCATACGAACTCAACGGCGGGATGAATTGGTCAAATATCTTAATGATAAACAGATCGGAACCCTGATCTCATGGCCAAAACCGACACATCACCATCGGGCTTTGGGGTTGACACATTTCAGTTTGCCGAACACTGAGGCGATTTCCCGCGAAGTGCTTTCGCTCCCAATGCATCCTGCCTTGTCAGAAGATGAGGTGGGGTACGTGATTGATGCATTAACGAAATTTTTTCATTGAAAGTGAGGTAGACGATGCAAGCCGTTATATTAGCCGGAGGCCAGGGAACGCGATTGGCGCCGTACACGCTGGTGTTCCCCAAGCCGATGTTGCCTGTCGGAGGGCAGCCGATCATTGAAACGATCATTCAGCAGTTGGCGTATTACAATTTTAAAGACGTGGTCATTTGCCTTGGGTATTTAGGGAATTTGATCGAAGTGTATCTGAAGAATGATTCGAGGGTCCCAAAAGATGTGAACATCCGTTATGTGCTCGAAAGCAAGCCGCTCGGCACCGCCGGGGCGCTCTCATTGATTGATGGATTGGAAGATGATTTTCTTGTTATTAACGGAGACATTCTTACGACGCTGAATTTTCAGGATTTCTTTTTGTTCCACAAGCAGAAAAAATCTTCTTTGAGCATTGCCGCCGGTCAGAAAAAAATCAAGATGAGCCTGGGGATCCTCGAAATTGACGGGCAAGATCGCGTGAAGGAATTCATTGAGAAGCCGACCTATACATTTCAGGATAATATGGGTGTTTATATATACAACCGAAGGGCGCTTCAGTATATTCCGCAAAATGAGCGTTTGGATTTTAACATTCTAGTGGAAAAGATGATCCAGGACGGTGAAGATATCTTTGCCTACAGGTCAGAAGATCCGTATTTTTGGATTGATATTGGCCAGCATGCTGATTTTGAAAGTGCGAACCAGGAGTTTGAGAAGAGAAGGAACGAGTTTTTGAAATCATAACGGTGAATTAGAAAGTGTGTGGTCAGAGGATGAAGATTTTATTTGTTGCCCCATTAAACAGCGTTCATTCGAGGCGGTGGATCCAATACTTTGCGGATAAGGGAACGAACGAAGTTTATGTGCTCAATTTTGAGGAGCAGACTGTTGAGCTTACGAATGTTAATGTGATGACAATACGACTGCCTGGGGGGTTTTGGAAGAAATGTCTGTTTTTTGTTCCGATCATCAGCAGGGCCCGGAGCTTTATTCGTAAAACCAATCCCGATTTTATCCATGTTCATTGGGTTAGTTTTGCGCATTATTTTCTTTTTTGGGGGCTTTCTTTTCCGCTTGTCATTACGCCCTGGGGTTCGGATATTCTCATTAATACGAAGAAGTTTTTCATTTCATGCTTTATTCGTAAATTTTTGCCGCAAGGATCCTTGTTTATTTGTGACGCCCGTCATTTGAAGGATAAGCTTATTGAGCTGGGGGCGGATCAGGCGAAAGTTCAGCTTATTTATTTTGGAACGGATGTGCGTAAATTTCACCCGGACCGGAAAGACCGTTCCATCTGGAAAGAACTGGGATTTGAAGAGGGTGTTTCCATTGTGTTGAGTTTGCGGGCACTGAAGCCCATCTATGATGTTCGAACGTTTATTTTATCCATTCCTGAAATTTTACGTGAATATGGAAGTGCGCGTTTTGTTGCCGTAGGGAGAGGCGAAGAAAAGCCAAAACTTGTTCAACTCGTGCAAGAGCTCGGAATAACAGAAAAGGTAAGGTTCTTGGAAGGCCTTTCCGATGAAGCAATGCAAAAGGTCGTGGCTTCTGCGGATGTATACGTATCAACGTCCCTCTCGGATGGGGGTTTGGCCGCCAGCACGGCTGAGGCAATGGCCTGTGAGGTTCCTGTCGTTGTAACAGATTTTGGAGAGAATGGGAAGTGGGTTGAGAATGGGGTCAGTGGATTTTTGTTTCCTTTGAGCGATCATCGTGAATTGGCCCAAAAAGTGGTTGATTTGCTTAAGGACCCGGCTTATGCAAAGGACATTGCCAGAGCCGGAAGGAGGGTCATCGAAGAGCGTAACAATTATTACAAAGAGATGGAAAAAACAGAGGCCCTTTATGAAAAAATCATACAGGGATGATACCAGAATGCCGGAATGAACTTTTTTGTTGAAGGAGGGATAATGGAGACCAAATCAAAATTAAGAATGTTTTTGGAAAAAGTGCCGTATCTTGTGGAGAGTTATCATTATTTTAAATACGTTTTTCCCTGGATCTTTTATTTTAAGCCGAAAGTTCTGGAGATCAATGGCAGCAAGATGTATCTGAACGTGAACGAACCAGACCGTGACCTGAGAAAAACTTTTCGGATTTACGCGGCCAACCGGATCCATGAACAGCATACGACATGGATGATCGAACGAGAGCTTCTTCAGCGGGGCCAGACTTATCTTGATCTGGGGGCGAACATCGGCTATTTCAGCTTGCTCGCCGCCAAGATCGTCGGGCCGAGCGGTAAAGTCTTTTCTTTTGAGCCGGAACCGAGAAACTTTTCCTGTCTTGTAAAGAATAAAGAGCTTAATGGATACACGCAGATGAACCCTTTTCAGAAAGCAGCTTCGGACAAGGATGGAAAAACGACCTTGTATATTTGTCCTTATGATACCGGCCATCACACGATTAGGCAGTCCGAAGGGATCACTTCCTATGAGACCAATGCAAAATTTGACAAAGAGCGGATCACTGCAGTTGACGTCCCGACAATATCAATTGATGCGTTTTTAAGGGAGCAGAACATTTCGGAGGTTGATTTAATAAAGATTGACGTGGAGGGGGCGGAATTTTTGGCGATCAACGGCATGAAAGAAACTTTAAAAGGATGCCGGAATACCAAGATCATCATGGAGTTCTTTCCTCTTTTGATTGAAAAAATGGGGAATTCTCCTGAGCGGCTTTTAGTTCAGCTCACTGCGGAGTTTGGGTTTGAAATGTTTGAAATCTCGGATGACTATGATTCTGAGAAAAGCACAGAAAATTTTCTCAAGAAAATAAACAGCGCGGATGAAATTTTGGCGAAGTATCGAGAGAAAAAAATGTATCACATCAATTTGCTTCTTTTAAAGAGAGGCAACGCTCGTTATGAGCAGATCGTCAATTTCAAGTTATAGCGTGTTGAAAGAGCGGGATAATTTTTCAACGGTTGTATTAAAGGGCCATAGGCCGGATTTTCGGTGGGGCGGCCAAAACAGTTATGCTGATCATAAAAGAATTCAGGCGTTTTTTGGTATACGGCTTTGGGAATGTTGTCCAATCGGCCATTAACTTTCTTTTTCTTCCGTTATTCTTAAACCAGTTTTCTCCGGCGGATTACGGGGTCATCAATGTCCTTCTGGTCGGCGTGACGCTGGTCTCTACCTTCATCAGCTGCGGGTTGATCAATTCGATCCAAAGCCAGTATTTTAATGAGGCGGAGGGACGAGACAGGGGGGCGCTGTCTGGCAATGTCTTTTTTTGGTACTGCATCAGCTCTGTTGTTTGTGCGGCCCCGGTTTTGTTTTACGCGGGCGAGATCTCTGCGACATTTTTTTCCTCAGATGTTTATGTCCGTGAAGTCCAGATGGTTGGGCTCCTCATTCCGCTTCTTTTGATCGTTGATATTCCTTTTAACATTCTTCGCATGGAAAAGAGGGCCAACGCATACGTCCTTTTGTCAATTGTCAGGCTGGCCGTGGATTTCGCGTTAAAATATTTATTTATAGTTGTTCTAAGGCGGGGGATCGTGGGATATTTCGAATCGTCCGTTATTGCAATGATCGTGGTCAACGCGGTCTTATACATGATGACCCTGCGCTATATGTCTTTTGAACTGAAAATTTCTCAGATGGCGATGCTGCTAAAACTTGGAGCGCCGTTCATCATTACAAGTTTTACGGTTTGGTCGTTGCAATCCACAGATAAATTGATGATTAATTTTATGTTGGGCCGGTTTTATGTCGGCATTTATTCAACGGCGGAAATGTTCTCAAAGATATTCAATATGTTCGTTTTTCGTCCCGTGAACTTGCTTTTGCCACCCGTGATCTTCGCTTACATTGCCCAAAAAACCCGCGAGCAAACCGACGAGATGTTTAAGAATTTACTGAGCCTTCTCGTTGTGGCGGGATGCGCCTTTTTGATCATTATATCGCTGGCCTCGGAAGACATTCTTCGCATATTGATCCGCTATTTCGGCAGCCAGCCGGAATACATCGAATCAGTTCATTCGATCTTCTATTTGACCCTTTCCAATTTTTTTTATTATTTAACCTTGCCGGTTCTTTATGTGATTTTGATGTTAAAAAAAACAGGGATCATGGCGATCTGTTCCGTTTACGCGGCGTTTATAAACGTTGTTTTGAATTATTTTTTGATCTTCAAATTTGGCGTGCGCGGGGCCGCATTCGCGACGGCGCTTTCGAACGTGTTTTTGACGGCTCTTCTTTATTGGGTGGTCCAGAGACGTCATAGGATCAACTACGATTTTAAAGCTGTTTGTGTTCTAATCATGGGCGCATCGGTAATTTTTACTGTTTGCCGATGGCTGACATTTCGCAATGAGTTTGTGTCTTTGGTGGCAAGGTCATTTCTTGGGCTGGTATGTTATAGTGTTTTTGCTTGGTACATAAAGGGGGCGGTGCCCGAGCAGTATAAAAATTTATTGAGAGAACGGTTTAAGATTCAAAAAAGACCTTGTGCATAGCAGCGGGTCGTGGTGTATCGCATTCAGGAGGAATGGCGATATGGTTGATGGAGGGAAAGCAAAAATCAAAAGTCTTTTGTATCCCATGATGGCTTGGGCTGACAGGCATTTTGGTTTTTTGGAGCATTGCTGGTCCATGAAAAGCGGGAAGCAAATTGAGGAATACTTTGGGACCATCGGTGATGATGCGGACCGTTATATCGCCGGGGTCCTGGAGGCGATCCAATTCGAAAACTTTCTTGAATTGGGCTGCGGCTGCGGTAACCGGTTGTTTAATATCGCCAAACTATATCCTCAGATAAAAATTACGGGGATCGATGTTAGTTCAAGGGCAATTAAGATCGGGAATGATTTTTTCAAAAGTTCAGGGATAGAGAACGTGGAGTTTGTCCAGAAGCGGATTGAATCGTTGGAAGATTTCCCGTCAGACTCTTTTGATGTGATTTTTTCCAGGGCCACACTCATCTATATTTCTCCTAAAAAGATCGTTCCGGTTTTAAAGGAGATCGTCCGTGTCGCGAAAAAGCATGTGATCTTAATGGAAATGCAGGGGGAGGATCTGAAGAACGATCCGCGGGGGACGGGGATCTTTTGCCCTCCCGGGAATTGGAAGCGTGATTACGTGAGGTTGTTGGGTGATTTGGGAATTGAAAAAGAATGCATTCGCGTTGAGGAAGTTTCAACGTCCGTTTGGAGCCCCGGTGGCGGCGGCGCGACTTTGATCATGTTTGAAAAAAAGAAGGGTTTTTAGAACTTGGGACGGACGGAGAGTTCATGGCCTTTGTTTTTTGGTGTTCGCAATAGCGCGTATGGGGCTGTATCGGAAGAAGTAAGTGGGTTTCCGGATTTTTTATTTCAGCACGCTTCTCAGCGGGCTTTGTTTAAAAACGGCGAATAGGTTTTAAGATAGATCTTGTCTTTACGGGGCACAAATCTCAGGATCTTCAGCCAGCCGTTGCCTCCGTTGGGTTCACTTTGATAATCGATCATGATCTGGTATACCGGATCGCCTGAGATGGTTTTATCGATCCGGAAAGCTTCTCCATCCTCGGAGTGCTCATGCCCGCTTAAGACGATCTGCAGGTTCGGGACATGGCGGATCAAGTTATCAAAAATGTACTCTGTGGACCCGCAGCGCGAGATTCCTTGTCTGCTCGCGGCGAGGTCATTGAGATAGCCGTGTGTGGTCAGGATCGCTTTGCGGTCAGGGTATTGATTGATCAACACATCCCTGGCCCACTGGATCTCATCTGCTGATGGGCACCAATCCAGATTCAAAAAGATGTAGCCTTCCTCATTGATGGTCAATAAAAAATAGCTGTTGGTGCTCCGATTGTAATTGCCGCCCCACCAGGGTTTCTCTTTAAAACGTTCCACGCCGAAATATCGGTCAAACCCTGTTGTTTCGCTGTGAGTGTCGGTCGTTTGATGTTCATGATTTCCGGCTGCGACGCTATAAGGGATCTGATGGGCATCGAGAAGGGATAGGACCCTGTCTGCGGCCTGCCATTGGGTCTCCGAGTCCCATGTGCTGACGATATCTCCTACATGAATAACAAATTTTATATTCAGCGGTTCCTTGTTTTGGATGATCCACTTGGCCTGCCGTTCAAAAACATGCTCATTTTCCGGGTTTTTCACATAATTTTGTGTGTCCGGAAGGACGATGACGGAGAATTCTTGTGTTCCCTTGGAAGGATAGTTTAGAGTGCGGCTGTAAATAATGGTCTTTGCATAGAGAGCATAAAGTTCATTGATCCAAATGAATGCCAGGAGAAAAACAAGAATGATCAATAAAAAACGGAGGTGTTTATGGCGCTTCATAGATTAAAAATAGCACATGTCATTTGGAAAAGCGAAATGTATATTGATCATGGCGGTTTTAGAGATCGCGTAAAGAATGAAAACGATGAACAGCGGCTTTTCAAAGACCCTTAGGATGAACGGCTGTGTTTCCATCCAGCGGAGCGCTTTGATCAGGAAATCCGATGTTAAAAGGACTACGAACGGGACCGCTGAGAGGATGTAGCGGGATTGGAAGTTTCCCCACAAGATAAAAAATACCAGAATGATCCCTGCTGATAACCGGACAAGCGCTTCTTCTTTGGGCGTTTTTTGATGAAAGGTCAGTAAGGAGACGATGCCGAATGTATAAAGCGCGCAGAATTCTATGAGCCTTCCGATATAAAATTTGGGTGGTTCCTGAGAAAAAACACCCTGGTACCATGTGCCCATGGGAATATCAAAAAAATTCAGGCTGCGGAGGATATATTCCTTGAACCAGCCCGCCAGGATTATGATGATCAAAACGCAGCTAAAAGATTCTAGCCAGGAGCCGGTGTTTTTTAATAATGATTGTTGCGGGGCCTGGGGCCGGGATGGCCTGTAAAAATTTTTTAACAAGATCTGAGCTGCCAGCAGCAGGGATAGTAGGAATGTGAACAAGAACATATTTTGCAGGATGATTTGAACGATCGTTTGAAGTTCTAAATGGTTTCGGAGAATGTCGAAAAGGTGGTCCGTTCCATACACGGCCCCGTTCCACAAAAACCAAGGGGTTAGCATTAGCACGGGCAGGATCATTCCGATGCGGAAACGCCGTATTTTAAAAAGGGAGCGTTCATAGAGCAAGGCGTAAGCCAGCCCAATGAAGATGACCAAAATCCCTGTATATTTTGTGTTCATTGCGCTTCCTGCGGCAAGGCCGGCCCAAACAAAAAACCATGGTTTTTCGTTTTTAACGGCGTAGGCCAGGCAGGTGACGGCTAAAAGGACAAAAAAAGCGATTAGAGGATCCATCCAGACCTTTTGTGAACAAACCACGCTGATAGGGTCCAGCCACAGCAGGAGGGCGGCCAATAGTCCTGTGGCCCTTGAATAGAGGATGCTGCCAAGAAAATAAATGACGAGGATGGATAAAACTCCTGCCCAAAGAGCTGGATAAATGGAGTTTTTGAATTCGCTTCCTTTGATTTTGAAGGAAATGGCGATCAGTGCAGAAAAAAGAGGCGGGTGCTTGAAAAGCGGTTCAAAAAAGTAATCAGGAAGGTCCCGGCCTCCTTGAGCGAGATCTTGTCCATAATCTAATGTATTATAATCGAACGGGTTTTCAGCCATTTGAGCGCCCATTCGCGCATAAACCATTTCATCAATGGTCACATTCGGGGAGCGTTGAAAATTTTCAAACCGGATCCAAAAAGCGGATACGCATAAGAGGGATAAGATCAGAATTGTCAGAATTTTTTGAAAGAGATCTTTTTTCATTGGTCGGGATTTTTTAAACTTTCATGAAGATAACATGTATTAAAAAGAAAATCAACATTTCTCTTAAACATTTTAAATTTTGAAGGTTATAGCAGACAGGTCATTTTAAATTTATTGACAAAGTCAACAAAATGTATACAATTTGATAGTGCGGTTTGTTTTTAATTTTTATTTCTTGAAAATTTTCACGATGTTAACGCCTTGTTAACATTTTCTGTTCATCATGTGAGGACATCTATGTTCGGTGAAAATCTCAAACGAGTCAGACAAAAGCGAAAATTCACTCAAAAAAAATTAGCTGAAGAGCTTGGCGTATCACGTCAGGCGATTTGCTTGTGGGAATCAAACAAACGAGAGCTGAAAGCGTCTGTGCTTAAAGATATTGCGAAAGTTCTTGGTGTTAAGGCTGATGAACTGATGAAAGGGGATTCTTCCAAAGAAGAGAAGGCCATTGATTTTATCTGGCCATGCCCGAACGCTTCTGAAGTTGCGGTTATTGGTGATTTTACGGGATGGAACCGCAAGATCCCGCTCAAACGGTTTAAAGATGGTGTCTGGCGCCGAAAGGTTACCCTGCCCGGGCCTGGACGTTATGAGTATAAATTTTTTGTGGATGGAGAATGGCAGATTGATCCTCATAACAAGGCCACGGTATTCAACCCGCATGGCACCTTAAATTCGGTAAAGGAGCTTGTTTAGAGATGCGTATTGCACTTTTGTCTTGGGAGGCTGTTCATTCGATCTATATTGGAGGGGTGGCCTTTCATGTGACAGAACTCGCTTGCGCCCTTCAGCGTAAGGGACATGAAGTTCATGTTTTTACCCGGATGGGACGCCCTAATCACGCGCGTCATGAATGCATACACGGTGTTCATTATCACCGCTGCCCTTTTGATTCCAATCAAAATTTTATTGAAGAGATCCATAATATGTGCCGGTCTTTTTGCAATTCATTTTTTGAAACAGAAGACCATGTCGGGCGTTTTGACGTGATCCATGCGCATGACTGGCTTGCGGCCCCTGCAATGTATTGGATTAAAAAGGGAAGGGCGCATCATACGGTTTTTACGATCCATTCAACAGAGTATGGGCGTTGCGGAAACAATTTCTTTGGAGGCAATTCTGAGCGAATTCGCCATATTGAATGGGAAGCTTGTTATGAAGCAGACCATGTGATCGCTGTTTCGCATGCCTTAAAAAATGAAGTGCAATGGATCTACAGCACGCCGAATGAGAAGGTGGATGTGGTCTATAACGGGATTGATTATCGCCAGTTTGACGGCTGGATCGAGCCGGCCGGCGTTAAGAGGATGTATGATATTGGGCCGATGGACCCGATGGTTTTGTTCGTGGGGCGCATGGTCTATCAAAAGGGTGTGGACCTTTTGGTAAGCGCGATCCCGTATGTTTTGAATTATTATCCCAACACAAAATTTGTTTTTGCCGGGGATGGCGAAATGAGGCGGCAGGTTGAGGAGCAGGCCCTTCACATGGGCGTTAAGCATGCCTGCCGGTTCTTGGGCCATGTCAATGGATGGAAGCTGAAGGATCTCTTTAAGGCGACGGATTGTGTTTGCGTTCCCAGCCGCAACGAGCCGTTCGGGATCGTGATCCTGGAGGCCTGGAGCGCTGGTAAGCCTGTTGTGGCAAGCGACAAAGGCGGTCCTTCAGAGATCGTCTGGCATGAGGTCAATGGACTGAAGATTTCTGATAATCCGGAATCGATCGCCTGGGGGATCGGGACGCTGTTCGAAGATTTTGATGATGCCCGTTGGATGGGCCGTAATGGCCGCATCGCAGCTGAGTCCGTGTTTTCATGGGACATTATAGCGGATGAGGTCTTGTCAATTTACGGAACCTAAGGAGTCAATGGTGGCGGATGATACAGTCAAAAAAGTCATAAAAAAAGTTTTAAAAAAAGCAACTGCCAAGAAGCCTGCTGTGAAAAAGGCATCATCAAAGACCGCAGCGGTTAAAAAGGAAACGATTAAGAAGCCGAGGGTCAAGTCTACGGTTGCAAAATCCCGCTCAACCAAAAAAGCATCATTGCCCAAGGAGCCGTCTGCCAGGGTCGAATCCGCCCTTGCCAGGAGTATGAACCATCCTAAGATCCAGGGGATGATCCAGAACAATTTAGATCATGTCAGCCGTGTTAAAAAAGCTGTTTTTGTGGACAGCGAGATCATGCCGGAGAATTATGGGTCTACGAGCATCACTCTTCTGGCGCGTGATCCGCATTGGGTGCATGCGTATTGGGAGATCGCCTCTTCTTCGGTTGATGACGTGCGGGCTATGATCGGCGATGAAGTGGGCCGCTGCGTGCATGTTCTGCGGCTTTATGATGTGACGTTCGTGGATTTCAACGGCACTAACGCCAATCATTGGTTTGATGTGGTTGTTGGAAGGGATGCCAATAATTGGTACGTCAACCTTTGGAGCGATAATGTGACATATTGCGCGGATATCGGTCTGCGCGCTCCGGACGGGAGATTCTTCACGTTGGCGCGGTCTAATTGTGTCACAACTCCCAGGGAATATATTTCTCCGCGTTCAGAACTGGTCTGGATGGATGTTCAACATGCGGCAGCTGAAGGAGGAGCGGAAGGGGCTCCCGGGGTTCAACCGTATGTTTATGCGTTTGAACCCGGAGAGAAAGAAGAAGGTTTGCTTCCGGCATCCGTTCCGGCGCATGGTCGCCGTTTCAAGGTCTTTTTGACCGAAGCGGACATCAGGGCGTATTATTCCCGCTTGTTCCCGCTTTTGAGAAAGATCTTGAAGCGCCGCAAAAGCCGTGGCCAGCAACCGATCGCAACGGATATGGAAGGTGATGTCATGCTGGAATATCTGGAAGATATGGACCTTCCCGGATATGATTATTTCAAAAAGATGCTTTTAGGCGCATCAGAAGAAACATGGATGCGCGGGCGAAAGATCCGGCCCACGGTTGAGATCTTAGGAGGAGCCAGCGAGCTGGTTTCTTCATGGGGCGCTTCGGAGCGTCAGAAACCCCAAGAGGGATTCTTCTTTGAGCTTGGAACGGAATTGATCGTTTACGGCCGGACGGAACCTAACGCGACAGTTACTTGGGGAGATAAGGTCATTCCGTTGCGCGAAGACGGGACGTTTACATTACGGATGGCCCTTCCGACGGATACCCATATTCCGTTGGATTTTAAGGCTGTGTCTTTTAATAAGAAACACGAACGTTCGATCATCACGGCTGCCGGTCGGGATAAGACCGAGTACGGCGAAATTTCAAATGTTGAATGTGAAGACGCCGCCGCGTGAGACGCCGAAGGGACGTATTGTTGGCGTTTCTGGGTGCGGCCGTTGTTCTATAGGAATTCATAAAGCATGCCCAAAGGATATCTCGCTCTAGTTTTACATGCGCATCTGCCTTTTGTCCGCCACCCTGAAGAAGAATATTTTCTCGAAGAAAACTGGTTGTATGAAGCCATTACAGAGACCTACATTCCCCTTTTAAAGGTGTTTGACGGGCTTGTGAGGGACAAGGTCAAGTTCCGCATCACGATGTCTTTGACGCCGCCGTTGATCAATATGCTTCAGGACCCGCTTCTGCAGGAACGGTACATTCGCCATCTGGACAAGCTTATTCAACTCTCCGAGCAGGAGATCCATCGCACGGGTTACGAGCCGCATTATCATGGGCTGGCGCTCATGTATAATCACCGGTTCCGTGAATTCCGCAAGCTCTTCGCCGAGGATTTGAACCGCGACATTGTCAGCGCGTTCAAGTATTTTCAGGATATCGGGGCCCTTGAGATCATCACCTGCTGCGCCACGCATGGGTTTTTGCCGATCTTGGGCGTGAACCCGCAGGTCGCCAAGGCGCAGGTCCAGGTCGCGGTCGAGCATTACACAAAAGTCTTTGACCGTAAACCCCGAGGGATATGGCTTCCGGAATGCGGGTTTGTGCCGGGCGTGGAGGAGATCTTAAAGGAGGCGGGCTTAAGATATTTTTTCGTGGATTCGCACGGGATCATCAATGCTGACCCGAGGCCACGTTACAGTGTTTACGCGCCGATCTATACGCCGGCAGGTGTGGCGGCTTTTGGACGTGATTGGGAATCTTCTAAACAGGTCTGGAGCGCTCAGGAAGGCTATCCGGGGGACGTGGATTACCGTGAATATTACCGGGATATCGGCCATGAGCTGGAATACGATTATATCAAGCCCTACATTCATCCGTCGGGGATCCGGGTCAATACCGGCATTAAATATTGGCGCATCACAGGCAAGAGCGAATATAAGGAGGCTTACCGCCCCGATTGGGCCAGGGAGAAGGCCGCGCAGCACGCGGGAAACTTTCTTTTTAACCGTGAGAAGCAGGTCGAGCATCTGACCCGCTACATGGACCGCAAACCCATGATCGTTGCGCCGTATGACGCTGAGCTTTACGGCCATTGGTGGTATGAAGGTCCGATGTTCCTGGATTTTCTTTTCCGGAAAATGCATTTTGACCAGGATACGGTGAAGCCCATTACTCCGTCGGAGTATCTGGCGGAATATTCCACGAACCAGATGGCTGTTCCTTCGACATCTAGCTGGGGATATAAAGGTTACAGTGAATATTGGCTTGAAGGCGGCAATGACTGGATCTATCGGCATATCCATAAGGCCGGGGAACGCATGGTGGAGATCGCTACTAAATATAAATCCAAATTTGCCCGCAAGACCCCCCAGCCGACCTTGGTCCGCCGTGCTTTGAACCAAGCGGCCCGCGAGCTCCTTCTAGCCGAGGCCAGCGATTGGCCGTTCATCATGAAATCAGGGACCATGGTCCCGTATGCCAACCGCCGGGTGCGGTTGCACATTGCCCGTTTCACCAAACTTTACGAGGACATTCTGCAAGACCAGATCGATGAAGATTGGTTGGCGGAAGTCGAATGGCGTGATAATATATTTTCGGACATGGATTGCGCCAAACATTATATTCAGTAACATTCTACCGCGAGGGCTATTATGAACGGTATCCTTTCCAATGGGCTTCCTGATATTTTTTTTACTCCCAAAGATGTTGAGGCGTTAAGGCCGAATTTTGATTACGCGAAAGTTTCGAATGTCCGCCTAAAGGATCTGCAGGCATCCTTCGGTATCGCGCTGCATATGCATCAGCCGACGATCCCCGCGGGGGCCGGTGACTTGCGCAATGCCTCATTGATCTCGAATCTGAAACACATGATGGATAATCAGGGCGTCGGCGATAATCACAATGCGCCGGTCTTTCTGCAGTGCTACACGCGCATGGGGCAGTTCATTCCGGATCTGGTCGGCCGGGGAAAAAATCCGCGGATCATGCTCGATTATTCAGGCAATCTTTTGTGGGGGATCCCTCAAATGGGGGCCTCGGACACGATCGAAACATTACGCGGGATCGTTTGTGACCCGAAATATTTCACGCACGCCGAGTGGCTGGGAACCACGTGGTCTCATGCGGTGGCGACCTCGACACCTATTCCTGATCTGAAACTGCATATCATGGCATGGCGCAAACATTTCGCGGCTGTTTTTGGTGAAGAGGCTGTCCGCCGGGTCAAGGGCTTTTCTCCGCCGGAGATGCATCTTCCGATCCATCCGGATCAATGTTATGAATATGTCAAGGCGCTCAAAGAATGCGGATATGAATGGCTGATGGTCCAGGAGCATACGATCCAGAATCCCGACGGTTCAGGCATCCGCCGCCCGCATCTTCCGCATCGTTTGATCGCTAAAAATTCGCTGGGCGAAACACTGGAGATCACGGTGCTGGTCAAGACCCAGGGATCGGACACTAAGCTTGTCGCGCAAATGCAGCCGTTGGCCGAGGCCCGTGGCCGCGGGCGTGAAGATTATGCCGGCAAGAATATTCCTTTGTATGTTTTACAGATCGGCGATGGGGAAAACGGCGGGGTCATGATGAATGAATTTCCGAGAGATTATAATATCGGGTTTGATGGGGTCGGCACAACCGGTGTCGTGGGTTTGAACGGTTCGGAATACTTGGATCTTTTGAAAAAAGAAGGGGTTTTGGAGAAGGACTTTTTGCCTGTCCAACCGATCAATCAACACAGGATCTGGTCTGAAATGAACGGCAACTACGGCCCCGGTGCGGCTGATCAAGCCATTGACCGCATCAAACAGAAAGACCGGGGTTTTAATCTGGACAGGGCTTCCTGGACCAATGACCGGGATTGGGTCGCCGGCTATGGGGACGTCATGGACCCTATTAATCAGCTGAGTGCGGCATTCCATCGAAAATTTAAGGGCACAACCCAAAAAGAAGTTCAATCCAGCGCGTATCAGAATGCGTTTTTGTATCTGCTGTTGTCACAAACCAGCTGTTTCCGCTATTGGGGGTCAGGACTTTGGACCGAATATGCCAAGGAATTGTGTCGTCGCGGGCAAAGTTTTTGTGAATAATTGGAGTATTTTCAGGGAAGCGCTTGCGGCAATATTTAATTATTCGGGCCCGAAAACGCCTTAAGTTCTTTATCCGCAACATGTTATTTTTTTTAAATAAGGTTGCCATCCGTTTTTCTATAATATATACTTTTAATACGCCCCTTTTAGAATATAGTAAATATTCTATCTAGCAGTCCATCTATCTTTCACAATCTGAGGAGGGAATATGTTTCTGCACCGGAATCACTCTGCCGAAAAGACCGTTTTTACTAAAGCCTTTAGGATCCTGCTTGTCCTGACGTTCTTAAACTCATTTATTATTCCGCCATCTGCGCTTCAGGCGCAAATTTTGCCCACATTGCCGGCCGTTGGAACAATGGTCACAACCAGTCCGACCTATGTTCCGGTCTTGATCAAAGGCATCCGTCCTGATCCGGAAAATCCGTTGCAGTTCCATTTTATTGTTAATACCGGAAACGAGGAGGCTGATCCTTTGGCCCTTCGGGAAGAATCTGTCCGATTGATCAAATATTTTTTGGCGTCGCTGACCGTTCCGGAAGAGGATCTGTGGGTCAACTTGTCTCCCTATGAAGGCAATCGTGTGGTCCCGGCATCGTTCGGCCAGACCGAAATGGCCATGGACCTCTTGGCCCAGGATTATCTGTTAAAGCAGCTTTCGGCCAGTTTGATGTATCCGGAAAAAGATCTGGGCAAGGCCTTTTGGGACAGGGTGTATGCCCGGGCGCAGAAAGAATTCGGCACGACGCATATTCCGCTCAGCACCTTTACGAAGATCTGGATCGTTCCCAATGAAGCGGTCGTTTACGAAAAAGATGGGGCAGCCTATCTTGTGAAAAGTTCCATGAAGGTGATGCTCGAAGAGGATTATGTGGCTTTGCGTGAAAATATCGGCAATGCGCAGTATGGGATGAACGTAAAGACCAATGATGCCGCTGAGGAGATCAGTGGTGTTTCTTCTGAGGTGATCCGTGAGGTCCTGATCCCTGAAATTGAAAAGGAAGTGAACGAGGGCGAAAATTTCGCCAAGCTCCGCCAGATCTATCAGTCCATGGTTTTGGCAACGTGGTACAAGATGAGTTTGAAAGAAACGCTGCTGGGTCAGGCTTACGCGGATCAGAACAAGGTCAAAGGCGTGGATCTGGAAGATTCAGAAGCCACCCGGACCGCGATTTATGATCAGTATGTTGAGGCCTTCCGCAAAGGTGTTTATGAATATATCCGTGAGGAAGAAGATCCTTTGACCGGCCAATTCATGCCCCGACGGTATTTTTCCGGCGGGTTTGACGCGCAGCGTGACGCGCAAGGCCGGACGCTGCAGGACAATATCCGCGCAAGCCGCATCAACGGTGATGGGACCAATGGAGCAGTTCTTTCTCAAGAACAGCTTGCGTTAGTCGCCGAAGGTTTGCAGGGACCGGAAGGGTCCATGGATGTGGATCTGACCACAGCCCTGGTTGAGAATGCGACTGCGGCTGAAGTTAATTCTTCCATATTAGATGATGAACGCCATCGGTTGCAGGATGATATGGGGCGGGATATTGAGGGGTTGGTCCAGCAAAGAGTGCAGATTAATGGGAAAACTGTTGTTGCTTGGGAAGCGTTGACTGAGGAGATAAAGAAGGGACCGGCAGGAGATAGTGAAGAAGAGGTAAAATCTTGGAAGAAAAGGATTGAAACGATAGTTGATCGTATTAATAAAGTGAGTATTCGAGGAAAAGTTATTGATCCAACGTCTTTGGGGAGAGGAAAAGGCGTTGATAGTTTGGCTCGCTATCCGTTATCTGCGGAAAGATTGGCCGAAGCCGAAGAGGGCTATTTAGAAGGAAAAGTGGTCCCGCATTTCAACTTTGGCGGCGGGGCAACACGTTTTGTGGGGTCGATGTATGGAGTCAAGATCACGGATGCGGTGAAGGATATCCTTGGGCAAGAGAATGGCTTGACAGATGAACAAAAGAAAAGATTGAGAAACAATGTTGAGAAATACTTGGATGATTTGGCGGATAAATATAAAAAAGAAAATGCGAAAGAGTGGACGGCGGAGCAACGGCAACAGGCTTTAGACAGTTTTAAAGCGACTTTAACAAAAGAGCTCGATTTATTTAATAAGAGTGGCCGTGAAGATATTCCCATGGGCCCACGTCAGATCATCGCTTACAGGGTCTTTCTTGAGAAACTAGCCGATCCTGATGGGACAAATCCCGAGAAGGCTAAGAAAGTTGTCAACCAGGCACCGATCATTGTTCATTTGAACGGAGAGATTTTCAGTGATGTCATTGAGGATCTGAAGGCGCATTCATTTTATGGGTTTAATGCCGAAAATGTTTATGTTTTGGTTGATGATGTGTTTCAGGGATTTTCGCTGACAGATAATGGTGGTACAAAATTTGAAGATAAAAGCGGAAAACTTCCTCCTGGGCACGGGTTTGCGTTGGAGCAGTTCAACCGTGTTCAGCAGGTTTGGAAGCTGGATTCCAAAGGAGTTCTTTCTTTGGTGATCGATAAAACCCTGCTTCAGTTGTTAAGTGGTCGGGAAACACCGGCTGAAGTGATTCGTACTCAACGCGTGAATGATGTTTCTTTATGGACAGAAGATGTCGGTAGTGTTAAACGAGTTGCGTTTTTCCTGGATAAAGTTGCAAATGACGGCGCCAAGGTTGGAATTGAACTTGTGGCCAATCCGGGAAAACAAAAAGGTGGGACATGGGTCACTGAGAATATAGGTGGTGGGGCAGGAATGAGTTTTCTGGTTGAAACGCTTGCCATGAGATCACCTGAATACGCGGGACTGTATAATAACAGCGGAGAAGAAGAATGGCCCTACAATGCATTCCGGAATCTTTATACAGTTACAGGCTTAAAGCAAATGCTGACAAACGCCCGATTGAGAAAGTATTTGAGGGTCGTTGAAAAAGATGGAAAATTTTATTTTTATACGGAAATGGTGACGGGAGATATCACGCAGCTCGCCCTTACTCCGAATGATGTAATCGCTTTTCAGTTGAATGATCAAAAGGATATGAAAAGCGATCAGGAAAAACCGGAAGTGATCCGGGATATGAAGGCCCCGCAGGATCTCGGACGGGCCATGCAGCATATTGCACAATACAATGAGTTTGTTCCCAAGGAGGCAGATCCGACCAACGCGGCGGTTCTGTCAGGCGATGAAGAACAGGCTAAGATGGGGCAGGACGTCGTAGATCTGCTCGCCCGAATGAGCGCTGAAGGAAAAATGGACTTTTTCAAGGCCCTTCGAGAGAAGCAGGATGAAGAACTTGAGCGCGTGGTGAATGAAGTCAACGCGCTTCGGATCAACGGTGAGGTTGTGAAATCTGAAGACCTCGAGGCTGGCCAGGTGGACGTTGTTTCTGAATACAAGGCTGTTGAGGCACGATTGCCCGAGGCCCGTAACGCCTATCTAGAAGGCAAGATCACCCCGCATTTCAATTTCGGCGGGGCTGCGACCCGGTTAGGATTAGGGTCCATGTACAGCATCGAAATTAAAGATGTTGTAGCGGCGCTTTTAGGCCGTCCCAATAAACTGACAGAGAAGCAGCGCGCGAGCCTTCAAAAGAAATTGGTGGAGACATTTACCAATGAGAAGACCAAGGTCTTTGATGAGGCTGGAATGAAGAAGTATTTAGAGGATCTAGCCCAAAAATATGATCAAGAACTCAAATTGGCAGAGTCTGATCAGGGAATGGGCCCCCGCCAGATCATCGCGTATCGTCAATTCCTTGAAAAACTGGCCCAGGAGCAAGGAAAGGACATCAACGATGTCATTGCCAAAACAAAGATCGTTGTGCATTTTAATGACATGATCTTTGAGGAGGCGGCCAAAGATCTGTTTGCCAATGATTTTTATGGTTTTAACCGCGAGAATGTTTATATTTTGACCGACCGGGTTTTTAAAGGGTTTTCTCCCGATGAACAGGGTGAAATGCACTTTAATGGCAATAGCCAACAGCTGCCTCCGGGCCATGGCTATGCGCTTGAACAATTCAAAGTGCAGGGCCAGGTTTATACGATGGATGCACAGGGGGTGTTTGTCAAAGTTGAACAGAATCTTTTAGATGTCTTGGAGTCCCGCGGAGTTGATGTCATCCGCACGCAGCGTGTTAATGACCTCACCATGTGGACAGAAGACGTCGGGAGCGTTCACCGTTTGGCCTACTTTATGGACCAGATGGATAAAGGTGTCGCTATCGGGATCGAGCTTGTTGGGAACCCCAAGGGACAGAAAGGCGGAAGTTATTTGCACCATAAGCCGACGGGAAAGACGTTTTTGGCAGAAACATTAGCGCTAAAAACATCGGATCTTCAGCAGGTTTTGGATCGCTCCGGAAAAGAAAAATGGCCCTATAACGCGTTCCGTAATTGGTATTCCATTAAAGGATTAAAAGAAGTCGTTGCGGAGGTCAATCTGCCGCGGTATCTGCGCGTGAAAGGTGACAGCCTTTACACCGAAATGGTTACCGGCGATGTGACTCAATTAGCGGCAGCGGGAAAAGTTGCTGCGTTTAGGCATAGTCCGCAGGAATTGATCCATGACCTGAAGAGCTTAAAAGACATCCCTGAAGGTTTGGATTTTATTGCTAAATGGGAAGGGTTTATGCAAGAGACCAATGCCGCTGTTTTGAACCCTGCTCAGATGGCCGAACAGGCCAGATGGAAAAAAGGTGGTATCGACTTCAATCCGGCATTTTTGAATTTGACCATCGAGCGTGATGCGAATGGGGTTCCGCTGCCGTTGCCGCAGCAGCCGCTTGAGACATTGAAGATCGACGGGTTCTATCCGGTGATCATTGAGATGACACCGGTGCGCAATCTCCCGCTTATTTTGGGGGTGGCGGATTCTCCACAGCAAAGGGAAAAAAGGGCTTCGGGCCCTCAGGGAGATCTTTCCTTTTTGCTGAATTAAAAAAATCTGTTCTTTGCAAAGTTTATTGACCGTCATGGCATCTGGTTGACGCGGGTGCCATGGCGGCAATGATAGTACACATCTAAATCTCATCACAACGATTTAAAGGGGAGAATGTGTAATGAATTGCATTTGTAAAAAAGAACAAGCCCATTATTTTAAACGCGTCATTAGTTTAGTTACTGTTTTCATCTTTTGTTTCACCCTTGTAATTCCTCCGCTGAATTCCTCCGCACAAATTTTACCATCTTTACCTCTTCCGGGAACCATGGTTTCCACCAGCCCCGGGTATGTTCCTGCTGTTATTACCGGTATTCGTCCTGACCCGGTCAATCCGCTTCAGTTCTCATTTCTTATTGATACCGGCAATTCCGATCTTAAGGATGAAGCGCTTGATCAGGAAACGCTGAAGATGGTCCGCTATTTTTTGGCGGCCTTGACCGTTCCTGAAGAGGAGATGTGGGTTAACCTTTCTCCATATGAAGGGGACCGCATCATTCCGCCGTCCTTTGGAGTGACTGAAATGGGTACGGACCTTTTGGCGCAGGATTACCTTTTGAAACAATTGACAGCAAGCCTGATGTATCCCGAAGAGGGCCTGGGAAAAGATTTTTGGCAGCGTGTGCATAAAAAAGCTAAAGAGGCCTTTGGGACGACCGAGATCCCGATGGCGACCTTTAACAAGATATGGATCGTCCCCAAAGAAGCTGTTGTTTATGAGTATGACGGGGCGGCCTACGTGGTCCAAAGCAGCCTTAAGGTCATGCTGGAAGAGGATTATTTAGCTTTAAAAGAAGGGTTGAATGATCAAGCGTTTGGTCTTCAGGACCTTAAGGAGGAGAATGCGAAGATCGCCAATGATGTGTCTTCGCAGGTCATCCGGGAGGTCTTGATCCCTGAGATCGAAAAAGAAGTGAATGAAGGGCAGAATTTCGCCCGCTTGCGTCAGATCTACAATGCGATGGTCCTGGCGACGTGGTATAAGGTCGCGTTAAAGGAAAGTCTTTTGTCGACGGTCTATGTTGATCAGAACAAGATCAAGGGGATCGATATCGATGACCGGGAGATAAAGAACAAGATCTATGAACAGTATTTGGATGCGTTCCGCAAAGGGGTCTACGACTATATTAAGGAAGAGTACGATCCGTCTGTTCAGCAGGTCATCCCTCGCCGGTATTTTTCCGGCGGGTTTGACCCTGAAGGTTTGACAAAAGAAGTTGAGGCGGGGCGCTTGAGAGGCCGTTTGGAAGATCTTGGACGCAACAGTGCGCGGCTTGTGCGCAAGGGTTTGCAGGGCGTGCCCGGATCCACGCGCGCCTGGCGGGATGTGGGTTTGGTGGAAAATGCCACTCCTGAAGCTGTTGAAGATGTTTCGCGTCCGACCAATGCGGCTGTTTTGCGCTTTCAGGAAACACCGTTGGATGATTTTTTTCAGCGCTCCGGCGGAAAAAAAGTCGTGGCGGATGTGTCGCTGGAAGCGTTTTTGCCTGAACTCCAGGGATTAGCGCAAAACGCTCAGGGGAAAGGCGGCCTTGGGTTTTTGACCGGTGAGACCTGGGGGGCTTACCGGGACCTTCGGAAGTTTTCTTCGATCGGCGTGATGCCGTTGTATGAATATTATCAGGAGGGACAGGATCGTCAAAGGATCGACTGGGATAACGAACAGGGGATCAAGAGGGTCATGGTCCGCAATGAGCGCGGAGAGCTTGTTCCTTTATCGTTTAATGTGGAGTTCAATCACACTAAAGATTATCCGGTCGACGTGTATTGGGTTAACCGCAACGGCACGCCTGTGTTCTTGCTTCGTCAGCCGAAGATCTTTGAGAATATTTATCCCGATGGGACAAAACAGATCGTGCAATACGGTTTTATCGGAAGGGCTTTTGTTGAATTGGTGAAAAGAGTCGGGATCTCCCCGGATATCGTCCGTTTGAGCGAGCCGCAGATGCTGTTTGTGGCAGTGGCCATGCAGAATGACCGGGATTTTTTCAAAAGTATGAATAATGGATCAAAGAGCGTCTTTGATGCTTCCCGTGTGGTCATGACAACGCATACTCCGGAACGGGCGGCGCTGCCGGTCTTTTATGATGTGAACTGGCTTCGAGGTGCCCTGGGCAATGACCTGGTCCCTGATTCGATCGTCATTCAGGATGGCGACCATCGGGTCGTTAACGCGGCGGAAGCTTTGGCACACATGTCATCTGTCGTTAATGGGGTTTCGTTAGAACACGCTGAAGTTACAAAGAGGCTGGTTCTTCCCAATCAACGCTGGAAGACGACCGGTGTTCAGAACGGCTCTGATCCAAAGCAGTGGTATTCACCGCAGTTGGCGTCCCGCATTCATCAAAAGGGTATGGAACAGATCACCGGACAGGACCTTTTTGAGTCTGGGCAGCAGGCCAAGGAAGACCTCAATCAGTGGCTGGGAAGCAAAGGTTATAATCAGTTCACTGATCTGAACCGTCCGATATTCGGTGCGTTACGCCGCTTGGTGGAATATAAGGAACAGGGGCTTTTGCTTGAATTGGTCCGTTGGATCACGGGAGATCGGGAACAGGAATATGACACGCCTTGGGGGAGGCGTAAGGGCTTAGGGTCTAATCTTTTTATCGGCGGGCCTGGGCGTGATGATGTCGGAAAGGATTGGGCCAGGCGTTTTCGTGAACTGCAGAACCGTCCTGAACTGAAAGGAAAGATCGTTTTTGTTCCGGATACCGGTGTGGAGATCATGCGGCTGGCAGTCTCGGCCAGCGACTTTTGGCTGGTTTTACCGCGCCACACCCGAGAGGCTTCGGGTACGAGCGATCAGCGCGCTGGGTTCAATGGGCGTAAGGTCATTGCCACGGCGACGGGTGGGCCGTTGGATTGGGTGGTCCATGGTCAGAATGGCTGGCTGATCGATGTTTTTAAGGAGTGGTCTTTGGATGATGTCATTCGAGGATTTGAAAATAAAGATCCGAGAGTGCTCGAGACCTTTCATCGGGAAGCGCAGCGGCAGCTCGGCGATTACATGACCGAGGCGGCGCAGCAATACTATGATTACGTAGAACGGGGCTCTGACGAGCTTTTAAAGGGAATGGAGAGGTCGTTTCGCTCCGCCCATGAAAGGGTCAATATTCATACGATGGTCCGTGAATATGGCCGGCTTTTTGAAGCTGTTTTGAATGGGACCGGGGCTTCAGGTTTTGAATCCCGTCAGGTCGCCGCCAATGGTAATCCGACGATCATTGACCATGCTGTTGAAGCGTTCGCCACGGAGCTGGGGATACAGGCCTCTGATAAAGAAAAGGTCAAGCGCTTGTTTGAGGGGACTGGAAACGCGTTTGACGTTGTTTCTGCGGCGCAGGAAGCTTCTAAAATGTCACGGGAAGCCGCTGAAGATGCTGTAAGTATTGCCTGGGTGATGGCGGCGTATGATCTTAATGGCGGGGCGACTTTTAGTGAGGTCAGGGAGTTTTTAAAACAGGAAGGGCCGGGGAGATTCTCTGAAAAATTGTCTTTATTGAATCGGGAACGGTTGATGTCCGATCAGGCGGATTTAAGGAGGGTGTTTGCTAAAGAAACAGAATTGCGCCAGATCGATGCTGATCGTGCCAGCGGAAAGAGTGTCAGTGCCGATTATGAACGCGCCGTGCGCCAGGAACTGGCCTCGGCCTGGCAGTCTTTGGCAGACCGACGGGAAATGCGCGAGCAGGAAATGGTCAATTCTGCTGTTTTGGGAAGGGCTTCCGGTGAAAGTGATAGGGTTCCGGTCGGTGGTATCGATTTGAACCCTAAATTTCTGGACCTGCAGATCCGCCGTGATGACCGCGGGATCCCGCTGCCTTTGCCGGAACAGCCCATCAAAGAGATGCGCATTGAAGGATTTGTCCCGATCCTTATCAATACGACTCCGGTGCAGACGTTGCCGTTTTTGCTTGGGTCGGATGAGGGTTCTGGGGAAGCCCCGGGTCGTGAATTGAGCCAAATGATCCGTGAGGAGCAGGAAGCATTGATGTTATAAGTTTTTGTTGGTGCATGGTGATGTCGGGGAAATCAAAAAGCCCTCTTCGTTCTGAAGAGGGCTTTTGGCTTTTAGTTTTTAGAAAAATCAGTACCCGCGCCGACGCAGATCCTGCATTTGGCGGCGTTGTTCATCCATTCTGCGACGGTTTTCCTCCAGCATTCGTTGCTGATCCCGCTGGGTCTGTTCCATCTGGGACCGCTGATCGGTTAGCAGTTGTTCGATTTCCGGAATTTCGCTCTCGGGCTGAGGCTCATTCATGGTTTTGCCGATGATGTCTATAAAAGTGTAGAAGCCGACGGTTAGAACGGCCAGGATTATGCATAGGATGGCTAACTGTTTCATAGTTTTAGTTTACAATATTTTTGTTCTTTTGCAATATATGGTTAAATTTTCATCTGGCGATCAGGCAAAAAATTCAGTATAATGAATTCCTTAAATGAGGAGGAGCGAGCATGCCTGACCAATATGACCTTAAGAAGGACTGGCCCAAGATCAAGGAAAAGCTAATGCTGATGAGCAAAGAGGCCTTAGCTTTGGCTAAAAAGGGGGAGCAGCAGCTGGTTGTTTTTTCCAAACAAGGGAAATTGCATCTTGATTCGACAGCGTTAAGCTTGAAAAAAGATCGAGTGTTCGCCCGTATTGGAAAGACCTATGTGAAGGATTTGAAAACCGGCAAACAAACGGAACAGATGAAAAGGCTGTTGCAGGAGCTGTCACAGCTGGAAAAAACCGAGCGGATGATTAAATCTCAGATAAAAAAGGTTTCTGATAAGTGTGAACCAGCGAGATCTTGCCGCAAGGGTTAATGGCTGGATTGCGTAAATTTTGATCATAAAAATTGTAAAATATTGAAAAAACAAATATTTATAAATATATATCTTTAAAATAAAACTTAAGCGGCGCTCAGGCCTTTTCGCTTGACTAAATGATTGTTGGATAGTATAATAACCAAACTTTTCAGAGAACTAGAATACACGTTTAATATACATGGAGGTTGAAATTGGTATTAGTTAAAGAGAAAAAATTAGAAATTATTGATAATTTCAAAGTGCATGCAAAGGATACAGGTTCACCTGAGGTGCAAATCGCGATTCTTTCAGGAAAGATCGATGAGCTTGCAGAGCATTTAAAAACCCACAAGAAGGATTTTCATTCCCGCCGAGGCCTGCTGATGATGATTGGCAAGCGCCGCCGTCTTTTGGATTATCTGAAAAAGCATAAATCCGAAAAATACGAAGAAACCCTTCAAAAATTGAATTTACGTAAATAAAAACCATGTTGGGAGTGTTATGACGCAAGAACGCATTGAGATTCCATTCGGTGATCAGAGCATTATTTTTGAAACGGGTAAGTTGGCCAAGCAGGCCAATGCGGCAGTAACCGTAACCTACGGGGGGACAACTGTTTTGGTGACGGTATGTATGTCCAAGACGCCGCGCGAGGGGATCGACTTTTTTCCGCTTTTGGTCGAATATCAAGAGAAAACATATTCCGCTGGGATGATTCCCGGCGGTTTTTTTAAGCGGGAAGGACGGCCGACTCAGAAAGAGATCTTAACATCTCGCGTGATCGACCGGCCTATCCGTCCGCTGTTTCCGGAGGGATTTTTTAATGAAGTACAGGTTGTCGCCACGGTTTTAAGCAGCGATGGCGCTTATGACCCGGATGTTTTGGCGATCAATGGAGCTTCTGTGGCCCTGGAAATTTCTGATATTCCATTTCAGGGTCCGATCGCTGGAGCTCGTGTGGCTCTGGTCGATGATCAATTAGTGCTGAACCCAAGCTATGCACAGCGTGAACAGGCGCAGCTTGATTTTACGGTCGTTGCCAAGGGCGATGGTTTGGTCATGATCGAAGGTGAAGCAAAGGAAGCGCCTGAGAACAAGATTGTTGAAGCGCTGGCTTTTGCTAATGAAAAGATGCGTCCGATATTGGAAGCCCAGGCACGCATCAAAGCTTCGCTTGGAAAGCCTAAAGCAGATATCGAGATCGTTGAGGTGAATCAGGCCTTGTGTGATGAAATTAAAAAGCGTTCAGCGCAGAAGTTGACGGCGATCTATAAAATTGCGGATAAAATTGAGCGCGATAAGGCCCGTGACGGTCTTCTGAAAGAATTGACGGAAGATTTAAGCGTTTACGATGCTTGCAAGCGCTGCGAAGATGAAGAGATCACGGCCTCATCTGTATTGAAATTTTTTGATCAGATCGAATATGATGAGGTTCGCCGGTTGATTTTTGAAGAGGGGCGTCGCGCAGATGGTCGTTCTTTGGCTGAGGTTCGTCCTTTGGCATGTGAAACCGGCGTTCTTCCGCGCACCCACGGCTCCAGTTTATTTACTCGCGGACAAACACAGAGTCTGGGTGTCGTGACCCTGGGGACCAAGAAGGATGAACAGCTGATTGAAGCGCTGGAAGGTACATTTTATGAGAATTTTATGCTGCATTATAATTTTCCTCCTTTCAGTGTCGGAGAGGTCAAACCTTTGCGTGGGCCATCCCGTCGGGATATCGGTCATGGGGCGTTGGCTGCCAAAGCATTGAAAGCTGTTTTACCAAATAAAGAAGATTTTCCGTATACGATCCGTATCGTTTCTGAAATTTTGGAATCTAACGGTTCATCAAGTATGGCTTCTGTCTGTTCAGGGTCTTTGGCTTTGATGGATGCCGGTGTTCCGGTTAAAGCTGCCGTAGCCGGTATTTCGATCGGCCTTGTGACCAAGGAAGGTAAGGCTCCGGTTTTGTTGACGGATATCATGGGTTTGGAAGATCATTTCGGTGATATGGACTTTAAAGTGGCGGGGACGCGTCATGGCGTTAACGCCATTCAGATGGACCTCAAGATCCAGAATGTGGATCTCCGGCTTTTGGAAAAGGCTTTGGAGCAGGCTAAACAGGCAAGGCTGCACATTTTATCTGTTATGGATAAGGTCTTGGCCCAGCCGCGCAAGGAAGTTTCCGAGTATGCTCCAAAGATCTTGCAGTGTCAGATTCCGGTCGATAAGATCGGTGCTGTGATCGGCCCGAGCGGGAAAAATATTAAAAAGATCATTGAGGATTTTCAATGCGAATCGATCGATATCGATGATGACGGTAAGGTCGTCGTCGCGGCGATCAATATGGAAAACGCCCGCGGAGCCGTTAAGTATCTGCAAGGGTTCGCGGAAGAGCCTGAAGTCGGAAAGGTCTATGACGCGGAAGTCAAGCGCATCATGAATTTTGGGGCTTTTTGCGAATTTTTGCCGGGCCGCGAAGGAATGGTCCATATTTCTGAATTATCTGAAGGATATGTGAAAGATTGCAATGAAGTTGTGAAGGTCGGTGATAAGATCAAGGTCAAGCTGATCGAGATCGACAAACTCAAACGTTGCAACTTAAGTAAAAAACAAGCTGAATAATGTGGCGTTCGCGCTTCTTTAATGTTAATATAAAAATTAGTATTAATATTAACAATCAAGAAATGCGAACGCTTTTTATTTATAGTCGGGTTCTTAATAAAGATCTAACCACCTTATACTCGTTGTGATCATGAAACAAGAACACATTGATGAAATAAAAGGTGTCCTTATTTTTGCCGCAGGATTGATCCTGCTGGCCAGTTTGATTTCTTTTGTCCCGGACGATCTGTCCTGGTATACATCCAATCCTAACGTTCCCGCGAAAAATCTGGTCCGTATTGTCGGCGCGTATTTGGCCGGCAGTGTTTTGTTCGTGTTCGGCCACAGCGCATATTGTCTTGCCGGGTTTCTATTGTTCTGGAGCTGGAATAAATTCGCCGGTCGTCAACTTGAATTTACATTCTCAAAGCTCGTTTCTGCCCTGATCCTTTTTTGTTCCGTAAGCACGTTGTTCGGAATGACCGGGTCCCAGATTGAAGCGTTCCGTTTCGCCAGGGGGGGATTGGTAGGATTTTTGTCAGCGGATTTTCTTGTCAAATATCTCGGTTGGACGGGGGCCTATATTGTGCTGTTCACTTTGGGCACCCTGACTTTGATCATTACCGGTGAATTTTTAGTTTCGCCCTTTTTGATGAAACTCTTAGAAGTCTGCCGGGACGTGCTTGCTTCGTTTAAAAATCCGATCAAGAATATCAAGCAGACGATGGTTCCCGCAAAGACTGCCGTTAAGAAACAGCCTCCGAAGGCTCGTCTTCGCCATTCGGACCCTGAAGAAGATGAAGACGACTATGAGTCTGAAATTGACGATGAGGAGGAAGAGGAAGACGACGAGGAAGAGGACAGTTATGAAGAAGATGCCGATGCTGATGTAGAAGAAGGTGAGGGTGAAGAAGAACCATTATCTGTAAAGCCCACGATCCGTATCGCAAACCCGGTTACGGATAAAGCAAAGGAAATGAAGCCTAAGATCGTAGGGGAATATCATTTGCCGGGTTTGGACCTTTTGGAGGATCCGCCTGAGATCTCCGAGAGCGCTTTACAGTCGGATTTGGAGAACGGTGCACAGATCCTTGAAACGACATTAAAGGATTTTAATGTGAAGGTAAGGGTCGCCGATATTGAACGTGGACCGGTGATCACCCGCTATGAACTTGAGCCCGCTCCGGGTGTGAAGGTCCAGCAGATCACAACCCTTTCAGACGATATCGCGCTGGCTATGCGCGCGGCTGCGGTCCGTATCGTGGCGCCTATTCCAGGTAAAAACCGGGTGGGGATTGAGGTCCCCAACAGTTCCAAGGCGGCGGTTTATTTAAAAGATGTCCTTGCGACATCACAGTTCCAGAACGCAAAATCCAAGCTGACTTTAGCGTTGGGAAAAGACATCTCCGGCCGGCCGCTGATCGCGGATTTGGCGGACATGCCACACCTTTTGATCGCAGGGACGACAGGCGCTGGTAAGACGGTCTGTGTGAACACGATCATTATGTCCATGCTTTACAATTCTTCGCCGGAAGACCTGAAATTTTTGATGGTCGATCCTAAGATGGTGGAATTGGCGTGTTATAATGACCTTCCGCACATGCTTTCTCCGGCGGTGACCGATGCTAAAAAGGTGTCGGCTGCTTTGAATTGGATCGTTGCTGAAATGGAACACCGTTATAAACTTTTGTCCAAGGAGCGTGTGCGCAACATTAAAGGGTATCGTGAAAGGGGTCTTCCGATGCCCTATATTGTCGTTATCATTGATGAGCTTGCCGATCTGATGCAGGTGTCTGCCAAGACGATCGAAAGCTCCATCACCCGTTTGGCGCAGTTGTCCCGCGCGGTAGGGATCCATTTGATCCTTGCCACACAACGTCCGTCAGTGGATGTTATTACAGGTGTTATTAAAGCGAATTTTCCAGCCCGGGTTTCTTTTAAAGTCGCATCCAAGGTGGATTCAAGGACGGTCCTGGATATGAACGGCGCTGAAACTCTTTTGGGTAAGGGTGACCTTTTGTTTATTCAGCCGGGAGACGCCAAGCCGACGCGCGGGCAATGCAGTTTTGTTTCTGACAAAGAAGTTTTTCGCGTCATTGATTTTATCAAGAATCAGCAAACGCCCGAGTACGATGACACGATCCTCAATCAGCAAACCTCCGGCGCTGGAGGGGGATCTGAACAGCAGGATGAGCTTTATGACGAAGCGGTGCGAGTGGTGATCGAAACCAATCAGGCTTCGGTGTCTATTTTACAGCGAAGGATGCGTTTGGGATACACGCGGGCAGCCCGGTTGATCGACATGATGGAACAGAACGGAATCGTTGGGCCTTATTGTGGCAGTAAGGCGCGGGAGCTTTTAGTGGACAGGGAAGAATGGCTTGTTAAGAACATGAACAATTCTCCGGCTGAAGAAACTTAAGAGGTAGAGGATTTCAATAAGGGGGACAGGATGGCACATTCGAGCGGATCTCAAAAGAAGTCCATGGGAGGGCTTTTGAAAGAAACTCGTGAAGCCAAGGGTATTTCTTTAAGCACGATCCATGAAGTCACGAAGATCCCGATGGATGTTTTAAAGGCGATCGAGGAAGGCTATACCGTGCACAGCTTATCTTCGTTCTATTTAAAAGGCTTCATTAAGATGTATGCTCAGTATCTTGATGTTGAGATGAAGCCGGAGATGATTGAGCCAAAAGCGGAAGAGGTGAAAGAGGCGCGGGTTGAACGTAGGCCGCCGGTTCAAGTGGCAGTGAAGGCCGATGATCAGTTCGATTCTTTTTTGAATAAAGAGCGTCAGCGGTGGATCGTTCTGATCACCGGTGCTGTTCTGTTGTTTGTTCTGTGTCTGCGCGTGGGAGGTTGTATCTTGGCAAAGGCCAAGGCGGCAAGGCCTTCGGGTGGAACTTCAGCGGTTGTTGATATCCCGCCGTCCGCAGACGTTGTTCCGGTTCCTAAGCCCAAAGCGCAGAAAGCTACGTCCATTCCTGCATCCCAGAACATGGCGGCGGTTTCAGAAGCAAAAACAACAGCTGTCACGCCTGTCGCTGCTCAGAAAGTGAAGGAGCCGGAAGCGGCCCCCCAAGTGATCGATCCGGAACCGCCGGAAAACAAGGTGCGGGTGACGATACGGGCCCGTAAAAAAGGATGGCTTCAGGTCAAAGTCGACGGTATGCTTGTTTTGCAATCCACGATCCGGGAAGGCGCGGTGGAAAGTTGGACGGCGGAAAAACAGATCGAGGTCTCGGGCCGCATTATCCATGAGTTGGAGTTTGAGCTTAATGGGAAAGTTTTGGGGGCTTTAGGCCGCGCGGATAGGACGGCTCGGCGTGTTATCATCACCAAGGATGGATTATCGGTTAAAGAGTAAATGGGTTCAGGAGATGAAAGTCGTCGCATCTTTCTTCTTTGTATGACCATGACAGGATTTTGGGGCGTGATCATACGGATGACAAGATGCGTTTTTCTTTATGGCTAAGAAAATTTCAATTATCAGTCTGGGGTGTGTGCGCAACACCGTTGATTCGCAAGCACTGCTGGGAGAGGCTAAGGGGCAGGGTTTTGATGTCGTCAGCCGCCTAGATCAGGCGGATACGGTCATTATTAACACCTGTGGCTTCATTGAAGCAGCCAAAAAGGAATCGATCGACACGATTTTGGATGTGATCGCTCTTAAGGCTCAGGGCAAGATCAAACGGATCGTTGTGGCGGGCTGTCTTTCAGAACGTTATGCCCAAGAGTTGAAAAAAGAATTTCCGGAAGTCGATGAGTTCCGGGGAGTGAGACAGCTCTTGAAAGATAAGGTTCAAAAACAAGTGCGTTTGACACCGGAGCATTTAGCCTATTTAAAGATCTGTGAAAGCTGTTTTAATCATTGTGCGTTTTGTGTTATTCCAAAGATCAAGGGCCGGTTTTCTTCCCGCGAAATGATTTCTGTCTTAAAGGAGGCGGAGCGGCTTGACCGCCAGGGTGTGAAGGAATTGAACATCGTAGGCCAGGATATTACCGCTTATGGAATGGACCTTTACCGCAAAGCCAGGCTGGCCGATTTAGTTAAGGATTTGTGTTCCAGTTTGAATAATGTGCATTGGATACGCCTTCTTTATATGTATCCAGCGCATATGACCGACGAATTGCTTCATGTGATGGCCGAGGAAAAACGGATATGCAAATATGTGGATATTCCGCTTCAGCATATTAGTGACCGGATCCTGAAATCGATGAAACGTAACATAACAGCGGCGGGGACTCGGGCTTTGATCAAAAAGATCCGCAAGATCGTCCCGGAGGTCCGTATCCGGACCGCCTTCATAACGGGACTGCCCGGAGAGACGGGGGCAGAGTTTAAGGAATTATGTGACTTTGTGAAAGAAATGCGTTTTGATAAAGTAGGGGTCTTTGAATACTCAGCGGAAGAGGGGACCCCGGCATTTGATATGCCGGGCCAGGTCCCGCACAAGGTAAAAAGGGCCCGGCGGAATACATTGATGAAGATTCAGCAAAAGGTCTCTTCCGAGCTGCAGAAGGAATGGATCGGGCGTACATCTGAGGTTTTGATCGAAGCTTGCCAGGAAAGGGGCCTTTACGCGGGGCGGACGCAATACGATGCCCCGGATGTGGATGGGGTCGTGTATGTGCGTTCAGCACGCAAATTGCAGATCGGCCAGTTCGTTCAGGCCAAGGTTGTTGATAGTTATGAATATGACTTGGTCAGCGAGGTGATCTTATGAAGCAGATACCCAATATTCTAACGATCCTGCGGTTTATTTTGACCGGATTTTTTATATGTTTTTTTCTGGAGGGCGACGGGATCGGTTTTGTTTTTGCGACCGTGTGTTTTCTTCTGGCTGCGCTCAGTGATTGGCTGGACGGGTATCTTGCGAGAAAATACAATGTGGTCAGTTCTTTTGGGAAGATCATGGACCCGATCGCGGACAAATTCTTGATGCTCTCTGCCTTTGGCCTGTTTTCTTGGGAAGGGATCATGCCCTGGTGGATGTTCTGGGTGATCTCGGCGCGCGAAATCGGTTTGACGGCATTTCGGCTTGTGGCAGTGGCGAAGGGCAAGGTGCTGGCCGCTGAACGGGCAGGGAAATTGAAGACAGTCCTTCAAATGACAACAGCCCTTGTTATTTTGTTTTGCATGGATATCCTGTTCGGCCCCTTTCGGGTCGCTTGGCCGGTTGTGGAAGCGTGTATAGACATGATGCCGTTTTTATTATATCTGACCGTCCTTGTCACGTTGGTTTCCGGAATATCGGCCCTTTGGAATAATCGAACTGTTTTTAAATTGAGATGAAGGAGGCTTCATGTCAGAGCGCTGGGTCAAAATTTGGTCAACATTCTTTTATATTGGATATTCACCGTTCGCTCCAGGGAGCATGGCGAGCCTAGCCGGGGCTGTTTTGGCAGTGCTGTTGCATCAGTCGACCGTTTTGTATGTGCTGGTTTTTGTTGCGATCACAGCCATTGGCTTTAAGGTGGGGGGCGCGATGGAAAAGATCACCGAAAAAAAAGACCCGGGCTGTGTAGTGATCGATGAGGTTTCCGGGATCATGATCGCGTTTTTTCTTTTGCCTATGACTCCCGCTGTGATCTGGACCGCATATTTCCTGTTTCGGGCTTTTGATATGTTCAAGATCTATCCGGTTTGTAAATTCGAGCAGCTGGGCGGCGGGCTGGGAATTATGATGGATGACATTATTGCAGGAATCTATACCGGTGTTATAATGCATATTGCTGTACGGATAGTAGGCATTGTGTAGAGCTTTTGATTTTTAAAAAAGGAGGGATGATACATGTTTCGCACGAGTAATCCAACTTTAAATCCTGCGACTTTTGAGCAATCCCGCGCGTATACCCAGGCGGATGCCATGACGATCCAGGGAACGGTCAACAAATGTTTTTTTCTCTTATTATTGGTGATCTTATCGGCCGTCTGGGTCTGGAATCAGGCGCTGTCAACCGGTCCGGTTATCGCGGGCTATGCTCGGGAGATTTCAGCTTCTCAGATCAACGCTGCCGCAGGTGGTTATGTGATGTTCGGCGCGATTGCTGGGTTTATCGCCGCGTTGGTGACAATTTTTAAACGTGAATGGTCTCCGGTCACCGCTCCGATTTATGCGCTTTTAGAGGGGATGGTCTTGGGGGGAGTTTCAGCGATGTATCAGGTCATGTATGAGGGCATTGTGGCCCAGGCGGTCATGTTGACGGTTGCTGTTTTGTTAATTATGCTATTGATTTATAAAACAGGTATTATTCCAATCAATCAGAAGTTCATGATGGGGTTGACTATGGCAACAGGTGCCATCTTTTTGGTCTACCTTTGCAGCTGGATTTTCAGCTTTTTCGGCCGTTCGCTTCCCTTTATCTATAGCAGCACTCCCATGGGGATAGGGTTCAGCGTCATTGTGGTTGGCATTGCCGCGTTCAATTTATTAGCGGATTTTTATATGATCGAGCAGGGGTCGCGCATGGGTGCCAAAAAACATATGGAGTGGTATGGAGCTTTTGGGCTTATGGTGACTTTGATTTGGCTGTATTTGGAAATTTTACGCCTTTTGGCAAAGATGCGAAGAAGATAACAGTTTTTGGGGAGAGATGTCCGGCTCCCCAAAAATTTTAAAAAATTAGTTGACAAGTTAATAATTGCAATGTACACTTATAACTGAGGAGATAAAACAATGAGTGTGCTTGAGAATTTTGGAGTTGAAACAGGGCAGGGCAAATACCACGAAGAAATTATCTATTCCGTGGCGCTTCTCTATAATCACTGGAATAATCGGATGTCATCGTATTTAAAACATTATCATTTAACGCCGGCGCAATTAAATGTGTTGTTAGTGATACAGCATCAGGGGAAAGGAGCCGGGATCAGCCAAGTGGATATAGGGAAGAAGCTGATCGCTACAGCGTCGAATCTTACACGCCTTATTGATAAACTTGAAGACGAGGGGCTGGCGGTCCGCCGGGCGGAGCCAGATGACCGCAGGATCAAAAAGGTCCATGTTACCGAAAAAGGGTCGCAATTGCTGGATGAGATCTGGCCTAGATATAATCAAGAATTGATTTATTGTTTGCAGGGATTGCCAGTTGAGGACCAAAAGATTGTGGCCGGCATTCTGGTTAAGTGGTTGGGGATTATCATCCCTTAAAAATTTTTACCAATATATTTAACAAGTTAATATTTGATATATTAATTAAATTAAAGCAAGGAGAGGACGATGAAAAAAACAACGGGTCTTAAATTCATGATGATTTTTATGTTGGTTTTCTCTGTATCTGGTTGCTACACCACAGGCCTTTCTTCAAAAGAGCTTGGGATTTATAACTATTCTAATATTGTTTATGGTCTTTACAGCGAAAAGGAAAAAATTGAAAAACCAGCGGCCCGTGTCTTTGATCCGCAGGAGCCGATGAAGCTGGGAGTTGCTCAGGTTGGAGAAGATGTTCCGCACTTGGCCATGCTGGAGGCGCTTAAAAAAGAAACGGGGATGTTTTCCCAGGTTTTAGGTCTGCCGCTGGGAGGGTTACAAGGCAATGGAAATGTGTATTATGCGCAGAACCAGAATGAAATCGATGTTTCAGGACGTATCATCCAGTTATGTAATATGGCGGAGGATATGGGTTTGGATTATGTCCTTCTTTATGGCGGAACCGCGGAACTGGCCAGTCAGCCTACGGCATGGTCTATATTGGACATTACGATCGTGGGGGCTTACCTGGTCCCGAGCCGCAAGATCCAGCTTGATATCAGTTCCGTCGGGGTTTTGGTTGATGTCAAAGATAGACGGCCGATCATTTTAGTGAACGCGAACCAGCAAGCGCGCAGCCGTGTAGCGGCGATTCAATCTCCGGAATATTATGGAAGCGGTCAGGATGTTTTCCTGTTGGATCAAAAAAGGATCGCGGTGGAGAAACTGGCCGCCCAATTCGTAGAAAAGATGAAAATCTATTTTTAAAGTCGAAGGGCAACTTTATAATATAACTACTTATACTTCAGGAGAGAATATGACGTCTCATGGCTGCAAAAGCCGTTCTTTTAAGTCCTACCTGGCAACGCAGTTCCTCGGAGCGTTTAATGATAATGCTTTTAAGATCGTCATTTCATTATTTGCGCTCCGTATCTTTGTAGATCCGCAGATGCATGCCCGTTATATGAGCTTGATCTCAGCATTATTTATTATCCCTTTTTTGGTGTGTTCGCCTTATGCCGGGCAGATCGCTGACCGTTTTTCAAAACGGAATATTATTGTTGTATTGAAGGCGTTTGAGATCGTTGTGATGCTGTTGGGCCTTTGGGCATTTATGTCGGGGAAGCTGTTTTGGATGATCGCAGTCCTTTTTTTGATGACCGTGCAGAGCGCATTTTTCGGTCCGGCTAAATACGGGATCCTTCCGGAAATGCTGGAGGAGAAAGAACTCTCCCAGGGCAACGGTTATGTGGGCATGTGGACATTTTTAGCGATCATCCTGGGTACGGCTTTTGGGGGGGTCCTGATGCAATGGGTCGATGGCGATATCAAGCGGATCGCCTGGGCCTTCGTGATGATCTCGATGCTGGGCACGATGTCCAGCTTGTTCATCCAAAAAACAGAGGTTGTTCCGTCGCGAAGACGTTTTCAGGCGAATTTCGCCGCGGATTTTTGGGAATACTTTAAACGGGTCAAGGCACAGAAGGTGATGTTCTTAACATTGCTTGCTGTTAATTATTTTTGGTTTCTGGGCGCGGTCTTTCAGACCAATGTCCTTCTTTATGGGAAAAATATTCTTGCCTTAACGGATATCCAAACAAGCCTGCTTTTGGTGGCGGTTTCTTTCGGTATCGGTATCGGCAGCCTTCTAGCGGGGAAATTGTCCGAGGGGAAAATTGAGTTCGGCCTTGTTCCGGTAGGGGCGATCGGATTAACTGTATTTTCGCTTTTTTTAGGGGCTCCGGCCCTTGGGTTTTCGGATGCGTTGTTTAGGATTTTTGTGCTGGGGATTTCCGCCGGTTTTTACACGGTCCCTTTAAACTCATTCTTTCAGAAAAACAGCCCGCAGGAAGAGCGTGGTAAATATCTTGCTGTTTTGAATGCTTCGAACGCATTTGCTGTCCTAATGGGAGCTGGCGTGATGTGGCTCCTGGGGGATGCGATGGAATTTAATGCGCGGCAGATCTTTTTTATTATGGGCGTCGTTTCATTGTTTGGTACGATCTATATTTTGAGAACTCTGCCGGATGCTTTTTTAAGGTTTTTCAATTGGGTGTTTTCTCATACCCTTTATAAGATCAGGACTGTTGGCGCCGAGAATATTCCGGAGACCGGAGGGGCGCTTTTGGTCTGCAATCATGTCTCTTTCGTGGATTGGGCGCTCATCATGGCAGCGACGAAACGCCATGTACGGTTTTTGATGCATCGCCGTTTTTATGAGCATCCTATCTACGGGCCGTTGTGCCGCGTGATGCAGGCGATTCCGGTGGCTATGGAAGACTCTCCTAAAAAAATTGCCGCATCCCTGCAGGAGGCCCGACGGGCGGTTGAGGAGGGTCATGTGGTCTGCATTTTTGCGGAAGGCGGGTTGACGCGCACGGGAAATATGCTTCCGTTTAGCCGGGGGTTTGAATTTATTATGAAGGGGGTTGAAGCACCGATCATTCCTGTGAATATCGATTCCATCTGGGGGAGCATTTTCACGTTTGATGAAGGAACATATTTCTGGAAATGGCCGAAGGATTTTCTTCATCCGGTCACGGTGAGTTTCGGAAAGCCCATGTCAGCCACATCCGCTTCGCATGAGGTGCGCCTTGCTGTTCAGGAACTTTCGGCTGAGGCCTTTCAACACCGAGGGAATGAACAGAGGCCTCTGCATTTGGCTTTTCTCCATGAAGCGAAAAAACGGCCGTTCAAATTCTGCATGGCGGATTCGACCGGGCTAAAACTCAACTATGCCCAGGCGCTGGCCATGGCGCTTTTGTTGTCGCAAAAATTGTTTTCTGAAAAGAAAACATCTGAAAGAGAAATGGTCGGGGTGTTGTTGCCTTCAAGCTGCATGGCCTCTTTGGTGAATGGCGCCTGCTTTATGGCTGATAAAATTCCGGTGAATCTGAATTTTACGGCGTCGCAGGAAAGTTTGCAGTCAGCGATCCGTCAATGTGAGATGAAACGGATCGTCACATCGCGAAAGTTTTTGGAAAAGCTGAATATGCCGTATGATGAACGCATGATCTTTTTAGAGGATTTAGACGGAAAGATCGAGAAGGGCGAAAAGGTGAGATGTTTTTTAAAAGCGTTGCTGTTGCCGGGATGGGTTCTTGAGAAATTGTATGTTCAAGGCCATCAAACAGGCGTTCATGAGCTGGCGACTGTGATCTTTTCCAGCGGAAGTACCGGTGAGCCCAAGGGCGTGATGTTGACGCATTCCAATATTTTTTCGAATATCGAAGGATTTTATCAGGTCGGTCAGATCCGGCGCGATGATGTGGTGATGGGGGTCCTGCCGTTTTTTCATTCGTTCGGTTTCACGGCGTGTTTGTGTTTTCCTGTGGGGGTGGGGCTTTCAGTGGTCTATCATCATAATCCATTGGACGCGGCTACCGTCGGAAAACTGGTTGAACGTTATAAGGCAACGATCCTGATCGGGACGCCGACGTTTTTTTCGGCGTATATGCGTAAATGCACGCCGGAACAGTTCAAAAGCCTTCGATACGCCGCTGCCGGCGCCGAAAAGGTGAAAGAAACAATGGCCCGCGAATTCATTGAGAAATTCGGGATCACGCTGTTTGAAGGGTATGGGGCGACGGAGTTGTCGCCGATCGTTTCCATGGGGGTGCCGGATTATATCAGCGAAGAAGGACACATTCGTCAGAAGGGGCACGAGTTCGGCAAAGTCGGGCATCCGATCCCCGGGGTCGCGGCCAAGGTGATTCATGCGGATTCCGGGCAGTTGCTCGGTTATGATGAGGAAGGTTTGCTTTTGATCAAGGGGGCCAATGTGATGAAGGGCTATTTGAAGAATCCTGAAAAGACCGCGGAGGTCCTTAAGGACGGCTGGTATGTGACTGGCGATATCGCCTCGATCGACAAGGATGGGTTTATCAAGATCACCGACCGCCTGAGCCGATTCAGTAAGATCGGCGGAGAAATGGTTCCTCATGTGAAGATCGAAGAAGAGATCTTATCTGCGCTTGGGACTTCGGATCCGGTTTGTTCGGTGACGTCGGTTCCTGATGAAAAAAAGGGCGAGCGCTTGGTTGTTTTATATGTGGGTGACAGGGATGTGGAGGGGTTAATAGCAAAACTCGCCGAGCGGGGATTGCCGAATCTCTGGATTCCCAAGAAGGAAAGTTTTTTTAAAATTGAAGCAATTCCGCTGTTGGGTTCCGGTAAAACGGATCTGAAGCGTGTTAAACAGCTGGCACAGGAACTTGCCGGCCAGTCACAGGAAAGAAGCTGATCATGAATTGGGTGAAGGACACCAAGACGGTGCAAGCGGAAGACGGACTCAGGATCGAATTTGACCACTATAAAGCTAACCATGAACGTATCGTTGTGATCGCGCATGGGTTTTATAATAGTAAGGAGTCGATCTTGCTTCAAGATTTGGGGAGGGACCTTTTGGATCGTTATGATGTTGCCATTATGGATTTTCGTGGACACGGAAAAAGCGGAGGGCTTTTTCATTGGGCGTCGAAAGAGCCCATGGATCTGGAAGCGGTTCTGGGGTGTCTGCGGCCGGGTTATCAAAAAATTGCGGTGATCGGTTTTTCGTTCGGGGCTGGGATCGGCATGATCGTGGCTGGAACGACAGGCTTGATTGATAATTTGATCTTTGTGAGCGGACCGTCAGAATTCAAAAGGATCGATTTTCGCTGGTGGGAGCTGGATGTTGATAATGATATTCTTTTTAACTTTGGCCCTGGTGGCAAGGGGAAAGGTGTCCGGCCCGGCCCTTTCTGGTATCCAAAACTGCAGCCGATCGATATTGTGAAAAACGTGCGCATCCCGATTTGCTATATCCATGGAGATCGTGATTGGACGATCAAGCCGTGGCATGCCGAAGCCTTGTATGAAAAGACACCCACACGAAAGCATTTACGGATCCTTGAAGGCGGGCCGCATGCGGAATACTTGATGCGCAAGCATAAACAGCAATTTGTGGGAGAGATCAAGGTCTGGCTTGAGCAAACATTTGAGCAGGAGGGCGGGGCATGAAGTGGTTATGGATCACGATAGCGCAGATTTTATTTGCATTGTTCATGTATGCGATGGGCGCGGTCTTTTTTGGCGCGGCCATGGTGCCGGGGCTTTCGCTTCTGTTCAGTGTTTGGCAGGTGACCACCACAACCCAGTTTTTTCTAAGATTATTTTTGTTGGGAACAACGCTGGCACTAGGATATTTTTTGTTTGGTTTGACGCTTGTCTTGCTTGTCGGGTTGTTCCGTCTGATATTTCGGTTGCGGCTTAAGGAAGGGACGTATGCGCTGTTTTCCTGGGAGTCGATCAAGTGGGCTTTTTTGAGTTCGCTGTATAACATGATCCAATACACGTTCATTGATTTTATTCTGGTCACGCCGTTTTCAAATTTGCTATTCCGTCTTTTGGGGGCCAAGTTGGGAAAGAATGTGCAATTTAATTCCAAATATGTCTTTGATGCCAGCCTGCTGGAGATTGGGGATAATACCGTGGTTGGCGGGGGAGCGATCATTGACTGCCATATGGTCGAACATGGCCGGTTGAAATTAAAGAAAGTTAAAATTGGCAAGAATGTGACTTTAGGTTCACACTGCACGATCATGCCGGGTTGCGAGATCGGAGATAAAGCGATGATCGGGGCCAGTGCGGTTTTATTGAAGGATACTAAAGTTGAACCGCGTGATGTGTGGTTCGGTATTCCTGCTGAATCCATGCGGGAAAAGATGAGAGAACGTAAAGAAACACATCAACAGGAGGTTGAGTGATGACATATTTTTTATGGTGGCTGTTGCCGGCATTGATTTCATTTTTATGGGCGGATTCCAAGGGCCTGCAGGGATGGAGGTATTTTCTGCTGGGAGTGATCGTCGGCCCGTTCTCGCTTCTGGCAGTTTGGGTCGCGGAAGACAAGCATGGAAATCTTATTGAACCGACCAACGCCGGCGCTGGGATACGCTCGATAGATGATATCAAAAGAGAACTGCAGTCGATCCGATATTCATCAACCGTTTTGGAAGGGCGCATTCAAAGACTGGAAGCGGCGATTAACAGCGCCGAAGCAAGCAGCCAGAAGCCCGCGCCGGTTTCAACAGATTCATTTTTAGAGTCTTTACCAAAGATAACGCCCAGGCTTGAACAAGCGCCGCGACAGAGGAGCGTAAGGATTATTCAACCGGCGGTGGCTGTTCATGCGCCTGCGTCGTCAGAAGGCGATGTGGATTTTATAAGGTTTTGGCTGAACAAGATCGGGATGGGCATTCTCCTTTTGGGGATCGGTTTTTTGATCACATATTCTTTTCAGTACATGGGGGCGGTTGCCAAAGTCCTGTTCGGTTACGGCCTGAGCGGATTGATGTTTTTCTTCGGAGCACGGCTGGAAAAGAACGAGTCCTGGAAACAGCATGGCAGGGTCCTTTTAATCGGCGGATGGGCATTGGTGTATTTCATAACGTTTGCCATTTATCATTTTCCGGCGGTCAAACTTATCCATAACAGCACGATTGAGATCGGACTTTTGTGCCTGATCGCCGGTTTTATGGTTCGCCACGCATTTTTTTATAAAGAAGAATCTGTGATGGCCGGGGCCATCTTTTTTGCGTATTTGACCACGACGATCATCCATGTCAATCAGTTTACGTTTTTGAGCACCATTGTTCTTGCTGGAGTTCTTTTGATCTTTGTGTATTGGTTTAATTGGTACAGGCTGTTGATCCTGGGTGGAATATTGACATTCGGCGTTCATTATGCCTGGGTCGATCCGCACCTTCCATTGGGAAGGGAAGGGGATGTGCTGAGCCTTTTGTTTTTGACAGGTTATTGGATCGTGTTTATGCTCGGGTCGCACATGGTTGCTCTGCGGTCGAAGGACCCGCAAACCGAAAGAATTGCTCTCGGGATCAATGGCGCTTCAGCGGCTTTGTATTTGATGATGGGGTTTCCGGTTTTTATGGATATTTTTGAAGTCCACAGGTTTGAAGGGATCGCTTGCCTGGGGATCGTTTATGTTTTTATTTCATTTGTGATGCGCACTTTGAAATCCTCGAGAATGGCATTGAGCGACTTGGTCATCGGAATTTCAGCGATCACGCTGGCGATCCCGCTGCGCTTCTCTTCTCAAGAGACGCTTTTGGTCTGGTTTGTCGAAGCGCCGCTTTTGCTGTTTTTCGGCAAACTCAGCCAGGAAAAGGTTTATCGTTTGCTCGGGGATGCCGTTGCCGCGGTTTCTCTGCTATGGTTGTTTCTGCGGATGATCGAAGATTGGTCGGACTGGACATCGGCCGCGGGTTCGTGGTCCGCGATGACAACGCTGTGCCTGGTTTCTGCGGTTTCGATGTTTTTGTGCTTTTGTGTTTATCATCTTTTGAGGCGGCCGGAGGAGGATCCTTATGGCGTGGTGGACATGATGGGTCATGGGTTTTCGCTGGCATCGGCTGTTTTATTCGGACTTGTGCTGGCGACGGCGCTTCAGGGGCTGGATATTTCATTGGCCTTTGTCCTGTTTTCAGCTGGCTGGTGGTTTTTGTCTTTTGTTTTTAAGCTCAAACGGTTTCGCTTTCACGGTTATTTGGCCATGAGTGTTCCGGCGATGGACCTTCTTTTTCGTCATGAGCTTTTTTCGCCTGTTCGTGTCAAGGAGGGTGTTTTGACTGTGGGTTTTATTCTGGTGGTTTTCGCACTGTATTCCATATTGAAATGGTCCGATGCTGACCGGGATGATGCCGACTTTGAAAAGATCCTGTTGTTTTCTTTGGGCGCGGTCCTTATTGGGCTTAAAACATACCAGGCGATCCCGGATCAGTGGGCCACCTTGGGATGGGGTATTTGCGGAATGGTGCTTGCAGTGCTTGGCATTCTTTTAAAAGACGCGTATTGCCGCATTGCGGGGATCTGTTTTTTTGGGTTGGTGATCTTGAGGCTGATCGTCGTTGATATGGCGCAGCTCAATATTATTTTTAAGATCGTGACATTTATTGTTTTAGGATGCGTGTTTTTGGGTGTCTCGTTCTTATATAACCGTTTGTCTATCGGAAAAAATGAATCAGGGCGCATTCAATGAACGCTTATGAATGAAACAAGGGAGGGCGTATGTTTCCATTTTTAGTTTTTTTTGTGGTCCTGTTTGTGACAAGCATGGCGGTCGTGGACCGTCTGCGTTTACCTGAGCCTCCTTCAACAGAAAAAACAAGGCGCCAGAAGGCCGTTGATTTTTTTACAGGGATTTTGCTTTTTATCTGCAACGTTCTGTGGTTCGGGGGCTTTGTGTCTTTGGTGTCTTCCAATTTTTTTACTTCATCTGGATTCTGGTTCGCGGCCATGAGCCTTTGTTTTGTTGTGTGGATCATTCTTGTCGGTGTGTATTTAAAGCGCATAAAAAAGAACTATATTCTCGCTGGTCTGATCACTGGTATTGTAGCGCCGTTTTTGTTGTTTGGATTCTGCATGTTTATGATCAACTTCTAACTTGAGACAGGGTGCCCTTGCGATGAAGCAATCCATGATGTTATCCCCGAGCAGGTTTCTTTACAGGAAGCTTAATATTTTAAATCAAACTCATTCGGTCTGTCCTGTGTGTAAAACTCAAATCGAGGCGGAAGTTTTTGAAGACAATGGACAGGTTTTTTTGAAGAGAGCCTGCTCTGAGCATGGAGAATTCTATGATTTTCTGGAAGAGGACGCGGGTTATTACCGTGAGCGATACTCATTTGATAAGCCCGGGACTGATTCAAACCGTCAAACCGTTCAGGCCAAGGGGTGTCCGTTCGATTGCGGGCTATGCCCCTCGCATAGGCAGCACACCTGTATCGGCGTGATCGAGGTCACGCAGCGGTGCAATACCCATTGCCCGATGTGTTACGCGCATGCAGACCGCGAAAAGGGGGACTTGGACATCCAGACCATTGGCCGCATGCTGGATTTTTATCAGGAGGCCGAAGGCGGGCAAGTGGAAGTTGTTCAGATCAGCGGAGGCGAGCCCACACTTCATCCGGATATTCTGAAAATCATCCAGATGGCCCGGCAAAAAGCAAAATATGTGATGCTTAATACCAATGGCCGGAGGATCGCTGAGGATGAGGAATTTGTGAAAGGGTTGTCGCAGTTTAGAGGAAGGTTTGAGGTCTATCTGCAGTTTGATGGTTTTTCGGATGCGATCTATTCATCATTGCGAAGCCCTGAATTCAAAAGCATCAAGCTCAAGGCAGTCGAACAGCTTGCGAAATATCAGATCCCCATCACATTGGTTCCAACGATCCAGAAAGGAATTAACGATGAAGATCTGGGCCGGATCATTGAATTCGGGATGCAGGCGCCTTATGTGCGCGGGATCAATTTTCAGCCTGTTGCGCGTTTTGGACTGTATGATCGGAATTTGAGCGGGAATGCCATGAGTTTGACGGGGATTTTAAAGCGCATTGAAAAACAAACTCGGGGTGAGACCCGCATGAGCGATTTTATTCCGCTTCCGTGCAATGTCGAGCGGGTAGCGGTGATTTATTTTTATAAACAGGACGGAAAATTTGTTCCCGTGACGCGCAATGCCAGGGTCAGAGATTACTTGCCGATGATCAAAAACACATTCGCCTTTAATCTGGAGGATATTCTGGCTGAAGCTGAGGCGGCTTTTTCAAACGGGCAGCTTTGTCAGTGCATGGCATTTTTGAAGGATTTCATGCCGATCGTTCCTCCCGACCTTATGTCCAAAAGTCGCGAAGAGCGGATCCGGTACGTGGATGAGAACACGTTCCGGATGAGCGTTACGTCTTTTGTGGACCTCTATAACTGTGATCTGAACGCTTTGAAAAAAGAGTGCGTGCATATGATCACGCCGGACCTAAAGCGAGTCCCATTTTCATCGTATAATATGTTTTATCGAACAGGGAAGGGCGGCTAGTATGGGGGAGGGCGTTGTTTGGGCAAGAGCTATTGCAAGTAATACGATCGGCCTGTGTGTGGTCGCCTTGTTTGCCGCGATCTTTATGAATTTTTTTGAATGCGACAAACGCGCCGATACGAAATACGCCAGGAAGAGCATTGTGGCGACCGGGACCATGACATTGTTCTTTGTCGGCTTTTATTTGATGGTCCGCTTCCAGGTCGGCGTTATCCTGATCGAAAGCGTTGTTGCGCGTCTCGCTATGATCTGGATCGGCGTGTTGATGGTCGTTGCGGGATGCTTGATCAATATCCGCGGGCGTTTGATCCTTCGAAAGAATTGGTCAAATCACATTAAAATCTATGAAGACCATGAGCTGGTGACCGGCGATGTTTACGGCTGGGTCCGGCATCCGTTGTATTCCTCCCTGATCCTGATGTTCTACGGAGCTGCGTTGGTATATTCGAATTTCGGCGGGTTTCTAGCCACGACAGCGGTTTTTGTTCCGTTCATGTATTATCGGGCGCATCAGGAAGAGCAAATGTTAGGGCAGTTTTTTGAGAAGTATGCTGAGTATAAAAAGAATGTCGGCATGTTTATTCCACGTTTTGGGAAAGGAGGATCGCGATGACGGTTAACGTATCGAAAAATGGGTTTAGATTTTGCCGGTGGACTATCGCGGCAATTTTATGGCTGTCATTTTTTTTGAGGATCAAATGGTTTTTGTTTTTGAATTTGATCATTTTATTGGCCGGAGCCGTTCTTAAAGTTCGAAGATCTCCGCTGGTTGTCATTTATGGAAAGACGTTAGGGAAATGGTTTCCGTCCTCAAGATCAGAAGAGCTTGATGAGGAGGGAATTGCATTTGCTCAGGGGTTAGGGGCGCTCATTCACATCATTCTGATTTTGTTCGTTTATGCCATTGATGAGCGGATCGGATGGCGGATCGTTTTTGTGATCGCTGTCGTGAAGACTGCGGGGGCGTTGGGATACTGCACGGGGTTGCAGATCTATAAATTTTTATTTCAGCGAAAAAGGATTTCACCGTGACGCATGCGACATCAGATCACTGGGGTGTTTGTCCGGTCCTGTTTCAGTTCCGAGAAGTTTCTTTCCCTGCCTATCCATTTTTTTTATCTTTAGCCGTTATGACAGCATTATTTTTTATCTGGAACAATATTAAACGTAGCCAGCCGGTGGATGAACGGCTGTTCTTTGTGGTGATTGCAGCGCTTGCCGGAGGAGTGGCCGGGGCGAAATTGCCGGTCTGGATCATGAATTGGCAAGAGATCGTCCGGTCATTTCCAGATGTACGGCTGCTTTTGTCCGGGCGGACGATCGTGGGCGGTTTGATCGGTGGAACACTGGCCGTGGAGTGGATGAAAAAAAGGCTGGGGGTTCGATCTCGAACCGGGAATGTATTGGCTGCGCCGCTTGCTTTGGGAATCGCGATCGGCCGGCTGGGATGTTTTTTTCAGGGGTGTTGTTTCGGTAAACCGACAACGCTTCCCTGGGGGGTGGATTTTGGAGACGGGATCTTGCGCCACCCGACCCAACTTTACGAAAGCCTTTTTTGTTTAATCCTGTTTTTTGTTTTAACTGCTTTTCAGAAACGCGTGAGAACCCCTGGAATTCTGTTCGCGGTATTCATGCTGTTTTATTTCTTGTTTCGATTCTTTGAAGAATTTTTGAGGAATGGCCATCCGTTGTATCATGGGCTCACGTCGTTTCAATGGGTTTCACTTGCCGTTGTGGGATATGTCCTGTATTTCCGCTTCATCCGAGACGGATCCTATTTTAAAGAACATTCCTGAATCAACTCGTACATTGCGCCATCGCTGGTGAGGGTGCTTTTGTAAAACGCGATCGATGCGGCCATGGTCTGGATCGGAGAGAAACGGAATCTTTTTGCCGCCTGGGAGGTCGAGCAGGACTCCTGTATGGTCTTGCAGCGCGCGATCGTTAAATGAGGGATAAAAGCCTCGCGTTCCTTTGGGATCCCCAGCCTGGCAAGCGCTTCGTTTACAGCGTGATAGAGTGCAAGGATGCTGCGTTCACCTTCAGAAATCCCAGCCCAGACGACTTTTGGGTTATTGATGTCGGGGAATCCATCTAAACGATCAGAAGTGATTTTAAAGGATTGGGTATCTGGACAGAATGACGCAAGGCTTTCCGCAATAGCCCGGACCTTTTTAAAGGATCGGTCCCCTAGAAATCGTAAGGTGATGTGGATATTTTCAGGTTTAACCCAGCGAGCCTTGGCTCCGTTGTCTTCAAGGGATTTCTGGATGCCGGCAAGCCCGTTTTGAGCTTCTTTGGGTATGGTCAAGGCCAAAAAACAGCGGATGCTCTTGTGTCCTGTGTCCGGTGTCATGTGTCTTTATTCAAGAAATTCCAACAAAAGCTTCAGTGCTTGGGATGCTGCGGAGTTTCTGACCTGTGAACGCGTTCCCTTAAACTGGCATTTCAGGCAGAGCGTTTCCGTGCTCGTGGCGACTGCAATATAGACCAATCCGACCGGTTTTTTCCGGGTTCCTCCGGTCGGCCCGGCTATCCCGGTAATTCCGATGGCAAAATCCGTGCCGTATTGCTTTCGGGTCCCTTGAGCCAAGGCGATCGCTACATCCTCAGACACAGCGCCTTTTGTTTTGAGCAGATTTTTTTTAACTCCCGCAAGTTGCGTTTTTGCTTCATTGCTATAGGTGATGAGCCCAAGTTTAAAGACTTTCGAAGCTCCGCTAACACCGGTCAAGCGGCTGGCAAGCAGGCCTCCGGTGCAGGATTCCGCCGTGGTGAGGGTTTGTTGTTTCTGTATCAAAAGGGAGATGATCTGTTCTTCTATTTTCATGGATTATAGTATATCTAGGGAACGTCAAAAATGGAAGCGATAATACGGGGGTCCTTAAAATACCCTTGACTTTTGGGAGGGGATAAAATATATTAATTTCAATACTTTCGGGATGATTCCGCAAAATTTGCGGGATTTGGGTGAAATTCCCGGCTGGTAGTGACCGTGAAACGCATAAGATTTACGGAAGCCTACGACCCCTAGATCATATTTGGTTTAGGGCGGATCAAGTGAAATATCTGACTGCAGATATCAGTCTTGAGCCAATAGTTAAAGCCTAGAAGGGAGAAAGTAGCAAGAACAAAGGTTGGTCCATGTGTTCCGGGTGAATTCCTGGAATGCTTGTTCATTTGCGATGATCCCGAGAGTCTTCTCGGGATTTTTTATTTTGTCTAACCGTTTAACAAGAGAGCAGCAATATGTTCAGTCCGATCGAAGAGATTTTAGAAGAATTAAAAGAAGGCCGTATGGTCATCGTAATGGACGATGAAGGCCGGGAAAATGAAGGGGACATCCTGGTCGCGGCCGAACACGTGACCCCAGATATGATCAATTTCATGGCAAAATATGCGCGTGGCCTGATCTGTGTTCCGATGGAATCTGATCGTTTGAGGCAGTTGGGACTTCATCCGATGAAGGACAATATTCTTTCGCATCAACAGCATCAGCGCAGCAGCACAGGATGGGCGATTTCCGTGGACGCCATTCAGGGGATCACGACCGGGATCTCGGCTTTTGACCGTGCCCATACAGTTAAAGTTTTGATTGATCCTGCTACAAAGCCAAGCGACCTGGAAACGCCGGGGCATCTGTTTCCTTTGGAAGCCCGTCGCGGAGGTGTTTTAGTGAGGGCGGGACATACGGAAGCTGCTGTTGACCTGACCCGTCTGGCTGGGCTCTACCCGGCGGGCGTGATCTGCGAGATCATGAACGATGACGGGACCATGGCCAGAACGGATGATGTGGTAAAATTTTCGAAGAAACATAAACTGAAAATTTGTTCTATCGCGAATCTGATAGAATATCGTCGGACCTATGAGCAGATGATCGAGCGCGTCTCGGAAGCGGTCATTCCAACGGAATATGGAAATTTTGTCATGATCGGTTACCGATCCGGGATTGACGATCAGACCCATTTGGCGCTGGTCATGGGGGATATGAAAGATGACAGACCACATCTTGTGCGGGTCCAGTCCGAGTGTCTTACGGGGGATGTGTTTGGGTCATTGCGATGCGATTGCCGCGCACAGCTCGTCGCTTCCATGAAAGCGATCTCTCAGGAAGGATCGGGGATCATTCTTTATATGCGCCAGGAAGGCCGGGGGATTGGTCTGTTAAATAAGCTCAAGGCCTACAATCTGCAGGACCAGGGGATGGATACTGTCGAGGCCAATGAGGCCCTTGGGTTTCCGGATGATCTCAGGGATTACGGTATTGGCGCGCAGATCTTGGCTGATCTGGGCATTCATAAAATCCGCTTGCTGACGAACAACCCTCGAAAGATCGTTGGCCTCGAAGGATACGGGCTTACGGTTGTTGAAAGGGTTCCTCTTCAGGTTGAGGCGACGCAGCATAATGAGAGATATCTCAACACGAAAAGGGATAAGTTGGGCCATCTTTTAAAATAGAACAGGGGGGGCAGTGATGCCGGGTTCCAGCTCAAAAAGGAAGAAAACGGCCGGGTCGTATGCCGTCGTCGTGTCCAGGTTCAATGAATTTATCTGTCAGCGTCTTTTGGATGGGTGCCTTAATGAGTTTCAGAAAAAAGGCATCGCCAAAAGCCGTGTTCAGGTTTACTGGGTTGCCGGCGCTCTGGAAATTCCGGTTCTGGCACAAAAGCTGCTCCGTAAACGCGGGGTCTGCGCCGTCGTTGCGCTGGGCTGCGTGATCCGGGGAGAGACATATCATTTTGAATTGGTCGCCCAGGGGGTTGCGCAGGGGTTGATGCGCGTTTCTTTGGACGAGGGAAAGCCAGTGGCCTTTGGTGTTATTACCACAGAAACTGTTGAACAGGCATACAAACGCTCCGAGGAGCAGGGTGACAACAAAGGCCGAGAAGCCGCCTTGGTCGCCATGAAGATGGTTGAAACAATGGATTCTATTTAGGAACACAACGGAGAAAAACAGATGCGCAAAAGAACCCAAGCCAGAGAAATCGCCTTATCGATCCTTTATCAAATGGATATTACCCGCATGGAGGCGCAGTTGGTCATGAATGATGTCTGGCAGAGAGAAGGCGAGGTCGATCCGGAAGTAAAAAATTTTTCAGAGCGCCTGGTTTTTGGTGTCCATCAGAATTTGGAGGGGATCGATCAAAAGATCTCGTCGTATGCCACGAACTGGCAGCTCAAGCGCATGGCAATTATTGATCGTAATGTTCTGCGGCTTGGGCTTTTTGAGCTGCTTTTTACTAAAGATATTCCCCCAAAAGTCAGTATTAACGAGGCCGTTGAGTTGGCGAAAAGGTTCGGTGATGTTGAATCCAGCAAATTTGTTAACGGCATTTTGGATAAAATTCATAAAACCGAAATCGCTTCATCTCCGACATCATCGTGAAAAAAGTAGCGGATCTGCATATCCATACGTGTTTTTCGGATGGTCTGGATACTCCTGAGGAAGTTGTCCAGATTTCCGTTAAAAAAGGCCTGGCATGCGTTGCTATTACGGACCATGACAGCGTTGAAGGGGTTCGTCCGGCGATGAACGCTGCCATGGGGACCGGGCTGGAGGTGGTCTGCGGTGTTGAACTTTCGACGGAATGGAGCAGTTCGGATATCCATATTTTAGGATATTTTATCGACCTGGATCACCCGGCTTTGAAGCGCGCGTTAGAACGTTTTTGTTCCGTCCGGATTCAGCGGGTCCGCGACATCGTGGAAAATCTTCAGCGGGGGGGATATCCTGATATTACGTTTGATGAAGTGCGCAAGCTCTCTAAAACAGATGCGATCGGCCGTCCGCATATCGCCCGTATCCTTATCCAAAAAGGATACGCGGCGGATATAAATGACGCTTTTGCGCGATTTTTGGGAGAAGAATGCTCCTTCTATGTCCCGAAATTCAAGCAAAGTCCTTATGAGGCCATTGAGTTGATCCGCAGCTCCGGAGGGGCAGCCGTGATGGCTCATCCGATGAAAACATTAAAGGATGAATTGATCCCCAGTTTTGTTGAAGCGGGGCTGGCTGGTCTGGAAACGTATTATCTTGGCAACTCGATCTCAGAGACCCGATTTTATGAGAAGTTGGCGCGTAAGCATGGCCTGGTGGCGACCGGCGGATCGGATGCCCATGGCAGGGCCCGTGATTATAGTTTGATCGGCCAGGCGACGGTGGATTATGCGGCCGTTGAAGAACTCCGCAGCCGCTGCGGATAAGGAGACGCCCATGAAGCACGATGAAAAATATATGAGGCATGCCTTGCAGCTTGCCATGAGGGCGAAGGGGAAAACACTTCCGAACCCTATGGTGGGATGCCTGATCGTCAAGGGTGGAACGATTGTTGGGGAAGGATGGCATAAACGCTGCGGGGGAGCGCATGCAGAAATTTTCGCGTTGCGCCAGGCGCAAGACCGCTCCATGGGCGCTACGATGTATGTGACCCTCGAGCCTTGCGCGCATCAGGGGCACACTCCGCCGTGTGTGGACCAAGTTATCGCATCCGGCGTTAAAAGGATCGTGATCGCGGCGCAAGACCCTAATCCGCTTGTAAGAGGACGTTCCATAAAAAAGCTTAAATGGGCAGGCGTGGATGTTGTGGTGGGGGTCCTTCAAGAGGAAGCGGTGGCTTTAAACAGGGCTTTTAATAAATACATCACTCAAAAAATGCCATTTGTGACGGCCAAGATCGCCCAAAGTCTGGATGGGAAAGTGGCGACGTCAGACGGGGGATCGAAATGGATCACTTCGTTAGAATCCCGTCGATACGCCCGTAAGAAACGAGATGAATTTGATGCGATCCTTGTCGGGGTCAATACGGTCTTGAAGGATGACCCTCAGCTCAATCCCGCAACAAAGCGCAAGCCCTGGACAAAGATCGTGGTGGATAGTTCGTTAAGGATCCCGCTCAAGGCGAGAATGTTTAGGGATTTTTCATGTGTTGTGGCAACCACCGCCAAGGCTTCCAAGCGAAAAATAGCGTTATTGGAGCAAAAAAACATCCAGGTGGTCATTTGCCCTGAGCGTGCCGGCAGGGTCGATCTGAGATGGTTGATGGAGTTTCTGGTCCGTCAGGAAATTTCTAATATTTTGATCGAAGGCGGAAGCGCCGTGATTGGGCAGGCCCTGGCCTTGAAACTTGTGGACCGGATGATGGTCTATGTTGCTTTGAAGATCTTTGGGGATGAGACTGCGTTGGATGCCGTTCGTGGTTTAAGGGCTCACAATGTCGGGAAGACGGTTGAGTTGAACGACGTGAGCGTCATGGCTATGGGTCGTGATCTTTACATTGAAGGAAAAGTCAAATATTGAGCTAAAGAATAAAAAGGAGCAGGTGATGTTTTCAGGGATCGTGGAAGAAAAGGGAACGGTTCAGGCGATCAACCGCATGAAGAATTTGATCACGATGGATATTGAAGGAAGGCGTGTTGTCCGCGGGGTGAAGATCGGGGACAGCATCGCGGTCAACGGCGTCTGTTTGACCGTGGTCAAGATCCGGGGCGGCGTCCTGACGTTTGATCTCATGAAGGAGACGTTGGATGCGACGACCTTGGGATTTGCCGAGCCGGGAACAGAAGTAAACCTCGAACGGGCCCTGAAGGTGAACTCCCGCCTCGGAGGGCATTTTGTTTCGGGTCATGTGGATGGCATGGGGACTTTCAAGAAGAAGGTCACCATGGAAAATTATGTGGAATGGCAGATCGAAGTTGACCGTAAAATATTGAAATACATTGCTCCTAAAGCGTCGGTGGCTGTTGATGGGGTGAGCCTGACCATCGGCTGGGTCAAAAAAAAGATCAATACCTTCTCGATCTATTTGATCCCGCACACGTTGGAGGTCACAACGTTCGGCAATAAAAAGGTCGGCCAAAAGTTGAACATCGAAACCGATATGCTCGCAAAATACATCCTTCACGCGCGGGAGGTCGGGGAGTAAACTGGGCGGCAGGCTTTGCCGGGCAGGCAAAGAGTTGAGTTTTGGGCTTTCTCCGTCCGTCGCTTATGTTATAATACCGTCATGTCTGAGAAAATCGTGATCACAGGCCTTGGGGTCCTCACCCCAAACGCGAAAGGCAAAGAAGATTACTGGAACGCCTTGCAGGAAGGCCGTCCCGGCTATGAGCCGGTCAAACTTTTCGATACTTCTGAATTCAATGTTAACATCGCCGGAGAAGTCCCGGATTTTGATGCCACTGAGTACTTGGGTAAAAAAGGTCTGCGGACCATGGACCGCGCCGCCCGCCTGGTCGTTTCCGCGGCCAAACTGTTGATGGATGATGCCGGTTATGGGGAAAAAATATCTGAAGAGCTGACCGATGATTTCGGCGTCTCGGTCGGGAATACCCTGGGAAGTCTTAAAAGTATTGCAGAATTTGACGAGGTGACGCTGCGGGAAGGCCCCCGCTTCGTCAATCCGGCGCTTTTTCCCAATACGGTCATTAATGCGGCGGCCAGTCAGATCTCCATTTGGTTCAATATTCAAGGATTCAATTCAACGATTTCCAACGGATTCACGACCAGCATTGACGCGATGCAGTACGGGTATGATTTCATTGACATGGACCGGGTCAAGGTCGTTTTTGGCGGTGGTGTGGAGGAAATGTGCTGGCACACGTTCTTCGGGTTTCATACGTTAAAGTACCTTTCCGGATCTAAAAAAGGGGAAAATTTTATCAACTGCCCCTTTGATAAGCGCCGTAACGGGATCGTGTTCGGCGAAGGGGCGCTCTTGGTGGGGATGGAAGACCTGGAGTTTGCCCAAAAGCGTGGCGCAAGGATCATGGCTGAGGTAACGGCCTTCGGATCCGAATTTGATCCGTTCCGCCTTCACAAATTCAATCCACGCGCGATCGGGATGAAAAATTCGATCCGTAACGCGCTCGATGAGGCCGGGATGTCGCCGTCAGATATTGACGTGATCTTTGCTAACGCCAATTCAACACAGGCGGCGGACCGCATTGAAGCGTATGCGATTAAGGAGGTTTTCGGTTCTTATGGCAAAAAGGTCCCGGTCACCGCGATCAAGTCCATGATCGGTGAGACCTATAGTGTTTCAGGGGCGATGGCCGTGGGGGCCGCCTTGGGTTCCATGGAAAGGGGATTTATTCCTCCGACGATCAATTACCAAGTCCCGGACCCGGATTGTGACCTGAACATTATCGCCAATACGTCCGTTAAGGCGGATATCAAAACAGCAATGGTCATGAACTTTTCGCCATCTGGCGCCAATATATGCATGATATTAAGAAAGTGGGAGGGGTAATGGGCCTGTTCCAGGGAAAGGTCGCGGTCGTGAGCGGAGGGTCTCGGGGGATCGGCAGGGCGATTGTCCTGATGCTGGCTCGTGAAGGCTGTTCGGTGGCGTTCAATTACGTTCACAACACGGCGAAGGCCGAGGCGCTGGTCAGTGAGGTCCAGGGATTGGGAGTTGAATGCGTTGCCTCTCAGGTGGACGTGTGCGATTTTGACGCGGTGAAAAAATGGATCGATGAGAGCAAGGCCCGACTGGGTGGCTTGGATATCGTGGTCAACAATGCCGGTGTTATACGGGATAAAAATCTGCTGATGATGCCGCCGGAGGATTGGCACACGGTCATCAACACCAATCTCAACGGGATGTTCCATGTGAGCAGAGCAAGCATTTTCCATCTTTTAAAACAGAGAAGAGGGCATATTGTCAACATCTCTTCGATCAGCGGGTCCATCGGGCTGGTCGGTCAGACCAACTACTCCGCCTCCAAAGGCGGGATGAACGCCTTTACCAAGGCGTTGGCTAAAGAGTGCGCCCCCTACGGCGTGAGGGTCAATGCCGTGGCTCCGGGCTTTATTGAAACGGACATGCTTGAGGGGATCGATGAAGCGTCCAGGGAGGCGGTCTTAAAAGGTATTCCTCTAGGGCGCATTGGAAAAGCGGATGATGTGGCCGGCGTTGTGAGGTTCCTTTTAAGTGAGGAGTCCGCCTATATTTTAGGGCAGATCATTCAGGTCGACGGAGGCCTGGCGATCCGTTAAAGAACCATATCTTAGGGGTTGGAACATAACGAGTCTATGGAATTGGATGCTCATCAGGTCAGAAAGATATTACCTCACCGCGCGCCTTTCTTGATGGTCGATCAGGTCCTGGAATCTACATCCGGCCAAAAACTGACCGCGGTCAAAAACGTTTCCGTCAATGAACCCCATTTTATCGGGCATTTTCCAGACCAGAAAGTGATGCCCGGCGTTCTGATCGTTGAAGCCATGACGCAGGCAGCATTTTTATGTGTTCATGATGCTCAGGGCCAGGATGGAAAAAGATGCAAGTATTCTTTAAAGACGGCTGAGGCGAAGTTTTTACGTCCTGTCATGCCTGGCGACCGGCTTCATATTGAAGTTAGGTTTGTTGGGTTGTCTGGCGGTCAGGCGGCATTCGAGTCTGATGCCTTTGTGGATGGCGCGCTGGTTTCCAACGCTCGGATCGGGGTTAAGGTGGAATATCTTTCAAATTAAGGAGGCGTAAAAGCACGGCGTGGGTTGTGCTTGAGTTGTGATGAACGGATGTGATGTCATAGTGGTGGGAGGCGGTCCGTCGGGGATGATGGCCGCCATTCGAGCGGGGGAACTCGGGGCCAGGGTCTTACTTTTGGAAAAGAATCCCCAGCTAGGGCGCAAGCTCCTTTTGACAGGCAAAGGGCGCTGTAATTTGACGAATGCTTGCTCTTTGACGGATTTCATCAGGAGATTTTCCAAGAACGGGAATTTTTTGAGGGACGCTTTCAAGTTCTTTTTTAATGACGATCTGATGGAATTTTTTGAAGGATCCGGGCTGGCATTAAAGGTCGAACGACAGCAGCGGGTCTTTCCTGAGACGGACCGCGCCAGCAGCGTGTTAAGTGTTTTAAAGGGTGCGCTCGCCCGTCATAATGTTCAGGTGGTATATGATTGTCCGGTGGCTGATATTGAGGTCGATGATCATCAGGTCTTTGGCGTGAAAACGGCTGACGGACGTCTTTTTAAGACTTCCAGAGCGATCCTTGCTACAGGTGGGGTGACCTATAAAGAAACGGGTTCGACCGGAGACGGTCTTGAGATCGCCAAGCGTTTGGGCCATCATATTGTGGCATTGCGGCCGGGGCTTGTCGCGCTTGAGACAAAACAGCATTTTCCTAAAATTTTGGAAGGGTTGACACTTAAGAATATCGCTCTTGAGATTTCCAATGGGAGCTCAAAATTGCAGACAGAGGTCGGGGAATTACTGTTCACTTATAAAGGGATCTCCGGTCCTTTGGTTATAACGGCGAGCGGGCAAGTGGCGGATTGGCTGAGGGAAGGAAAAGCGGTGACAGTCGCAGTCGACCTAAAGCCTGGAATGAACGAAACAGAACTTGATAAGAGGCTTTTGAAGGAATTCCGTCTTTCTCCACGTCGCGGCGTTAAGACGGTATTTAAAAGCCTTTTGCCTCAGCGCATGGTCGATGTTTTTTTGAATCTCGCGGGAATCGATTTTGAGACCAAGGCTAATCAGATCACGCAGGCTCAACGGCAAAAATGCGTGGGATTATTGAAAAAGTTTCCGTTGGAAATCACAAGGACGGGGCCTTTCAACACGGCGATGGTCACTCAGGGAGGGGTTTCGCTCAAAGAAATTGATCCAAAGACCATGGCATCGCTTTTGATCAAGGGTTTATATTTTGCCGGAGAGATCCTGGATATTGATGGTGATACGGGCGGTTTCAACCTTCAGGCGGCTTTTTCAAGCGGATATTTGGCCGGGCAGAGCGCGGCGCAGGAAGCCCTTGATAAAAAGGCGTAATTCAGCACAAAGGAGAAAAAAGTTGGGTCAGGAAAAACGCCGATGTCTCCGTTTGGATATTGAATTGCCGGTGTCCTTTGATATCCGCAGCAGCCAAAGGCACCAGGCGATCACCACCACCTTGAATGTCAGCGCCACGGGTTTAAGCTTTTTGACGCGTGAGCCGTTAAAGGTCGGTCAGTCCTTGATTCTTGTGGTCGGCCTTGGCAAGGGGCAGAGGACGCGTCTGCCGGCAACGGTCCGTTGGATTAAGGAATCTTTCGAGATCGGAGGGCCGGAATATCTGGTGGGGATGCAGCTTGATGATAAGGCTGAAGATGAGCAGAAAAAGTTCGTTCTTTTTGTGGCCCAAGAGATGATCCGCAGGGCTAACCTATCGTGAAAATAGCGATCGCTGTATTTTTAAAGCAAGGTCTTGTCCTTTTTTAATTATTTGTTTATTATAATGCTGCTTTTTCTTTCACAACTCATGGTTATTTAACGAAAGGGTTTTCATGCAGGGCAATTTTTATTTTTTGATACTTGGAGGATTGGGATTCTTCTTTTATGGCATGAAGATCATGTCCGAAGGGCTTAAAAAAGTTGCCGGTGAACGTTTAAAATCCTTTTTGCATATGGCCACAAAAGTCCCGATTATCGGCCTTTTTACCGGATTCCTTGTGACGGTTTTTCTTCATTCTTCCAGCGCGACAACGGTGATGGTGGTCGGGTTTGTCAACGCTGGTCTGCTTTCTTTAAAACAGGCGATCAGTGTTATTTTTGGAGCTAATATTGGAACGACCCTTATGGCTTGGATCGTTTCTTCGATGTCCGTGATCAAGTTGACAGAATATGCGCTCCCGGCTGTGGGGATCGGTTTTGCAATTATGGCTTTTGGCCGTTCCCGCAAAACAAGGTTTTGGGGTGAGGTCCTGATAGGAACGGGCATGCTATTTGTCGGTTTGGGTCTTTTGAAAGATGCCTGTGAACCGTTGAAAGACACCCAGCAGTTAAAGGATCTTTTCGTCATGTTTGCGAAAAACCCTATTTTGGGTGTTTTGGCCGGCATGGTATTTACGACATTATTGCAAAGCTCATCAGTAACGATCGCGATCGTTCAGGTCCTGGCCTTTAAAGGAATTATCAGCTTTTCAGCGGCGATCCCCATTGTTTTGGGGGACAATATTGGGACCACGATTACAGCTCAGCTTGCGGCTTTAGGGACCAATATCAATGCCCGCCGGGCGGCTATGGCGCACACGATGTTTAATGTGATCGGGGTGTCGTATATGATCGTTTTTGTTTATCTGGGCTGGTATGAGCGGTTTATTTCTTTTATTATTCCGGGAGAGTTGACGTTAAAAAGCGTGATGTTCCATATCGCGGTGGCGCACTCGGCTTTCAATATTGTGAACGCGCTTGTTTTTCTGCCGTTTATCGGTTTTATTGAAAAAGTTTCGATCTGGCTGGTCCCACAGCGAAAGGGCCGGGATGAGTTCGGGGTGAAATATTTGGAAGAGCATTTGTTGGATACTCCACCGGTCGCTATGCAACAGGTCCGCAATGAAACTTTGTATATGCTGAGTGTCGCTGAAAAAGCCGTCAATACCGCTGTGCAGGGTTTTTTGGATAAAAGTGAAGCGCTGGTTCAGAAGGCTTTGGAATATGAAAAAGCTACGGACAATCTGCAGTCGGAGATCACGCAGTATGTGATCGACCTTTCGCAACGCGAGATCTCAGTGGAGAATTCACAGGAGATCCCCGTGCTTTTGCACAACGTTAATGATATTGAGCGCATGGGTGACCACGCCAAGAACATTACGGAGATCGCTCAGTTGCGCATTGACAGCGCGATTCTTTTTTCGGAGCTGGCCATTGAGGAGTTAAAGGTGATGTGGCAGGAATTAAAAGAGATGTTCACGGAAACAAAAACGGCTTTTGAAAAGCTTGACCGTTCAATGGCCGAGAAACTTTTGGAGCGTGAAGACCGGATGAATGCCATGCAGATCCGTCTGAAAGAAGCCCATATTGAACGTCTGAACCAGGGCGTTTGTAAAATAAAAGCGAATTATGTCTTTTTGGATTTTATTGATAATCTTGAAAAGATCGCCGATCACCTCACGAACATTTCACAAAGCATCATCGGCCAGATGCAATGGCGCCGGTACAAGGTAGAGACCAAACAAAAGGCCGCCAACCCGGATTTTTAGGATGGGGGATTTTCGTAAAGATTTACCGAATAACATCCTTGCAAATTCCCAAAGGTTTCCTTACTATAGAATTATTCTAATCGGTTTGAATCAGGGAGGGCGTTTTGGCGAGAACGGTTTTGATTGTTGATGATGATGCTTTGACATTGAGGCTTCTGAGGGCGCGCCTGAAGTCTGCTGGATATGAAGTTGTGGAAGCGCAAAGCGGCGAGCAGGCGATCAAGGAAGCGGCGGAGCGGGAGATCGATGCTGTTGTCATGGATATTATGCTGCCGGACATGGATGGGGCAGAGGTTGTTTCGGTTTTGAAGCAGCAGCAGAATTTTAAAAGAACCCGGGTGGTCTTTTTGTCAGGGATTGTTTCTGGCCAGGAAGAAGGCGGTTCGGAGCTTTTGGTCGGAGGAGAAAATTTTCCGGCGATCGGCAAACCGGTGGATGTGGAGCGCCTTTTAGAGCTGTTGGAAGGATAATAAACTGTTAACCAGGGGTGACGCAATGTCCAAGTATGAATTCACAATGGGTAAAGAGCTTGATCTGAAAGTTGAACAGGAAAAAACGCTGGCTACGCCCTGTTTGAGATCCAACTTTATTCTAAAAGGCATGTATTGGACAATGGATTTTCTTTATGGTAAAGAGGTCAGCCTTCCGAAGGTCAAAGTGCTTGAGATCCTGGCGCGATATCCGTATTGGGCATGGGAAAAAGGCGGGTATGACGGTTTGACCGGCCTCTACGCAAGGACCACGGACCCAGATAGAAGCAAAGTGGATCATTGCCGTCATTATGTTTGGCTTGGCCGCTACAGTCAGGACAACGAAGAACTGCACATGCTTTTGGCGGAAGACCTAATCGGTCAAAAAGGGATTGAGCTGTCCTGGCTCAAACATTATCTTTTGCCCCGTATCATGGCGTTTGTATATTTTTGTTTAAGCCATGCGATATTTTTCTTCAGTCCGGCGACGTCATTTTACATGAACGCAGCTTTCGAGTCCCACGCTGAGCATGAGTACATGAAATTTGCCAAGGCGCATCCGGAATGGGATAACGAGCCGGTGGAATCCAAGTATTTTGAGTTCTATCCCCGGCAGAAAAGCTTGGCCGATCTTCTGCGGCGTATCGCTTTGGATGAGCGGGACCATATGTTCCACTCCATGCATGAGTATGAAAAGCTCACCGGCAAAACGATCACAGGATAATTTCTAAATATTGCCCTTTTAAATGATGAATGGATGGGGTTTACAACCGTTCTATTTGTGAAGAAGAAACTGTTTCATGTGCTTTTTGGTGCTTTCTGGAAGAGTTTGGTCAGGAGAAGGGGGGGCGCTACAGATGGCGTCAACATAGTGGTTGAGAACCTGACAGACGCTTCTGATTTGTTTGAAACAGAAGACGCAAGTTTTGCACATGAAAAGATGGGTGTTGAGTTGGGCTTTTTCAAATAGCGAAAGGCTTTGTTCCATGCTTTTCGACATGAGTTTAGTGGCCATTTTGCAGGAAATGAAAAGCTTTTTGTCTTGATTGTCGGACATTCTTATTTGATCTTACCTTTCGAACCAGTTCTTTTCTAGGCACCCCCTGAGTTGTAATCGGGCTCTGTGCAACATAACCCACAGATTAGTCGGGGTGATTTTAAGGATATTACAGATCTCCTCAGTAGACATCTTGTCGATCTCTCTTAAGCTGAACGCTGTGGCGGTTGTTTCGGGGAGTTTCCCAATACAACCTTCCAGGATCTTCCAGAATTCATTGTTGCCTGCCAGCTCCCGCGGGTCCGCTGTCCAGTCAGAGGGGAATTTATGCGGGTGTTCCGTCTGGTCAAAAAATGAATCCAGGGTCATTTGATCGTCATCAGACTGTTGTAAGCTCGAAACCGGGGTCTCACGGTATTTTTTTCGAAAATAATCAATAATCTTGTGCTTTAAAATACCAATCAACCAGGTCCGTTCACTTGAGCGGCCTGAAAAGGAATCTTTGGCTTTGAGTGCAGCCAAAAAGGTTTCTTGAACCGCATTCTGCGCCTCCTCTGGATCCCGTAACCGGCTGAGAGCGAAGCGGTAAAGATAATCTCCATGGAGATCGACCCACTGCTCCGGGCTCGAAAGTTTTCGATCATTTTGTTGTGTTTGCTCGTGCATAAGCGTCCTTATAGGGAATATACTGTATCAAGAAAAAATATCTTTGGCAAGCCTAATTTTATTGTAAGGAGCGACCTTGGGGGTCGACAAAAATAAAAAGGAATTTATATGTTAAGTCGTCGACAAAATAAGACCAATTATCTCAAGAAGAACATTCTGAAGGCCTTTAGGAAACATAAACGGAACTGATAAGTTAAGCTGGATAAAATGGCATGTCGATAAATATTCCTCCTGTAGAGGCAGGCCGACCGTAGGACGGTTATCATGAAGGGACTTCAGAGTAAGCTGAATGGTTTGTGCAATGAGGCATACGGACTGGAGGCAAAATGAAACGTGTTTACTGCTTATGTGATTTTTCAGAAAGTGATTTCAGTTTTTTAGGCGAGGATTCTAAAAAGCAGCGGCATGTTTTTGTTTTTGATATAAAAGAGAAAAAATTAACGAATTTCAATGAAAAACATCATTTTAGGAACAGAATAAAGTACTTGAGATCAGAAGAGGGCTGATTCGAATAGGTTGATTATCGATGAACAGTAGTTATGAGTATTGGGAGCTTTGGATGGAACAAGTGAACAGCTCTTATGAAACGTTTGATGGGGTCAATAATGAATTATGTAAACAGGAGTCGCTAAAAAAATAGATTTTTCCAAAAATACATCCCGGTTCTGTAACTGCCAATATCTCAGATTTAAATGACTTCGTAGTTGTGCCTCTTTCAGGCCTATCTCAAAAATCTCCTCTTTTTATTCAATCGATATTGGTTACAGGCGGGATGTATTTTTTTGCCAATAAATTAATATATAAATCTTAATATCAGTATATTGACGTCTTTATTTTAAAATGCTAGAATATCCCAAAATTTATTGTTAACTTGTTTTGAATTTTGTCGGGAAGTAGCGCAGCTCGGCTAGCGCGCAACGTTCGGGACGTTGAGGTCGTGGGTTCGAATCCCACCTTCCCGACCATTCTTCAGCCGAAACCGCATAAGTAACCCTTTCGATACGTATAGACATGGCGCAGAGCCAGAGAAACGTTGATCATTCAAATATCTGTTTTCAAAAAACCATTGCTTGCGGGGTTGCCCTATGATTCTGATTCATGTTTTTTATAAGGGGATTGTACAAGGGGTGGGCTTCCGCTATACCACGCAGCGCATCGCAAAGAACGCTGGGCTCTGTGGATGGGTGAGAAACTGCCCTGATGGGCGGGTGGAACTTAAAGCCGAGGGACCGAAAGAAGCTGTTGAACAGTTTATGTCCCAGTTGGAGCAGCATTTTTGCGGTAACATCCGGGACAAGGAAATATATTACGAAAACCATTTGGAGCGTTTTGAGAATTTCAATATTACGTTTTGAACATGTCAAAAGACCAAGCCCGAAAAGACATCCAGCGGCTGACCGCTGAGATCCGCAGGCATAATGACCTTTATTATAATCAGCAGCAGCCGAGCATTTCTGATGCGGAGTATGATCGACTTCTTGAAAAGTTGCGGCAGCTCGAGGACGAACATCCAGACCTTCGGGCAGTTGATTCTCCGACGCAAAAGGTCGGAGCCCGGGTCAAGGATGGCAGAAAGGCTTTCCGCACGGTCCGACATGATGTGAAGATGCTGTCTTTGGACAACACGTACTCCATGGAGGAGGTTCGCGCTTGGTATAAGCGCATCCGAAAAACGTTGGGAGATCGGGGAGTCGAATTTGTCGTGGAGTTAAAGATCGACGGCGTGAGCGCGGCATTCCGTTATGAGCGGGGCAAGTTCATGTTGGGAGCAACGCGCGGGGATGGGGAGTCCGGAGAGGATATTACGGAAAATTTGATGACGATTCCCGAAATTCCTGTTGAGATGAAGGCCGGGGTGAAGGACGTTCCTGATCTTCTTGATGTCCGCGGGGAGGTTTATATACCTCGTGAGCGATTTGATGCTTTGAACAAAAGCCGCTTGGAAAAGGGAGAAGAACCGTTTGCCAATCCTCGCAACGCGGCCAGTGGTTCTTTGAAACTTTTGGATAGGGATGCGGTTAGCAAACGTGCGCTAAAAGTTTTTATCCATTCTTTCGGGGCGCTCCAGGGCGGCCGGGCAGTTCATGATCAAGGACAATTTTTAAGTTATATGAAGGACCTGGGATTTCCGGTCAATTCAAGCGCCCGTTTATGCAAGTCTATTGAGGAAGTCATTGCCTTTTGTGAAGAGCATCAGCTCAAGCGGGAAAACCTTGCTTATGATGTTGATGGGGTAGTGATCAAGGTTAATTCATTCAGCCAACAGGAAGAACTTGGATTGACCCAGAAGAGCCCGCGTTGGGCGGTGGCATACAAGTTTCCGGCTCAGCAGGCGACGACTGAAGTTGTGCGGATCGACGTGCAGGTCGGCAGGACAGGTGTTTTGACGCCTGTGGCAAAGTTGCAGCCGGTGGAATGTGGCGGCGTCACGATCTCAAGTGCCACACTACATAATTTTGATCAGGTCAAAAAACTCGGGATCAGGGTCGGGGACAGGGTTCTGATTGAGAGGGCGGGAGATGTTATCCCGAAAGTTGTGAAGGTCGTTGAATCCGGGAACCCCTCGAGCACGGTTTTTTCTGTTCCGCAGCGATGTCCGGAATGCGGCGGAAAGGTTATGAGGGAGAATTTGGAGCTTGTTGCCTATCGCTGCATTAATCCGTCTTGCCCCAAGCAGCTTGAACAGGGCGTTCTGCATTTTGCTTCCCGTTTGGCCATGGATATTGAAGGAATGGGAGAGGCTGTTGTGAGACAGATTCTTGCTAAGGGGATGATCAAAGACTTGGCGGATATTTATAGTTTGAAAAAAAAGGATGTCCTGGGCCTGGAATTGTTCAAGGATAAAAAGACGGACAATTTGCTATTGGCGATCGAGAATAGCAAAAGCCGACCGTTGTCGAAATTTCTGTTCGGTTTAGGGGTCGCGCATATCGGCGAGAAAGCATCCTTAAGCCTGGCGCAGAGGTTTAAAAACATCGACAGGTTGATGGATTCATCTTTGGATGAACTGATTGTGATCGATGATGTCGGTCATGTGATGGCCCATTCGGTGAACGAATTTTTTAAGCAAAGATCGGCGCGTTTGTTGATCGAGAAGTTCAGGAGAGCGGGTCTGAGCATGGTTGAACCGATCGAGATCGTGGGTGGGGAACTTCAGGGAAAGAAATTTGTTTTTACTGGGGTCCTTTCCGGGATCCCCCGGAAACAGGCCGAGGCGCTGGTCATGCGCAAGGGGGGCGAGATCATGTCCTCTGTCAGCAAGAACACGGACTTTGTTGTCGCTGGGGAGAATCCAGGTTCAAAACACGAACAGGCAAGGGCCTTAGGGATAATGATAATCAATGAACAGGAATTCCGGGAGATGGTCCATGATTAAAAGGGGATTGGCAAAACACGGCATCATTCTAAACGTTTTTGTGATCATTGTTCTTTGTCTATCGTTGGAAGGTTGTTCGTCGCTTGGAAAAAAATTCATTCGCAAGAAGAAAGACATAACAGAAGAGGAAGTGATCCCGGTATTGAATCCTGTTGATTATCCGGCTCCGCAATGGACTTCCAAGGATCGTTATCAGCAATTTTATGAGATGTTCAAGATCTGGCAGAAAGATGCGTTGGTCGCGCTAGATGACCGGCCCAGTGACAAGCAGATCCGTTATAAATTCTCCCAGATGGCTGTTCAGTTGGAAGGGATGAAAGGGCTGCTGCAGGGGAAGTCGCTTGAAATTTTAAATGAGGTGGTCCTGGATCATCAGGCGATTACGGCGATCTATGAGGAACCTGCGGCGTTCCGGTCGACTATTACGACCAAAAATCGGGTCAAGAAGCTGGGTGATAGGGTTATTTCAGAGCTTGACCCTGAGCTTGTCAAAGAGGACCTGATCGATTGATATGGAAGACCTTATCGAAGGTTTTTTAAGTTATTTGGCTGTTGAGCGCGGGCTTGCAGATAACACGCTTCTTGCCTACCGCAGAGATCTTTTGAAGTATGCGGAATTTTTGGCAAGCCGCTCCATTCAGTCCTTGAGCGCTGTCCGCCGTAAGGATGTGACGGATTTTATTTTCGATCAAAAAGACGGAGGGCTTCAGGTCACGTCCATTTGTCGAAGTTTGGCGGCGATCAAGACATTTCACCGGTTTTTGGTCAGGGAGAATGCTTGCAAGGATGATCCAACGGCGCTGGTCGATACGCCCAAGATCTGGAAGCGAGTGCCGGACGTTCTTTCGCAGAGGGAAGTTGAATCCGTTATTCAGGCCACTAAGGGAACGACCATCCAGCATTTGCGTGACCGCACGATCATAGAATTGCTTTATGCCTCCGGCATGCGGGTTTCGGAGCTTGTAAATTTGACGATGGAAAATGTGAGTTTGGATGTTGGTTATGTCAGATGTATCGGAAAGGGGAGTAAGGAGCGGATTGTGCCGATCGGCCGTCAGGCCAGAGAAGCGCTTGCTCAGTATTTTGGTGAAGCCCGTCCGGTTTTGGCAAAGGCCGGATGTTCGTATGTGTTTGTGAGCCGTTTAGGGAAGCGGCTGAGCCGCCAGAGCGTTTGGAAGGTGATCAAGCGCTATGCGACAAAAGCCAAGATCCATAAAACGATTAAACCGCACACTTTGCGGCATTCCTTTGCAACACATCTTTTGGAGCGGGGGGCTGATTTGCGTTCTGTCCAGGAAATGTTAGGGCATGCGGACATCTCGACAACGCAGATTTATACGCATGTCGACCGGGAACGGTTGCGTCAGGTTCATAAACAGTTTCATCCCAGGGCGTGAGAAGCAGAATGAAGGATGTCTTGAAAAAATTGGATCCCGAGGTCAGTTCGCTGGTGGGCGATATTGGAGCGTATGCCGATTCGCTTCGGGTTTCCGTTCGATTGATTGGTGGTATTGTGCGGGACGCGCTTTTGGGCTTGAAGAGCCGTGATGTGGATATTGTGCTTGAGGCGGATGCGATTGATTTCGCTCAAGGATGGGCCAAGGTCAAAGGCGCTGTTCTGAAAACGCATCCGAGGTTCGGCACGGCGACCGTGTATTTGAAGAGCGGCCTTTATGTGGATTTTGTGACAGCGCGCAGAGAGACGTATCCTACTCAAGGAGCGCTTCCGAAGGTTGAGCCGTCCACATTTGAAGATGATGTTGTGAGAAGGGATTTTACGATCAATGCCCTGGCTGTCCAGGTCAACGGCCCTGAGCGTGGCCGGATGATCGATCGTTGCGGCGGCCAGGAAGATCTGAGAAATCGGGTCATACGGATCTTTCATGATGAGAGCTTTGTGGACGATCCCACGCGAGTTCTAAGGGCTGTGCGTTTTGAAAGGCGTTTTGATTTTCGTTTGGAATCATTAACGCGCAGGCTTTTGAAAGAGGCTTTGAGCGAAGGACTGGATGCCACGGTGAATCCTCCACGGTATTTTACGGAGTTCCGTCGGTTTTTCGCGGAGCCGGATCCCGCTGGATGCTTGAAACGCTTGGACCAATTGGGTGGCGGGTTGCTCTTTCAGCAGTTCAGTTATGACGCAAAGGCATTTTCAGATTTTTGCCGTCGCGCCGAACGCTTAAAAAAAATGCAGCTGAAATTCAAAAATTGGCCTATGATTTATATGTTGGGTCTGTTCTGGGGCATGCCGGAAAAACAGAGGGCGGCTTGCTTGGATTCTTTTCAGTTGCGACGTCCGGAGAAAGGGCTGCTTCAGCAGTTGACGGATCTTAAATGCTATTTGAAGCATTTTAACGGCCAGAAGGATGCGTGTCTTTCTGAAATGGTAGGGCGTTTTTCCGAGGATCTTGTGTTTTTTGTTTTGGCTTGTGGCCCGGGCGAGCTCAAAGGGGAGGTAAAAACTTTTCTTGTTAATCAATATAAGTGCCAGGAGTTGTAGATGAGCCGTATGGAACGCATCAATCAGCAGATGAAACGCGAGATCAGTAATATCATTCTGCAGGATTTGCAGGACCCGCGTTTGGAGTTTGTTTCGATCACGGAGGTTAGCGTCAGCCCGGATTTTAAGAATGCCAGGATCGGATTCAGTGTGTTGGGTCCGCCGGAGAACGTTGGAGAGGTCGAGCTTGTGCTAAGGCATGCCGCGAGCCTTGTGCGGAAGATGGTGGGTGAGCGGATCAATTTACGGCATACGCCGCGGATTAATTTTGTTTATGATCCGTCTATCCAGTATAGTATTAGAGTGGAGGAGGCTTTGGAAGAGATCAAGGAATCAGCGCCGTTTGATTATTTGAATGCTTCGACGGATGATGGGTCGCAGGATGATGAGCTGGAGGATAAGGACTTAGGGGAGGAATGGCTGGAAGATGAAGATGTCCAGGATGGCCTTGAGGGTGGGTTTGAAGATGGGCTTGGAAATGAGGACGAAAGATAAAGAGGCGGGGGATGATTAAGAACGCAAAAAAATTTCTAGAGCTGATCCGACAGGCGCGGACATTTTTGATTTGTTCGCATGTGAATCCTGATCCGGACGCGTTTGCTTCAGAATTGGCGCTGTCGATCTATCTGGAATCGATAGGCAAAAAAGTTCATGTGGTGGCCGAAGATGCGCCTTCCAAGCACATGGGTTTTATGCCCGGCATTGGTAAAGTGCATGCGATTGGCCGGAGAACAAGACTGGATTACGACGTCGCGGTTATTATGGATTGTGGGGATTTAGATCGGATCGGCAAGATCAAACGGCTTTTGCGAGAAGGACGACCAATTGTGAATATTGACCACCATGTGACCAATACGAAGTTCGGTGATCTGAATTATGTGGATGCCAAGGCCTCATCGACTTCAGAATTAATCTATAGTTTGTTTAAGGGCTGGCAGGTGTCTTTGCCAAGGGATATCGCGTATTTGATTTATACCGGAATCATGACCGATACGGGCTCATTTCGTTACACGAACACATCGGCCCACACGCATGCGATCATCGCGGAACTGTTGAAATATGATTTTTTGCCGCAGGATATTTTCAAATTGGTCTATGAGAACGTGCCGTTGGCGGATTTAAAATATTTTACTCAAGTTGCGAGTGAATTTGACGCTTTGCATGATGGGGCTTTGATTTGTGTTGACCTCCCGAAAAGGATTGTGAACAAATTTTCTAAAGAATTTGATCTCAGGGATAAGATTTTCGGACTGCTAAGGTCGATTAAAGGGGTGGAGGTTCTTATGATCTTCACGGAAGACGGCAAAAACCGCACGAGAGTGAATTTTCGTTCGCAAGGATCAGTTGATGTGGCGCAGATTGCGTATTATTTCAACGGCGGTGGGCACAGTAAGGCCAGCGGCTGTATTTTGGATTGTGATATGAAAGCTGCTCGTCGGCGGATTCTCAAGCGTGTCGCTCGAGAAGTGGTGAGGATTAAAAGCAAATGAAATATTCTGGGCAGGGAAATTCTTTGAATGGGATCGTCGTGATCAACAAGTCTGCTGGAATGACGTCTCATGATGTTGTTGACCGGGCTCGTCGGGCCTTGGGGATGAAGCGTATTGGTCATGCCGGAACGCTGGATCCCTTGGCAACGGGGGTGCTTGTTCTTTTGGTCGGGCCATCCACAAAATTGTTTGATCAATTCATGGCATTTGATAAAGGTTATCGGGCAACGATGATCTTGGGTAGGCAGACGACGACCGCGGACGTCCAGGGGGAGATTGTAAGGGAAAAGGAATACCGTCACATTACGGTTGAACAGTTTTTGGATGTCTTAAAAGGGTTTGAAGGGGAGATCGATCAGGTTCCGCCTATGGTCTCCGCCGTCAAAGTCAATGGAAAGCGACTTTATGCTTTGGCCCGTCATGGGCTTGAAGTGGAGCGTGAACCACGGCGGGTGACAATCAGCCGTATCGAGCTTTTAGAATTTCAGCCGCCGCAGGTATCGTTTTTTTTGAAATGTTCCAAGGGAACCTATGTGCGCCAGGTCGCTGAAGATGTCGGGGGGCGATTGGGTTGCGGGGCGTGTATTTCGCAGATCGAGCGGACCCATGTGGGACCGTTTTCGATCAAGGATGCGGTGGGCTTGGAGGACCTGAAGCCGGAGCATGTGCGCCCTTGGAAACGAGAGAAGTCTTTAAATAATGAAGATCATACATCGTGTAAGTGATTTAAAAAGACCTTTTCGATGTCCTGTCTTGGCTGTCGGCGTTTTTGATGGTCTGCATCATGGGCATCGTAAACTGATCCAGAAAGCGATCCGTCGCGCGCGGGCTATCGGTGGGCAGGTTGTTGTCATGACCTTTGATCCTCATCCGCGCCAGGTCATTTGTCCCGGGAAGGAATTGCCTTTGATTTCTTCGCCGGCCTATCGGTTGAAACTTCTTGAAGAGATGGGTGTCGACGCCTGCATTGTCGTGAAGTTCACGAAACGGTTTGCATCGTTAGACCCGAAGGTTTTTATTCGGCGATACCTTCGAGATCGCATCGGGGCCGTTGAAGTCATTGTCGGTGATGATTTCTATTTTGGAAGGGACCGACGCGGTGATGTCGGTCTTTTAATGATGATGGCAGAAACTTGCGGATTTAAGGTGCACGTTATTGGGACCCGACGCAAGGGAAGCAAGCAGGTCAGCAGTTCTCGTATCCGTGAGTTTATTCGAGAGGGTGATATCCGTCATGCCCAGCATCTTTTGGACCGTCCGGTGGCTGTTTACGGACAGGTTGTCCGTGGGGATCAAAGAGGCCGGCTTTTAGGTTTTCCGACGGCAAATTTGAACCCTTACACCACGGGGATGGCGCCGATCGGTGTGTATTGCGTGAGAGTTACGATCAGGGACCGCGTTTATTTCGGAATGGCGAATATTGGCCATCGGCCGTCCTTTAAAAGGAAGGCTCCCGTAAATATCGAGGTGCATATTTTTGATTTTAGAGGAAATCTTTATGGTCAGAATATTTTGGTTGAATTTTTGAAGCGTATTCGCGATGAGCATGTCTTTTCCAGTCAAGCTTCCTTAGCTGCTCAGTTGCAGTCTGATGCCGTATCGGTCAGGCAGTGGTTCAAATCCCATTTTTTTCTCACCTGTAAAATTTAAGAAAAATTCTCTAATCGCGGTGTTTTTTTTAAAAAACACCCACCACATTTTGTATTTTCCGCTCCACTCTCTACAACTCATTGTATTTCAATAAAATATAGAATAATTTGTATTGACACTGTTCCGGTCCTTCGATATACTTGACATGTAAGTGGAGCAAAGTGGAGTGAAGTGGATTAAAAATCAACCGGAAGGCCTTCATGTTTTACGGTGAATATTCACATAGTATTGATCGTAAAGGGCGCCTTATCCTGCCGGCCCGGTTTCGGGATGTTTGCCTGGAAAACGGGATCGAAAAATTTTTTGTGACGCGCGGTCTCGATAAATGTATTTTTATGTTCAGCCAAGACGAGTGGCGGATCCAAGAGCAGAAATTTAAATCCATGCCATTTACCAAACGAGAGTCCCGTAATTTCAACCGGTTGTTCTTTTCCGGTGCTATTGATATTATTCCTGACAAGCAGGGGCGCTTTGTCGTTCCGCAGTATTTAAAAACATACGCACAGATCGATCAGCAGGTTGTGGTGATCGGTGTTTCCACGCGCATTGAAATCTGGGCGGCTGATGTCTGGAAACAGTTTTATGATCAAGGCAGCAGTTCGTTTGAAGATATCGCTGAAAATATGATTGACCTCTAACACGTTGTTTCAGCAGGAGCAAAATTGGTTAGCACAGTTGAAAACATATCATTGACCATGTCCCAAGAACAAACACATATTCCGGTCATGAGCAAAGAGGTTCTGGAAGGATTGAACCTGAAGCCGGGGGATGTGCTCGTCGATGGAACGTTGGGTTTGGCCGGTCACGCGAGTGAGGCGGCGAAAATTCTAGGTCCCGAGGGCTGGCTCATCGGCATCGATCGAGATTCTTCATCATTATCTTTAGCGGAAAAAAATCTGAGCGAATTTTTTGTAAAAAAGAGTTTCATTCACAGTGATTTCAGGTATATTGAGCAGATCCTGAGTGATTTAAACGTGGATAAGGTGAATGGCGTTTTACTGGACCTGGGGATTTCCAGTTTTCAGTTGGATAATCCGGATCGTGGGTTTTCGATTCGTTTGAACGGTCCGCTTGATATGCGCATGGATCAGGAAAATTTTATTTCAGCATACGATTTAGTCAACTCGTTGTCTGAACGAGAACTGGCGATTATATTAAAGAAGTACGGGGAAGAACGTTGGCATTATCGCATTGCTCGGTTTTTGGTCGAGGAACGCGCAAAGCATCCTATTGAGACCACACGGGAACTGAGTCATGCCGTCCTGCGTGCGATCCCTGCTCACAACCGCCACCAGAAGATCCATCCTGCAACGCGCACCTTTCAGGCGTTTCGTATTGCGGTCAATCGCGAGTTGGAAAGTTTGGAGATGGCATTGGACCATTGTGTCAGGCGTTTGGCGCCCGGCGGAAGGATCTGTGTTATTTCGTTCCATTCATTGGAAGACCGGATCGTAAAACACAAGTTCCGTCAGATGGCCAAAGACGGGCTTTTGAATGTGATAACAAAAAAGCCATTTCGTCCGAATGATGAAGAAACGCTACACAATTTTCGGGCCAGAAGTGCACGTTTGCGTATCGCTGAACGCGAGGAGGAATAGGTCATGAAATTGATGAAATTCATTCAGTTTATGTTTGTGGTCACATTGGTAGCGATGATCTATGTGCACATGCAGATGAGGATTTTCTCTTTGGCGTATGAAGGAAAAAAGAGAGAGCAGAAGATCACGCAATTAAAAGAGAACAATGGGGCGGTCGCGTATGATATTTTGGAACTGAAATCGGCCAGTCATCTGGGGCGGAAGGTTCTGAAACAAGACCGAACATTGAAGTTTTATGACCAGACCAGCGTCGTGCGCCTAAAAACAGACCGTCTTGAAGATCCTCAGGCCCAGCAGCTGGCCGTAAGCGAAAAGACCAACCCGTTGTTGAAATTGCTTTCATTCCGGGCCCAAGCAGAGGCTCGCGCTGCGGAGCACCGTCCGTTGAAACCCTGGTACAGGTAAAATAAACGGGATGCCCAATCCGCGCCGGGTTATGCAAAATTTTTCAATATCCTTAACCACCTCTAATAGCAAGAGCAAGACGTGTATATTAGAAGAAACTCGTTACGGTTTATTTCAGTCGTTCTGTCTATCATTTTTGCCCTTGCCTTTTTTTCGTTCCGTCTTGTTTTTATCCAAATCTTCCGTTCTCAACACCTCGAAAAATTAGCGAAGCGTCAGCACAATCATTCCATTGAAATTGAACCGATCCGCGGAACGATCTATGACCGCAAGGGGCGTCCTTTGGCCTTGAACATCGCGGCCTATTCTCTTTACGCGAATCCACGTCAGATGTCCGAGGACGACAAAAAAAAGGCGATCGCGGAACTTCCACGGGTCCTTGGGCTCCCGCCGGCATTTCTTAAAGAACGCCTATCAAGAGATAAATTTTTTGTTTGGATCCAGCGCAAGATGCCTCTTTCCGTAAGCGAGGAGATCCGGGCCCTCAAGATTAATGGCCTGGGTTTCATTCGGGAGAGCAAACGGCATTATCCGAACAATTACTTGGCGGCGCATGTGATCGGTTTCGCTGGGATCGATGGGCACGGTCTGGAGGGTCTGGAGCTTCAGTTCGATGAATATTTAAGGGGTGAAAGCGGCTGGATGAAGATCGTGAGGGATGCCCGGCAGCGGGATCTGATGATGGATCTGGGATTTATACCGCCCAAGGATGGATTCCACATCGTCCTAACGCTTGATGAGACGATTCAATTCATTGCTGAAGAGGCTTTGGACAAGGCTTTTGCACAGCACAAGGCCCTTTCTGCCACGATCATTGTGATGAATCCAAAGACGGGAGAGATCCTTGCTTTGGCGAACCGCCCCACGTATGAATTGAGCAATCCCGGAGGATCGGATGAAGCCAGTCGGACCAATAGAGCCATTGCCCATGTTTATGAACCGGGCTCGGTTTTTAAGATCGTGGCCGCTACCGCTGCGCTGGAGGAGAATGTCTTTAAGGAAGAGGATGTGATCTTTTGCGAAAATGGAACCTATAAAGTTGGGAATCATATTCTTCATGATCATGGATCGCACGGAAAATTGTCATTCAGGCAAGTGATCGAGCAGTCAAGCAATATCGGGACCACGAAAGTCGCTCAAAAAATGGGAGCAGAAGTTTTTTATAAATATGCTCAACGGTTTCGGTTTGGTCAGCTTACCGGTATTGACCTTAAGGGTGAGGTCGGCGGTGTTTTGAAGCATCCTTCCCGCTGGTCGGCTACGACGATCGGCGCCTTGCCGATCGGGCATGAGGTTACCGTAACACCGTTGCAGCTGGTGTGCGCCATGTCAGCTGTCGCCAATGGGGGCGTTTACATGAAGCCCTTTGTGGTAAAATACATCACGGACCACAAAGAAATGGTGATCCGGGAATTCCAGCCTGAGGCCATTGACCGGGTCATGACGCCGGAAACCTGCGAGAGATTGAAAAAGATCTTGCAGGGCGCGGTGGAGAGCGGGACGGGAAAAAGGGCCCGCATTAAGGGGGTATCCGTCGCGGGGAAGACCGGAACATCCCAGAAAGTTGTGGGCGGCCAGTACTCCCATGATAAGTATTTCGCGTCGTTCATCGGATTCGCACCCGTGGAAGACCCTAAAATCGCGGTGGTTGTTATGTTTGATGAACCGCATCCGAGTTATTTCGGCGGAACTGTGGCCGCGCCTGTTTTTCAGGAGGTCGCCGTGGATGCCTTGAAATATATCGAGGCAATCGAACAGGGTTTATAAAATGACGTTAGACGAACTTTTTTTGGATATCGCAGACGCTCAGCACGCTGAAAACAGCCGTGGCACGGTTGTGTCCGGGATATTTTGTGATTCACGCCAGGTGACGCCGCAAAGCGTCTTTGTGGCGGTCCAGGGCGCGACAGCAAGCGGAGAGCGGTTCGTTCAGGATGCTTTAGGAAGGGGGGCCTGCTGCGCCGTTGTCCAGAGAGGGTCCAGCGCGGGCGTTCCGTTGGAGAGGACCATTGAAGTTGAGGATGTTTTTCGGACCTTTGTTCTGCTCTTGCAGCGTTTTTATAACCTTCCGTCGGATGACATGCTGCTGACTGGGATTACGGGAACCAATGGCAAGACGACCATCACCTATCTTTTGGAATCCATTTTTTGCGGGGCCGGGAAAACCTATGGCGTGATCGGAACGGTCAATTACCGCTATCATGACCACATTATTGCGTCCAAGAACACGACGCCCGGGCTTGCGGATAATTACCGTATTTTGCGTTCCATGGCGGATGCGAAAGTTCAGGCGTGCGCCATGGAGGTTTCGTCGCATGCTTTGGTCCAGCAGCGTGTGGCCGGCCTGCGCTTTACGGATGCGGTCTTCACAAATTTGACCAGTGATCATCTGGATTATCATCACACTCAAGAGGAGTACTTTCAGGCAAAGGCCAAATTTTTTGACGGAGGCGTGAACATTGAACATGCCGTGATCAATGTGGATGATCCTTTCGGCAAGCGGATCGTTGATCTGTGTCCGTTCCCGCGGATGACCTATGGGTTTGATCAGGACGCGGACCTGTCAGTCCTGTCCTGTGATATCGGCCTTGACGGAACGCGATTTCTTTTGCGGGGTCCTTTCGGAAAAGCTGAATTTAGAACGCGCCTTATCGGCAGGCATAATGTTTCCAATATTATGTCAGCCGTGGCCGTGGCATACCATCAGGGCCTTGACCTGAAGGATATTCAACAAGGGGTTCTTGCCCTGGACCTGGTTCCGGGACGTTTGGAGAGGATCGAGAATGGGCATGGCCTACATGTGTTTGTGGATTATGCTCACACGGAGGACGCCCTCTGGAATGTTTTATCGAATTTGAAGGGATTAGCATCGTCACGGATCATCACCGTGTTTGGTTGCGGTGGAGACCGTGACCGGACCAAGCGTCCCAAGATGGCCCGTGTTGTTGGTGAGCTTTCTGACTGGGCGATTGTGACCAATGATAATCCCCGTAGCGAAAATCCAGAGACGATCGCTGAAGAAGTGGTTCGGGGATTTTCAGGGGATAGGTATGAAGTGATTTTGGACCGCGTTGAAGCGATCGAGCAGGCTTTTAAGATGGCCAGCACCGGAGATGTGGTCCTGATCGCTGGCAAAGGACACGAGGATTATCAGATTTTCAAGGATCGCACCATTCATTTTGACGACAGGCAAATCGCCCGTCAGATCTTATCTCACGGCAGACAAGGATAAAGGCATGTTCACGATCAAAGAGATCCAAAAGATCACCCGGGGCAAGCTTATTAACGGATGCTCATGCGGCAAGATCAAGGGGATCTCGATCGATACCCGTTCATTGCGCAAAGGGGAGGCGTATGTCGCCATTCAAGGTATTTACCAGGACGGGCATGATTTTATTTTTAAGGCACTTGAAAAAAAAGCGGGCCTGCTGATTGTCTCTCGGCCGTCGTTGAAGGGGATCCCGGAAGATGTTCCTGTTCTTTTGGTTCAGGATACAACGAAAAGCCTGGGGGCGATCGCTAAGGTCTATCGCAGCCGTTTTCGTATTCCGGTGATTGCTATCACGGGTTCAGCCGGAAAAACAACAACCAAAGAACTCATCGCGCAGGTCTTATCCGCGCGTTATCGCGTCCTGAAAAATCACGCCTCATTCAATAATCAATGGGGGGTGCCTTTAACGTTATTGAATTTACGGGCCCATCATCAGGCGGCGGTGATCGAGATCGGGACCAATTTTCCCGGTGAGATCGCCTATCTGGCCGATATCGTGCGCCCCACCATGGCAGTGTTTACTAATATCGGTCCGGCCCATTTAAAGGGTCTGGGGTCTATCGAAGCGGTTTATAAGGAAAAAACAAGCCTTCTGAAATTTCTGGTGAAGAAAGGCTGTGTGGTCTTCAACGAAGACGATCCTTATTTAAGAAAGCTCAAAAGCCGCAAGGAAATTCGTGCGTTAAGTTATGGAACAAATCCCCAAAGCGGTATACAATTAAAATCATGCTTTTTGAATAAGCGCTGTATTTTTGAGGGGACGGTCAACCGTTCGCTCAAGCTTAGACTTCATACTCCGGTTGTTGAGAATATGAAAAACGCCTTGGCCGCGATCGCCTGCGGCCGGCTCCTGGGGCTGCCGTCAGATCAGATTTTAAAAAGCCTTGAGAAGTTCCGGTTTTCGAACGCGCGCCAGGATATCGAGCGTGTCAGAGGGATCACGGTAATCAATGACACGTATAATGCCAATCCGCTTTCATTTAAAAGCGCTGTTCGAACGTTGGCCGCGATACCGGTTAAGGGAAAGCGTATAGCGGTATGCGCCGACATGCTGGAATTGGGCGACATGAGCCGAAAACTCCACGAAGAACTCGGGGAATTCTTGGCGCAATGCCAGATCGATGTGGTCTTGGCGCATGGGGCATATATGCGGTTTATGGCTTCAGTATTTGAGAAACACAGATCTCCCAACAGCCGCGTGAAGCATTACAGCAGGGTCTCAGATATCGGGAGGGCGTTGTCTTCCTTGTGTGCTAAGGGAGACGTTGTTCTTATCAAAGGATCCCGTTCAATGAAAATGGAGCGGGTAGTTGCATATTTAAAATCAAGAGTCTAATAAAGGGCAGAGGATGTTTTATTATCTTTCACAATTCAAAGATTTTTTCTTCGGTTTCAATGTCCTTAAATATATTACCTTCCGTGCGGCTATGGCGGCTCTGACGACGTTTTTGTTATGCATGGTGTTTGGGCCGGCCGTGACCCGTTTTTTAAAGGAAAAGAAGATCAAAGAACGCGCGTTGCGTGATGACTGTCCGAGTTTGCATCAGTTCTCATCCGGAAAGCAGGATGTCCCCACCATGGGAGGGGTTTTTATCATTGGCAGCATTTTGTTGTCGGTCTTTCTCTGGGCTGACCTGAGCAATCGCTTCATTCTGCTCACCTTTGGAACATGCCTGTATCTGGCAGTCCTGGGTGGTATTGATGATTATGTGAAGCTGACGCGCCCCAAAACCAGGGGTTTAACAGCGAAGGCGAAATTTTTATGGCAGCTCTTGCTGGCGGGGTTTATCGGGTCCTATGTTTTTTTCAGTCCCGGGGTCTCGACAAAACTGGACATTCCGTTTTTTAAAGACATTCTTTTAGACATCGGGCTTTTTTATATTCTGCTTGTGGCCTTTATCGTGATCGGCTCTACCAACGCGGTCAATCTGACCGACGGCCTGGACGGCTTGGCTGTTGGCTGCATCCTGATCGTCGCCTTGACGTTGGCGATTCTTTGTTATGTCACCGGTCACGCCAACTTTAGCGAGTACCTTTTTATCCCGTTCATACCCCAGGCGGCTGAATTGACGGTCTTCGCGGCGGCGATGGTGGGAGCGTGTTTGGGATTTTTATGGTTCAATTGTTATCCGGCGTCGATCTTTATGGGGGACACCGGGTCTTTATCATTGGGAGGAACAATCGCGCTGATCTCGATCCTGATCAAAAAGGAACTGCTTCTGATCCTTTTGGGAGGAGTGTTCGTTATTGAGGCCCTGTCTGTGATCCTGCAGGTCGGATCGTTCAAGCTCAGAAAAAAGAGGATCTTCAAAATGGCGCCGTTCCACCATCATCTGCAGCTATCGGGATGGAGCGAGGCGAAGATCATTGTCCGCTTTTGGATCATTAATATTATCCTGGCAGTTATAACCCTTATGACATTAAAGATACGTTAATGGATATTCAAAACAAGCTGATTACCGTCGTCGGTCTGGCCAAAAGCGGTCAGGCCGCTGCAGACTTGGCGCTATTAAAAGGGGCCCGGGTCCGTGTTTCGGACAAACGGACCAAAGACCAGCTTTCACCGGAGGTGAGGGCATGGATCGAAAAAAGGAATCTTGAGGCGGAGTATGGAGGTCATAGCAGCGAGTTCGCTAAGGGAAGCGACCTTTTGGTCATCAGTCCCGGCGTCCCTGTGAATGCGCCGCTGTTGAATTGGGCCCGCCAGGAAAGGGTGCCTGTGCTCGGAGAAATGGAATTTGCTTACCGGTTCTGTCCAACACCGATCGTTGCTATTACCGGGAGCAACGGCAAGAGCACGGTTTCCACCTTGATCGCCCGCGTTCTAAAGGCCGCTGGACGGGACGCATATCTATGCGGCAATATCGGAACGCCTCTGAGCGAATACATCCCGAGCTTGAATCCGCAAAGCTGGGTTGTCCTTGAGGTGAGTTCCTTCCAGCTTGAGACCATTGAATTTTTCCGGCCGAGGGTGGCGGTATTTTTAAACATCTCGCAAAACCATTTGGACCGGCATAAAGATTTTGAAGAATACCTGACCATGAAGAAACGGATCTTTGAGAATCAAACGCCGGATGATCATGCCGTGTTAAACCGTCATTGTGAATATTCAAGGGGTTTTGCCGCTCAGCTGAAAAGCAAGGTGGTGTGGTTCCCTCGGCAGGATGAAGCTTCTGACCGGAACCCAAATTTTTCGGCGGTTTGCGCAGTAGCGGGAGCCTTGGGTATCGATCAGTCCGTATGTGAAGGGGTGTTCAAGGATTTCCGCGGGCTGGAGCACCGGCTGGAATATGTCAGGTCCATCGACGGTGTTGACTTCATTAATGATTCGAAATCCACCACGGCTGAAGCGAGCCGCTGGGCTTTAAACCGTATGGACCGTCCGATCATATGGATCTGCGGCGGCCGGGATAAGGGTATTGATTTTTCAGTTTTGAATGATCTTGCCCGCGAGAAGGTCAAGCATATCATTGCGATCGGTGAGGCCGGCTTAAAGGTCCAGAATACGTTTCAGAAGATCGTGGGAGTGAGCTTGTCGAATGATTTTGAAGAGGCGATCAGAAAGGCGAAGTCAAAGGCCAAGAGCGGGGACTGCGTGCTTTTAAGCCCGATGTGCGCGAGTTTTGATATGTTCGATAATTTTGAACATCGCGGAAGAGAATTCAAAAGAATAGTCGGTGGGCTATAACCTATGAGATCGATCCGCATATCCATCGCTGTTATCGTGATCACGTTGATCTTTATCGGGATCCTGATGATCTATAGTTCCAGCGGAGTTTACGCGATGCAGGAACTGGGTGACAGTTTGTATTTTTTAAAACGGCATATGGTCTTTCTGGCTGCCGGGACGGTCTTGATGTTTTTGATGATGATGATCGATTATCGTCATCTTCAAGCCCATTCGAAGGTTTTGTTGTTGTGCGGGATTCTTGGGCTGGTCATGGTCCTTCTGCCCGGGTTGGGGCGCTCCACTTTTGGGGCGCAACGCTGGATTCGCCTGGGGCCGATCAATATCCAGCCTTCGGAGTTCATGAAGCTGGCCGCGATCATCTATGTGGCGGATTTTTTGGCACGTAAAAAAAGCGCGATCGTAAGTTTTGAAAAAGGGCTTCTGCCGATCCTTCTGGTCGTGGGTGTGATCTCCGTGCTGATCATGAAGCAGCCGGATCTCGGGAGTACGGTGTTGATCGCATCGGTCGTTTTGATCATGGCATTCATCGCCGGCGCCCGATTCCAGCAGATCGCCTGGCTTGGACTGCTGTTCATACCGGCGTTTTATTTTCTTATTTACCGCGTCCCGTACCGTTGGCGGCGGATCGTTGGGTTTCTAGATCCCTGGAAAGACCCCATGGGAACGGGATTTCAATTGACCCAGTCCCAGATCGCTTTTGGTAGCGGAGGTGTTTTTGGCGTCGGCCCAGGAAAAAGCATGCAGAAACTGTTTTATCTTCCGGCCGCGCACACGGATTTTATTTTGTCGATCATCGGTGAAGAGTTCGGGTTTATTGGCGCATTCGTGATCATTCTCCTTTTTACGGCGCTGATCCTGCAGGGAGCGAGAATCGCCAAACGGGTGAATGATGAATTCGGTTATTTTCTTGCCATCGGGATCGTGTTGATGATCGGTCTGCAAGCGATGGTCAATATCGGCGTGAGCATAGGAGCGCTGCCGACGAAGGGGTTGCCGCTGCCGTTCATCAGTTACGGCGGTTCGGCGCTGGTGGTCAATATGATGATGGTCGGTTTGCTTTTAAACATTTCAAGGATCTCTGATCTGGAAAGTTAACAGTTATGAAGGTTGTGATCGCTTCGGGAGGGACCGGAGGGCATATCCTTCCGGCGTTAAATTTGGCTGAATATTTACGGGCGGAATACTCGGCAGAGGTGTGCGTTGTCGGGAAATTAAGGAAATACGCTGAAGTGATCCGCACCCGTGGTTTTGCAGAATTTCCGCTGGATGTGGACGGCCTGCAGACACGGTCTTTATTCCAAATGTGCGGCTGGGCCTGGAAGATGGGCGCCGCTTTCATTCGGTCGGTCGGCATTCTGTCGCGTTTGAGGCCCCAGGCCGTGGTCGGATTCGGGGGGTATTCATCATTTCCGGTCATTCTGGCGGCATGGGTGCTTCGTATCCCGTCGGTGATCCATGAACAGAACGTTGTCCCGGGGAAAGCGAACCGCTGGCTGGCCGGATTTGCCCGGAAGGTCGCCATCAGTTTCAGCGAGAGTCAGGCGTATTTTTCTTCCCGCAAGACGGTGTTTACGGGTTATCCTTTGCGGGATTTGCAGCCGCGGATCGTAAAGGAAGATTTTTTTCGTAAGCATCATCTTGATCCTAAGCGTATGACGATCCTTGTCTGCGGGGGCAGTCAAGGCAGCCGCGCGTTGAACACTGCGTTCATTGAGGCGGCGCAACGTTTGGGCCAGAAACTGTCCTTTCAGGTGATTCATTTGGCGGGTGAGGCGGATGCCGAGATCGTGAAGGCCGTCTATCAGAAGATCGACGTTCCGCACGCGGTGTTTTCGTATTACGATCAGATGGGGGATCTTTACGGATGCGCTGACCTGGTGATCGCCAGGGCCGGAGCCGGGACAGTTCAGGAACTTCTATTGCTTAATGTTCCGGTGGTGCTCGTTCCTTATCCTTATGCAGGCGATCATCAGAAAGCGAACGCCTCTGTTTTGACAAAGATGGGCAGGGCGGTCATGATCGAGGAAAAGCATTTGACCGCGGATCATTTAAAAGTTCAGGTCCTTGAGCTGGCTGACATCGCAAAGAAGGAGGGCCCCTCTGAGGTTGACTGGGCAGAGGCGGCGCGCGCTTCCCAGCAACGGTTGGCTGAGACGGTCTTGGGAGTGATATGAGAACGGTCACGAAATTTTCTATTTTCATGGCGGCTGCTGTGCTCATCCAAGCCCCTTGGGTGTGGGCGGCAAAGCCGAAGAGCGAGTGGAATGAAAAGAAGTCCCAGCATTTTGTGGTTTTCTACAAGGACGCTCCGAAAGATTTCGTTGATGAGGTGATCCGTTCAGCGGAGCAATATTATATTGAGATCACCAGAGACTTCGGCTTTACCCGCTACGAGAGTTGGTCCTATGATAGCCGGGCGAAGATCTATATTTATAAGGACCAGGATGATTATGTGAACTCCGCCCGTCAAGCGAACTGGTCCCATGGGGCGGCTTTTGCAAAGAGCAAGACCATCCGTACTTTTCCGGCGGCACATGGTTTTTTTGATTCACTTTTGCCGCATGAGTTGGGCCATATTATTTTCCGGGAATTCGTCGGCCATAACGTTTCATTGCCTCGTTGGTTCGAGGAGGGAGTGGCGATGTATCAGGAGAAATCCCGGAGGTGGGGGGCCCATAAGACCGTTAAGGATGCTATTGACAGGGGAGTGTTCATACCATTGAAGGACCTCAACCGCAGTCTTTTGGACCCTAAGGTCACCGATGAGGTCGTGGATCTGTTTTATGCGGAGTCGGCAAGTGTGATTTATTTCCTGATCAAAGAATTTGGAGAAAATCGTTTCGAAACCTTTTGCCGCAAATTAAAATATGGAAGTCCTTTTTTTGAAGCTATGAAAGGGGCTTACGGCCGGTTTGGGACCATTGAAGAATTGAACCAGGCCTGGGTCGACTATCTAAAGAAAAAATTATGAGCAAGACCTATCATTTTATTGGTATCGGTGGTGTTGGCATGGGCAAGCTGGCTTCCATGCTTCTGAAGAAAGGGGTATCCGTGACCGGCTCGGATATCCGCGCAAGCGCGATGACCGAGGCCCTGCAGGAGCAGGGTGCCAAGATCGCCATTGGTCATGATGCTGCCAACATTTCTTCGCCGGACTATGTTGTTTTTTCCTCAGCGATTCATAAGGATAATCCGGAATTGATGAAGGCCCGTCAGCTCAATATCGAGATCCTTCACCGTGCGCAACTTTTGAACCATTTGATGCAGGGTTATACGCGTATCGCTATCGCGGGGGCGCATGGAAAAACGACCACGACCGCCATGGTGGGCAAGATCCTGCAGGATGCCGGGCGAGATCCCACGATCGCTTTGGGTGGTGTCATGAAAGGCGGTTCACAGCAGATCACGGCGGGGGAAAGTGACCTTTTCGTGGCGGAAGTCGATGAAAGCGACGGATCTTTTTTGCAGGCGTATCCGCGTTACGCGGTCGTGACCAATATGGATCGCGAGCATTTGGACCATTACCCCGACTGGGAAGACATTCTTTCTGCATTTAAACGTTTTTTTGAAATGATCTCTTCTGACGGCTGCGCGGTGTTCTGCAACGAGGATCCTCATTTGAGGGCTCTTGTGAGCCAGCTCAAGGTCCCGCAGAAATCCTATGGGCTGAGTTCTTCTGCTGATCTCTGGGCGGATGCTATTTCGATCGATGGCATGTGTTCATCGTTTTTTTGCATGAAGGGTGACATGATGCTGGGAAAAGTGTCCTTGCAGGTCCCCGGGATGCATAACATTTTGAACGCCTTGGGCGCGATCCTCCTGACCGTTGATATCCTTGGCGTGGACTTTGACGTGGCGGCCAGAAGCCTTTTTGATTTTCGTGGAGTGCATCGGCGTTTTGAGATCAAGGGTGAGGTCAATGGGATCAAGATCATCGATGATTACGGGCATCATCCGACCGAGATCCGCGCTACGCTTCAGGCGGCGAGAAATCTTAAGAACAAACGGATCGTGACGGTCTTTCAGCCGCACCGTTTTTCACGGACGCATTTGTTGATGGAAGAATTTTCGACCTGTTTTTTGGGCGTGACCGATGAACTGTTCATAACGGATATTTACGCCGCAAGCGAAATGCCGATTGAAGGGGTGCATGCGCAGGTTCTCTGTGATAGAATCAAGCGCCAGGGCAGTTTAAAGCCAGTTTATGTTCCTCGAGCGGAAGTCCTGGATAAGGTGACGTTGGCCCTTCGCCCAGGGGATCTGGTCGTCACGCTCGGGGCGGGTGATATTACGGCGGTTTCCAACCAGCTTTATGATCATTTACGCAAGTGAAGGAGAACAATGGATCTGGATCATGGACAATTTGGCCGCATTGGGGTTCTGATGGGCGGTTGCTCATCTGAGCGCGAGGTCTCATTAAAGTCGGGCAAAGCTGTCTTCCACGCCCTTGAGGAGGCCGGTTGTGATGTTGTGCCGGTCGATCTGACATCGTTTGATCCTGGTCTCAATAAGCGCGTGATCAAGGATGCCGGTATCGAGTTAGCTTTTATTACGCTTCACGGAGTTTATGGCGAAGATGGGCAGATCCAGTCTTTGTTGGAGGAAATGGGTATTCCTTATATTGGTTCAGGCGTTGAGGCGAACCGCATTGCGATCGATAAGATCCAAACCCAGTTCCTTTTAAAGAAAGAGGGCGTTCCGGTCTCAGAATTCTGCGTTGTTCAACAGGGGGACGGTCCTTGCGGCATGGCGAAGGCTTGCGCGATGGCTGAACAGGGCACGGTTGTTGTTAAGCCTGCCTGTGAGGGATCCAGCATTGGCGTTGAAATTGTCCATGAGATAGAAAAACTTGCGCCAGCGGTCGAACAGGCGCTGGGATACGGCTCGAGGGTCTTGATCGAGCGATATATTACGGGCAGGGAATTTACGGCCGGGATCCTGGGGGGGGAAGCTTTGCCGATCGTTGAGATCCGGCCGAAGGCGGTTTTTTTTGATTTTCAGGCGAAATATCAGAAGGGCATGACCGAATATATCGTGCCCGCGCAGATCGATCAGGAACTGAGTCGTAAGATCCAGGGGATCGCCTTGAAGGTCTTTCACGCGATCGGCTGCCGGGACTTGGCCAGGATTGATTTTATTGTTGATGAAGAACGCCGCCCGTTCGTGCTGGAGGTCAATACGATCCCGGGATTCACGGCGACCAGTTTGCTTCCGATGGCTGCCCAGGTAACGGGGTGTGATTTTCAGAACCTTTGTCTGCGTCTGGCGCGTTTTGCCGCGGCGCGCAAGTCCAGTGGGGTGAGTTGCAACAGGGAATAAGAGGATCGTATGGCTCGAAAGAAAAGAACGAATACCGAGGTCAAAGGGATTGTTAAAAACGCCATGATCGTTATCATGGTCATTGCGGCCAGCGTTTTTTTGGCTAAGCAGACATTATATTTTTTCACTCACGCCGGGATCTTCAACGTGCGCGAGATCGTTAAGACCCCATCGTTGCAGCATGTCGATTCTCAGTACCTGGACCATATTGTGGGGCGCAACATCTTCCGTGTCGATCTGGATGCCATCCAGCGGCGGGTTCAGGCTCAATACCCCAGCATTGATAATTTGCGTATCGTTCGTCAGTTGCCGAACCGGATCCAGGTCGCAGCCCAGAAACGCGAACCGTTCGCCATCGCAATGATCGCGCGGTCTGAAGCCGTGCTCGATGTGCATGGGGTTGTTTTGGAAGATCGCCCGGCAGCATTCAGGACTTTGCCGGTCATTATCGGGGCGGATGATATTGTTTCCGCCTCACCCGGGGACCGCCTTCGCAGCCGGAAGCTTGGTCTTGCGTTGAAGATCTTGAAAACGATGCAGGAACATCCCTATTTGACCAGCATCAAAGTGCGGACCATGGATGTGTCCAATGAATCCAAGATCTTGCTCGCGTTGGATGGATACGGGGATGTCATGATGGACCGCTATCAGGTTGAACAAAAATTAGAGCAGTTGGGGATCCTGCTTTCGCAGCCCAATGTTGATCTAAAAAATATCTCGTATATTGATCTGCGTTTTCAAACGCCGATCGCGAGTACTGCTAAAGGGAAATGATGCTTAAACGATTTATTGGTGATAAGTATTTTTGTGGCCTGGATATCGGATCACAGACTATCAAAACGTCTCTCATCGAAGTGGGGGACAGCCAGCAGCTTTCACTTTTGGGGGTTTATGAAAGCCGGACCAGCGGCTTCACCGGCAATTCCGTGACCGACCTGGGGGAATTGGCGATCGCGATAGGAAATGCGGTCTCCGGCCTTTCCCGCAAGGTCGGCGTAAAGATCAGGGATGTTCAGTTAGGGGTCGGTGGTGAGCTTGTGCAGAAGCGTCTTAGCTCGGCGGTGATCCCTCTTTTGGATAAAGGCAACAAGGTGATCAGCACCCGTGATGTCCAACGCATCGTCAATCAGGCGCGGCTGCTTGGTGTCAAAATGGATGAGATCATCCTTGAGGATTTTCCGCAGTCCTTTCAGGTGGATGACGTGAACACGGCCTTAAATCCTGTGGGACTTTTCGGACGCAAACTGGAGGTCCAGACGCTGGTGATGGTTGTTAATGACACGGTCGTCAAGAACCTGACCAAAGCGGTCAATCACGCGGGATTCGATGTCCTGAACCTGTTCTTTACGACATACGCGGCGGCCCAGGGCACGCTGAATGATTATCAACGCAGGCAGGGTTGCGTGATCGTCGATATCGGCTCCAAAGTCACGGACATCTTGGTTTATAAGTCGGGGCATTTGTGTTCTTTCGAAAGTTTTGGGGTTGGAGGTGGTGATTTTACTGCTGCGATCGTTGACCAGTTGAAGGTCAATTATGATCTGGCTGAAGATATCAAACAGTCGTATGCCAGTGTTGCGGATGGGGCGCTGGATGACCAGGAGGAAGTCCTGATCAAACGCGATGAGGGCTATCTGCCTGTCAAAAAGGTGGATATTAACCGTTCGATCGAGCCGGTCATGCAGAAATTTTTGGCTCATTGTTCGGACGCTTTGGCCCGTTCCGGGACTGTGGGGCAGATCAATGTGGGGATCTTTTTGACCGGAGGGGGCGCGTTTTTGACCGGCCTTCCGGAACGCATCGAGCAGCGGATGAACCTGTCGACGAAATTGGCCGTCACGAATTTTCCGGTCAAGCGTATGCAGAATGCCGCGAAATTCTTGTCATCGATCGGATTGGCGCAGGCGGGGTTCCGCCGCAGCTATGGGGTTGGACGCCGTCTTCAAAATTCAGGCAGTTGGATGTCGTCTATGAAGGAAAAACTGAAAGAATTGTATCAGGAGTATTTTTAATTCTTGTGCTGATGCTTTTGACGCATGAGGTTGTAGTTGATGTCTTTGAGGACCAGGCGGATGCGGTTCATCCCGTTGAATAAAAACAGCATCCAGAACGAATTGAGGATCATCAAAAAGACGATGATCATGGTGGTCATGGAGTTGTGAAGAAGGATCTGTGAGTGCAGGTCGTCATGCGGAACGACAGCGATCAAGTTGATCGTTTCCAGGATACGCAGAAAGAAGAACAGAAATGTCACGACCAGGACGATCTGGAAAAATAAGAAGTAAAAATGGCGCATCATCCAGCGGGAACAGCGATTATCCCACTGACGGATTTGATTCATGAACTCTTCAAATTTCATACAAGCGCTCTCCTCTTTGAAGCTTCCTTATTTTCGTAAGAAACGAAACATAATGCAAGCCTTTTTTGGACAATCAAAGGGCTGCGCGCAGGCGGATTTTTCCGGTCGGATGGTGGTCCTCTGCGTATGCGCCGGGGTGATTTTGGGATGTGGCGGAACCCCATCGGACGGGATCCATTACACGTACCATCCGAATGGGTCGGTCCATACGGAGTATACGTACCAGAACGGTGTACAGGAGGGGCCGTTCCGTGAATTTGATGGGCAGGGGCGGATCTTATTTTCCGGAAGGATCACGGACGGTGTCACGAAAGGGAACAAACGCACCTATTATACTGGTGGAGAAGTGAAGAGCGAAGAGGAGTATGTTGATAATATCCGTTGGGGATCATCACGGTTGTATTTTCCCAACGGGCGATTGCAGCAACAGGCGGTCTATGACCAGGGCAAAATGAACGGTCTGGTCAAGGACTACTCTCCTGACGGCAATCTTGAGCGGGAACGGACTTATAAAAATAATGAGCTCCACGGCCTGTTCAGGGAATATGACGGACGTGCCCTTCGCTTGGAGCGGAATTATCAGAATGGGCTTTTGAGCGGGGCGAGCGTGGAATTTTTTCCCAACGGGGCCCGTTTCAAGGAAGAGACATACAAAGATGGACGGCTGGAAGGGTTGTCCAAAGAATACGACGCTGAAGGCAAGATCGTGGCCGAGAGGGTTTATGAGGGCGGGGACCTGAAGGTGGAACGGACGTTCTATCCCAAGGGCTGGGTGATGAAGGAGGTCTTTTTCCAGAACGGCAAACAGGTCGGGGTCAAAAAATATTTTGAAGGTGAACGTTTGATGAGCGAACAGAAGTTTGTGGATGAGGTTCTTGCCGAGGAGACGGAATATTCTGAATACGGCCAGCCGGTTATCCGCAAGATCTATGAGGACGGCGTGTTCATCAGGAATATCTATTATGATGCTACCGGCCGTGAGCAAAGGACACAATAGGCCTATTGAAATCAGCTCTAGATATATTTTATACTTGTAGCATGAAGAGACATCTTATTTATATCACTATTCTTACAAGTATACTTTTATTTCCTTTCTATATGCCTGTCTCTTGGGCCCGCGGTTCCATCCAGGGCGGTTTGTGCAAAGTCTACGAACGGCAGCCGGACCCCGTGCTCAAACTTGTTGTTTATCTTGAAGGCCAACGGCGAGAGGGAGTGTCGTTAAAGTTTTTTCCGACAGGCGAGGTGCGGGAACTGGCCTGGTATCATAACGATCAGCGCCACGGGGCAACGCAGCGTTTTGATCAGGAAGGGGCATTGCATTCTTCGGCGTATTTTCTTGATGGGGCTTTGAGCGGGATCCTGGAAGAATATGGCGAAGAAGGGCGGCTTTTGTCACGCAGGCGTTTTGTGGCAGGAAAACTCCACGGAGTAGCGGAGTTTTATGACAGCCGGGGGTCTTTAGAAAAGCAGGTCATCTATCAGGAAGGGCGCCCTACCCGAACAGAAGAATTTTGATCAACACGATCCTCATTATTTCATCCAACCGTTTCGCCCTTTTTCCTATTTTATAAAGAGATTCATAAAAGGTCTTTGGCGCTAAAGGCTTTTTTGTTACAATAATCCATAACTATTGAGGAGGATGCGTGTTTTGTCACATCCACAATAAGCGATTGGCCGTAGACAAATGCTCGAAATGTGAAGTGCCCCTGTGCGCGGACTGTGCGACCACCTTTCGAGGACATGTTCTATGCCATGCCTGCAGTCCCGAGGGGAGAAAGCCTCCCAAGGGCAAGCCATCCTATTATCGCAACCCGGTTCTCGCGGCTATTCTCAGCATCATCCCGGGCTTCGGCCAGTTCTATAATGGCCAGCTTTTGAAGGGGATCATTGTCATGTGCACGTTTTGGCTCGTCGTGCCGTGGCTTTACGGGATCTATGATGCCTATGCGATGGCCTGCCGGATCAACAGCCGTGATGTTGTTCAGGTCGATCCGTTCCCGGAGCTCATAACAACGTTATGCGTGTTATTGATCATTGTTTCGGCATTTTTTATTATCGGGCCGGAGACCTGGAAGGTTACGATCCAGCAACAGATCATCCCTATGGTCATGAACGCGACCGAATGGCGGGCCCAACGGGCTTTGAGGGATATCGCCATTGGCATGGAATCTTTTCACAAGACGTATGGGTATTATCCGGATGATATTTCACGCCTTTATTTTGAGGAGCCGCCGTATTTGGAACGGCTGTATTGTGACGCGGTCTTTTATAATTATAAATTTACCTGCAGTTCTGACGGGTCGTCCTATACCGTGAGGGCTGTTCCCGAGGATGCGGAAAAATCAGTTTTTGAATTAAAGACCGGTGGCCAGGTCCTCGTTTATAAAGCGGCCAAACCGCCGGAGGAAGAGGACCCTGTCTTTTGAGTCTCATTGAGGTTATCCAGGGCGATATTACCACATTAGAAACTGATGCGATCGTTAACGCTGCGAATACGACACTTCTTGGCGGCGGAGGGGTGGACGGCGCGATCCATCGAGCGGCCGGACCCGGGCTGCTTGATGAATGCCGCGCTCTTGCAGGGTGCTCGACCGGCGATGCCAAATTGACCGGGGGGTATCGTTTAAAAGCCAACTATGTGATCCATACGGTCGGCCCTGTCTGGAACGGCGGGCAAAAAGGCGAAGCTGGGCTTTTAGCCAGTTGTTACCGCCGGAGCCTGGAACTTGCTTTAAAGAATAAGGTCCGCAGTGTGGCCTTTCCCTGTATCAGCACTGGCGTTTACCGTTTTCCAAAGGATGAGGCCGCGCGGATCGCTGTTCATACGGTGAAAGATTTTTTGGATCAGCATCCTAAGGCGTTTGAAAAGATCATTTTCTGTTGTTTTTCACCGGATGACCATAAGCGGTATACGGCCCTTGTGGGTCGTGGTTGATGGATGTTTAGAAATTGTTAAGGATTTGTGTATGAGGATCTTTTTGGTGCGCCATGGTGATTATGTTCATGAAGAGATCGACGCTTCTCAGCCTTTGAGCGATCAGGGAAAGGAAGAGATCCGGGCCATTTCATGCTATCTCAATGAGCGGGGGCTGTCGGCAGCGGAGCTTTGGAGCAGTCCGAAAACACGCGCCATTCAATCCGCCACGATCATTCAAGAGCAGGTGTGCCCGTCTTGCGCCATCCGTCAGCGTGAAGACTTGATGCCTAACGCGGACCCTTGTTCTGCGGCCGCTGAAATCGGCGCGCTTGACAACGACCTGGTCGTGGTCAGTCATTTGCCGTTTATACCATCTTTGGTCCAATATTTAACCCGACGAGATGCCCCTGCAGCCAAGATCTCAACCGGCATGGCCGTCTGCCTGGAGCGGCCGGGAAAGTTTTCGGAGTGGTGCCTTGTCGAGATCGCTTCACCCGATGATTACAGGAAATAGATTTTTATGGACCCGCAACAATTTCTGACAGTTTCACAATTAAACTCCCTGATTCAGGAAGTCCTGCAGATGGGCTTTCCACAGGCTGTTTGGGTCTGCGGCGAGATCCAGGGATATGATCGTTCCCGGCTGAAAAAGCACGCGTTCTTTAATTTGTGCGAGAAAGACGCTCAGACGCAGGAGATCACGGCCCAGATCGGGCTGGTCATTTTTTCCAATCGCAGGGCGTATGTTGAAAAGGTCCTGGCGGACAGCGGCAGCCCGTTCGAGCTTAAGGATGATATCGAGGTCAAGTTTCTTTGCAAAGTGGATTTCTATCCTCCGCACGGCGCGGTGCGCTTGGTCGTTGAAAGTTTGGACCCGTCCTATACCCTGGGAAAGATCGCTCAGGAAAAGCAGCGGCTGATCGCGCTTCTAAAGAAAAAAGGGGTGCTGGACAAGAATAAAGTCCTGCCTCTGGCGGAGATCCCTTTGAACATCGGATTGATCACGGCTTATGATTGCGCGGCCTATAATGATTTTATTTCAGAATTGAGGTTGAGCGGGATCGGTTTTTCGGTCGTGTACCGTGACACGCAAATGCAGGGAAAAAAAGCGGAAGAGGATGTTTGCCGGGCGATCGATGAGCTGGGAGAGGTCCCGGGGCTTGATGTGATCGTCATCACCCGGGGCGGGGGATCGATCGCGGATTTGAGCTGTTTTGATTCAGAACGGATCGCGGAAAAGATCGCCGCCTGCCGCCTGCCGGTCTTGAGCGGGATCGGTCATGAGATCAATATCACGGTCACGGACCTTGCAGCGCACACGTATCAAAAAACTCCGACGGCTGTGGCTCGTTTTCTGATGGAGCGTGTTCAGGGCGCGGTGGCCATGTTGCAAGAGCGTTTTGCGGATATGTCCGAAAGCCTTTTTCGCTGCTTGCAGGAACGGAAAGAAACGGTCCGGTCCATGGCCTTTGAGCTTCAGTCGGGAACCCGTGATTTTTTAAAGGAGCATGACCGCGAGATCACGCGCCTTGGCGGAATGCTTCTACATCTGCCGTTCGATCAGCTTCAACGGCAAGCGAAACGGATGAAGGAATCCCGGGAGGGGTTGGGCCAGGCGGTGGCGTCTTTGTTCAAGGGCCAGCGGGAGCGTCTGGAACACTTTAAACGGTTCATTTCCATGTCAGATCCCGTCGCGATCTGTAAAAAAGGCTTCAGCATCACGCGCCATGTGGGCGGGGCTTTGGTGAAAAGTGTTTCGGACGTCGCTAAAGGCGACAGATTAGAGCACCAGCTTTCAGACGGGACAATTCAAAGCACAGCGGATTAATTTTCAATAAAGGGGGATAGCCGTGGCCGAAGTGAAATATAGTCAAGCCATGAAGAAGTTGACGGATATTATCAGCCAGATTGAAAACGAGGATATCGACGTAGATGAGCTTTCCAAAAAGGTCAAGGAGGCGGTCGGTTTGATCAAGGTCTGCAAGGACAAGATCGAAAAGGCGGAGCTGGACGTGAAATCGATCGTCGAAGCGTTTGAAAAAGGGAAATAGTCTGGGCGGGGGGATTATCCTCCCGTAACCGGAAGGCCGAATTCGTAGGAGTCGATATACATCAGTTTCTGGGTCAGCATCATCGCCATCGGGTAAGCGACGAAAACAACGATAAAGACCCACAAGAGAACGGACAGCGTGATCGAAACAATGTCCCAGAACGCTTCCCAGCGCACTTTACGACAGAACAGGTCGGTATAAGCGCTGGGTTTCTTTTTGTAGGCCTGTTCCAGGGCGTAGGTCTGATAAAAGGATCGGCGCTGGACGATCTGTCCGTTTAAGATGTCCTCCAGAATATTGAAATATTCGATATTGTAATCGCACTGGTCCTGCGAATGCCTGCCGGGAATGTGTTTGCAGTTGCACCGGCTGCAGTATCCCAAATGGGTCAAGTGGAAAAGATTTGAGCTCATGATGTTAAAAAGGAGCCAGGGGATATTGAAGACGCATGTCATATTGAACGGCGCGATGAGGAACCGTTTCAGTTTGCGGCCGTGCTTGATGCGGTTTTTTTGAATATCAAAATCCAGGAACAGCGTGCGGTTTCCCAGGAAACTGCGGATATGGTACTGGATGTGCTCATCGGAAAGTTCTTTTGTGTCTCCACCGATGATCGCCTTTTGGAATGACCGGACGTTGGAACGCTTGATGGCTTCCGGCAGGGAGATCTCAATGAGATGGACCTGGCAGCGGCTGCAGGCCATGGTTTGTTCCTGGAACAGGTTATCGCATTTTGGACAGACTTTCATCGGTATTTTAAATGTACCCGCTAAAGAGCGGTCTTTCAAGGAAATCTTTTCGAATCAAGATTTCCTTTTCGCTGGGGGAAGAAAAGCCCCTTGCCATTTTTTTGGGGGTTGTTATAATGTCTCCACTTGCGCCTGTAGCTCAGCTGGATAGAGCACCTGCCTTCGGAGCAGGGTGTCGGGAGTTCGAATCTCTCCAGGCGCGTTATTTATCTGAAAGTCCGTGCGGGCGTTCCGATCCATACTGCAGTAAAAGAAACCTCTTGCAGGAAAACCCCGCAGAGTTATAATACACGAATTATTCCCCCTACAACTTTTAAATCTTCGAATGGCAGTGTGAATGCGCTGCCTATGATACGAAGAGGTGCATTATGACAGAGATCGATATTTCAAAATTTGTGACCGAGGAGGCGATTGTTCCGGATCTGCGTGCCCGGACCAAGGAAGAAGCCATCGCTGAATTGCTGGACCGGCTTTTTCAGCTGAAATCAGCATCCGGAGCTCCACTCAACCAGCAGGACGTTTTAAAAGAGGTCCTGGCCAGGGAAGAGATCTTAAGCACGGGCGTCGGGGATCATGTGGCCTTTCCGCATGCCCGGATCAAGGGATGGAAAGAGTTTTCTTTGGTGTTCGGTTTGAGCCGTCAGGGTATTGATTTCGCGAGCCCGGATCAAAAGGCGGTTCACTTTATTTGTTTGATGATTTCTCCGGGTGACGAACCGTATACGATCCTTCGGACCATGGCGGCGGTGGCCCGTTGCGCAAGTTCACATAAAGATATACGGTCTTTCGCGTTGACCGCGACTCCTCAGCAGATCGTCCGGGAATTGACCACGAAGTGTTTTGAGATACGCCACGTGATCCTGGCCAAAGACATCATGCGTCCGGCCAAGGTCGTGGCGAGGCTGGATTCCCGTGTGGAAGATGTGGCCCGGCAGATGCATTTATCCCAGCAGGATGTCCTGCCGATCCTGGACCATGATGGCAGATTTTGTGGGGAGATATCCTGTTTTCATATCTTTGACTACAGTATCCCGGACTTTTTTCATCAGCTCAATACGGTGTCGTTCATCAAGAATTTTGACCCGTTTGAAAAATATTTCAAGGTCAGCAGTGACCTGGCGGTGAAGGACATCCCCACAAACCCCGGAACAACGATCCCGGAAGATGCCACGCTGGTGGAGATCGTTTTCCAGCTGGCGGTCAAAAATAAACTCCGGCTTTTTGTGGTCAAGGATGGGCGGTTGATCGGGGAGATCGACCGGTTTTCGATCATCGATAAGATTTTGTTCTTCTAAATATTCAAAAGGCCTTTTGGGCCATTCTCAGGAAGGGGTAGTCAAATGGCGTCCGGTATGGTTTTGTCTATCATCATTTTCACAGTGGTTTACGTGCTGATCGCCACGGAAAAAATGGAAAAGACGATCGCGGTGATCCTGGGGGCGGCGTTCATGCTTGCGCTGAGATTGGTTCCGTTCGAAAAAGCAGCGTCAGCGGTGGATCTGAACGTGATCTTCCTTTTAGTGGGCATGATGGTGTGCATGAACGTCCTTTCGCGGACCGGATTTTTTGAATGGCTGGCGGTATCGGTCGCTAAAATGACAAAGGGAAGCCCGTTGAGGATCATGCTGCTTTTTATCCTGATCACGGCTGTGGTCTCGGCGTTCCTGGATAACGTCACGACTGTTATTCTTATGGCGCCGGTAACGATCCTGATTGCGCAGCTTTTAGAGATCTCGCCCGTTCCTTTTTTGATCCTTGAAGCGATATCCTCTAATGCCGGTGGAGCGGCCACTCTGATCGGGGATCCGCCCAACATCCTCATCGGTTCGCAGACCGGATTATCCTTCAATGACTTTTTGTTCAATTTGGCTCCGTGCATCGTTTTTGTCATGGCGGTCCTGCTGCTTGTTATTTATGTTCTCTTTCGCCGGGGATGGAATGTTCCTGGGCAGATCAAGGCCAGGGTTACGGAGGCGCTGCCTCGCCTGGCCATTGTGGACGGTAAGAACATGCGTCGCGCTTTGATCATCTTGGCGGGGGTCCTGCTGGCGTTTGTGACCCATACGCTGACAGGATTAGAGCCCGGGATCATTGCGCTGTGCGGGGCGATGATCATGGTCCTGATCTGCGGCGGTGAGATCGATCGGGACCTGGTGCATATTGAATGGGGGGTGATCTTCTTTTTTGTCGGGCTCTTCATGCTCGTTGCCGGGCTTGAGCACAATGGGGTCATTCATTTTTTAGCTAATCAGATCGTTGCCGTGGCCGGGACGGACGCGTTCCTTTTATCGATGATCATTTTGTTTTCGAGCGCGCTGTTTTCCGCCGTTCTGGATAACATTCCGTTCGTTATGGCGATGGTCCCGCTTATTAAAGAAGTGATCGTGCAGCTGCCGCATGAAGCAGGTTCTGCGGTGTCGATCAACGGGCTGACCGCGCAACCCTTGTGGTGGGCACTGGCATTGGGGGCTTGCCTGGGAGGCAATGGGACATTGATCGGAGCTTCAGCGAACGTGGTCATTTCGAAGATCAGCGCCAAGAACAAATACCCGATCTCATTTATGAGCTTTACCTATTACGGGTTTCCGCTGATGCTGCTGTCAGTCGTAGTTTCCGCGTTTTATATTTGGGTGAGATATTTTTTGAAATAGGCCGTGCTGATTTTCTGCCAGGGGCGCTTGCCCGGTCTTCTAAATCATGAAATCTCCTTTACAAGTAAAAGAGATTTTTATAAGATAGCTCAACGATAAATTTTCCTTAAATACAAACATGATTCCCAAGAAATTGTTATGCCTTTGAAACAAACCCCTATCTATGATGACCATCTGAGGCTGCAGGCCAAAATGGTCCCGTTCGGCGGCTGGGACATGCCTGTCCAGTATGAAAGCATTATCGCTGAATACGGGGCTGTCCGTCAGGACGTGGCGGTTTTTGACATCTGCCATATGGGGGAATTCATTTTAGAGGGCGATGCCGGGGCCATCGGTTTGGACCGGATCGTGACGCAGTCCTTGTCGGATTTGCCCGTCCAGAGCTGCCGTTATGGGGCGATGCTTAATGAGAAGGGCGGAGTGATCGATGATCTGATCGTGTTCCGGCTGCGGCCGGAACGTTGGATGCTGGTTGTCAACGGCGCGACCATCGAAAAGGATAAGGACCACATTCTAAAACATCTTAAGACGCCCGGTTGCTTTGAGGATATTTCCGACAGGACCGGAAAACTGGATGTGCAGGGCCCGCGCTCAAGAGAATTTTTGAAACCGCTTCTTGCGGGAATTGAGAAACTTTCGTATTATACGTTTGATGAATTTTCACTGCTGGGTGAACGCGTGACCGTGAGCCGTACCGGCTACACCGGTGAACTGGGATACGAGATCTATTGCCCGTCGGACAAGGTGGTCGGGTTTTGGAAAAAACTTTTGGATTTGGGGGCCCAGCCGGCCGGTCTGGGGGCTCGGGATGTCCTGCGCATTGAGATGGGTTACAGCCTTTACGGCCATGAGCTGGACGATGGCCGGTCGCCTTTGGAAGCGGGATTGAATCCCTTTATTTGCTGGGAAAAGGATTTTATCGGGAAGTCAGCCTTATTGAAAGAAAAAGAGGCCGGCGTAAAACTGAAGATCATTTGCTTTGTGTCTGATTCCCGCAGGTCGCCTCGTGAGGGGCAGGATTTGTTTGACGCGAATGGGCTTTGTATCGGTAAGGTATCAAGCGGGACGTTCAGTCCGGCTTTAAGCCGGGGGATCGGATTAGCTTTTGTCAAACGGGGGTCCGTTGGCGCGGGAGACCGGGTCAGCTTTGGTCAGGACCAGATTCGGACGCCGGCCCAGGTGGTCAGCCGGCCAATTTATAAAAGTGGCTCATTAAAGTCTTAAATTAAAGGAGTTGTTTTATGGAGGTGATTGATCATTTGTTCTATACCAAGGAGCATGAGTGGGTCTCCATTGACGATGGCGTTGCCACCGTCGGGATCACTGAATACGCTCAGGACGCGATGGGAGACATCACGTTCATCGAATTGCCGAACGTGGACATGGAGGTCGAGCAGTTCGAGCAACTGGCCTCTGTGGAGTCCGTCAAGGCGGCCAATGATGTGTATTCCCCTTTAAGCGGAAAGGTGATCGAAGTGAACTCGGAATTGGTGGACTGCCCGGAACTCTTGAACAAAAGTTGTTATGAGCTGGGGTGGATCGCGAAAGTTAAGATCGCTTCTGAAGAGGAGACTTCAAAGCTCATGGGCGCTGAGGAATACCGGACCTATTTGGAAAGTCTGGAATAAAAATCTAGCGAATACGATGCTCGCCTTCAAAACCCGCCTGGTTTGTGAAGCTGATATAAATTTGTGAGAAAGGTTGTGTCGTTGAATCCGTATATTGCCAACACAGAGGATGATGTCCGAACGATGCTTGAGGTGATCGGCGTCGAAAGGATTGATGATCTCTTTCATGACATTCAGCCGCAGCATGGCCCCAAGTCGTTTGACCTTCCGAAGGGCCGTTCTGAGTATGAAGTGGTGGAACACGTGCGCGGTTTGGCCCGCCGTAACGCGCAAGAATTGCTTTTGTTCGTCGGGGGCGGATATTACGATCATTATATCCCGGCAGTCATTCCGTCTTTGATCAGCCGGGGGGAATTCTTAACGGCGTATACTCCCTATCAGCCGGAATGTTCCCAGGGCACGCTTCAGGCGCTCTATGAATATCAAAGTTCATTGTGCGCCCTGACGGAGATGGAGGTTTCAAACGCTTCGTTATATGACGGTGGCACCGCGCTCTATGAGGCCATGATGATGGCCCTGCGGGTCAACGGGCGCAATAAAGTGATCGTGGATGGAGGAGTAAGCCCCATTTACCGCAAGATGATCCGTTCCTATACGGATAACCTGAACATTGAATTTGTTGAAGTGGGTCCTGCTCATGGCCAGAGCGACCGTGGGCAGATCGAGAAATTCTTGGACGATCAGACATCGGCCGTGATCGTTCAGAATCCAAACTTTTTCGGCGCGGTGGATGATCATAGTGATATTGTTAAGATGGCCCATGCCAAGGGGGCGCTGGTGATCCAGAGCGTGTATCCGATCGCGTTGGGGATGGTCAAGACCCCCGGTCAAATGGGAGTGGACATCGCCACCGGCGAAGGACAGAGCCTGGGGTTGCCATTGAATTTCGGCGGGCCGTATCTTGGTTTTATGGTGACCAAAAAAGAATATATTCGGAAAATGCCCGGCCGTATCGTGGGTGAGACCGTGGACGCACAAGGGCGTCGATGTTTTGTCAATACCTTGCAGGCCCGTGAGCAGCATATCCGCCGGGAAAAAGCGACATCCAATATTTGCACCAATGTTTCCTTGTGCGCGGTGCAGGCGGCGATGTATTTGAGTCTGCTGGGCCGTCAGGGGATCAGGGATCTGGCACGGCTGATCTTTGATAAGGCCGAATACGCCAAACATTTGATCGGGCAGATCCCGGGGGTTGAGGTCAAACGGGCCGCTCCGACGTTCAATGAATTCACGGTGTCGCTGCCCAAGCCCGCGGAAGCGGTCGTGGAAGCGATGATATCCCGGGGGATCGCGGCTGGTTTTCCGCTTTCTAAATATTATCCGGGCATGACGCAGTATATGACGGTCGCGGTAACGGAAAAGCGGACGCGGAACGACATTGAGCGCTATGCGCAGCAATTAAAGGATGTCTTAGGAAAAATTTAATATGGACCTGATCTTCGAAAAGAGCATTGAAGGACGCCGCGGGTATTCGCTGCCTGAATCGGATGTTCCATCAGCAAAGCCGCTGGCGGCAAAGTATGTCCGTCCGCAATCCCCGACTTTACCCGAGGTTGGCGAACTGGATGTGGTGCGGCATTTTATGGCATTGTCCCGCAGGAATTTTTCGGTGGATGGGAACTTTTATCCCCTGGGATCCTGCACGATGAAATATAACCCTCGTTTTACCGAAGTTTTGGCGGCCATGTCCGGCTTGGCGGACCTGCATCCGCTTTTGCCGCAGTTGGCAAGCGGGGACCGGCTTGTGCAGGGAGCATTGGCGATCCTCTATGAAATGGAACAATTGCTGTGCGAGATCACCGGATTTTCCGCTTTCACGCTCCAGCCGCTGGCCGGGGCGCATGGGGAGCTGACCGGGGCCATGATGATCGCGGCGTATCATAAAGCCAAAAAGAACAGGAAGAAATATATTATCGCTCCGGACTCCGCGCATGGGACCAACCCCGCATCCGCTGCGATCGCCGGATTTCAAACGATCACAATTCCCTCGACTGAAGAGGGGGTCATGGACCTTGCGGCTCTCGAGCGCGCGCTCACCGATGAGGTGGCTGGGATCATGCTTACCTGCCCGGATACCGCCGGGATCTTCAACAGAGATATCGATAAGATCGCGCAGATGGTCCATAAGGTGGACGGGCTGATGTATTACGACGGAGCGAACCTGAACGCGGTCCTGGGCCGTTGCCGCCCGGGGGACCTGGGTTTTGATGTGATGCACATCAACCTTCATAAAACATTTTCTACGCCACACGGCGGCGGTGGGCCAGGTGCCGGACCGGTGGGGGTGGGGCCGAAATTAATGCCGTATCTTCCGGTCTCGCGCGTTGTCCGGCGGGATGACGGGACCTTTCGTCTGAACTATGATTATCCGGAATCTATTGGTTATGTCGCGTCCTTTTACGGGAATTTCGCGGTGATCGTCCGTGCCTACGCGTATATTCTTTTGCTCGGTAAAGAAGGTTTGAAACAGGTGAGCGATCACGCCGTCCTGAACGCCAATTATGTCATGGCCCGCTTGAAGGGCGTCTTTGACCTTCCTTTTGACCGGACCTGTATGCATGAATGCGTTTTTTCAGCCTGCGCGCAATCCAAAAACGGGGTGCACGCCATCGATCTGGCAAAATACCTGATTGATCAGGGAATCCATCCCATGACGGTCTATTTTCCGCTGATCGTGCGTGAGGCCATGATGATCGAACCGACGGAAACAGAATCTAAACAAACAATCGACCGGTTCATTCAATGCATGATGGATGCGGCAGATTTGGCTGCCCGCGACCCCGAGGCGTTCCATGCCTTTCCTAAAACGATGCCGATTTCCCGCCCGGATGAAGTCAAGGCGGTTAAAGACCTGAATGTGAATTTTTTTGATTGAACATTCCCTAAACGGCCATGATCTTTAAAGATGTCTCTTTAACATCTCCTTTGGACCAGATCATCTACGATGATGTCCTGCTTCAATGCTGTGAAAAAGGACTTCTGCCCGAATGTTTCCGTCTTTGGGAATCCCCAAGCGTGTCTATCGTCTTGGGAAGGGTTGGAAGACCTGAGGAAGAACTTTGGCTGGAACAGGTGGTCGCAGACCGCGTCTCCGTGTTCAGGCGCAGCTCAGGAGGCGGGACGGTGGTCCAGGGGCCCGGCTGTTTGAATTTTACCTTCGTGCTTTCGAAAAGCAATGATCCCAGGATCGCGGACCTGCGCGCCTCTTATCAGGCGATCTTGGGGCCGGTCATCCATCTGCTGGCGTCCGCAGGCGTGGCGGCCTGTTTTTGCCCGATCTCTGACCTTGCGTTTGAAGGGACGTTGCGCAAATTTTCCGGCAATGCCCAGCGCAGGGCGCGCGGCTTCATTCTTCATCATGGAACGTTGCTTTACGGCATGGACCTCAAGCTGTGCCAGCGATATCTGAAAATGCCGGCCCAGGCGCCTGAATATCGTAAAGGCCGGGACCATTCTGATTTTATTGCCAACCTTCCGTTGACCGCTCAGCAGCTACGGCAATCTTTTTTAACGCACTATGTTTTTGATAAGGTTGAGCATGACCTTCATCCCGTTGAGAGGGGGATGCTTCAAGAGGAACGCCAGAAAGATAAGTGGGTAGTTTATAACGGGTTAGCACAACATGATAACTGATATTCGCGATTGACAGAACGGTCCCCGCTTGTATAATACTTTTAGATTTCAAGATAACCGCATGTAAATCCTTATTTTCAAAGGAGATAGTCATGAAAAAGATGATAAGGATCGGGCTGTGGATCATGATCTTAACGGTCATTATGGTCCAGGCCGCCTCTGCACAACTTATCAACTACGGACGCCGTAATCAATTCATTAACGGCAGCACGGACTCTCCTAAATCAGATGATATGACGGTCCCCCAATGGGCCAAAGAAACCCCGAAGGTCACCAACAATAGTGAACGGCGTTATGACATCAACCGCGACGGATTGCTTCAATCGGCCGAGGTCAAGGTCATGCTTCGAGATGTCATAGAGACTGTTGAGGACCGGGGGAGCGTGGTGGTCTATTCCGACATTCTTAAAGAATACGATAAAAATAAAGACCGATATATCACCGCCGCTGAGCTTGATAAGATCCGCCAGGATGCGCAGAACTGATTCTGTCTTCTGACGGGAAATGTTGTATTTTCGCTAGTGGAGTCCTATGAGGCTTTTATCATATACCCTTGCCGTAACATGTTTCTCGTTTTACGCCCTTTTTTCTTCTCCCGTATCCGCCGATGAGGCGGCCGTTCTTTCAGGGATCTCTGATCCTTCCGATGATGGCCTTTCCGATGAGTATCAATCATATGTGAAGTTTTTCCGTCAGGTTTTCGACACAATGGCCAAAGAATATTATCATGAGGTGCGGGAAGAGGACTACGCGCGTTTTTTGGCCATGTTCAAGGAGAAGATCTTCAGCCAGTTGAAAGGGGAGAACAAAAGCAGCGATTATGTGAAGTGGCGCAGCGCCGCTTACCTTGTTGATTTTCTGAAGACCAAGGATGATATTTTTTCCTCCTTCATGCCGCCTCAGGTCGCGGTTGAATATGAACAGGAGGTCCTGGGCAAACGGATCGACCTGGGCATAAAAGGCCGTTTGAATGGGCAGGGCTATCTGATCGAATGGGTGGAGCCTCGCTCAGACGCCTATGAGAAGGGCTTGCGGGAGAATGACCTTGTCAAACGCATCGCGTCAAAAGACGTCCGCCGGCTTAAGCTGGAAGAGATCGAAGCGCTGTTGACGCCTATGGAAGGGGAAGGGGTGGAGATCAAGTATACGCGCCCGTCCGACGGAAAAACGTATGCGATCAAGCCGGTGAGCAAGGAATATTTCAAGCAGTTCGTTTTCTGGGTTCCGGTGGATGTCCCGGGGGTGTTCTGCATCCGCATAGAACGTTTCAATCAGATGACCCCGGATGACATGACAAAATATATGGCGCAGGTCATTCAACGGAATGCCTACGGCCTGATCATCGACCTCAGGGGTAATCCCGGCGGGCCGCCGCTTGCCGCTCAGGCGATCTCATCGTTCTTTTTAAGGCCGAACGAGGAGTTCGCGTATTTTCAAAAGAGGGGCCAGCCGAAGGCCGGGCTCATGGTGCCCGAGATCCCCGCGTTTTTTCATTATGACGGGGACATCATCATCCTGATCGATGAAAAGAGCGGCAGCGCCTCAGAACTCTTTTCGGGCATCCTTCAGGGCAACCGGCGGGCGCAGTTGATGGGAGTGAACTCCGCCGGGCAGGTCTTTTTAAAGAGCATGTTCTTCATGGATGATGAGTCCATGCTTTTGCTGGTGACGGCCCGCGGCCATCATCCGGATGGGACGGTGTTCAGTTTTGATGGTCTTAGGCCTGACCTTCCGTATAATGGCGATTCGGACAAAGCGGTGTATTACGCGGCGCTTTATCTTCTGCAGAAGCGCCAGAAAGAACGTGGGGATCATTTGTAGGGATTTTTACGATGGAGAAACGGGATGTCTCTTGTGATGTGGGTGCTTCTCGGGCAGCTGGCCGTGGGGCTGGTGGTCCTGGTGGCCTTGGCGTTCGCCCTGAACAATATGCTGGCCGATATGGCGGTCCGGTATATTGAACTGTGGAGGCCGGATGAAGATGAAGACCAGCCGGCGGTGCGTTCGATCCGTGTGACATCGCATCGGCCGCTTTCGGCGGACTACCATGAGAGGATCCGCAAGGCTTTAAGCAAGAACTTTTCTTCAGAGCTCAAGATCAGCTTTTCTCAGGACCCCAAGATCCTTGGGGGAGTGATCGTTCAGATGGATGAAAAGGTGATGGACTGCAGTCTGCGGGACCGTATTCAGAGGGCGTTCGGTTCGTAATATTATCCTAACAATATCAAGCTTATGAGAACATTGATCATTATTCCGGCTTTGAACGAGGAAAATAATATTGTCCGCACGCTTGAGGAGCTGCGGCTGCATGGCTTTGAAGATATCGTCGTGATCGATGACGGGTCTTCTGATCAGACGGCATTCAAGGCCGCTGAAGCCGGCGTTAAGGTCCTTAAGCTCCCGTTCAATCTGGGGATCGGGGCGGCTGTTCAGACGGGATTGAGCTTCGCGAAACGGTGCGGGTATGATGCTGTCGTGCGCATTGATTCCGATGGCCAGCATGATCCAGCCTTTATTAGGGACCTGCTCAGCGGGATCGGGCAGGGGCATGACCTTGTGATAGGGAGCCGTTTTTTGCATCCGGACTCGCAGTACCGCTCGTCATTTGTGCGCAGGATCGGGATCCATTTTTTTTCCTGGCTGATCAGCTCCCTGGCCGGTGCAAGGGTCAGCGACCCCACTTCGGGTTTTCAGGCGTTCGGCGAAAAAGCGGTCGAATTGTTTTCTGCCGTTTATCCGACGGATTTTCCTGAACCGGAGGCCACGGTGCTTGCGAAACGCGCCGGCCTTTCGGTCTGCGAGGTGCCGGTCAAGATGCGTTCAAGGATGAGCGGGGTCTCGTCGATCCGTTATCTGCGGACGCTGTATTACATGGTCAAGGTGACGCTGGCGATCCTTTTGGACATGATGAAGCCGGCTGGCCGTCCGCGGGGATAGCGGTCTTGATAAACGATGGGAGGAAAAGAATATGCAGGCGGGGCAGATCACGATTGTTCTCTTTTGTGTCCTTATCATTTTGATCCTGGACCTTATCCGCCGGGAAAAACTTTCTTTTAAATACGCGTTTGGCTGGTTCTGCGGCTGTTTTCTGGGCTTGGCGTTGGCTGTTTTTCAGGATGTGTTGCGGGCGTTTTCGCGAATGTTAGGGTTCGTGCTGATGAGCAATTTCATTTTTTTTGTTTGCGTCTTCGCCGCCATATTTCTGGGTTTACTGTTGACGGTTTTCATGTATCAGCAGCAGCGGCGCAATGACATCATGGCCCAAAGGATCGCATTGCTTCAGGAAGAGATCGAATCATTGAAGTCTCACAATCCAAAATAAAGAAAGAACGGACATGGGCCTTCCCGGGCAGACACATTGGAATGAGTTTTGGGGCCGTGAACAGTCAAAAAAGTTCGGCCGCATTTCGCATTCGAAGCAGCGCATCATCGAGGTCCTGAGACCCTATGTTAACGGCGGAGAAACGGCTCTTGACGCAGGCTGCGGGAGCGGTTTTTTTTCGGCTGTATTTTGTGATTACGGGATGAAGACGGTCGCCGCTGATTATTCCAAGCAGGCCCTTGATTTGGCAGGCCAGAATACGGACGGACGTTGTCAGCTTCTTCAGGTCGATTTCCTCAGCCAGGACCTTTCCGAATGCTGTGCGGAGCGTTTTGACCTGATCTTTTCCGATGGATTGTTCGAGCATTTTCCGGAAGGCGATAAAGATCGGATTTTAAAGAATTTTATTTCGGTCCTCAAAGAGGATGGGGTGATCGTCACGGTGGTTCCCAACCGCTGGTCGCCCTGGCAGATCATCCGTCCTTTCATGATGCCCGGGATCGAGGAAAGGCCTTTTGTCCTTTCGGAGCTGGTCAACCTGCATGAGCGCAATGGATTGACGGTCTTTTCCTCCGGGGGGCTCAACACCCTGCCGTTTCGTTTTTCTCCGGAAATCATCGCTTCAAAGTTTGGAATGCTTTTGTATGCCGTGGCGCGCAAGCGGCTGTAGGGGATTCAAACCGCATAGATTTTCAAGAAACGAGAAAGTGGAACAACTATGAACGAAATCCTTTCGCCCGTCGTGAGCGTGATCATCCCGGTCTATAACGGAGAGGCGACGATCCGCCGCGTGCTGGAGTGCGCGCTTTCACAGCAGGGATGCCCGGCCTATGAAGTGATCGTGGTCGATGACGGCTCAACAGACAGAACGGGCGAGATCGTCCGGGAATTTCAGGCCGTGCGGCTGATCGAACAGGCGAATGCCGGTCCGGCTTCGGCCCGTAACCGGGGGGCTCTTTCCGCGCGCGGCGAGTATTTGTGTTTTACGGATTCGGATTGTCTGCCGCATCCTGACTGGATTGCCCGTTCCTTGTCCGGATTCGGGCCTGAGGGTGTGGCGGCTGTGATGGGAACCTACGGCATCGCCAATCCGGAGTCCTGGCTTGCGGTCTGCGTGCATGATGAGATCCAGTACCGCCACCGGAGGCTTTTGCCGGAATATCCGCAAGTGTTTGGAAGCTATAATGTTTGTATTCAGAAACAGATCTTCTTGGAATTAAACGGGTTCGATACAACATACCGTTCGCCTAGCGGCGAAGATAACGATTTGAGTTATCGCCTGGGCAAGAAAGGCTTCAGGATACGGTTTGTTAACGATTCCAAGGTCGATCATTTCCATCCGGTGTCTGTGAGAAAATATTTGAGGGAGCAGTTCCGGCACGGTTTTTGGAGGGCCAAAATGTATCGAAAGCATTTTGACAAGACCAGGGGGGATGATTACACTTTCTGGAAAGATGCTTTAGAGGTCGCGATCGTTTACGCGTTCTTTGCCCTCGGTGTCGTTAGCCTTTTTGAATTTGGGATGGCTGGCATTGGGGCCGCGTTTTTGCTGACAGCGCTTCTCGTACTTGAAATTGTTTTCGCCTTTCTGACCGTCTCTTTAGGCTGGACCAAAAAGCTCGCTTTCGCGATGGTCCTTGCCGCGCGCAGCTTTGCCCGCGGGAGCGGTTTTTTGTGTGGCATGGTCCGCAGGTAAAAGGCCGGGTTCGGCAGTTTTAACTTGCATCATTTTCCTTTGTCAGGAATTATTTTCCGCATTTCGGGAAAAAATTTTCCCGCGAAAAACACCTTTTTATTTCCTCCTCGACAAATCTTTAAAAAAGCCTTCTTGAATGGGCTAAAAAAATCCCTTTACCCATTGAAAACAATACCACTTATGTTATTATTTAAGTACGGGAAAAAATACTTTCGCGGGAGGATTGTTTTCTCTTGCGTATTAATATATATAATAAATAGTTATTATAAAAACGATACTATCACATGGCCTATTACTCAATCCTAGGATTTAGTAGAGAACCCTTTTCGACCAGCCCAGACCCCGGGTTCTTTTATCTCACCAAAGAGCATGACATGGCCTTGACCAATATTTTGATCGAGCTTCATTTGAAGCGCGGTCTTTCGGTGATCTTCGGTGACATCGGCACCGGAAAGACATCCCTTTCACGCATGCTTGTCCAGGAATTATCCAAACGCGGCGGCATGCTTTTTCATATCATTTTAAATCCCGCGTTCAGCGGTGAAGAACAATTCCTGCGCGCTCTGGTGCAGAATTTCAATGTTGAGGCGTCTCTGAAAACGGATTTGTCTTCAGCGGATATCCTGGAGCTGCGTGATGCCTTTGAAAAGTTCCTGATCCAGAAGGCCGTTGTCGAAAAGCAGACCGTGATCCTGATCATTGATGAGGCCCAGAAGCTTGATATGAACACGCTGGAAACGCTGCGCATCCTGCTCAATTTTGAGACTAATGAGTTCAAGCTTTTGCAACTGGTCCTGCTCGGCCAGGTTGAACTGTATCCGAAGATCGTGAACATGCCCAATTTCATGGACCGGATCAGTTTTAAATATACGCTCAATCCATTGGATGTGAGTGAAACGAAAGAACTGATTGAATTCCGGATCAGGACCGCCGGTTATAACAGCCGGATGGAATTGTTCCTGGGGGAGGCGATCAGCGAGATTTACAGTTTTACCCGCGGGTATCCGCGGCAGATCACAAAGCTCTGTCATCAGCTTTTGAAAGCGCTGATCTTGCAGAATAAACAGTCTGTCGATAGAGTTCTTGTCCAGGAAGTCATCGAGAAGGAGATGCAGTTCCACATCCGAGGGATGGGTGCGCTGCAATCGGAGGCTTCTTGGGGCAATCAACCGCAGGGTGGGGTGCCGGGATCGCGGTTGGGCGATCCACGGTATTAGCATCCTGTAAAAAGACGTGTAGTCCGCGGTTAAGAGACGTGTCACATGGCCAAAGAGACCGCCGAACAAAAGTTGTTGAAGCTTATTGAGGCGACGAATGCAGAACATTCGTCTGACGCTTCGAAGTCTGCCCCTGTGCCCTCTACCGCTGAGGCCCAACGGATCTTTGATTCGGTCCGCGGGGTCGGCGGCGGCAGCGCTTTGGCGGCCCCCCAGGTGTTCCAGTCCTTGCAGAGTATTTTCCAGAATTTTTCATCCGGAAAGATCAATTTCAAGTCATTAGGCCTTAAAGAGGCTAATGTCGCGATGGCAATGGTGATCATTTTCATCGCGCTCGGGTTTGCCCTGAGCTTGACCCAGAATATCAAGGCGTCACAGAAACCGTTGGAATTCGCGGACCTCAAGCCCGCGCCGTTCTCATCCCAGAGCATTGTGCCGGTCTTCACCGAGATCGCGGAATATGTCGCGGCGGTTTCAGCGCGCAATATTTTTCAACCCTTTGAAGAAAAAAAGATCGTCAAGGAAGAGGCCGTGCCTGCAGAGATCTTAGGCATCCAGAAGGTGATCGACCGGACCAAGGACCTGAAATTGGTGGGGATCTCCTGGCTGGACACGGCGGATTCCGCCTCGGCGATGGTCGAGAATACGGGAAGCGGGGTAACATACTTTTTGAGGCCCGGCGATAAGATCAACGAGGTCCTGGTGACCTCGATCTATGCCGATAGTATCGTTGTTGAGTTTCAGGGCGAACAACTGGAAATCAAACTATGACCGATCGAATGAATAAAATCGAGCGATTGATGCGGGCAGTCATGTTGGGCGCTGTGATGGCCGGGATCTTGTTGACGATCCCTCAGCATGAAGGCCTGGCGCAGCCCGCGGCGGGACAAGGGGTTCAGCAGCAGCCGGCCCCTGCGATACAGGGCCAGCCCCTTCAGGGGCAGGAAAAGCCCGCCTCCGCGGAAGGGGCCGTTGCGGATCCTTTGGCGGATTCCAAAAAGGTGCCGGTGGGAGAGAATTTTAAACCTAAAAAGATCGTGATCAGCCAGACCGAAGAGGAACTCATGGCGCGTCTGGAACGGATGATCACGTTGGACGTTCGTGAGATGAACGTGGTCGATGTCCTGAAATTTCTGGCCCTCAAAGGGGATTTTAACCTGGTCACATCCAGCCAGGTCCAGGGTCGGGTCACGCTGTATCTGAAAAATGTCAAGATCAAGGACGCGTTGGATATCGCCCTTATTTCAAATGGGTTGGCCTACCACGTTGAGCGGGACATCATCCACGTCGTTTCCGGCCAGGAATATGAATTTATGTATGGCCGCAAATTCAATGAGAAGGATATTGTCGAGATCATCTCGCTGAAATACGCTAAACCCACCTATGTCCTTTCGGCCCTTGAGGGGGTCAAAAGCTCTCTTGGCCGGGTGATCATTGATGAGGACACGGGTTCCGTGGTTTTGATCGACACCCCGGAATCGATCGGCAAAATGAAAAAGATCATTGATCGCATTGAAAACCCGCTGGAAACGTTCGTCTATTCCATGCAGTATGCCAAGGCCGTGGATATCGTTGAACAGCTCAAGGCCAAGATCGACGCCAACACGGTCGGTTCCGTGGCGGCCGATGAAAGGACCAACGCGATTATCGTGCGCGCTTATCCGGGCCGTAAGGCTGAGTTGGAAACGTTGATCAAGAGTCTGGATGTGCCCACCAAAGAGGTCCTGGTGGACGTTCGGGTCCTGCAGGTGGTCTTTAAACCGCAGATGGATTACGGCATCGACTGGGACGTCCAGTTCTCGAGCCGGGATGTGAAATTTTCTTCGTTTTTGCTGGATGAAAACGCCTTGACGTCTGCCGACGCGCTGTATTCTAAATACGGCCGCGTCGGGATCGGTTATATGGATTCGGACGGGTTCGAGGCGCGGATCCGCGCCTTAAAACAGGTCAGCGACACCAAGATCCTGTCCAATCCGAAGCTGCTGGTCACCAATAACGAGGAGGCCAAGATCCACGTCGGCGACACGGTCCCGTATATCATTTCGACCACCTCGGGGACCGGTGAGAACGCCATCACCTCCGAGGAGGTCCGTTTTGTGGACGTCGGCCTCAAATTGGGTGTGATCCCCCGGATCAACGATGACGGGTTCATCACGATCATCATGAAGCCGGAGATCTCCACGGTCACCGGCAGCATCGCCTCCGAAGGCGGCGGGATCCCGAAAGTGAACAAGACGCTGGTGGAGACCACCGTCATGGTCAAGGACGGGATGACCGTGGTCCTGGGCGGCCTTAAGAAGGACAACAAGGTCCTGGTCAACCGGGGTATCCCGGTGCTGATGGATATGCCGCTTTTAGGAAAGCTGTTCCAATCCCGCAGTGAGTCGGTCGAATCGACGGAGATCGTGATCTTCATCACGCCCCACATCATTAAGGGCGATGAGGACCAGTATAACGAATACCGCGGGCAGATGAAAAAACATATGGGATACGTTGAGCCTGGCCAGGAAAAGGCCCAGGCGGCCACATTGAAGCTGAAGGAATAACATGGAGCGTTCTGAATTGGACAAAACTTTTTATGCGGTGATGGCGGTCGGCCTTGCCGCCGCGTTTTCAGCGGGCGCTGTCCGTCCGCTTTTTGCCCAGACGGCGGAGGTTGGGGCTGAAGCGGTCGTTGAGGCGGAGGGCCGGGACCGTTCCGGACCGGAGGTCATGCTTATGGAGACGGACCTGGAGCTGGAGCATGTGGTCGAAGCATCGCCTCAGCCGGTCCAATCCGAGTCCAGTTATGAGAAAGGCCAGGAGATCGTTTTGGACGAAAGCCCGGAAGCGGCACCGGTGGAGGCGGCGGCCGCTGAAGAGCCGCCCTCGAAAGATGTCATCACCGAACAAGAGATCTTAAAGACCAGCCGCGCCCTGCGTCAGGCGATCGAGCAGAACAAAAAGCTTTTAGAACAGAATCGTCAGTTCGAGGAACAGTTGAGGATCTTGCGCGGCCAGAACCGCCTGGACCGCAGCCGGGCGGAAACGCTTGAAAGCCAGGTCCAGCAGATGAGGACCGAGACCGAGGACGCCGTGAAGATCAAAGAGCGTTATGATGAGCGCATCAACGATCTCAGCGCCCGCATGCAGGACCGGGAACAGGACTTAAACAGCCGGATTGCGGAACTGGAAGGTGAATTGAAACGCCAGGAAACGCTCGCCTTGGAACAGAAAAAATACGTGACCTATGAGACGGTCGGCATCACCAAAGAGGAACTGGATTCGCTGGGGATCCCGGAGGACAAGATCACCGAAACGCTCGCTCCTTCCGCCTCAGGTCTGGATGTGGTCTCGATGCTGGCGGAGATGGAAGACACGCAGAAGCAGATCCGTGAGGACGAGGCGCGCCTGCATTACAACATGGGCAACATTTTCTTTCATAAGGGCAAATATGAACAGGCGGCCGAGGAATACCGCAAGACCCTGGAGCTTAACCCGGCGGACGCGAGCGCGCATTTTAATCTCGCCTTTGTCTGCGGGGATTATTTGAAGGATTTTCCGTCGGCCGTTGCGCATTACGAGGAATACCTGTTCTTGAATCCTGACGCGGAGGATTCGCCGCTGGTCCAGGAGAAGGTCCTGGAAGCGAAGCTTTATATCCGTTCACAGATCGATGACATGAAGGTCGAGCGGGATGTGCAGAAGGATTTCGGCAAGACATACGCGTGGTAACGCCTGGCTTTTAAAAGGGGCAGGCGGGTTTTGAAATTTCAACGGGCAACAAAGCAGGTACCTTTACAACATGGCATGGTGTGACCTCAACAAGTTGAACGTTTTCTTCTCGGGGCAAAAGAAAGCTTTGGACAAGGGTAAGACAGCCGTAAGGCTGTTGGCGTCCCTGAGTCTGCCTGTTTTTGCCCTGCTGTTCCTTATTTTGGCGGCTTCGCCTTCTTGGGCTGTGGACCCTGCTGTTTATTCGGGCGGCCTCTATGGCGGAGCGTCTTCCGGCAGTTCGGAAAGTGAATCCGCCGGGACCAATGATGATTCTCCTTATTATCTGACCTTTATTTATTCCGGGACCGAGGGCGTTCCGGATACCGCCCCCGGTGAGGTGTTCAGCCCGCAGCCGGTCGTGGCGATCAAGGACCCGCAAGGGAACACCATTACATCCGCGGTATTCACTTCTCCATCGATGACCATGAGCCTGGCCATGGATACCAGCGGCGGAGCAACGCTTTCAGGAACGACAAGCCAGAACTTTAGCAGTGGTCTGGCCACGTATACGAACCTTTCGATCGATAAACCTGGGAATTATGTGCTGAGGGCCACGGCGAACCTGACCATTACCGCGACCAGTGAGACGGTCACCGTTTACGGTTATTCCAACCAGTTCACGATCTATGGCTACGAGGTCAAGGTCGAGGTCCTTTATGATAAAGCGGGAACATATCAAATCGCCGTCTGGCTGCAGGCCAAGGACCAGACCGGAAAATCCTTTTACGCGAATTTGGATACGTCCGATTCGTGCTCTGTGGGAGTGTATCAGGCGGGGTCAACAAGCGCAGAAACTACACTGACCTTGAACTCTTCGGATTTTGTCCGTTCCGGTTCCAATTTTGAGCGCTGGCAGGAGGCCTGGACTCCGGGAGATGTTTATGATGATTATTTTTTTGAAGCGACCTGCACGGTCAACTCCCAGACCTTTACCGGGCTGGTCCGCTACAATCCTTCTTCTTATATGCTTGATGAAATACTCACGGATACCGCGGCGATCAGTTGGTCGGACATCGCGGCCATCAAGGCCAAGACCGATACCGTCAACTGGACCGATATCGGAGTGATCAAGGCCAAGACCGATACCGTCAACTGGAACGATGTGGGAGTCCTGGTTGCGGATACCACGAGCCTTAAATCAGATGTCACACAGATCAAGAACGATGTGACCTTGATCAAAGGCTACACTGATCAGGTGGAGGGTTATGTGGATGAGATCGAAAGCATGATCGGAGACGCGCCTCTTTCCCTGGTTAATATGCTGACGGGTATTGATTCATACCTAAATAGCGTCAACTGGAACGATATTGAAGTGATGAGCGAAGCCGGGGTTAATTGGAATGATATAAGCATCTTAAGCACCCGCGGGGTCAACTGGAACAATATCGACATGATGAGCGACGCGGGGGTCCAGTGGCAGAATTTAAATAAGCTGTTTTATAAAGTCAGAGGAAGAATGGGTTTGGGCGGAATGGACTTTTGGTTAGAGTATAACGGAAACGTCGTATCAAGCGCGGAGGCTACGTGTTTTTACGAGGTTTTTAGTGCGGACGGAACGTCTTTAGATTCGGACGGTTATCCTGGTTCAGCGACAAACTGTACAACTGGTTATGGGGGAGGACCTTTATTACCATCGGAGCTTGCGGGCGCGTATGCAAAAGTGGGTATTTCACATGATGACGGTGTGACATATTTTTATGATTATCTCTATGCAGATTCAGCCTCCGTGCTTGGTCTTCAAGGTGTCAACTGGGATGATGTCGGGGTTATGACCACGCGCGGGGTCAACTGGAATGATATAAGCACCTTAAGCACCCGCGGGGTCAATTGGAACGACATCGACATGATGAGCGACGCGGGGGTCCAGTGGAATAATTTAAATGAGCTGGGACGTGAAATCGTTGTGTATTGGGCAATAAATTATGACGGAAATATTTATGTGACCTGGTTTCTCAAGGAATTTGGGGCACCTGTTACGAGCGGGCTGTCCAATTGCTACGCCGCGTATGGGATCGGAGGTTCTAGGAATACAGAGACCCCAATCGAAGCGGGTGGCTACTGCACTTTTTCTTTTTCTCCTTCGCCCTATATGGAAAACATCGTTGAAATGTTGACGGCAATTGACTATGAAGGGAAAACATACCGGAAAGATTTTTCGATCGATACGACAGCGGCAGCTGTGATTAAAATGGTGACGGAGGTGAACTGGGATGATCTGGGCGTCATGACCACCCGTGGGGTGAACTGGAACGATATTGACATGATGAGCGACGCGGGGGTCAACTGGAATGATATAAGCACCTTAAGCACCCGCGGGGTCAATTGGAACGACATCGACATGATGAGCGACGCGGGGGCCAAGTGGTCGGATCTGATGCACTCGGGGTTTGAGGTGATACCGCCGCCGATCGTTACACTCGCTGGCGTTAATAAAGAGACAGTGTTTATTGAGGGGGGATTGCTCAAGAATGGAGTGGCGGTGGATGTGCATACGGCCAACTGTTCAATAACCTTGACGAGGGACTACAGTTCTTATAGCTTCCCTTGCAGCAGTTTTTCATCGACCTCCAGTTTTGAGGACATGGGTGTTGAGACCGGCTGGTATCGTTATGAGGCTTCTGTCGATTATGGAGGAAAGACCTATTGGCACAGATCGCAGATCTTTTACGACGCGGACTATTTACAGAAAGATAATGTGAACTGGGAAGACGTGGGAAGGGACGCCTACAAAATTGTTGGCGGGTTTACCTATACGGGCAGCAATCAATTTAGAGGGAGTTTTTATTTATTATATCGCGGAGACTGGGTTGATATCTCCGGGGGTTCTTGTACCGTTGAGGTTTTTGACACCACCCCAGGTGCCACGAATGCGCTTGGTGTGACTGCTGGTGACACAGTCAGCGGCAGTTTTTGCTATTTGTCACCGAGAAACATTACTGGAGGGGGAGCTGATCCGCGTATGTTAATGGGCCGTGTGGTGATTAATCATGATGGAGAGGTATACACTGATGTATTTCCATTTATGCCTGAATTTTTGGGTGTCAACTGGGATGATGTCGGGGCCATGACCACGCGCGGGGTGAACTGGACAGACCTGGCGTATATGACCGGTTCCGGGACAAATTGGGATGCCACGATCAATTGGGACAGTTTGGCGGTCCTGACCACGGCCGGCGCCAACTGGACGGATATGGCGGTGATGGGAGCCGCGGGGATCAATTGGAATGACATGACCGTGATGGGTGAGCGGGGCGTGAACTGGTCGGATTTCGGGGTCATGACCACCCGCAGCATCAATTGGACCAGCATGAGCGACATGACAACGGTCGGCGTCAATTGGCTGGACCTGGATGCCATGAGCCGGACCGGGATCGTTTGGAGCGACCTCGCCGGCATGAGCGCGGCCGGGGTCAACTGGCTGGATATCGATATGATGAGCGACGCCGGGGTCAACTGGCTCGACCTGGATAAGCTGAGCGATGCCGGGGTCAACTGGCTGGATATTGACGTGATGAGCGACGCCGGGGTCAATTGGGCAGACCTGGACGTGTTAAGCGATGCGGGGATCTTTTGGAGTGAGTTTAAGACCATCACATCGATCGGGATCAACTGGGCGGATATCGGAACGTTAAGCTATGCCGGCGTCAACTGGCTGGATCTGGATGTGATGAGCGACGCGGGGATCAGTTGGAGCGATATTAACGCGATGAGCGACGCGGGGATCAGTTGGAGCGATATTAACACGATGAGCGACGCGGGGATCAACTGGCTGGATATTGACGTGATGAGTGATAAAGGCGTTAATTGGGCAGACCTGGATGTGCTGAGCCGCAGCGGCGTCAATTGGAGCGATATTGAGATCCTGAGCGACGCGGGGATCAGCTGGAGCGATATCAACACGATGAGCGACGCGGGGATCAACTGGGCGGATATAGACCGGATGAGCGACGCGGGGATCAGTTGGAGCGACATCAATACCATGAGCGATGCCGGCATCAACTGGACTGACCTGGATGTGATGAGCCGTAGCGGGGTCAACTGGGCGGACCTGGACGTTTTAAGTGACGCGGGGATCCGCTGGTATGAATTTCGGACCATGACGACCATCGGGATCTTGTGGAGCAGTATCAGCAATTTAAGCAACGCGGGCATTTCCTGGAGCGATATTCAGGCCATGAGCATCGCTGGGGTGTCTTGGGCCAATATTGCCACGATGAGCATAGCCGGGATCAACTGGGCGGATATTGATGTGATGAGCGACGCAGGTGTCAGCTGGAGCGATATCAACACGATGAGCGACGCGGGGATCAACTGGGCGGATATTGATGTCATAAGCGAGGCCGGGGCCAACTGGACGAGCATCAGTGATCTTAGTACGGTTGGCATCAACTGGCTTGATATTGATATGATGAGCGACGCGGGCGTGAACTGGGTGAGTTTAAATGATATGAGCAGGGCGTTGATCAACTGGGCGGATTTGGAGATGATGAGCGACGCGGGCGTGAACTGGGTAAGTGTGAATGACATGAGCAGGGCGCTGATCAACTGGGCGGATGTTGATATGTTGAGCCGTGCGGGGGTGAACTGGCTGGATATTGACCGGATGAGCGACGCTGGCGTGAATTGGGCCGATCTGGATGTGTTAAGCGACGCGGGGATCTTTTGGAGCGAGTTCAGGACCATGACGACTCTTGGGATTTACTGGAGCAGTATTAATGATATGAGCAAGGCTGGGATCGTTTGGAGCGATATTGCCGCGATGAGCGGTGCCAGCATTTCGTGGAGCGACATTGCTGTGATGAGTAGTTCAGGGATAAGCTGGGGAGCGATCCGCGATATGAGCGTCGCTGGGATCAATTGGGAAGAGATCGATGTTTTGAGTTATAGCGGGATAAACTGGTCAGATCTGGAGGTGTTGACCGACAGGGGCGTGAATTGGGTGAGCTTCAGCGATATGACGACGGTCGGGGTCAATTGGCTGGATATCGATAGAATGAGTGACGTGGGGATCAGCTGGAGCGATATCAACACGATGAGCGACGCAGGGATCAACTGGGCGGATCTGGATGTGATGAGCGACGCGGGGATCCTGTGGAGCGACATCAATACGATGAGCCGTGCTGGGATTTTATGGAGCGATATCGCCACCATGAGCGGCGTGGGGGTCAACTGGCTGGATATTGATATCATGAGCGACGCCGGGATCAGCTGGGGCGATATCAATACGATGAGCGACGCGGGGATCAACTGGGCGGATATTGATGTGATGAGCGGCGCGGGGATCAGCTGGAGCGATATCAATACGATGAGCGACGCGGGGATCAACTGGGCGGATATAGACCGGATGAGCGACGCGGGGATCTTGTGGAGCGACATCAATACGATGAGCCGTGCGGGGATTTTGTGGAGCGATATCGCCACCATGAGC
>JAKLFA010000003.1 GCA_022711395.1 Candidatus Omnitrophota bacterium | reverse complement strand
CATCCAGCAACGCCTGCGCGATGTGAGGTGCAGCAACTCTCAAATTCACCGACACTTCATTCTTCTGGAACATCCGAACAACAGACTCATTCTTCTCTGCAAAATCCTTCGCTGTTGCCGTCAAACCGTTTGTCATATTTACCAAAATCTCCATTGCCCCTCTGGCCACATTTTCAATCATAGCCCTTAACAACTGTTCCTTAGCCTTCTGCGCATTTCCACCATTAATATCCACCAACGCCTGACGCAAGCCGCTGTTCCAGTTCATGTGGACTGTTGCTACACGGACGATCCGGGCTTTTTGATTATCGTTCTTGGCCTTACCCATCAGCCTCACAACACGACGAACTTCAACCTGCTTAACCTGAGCGATCTTCGCTGCCACCCTGCTCAACCGCTCAACAACAGTTGCCTTTGATTTAGACACCAGCGCCTCTACAGCTGAATCCATAAACATCTTTGCGGCCTTCGCCTGATCCTGCCCATTCACATCCAGCAACGCCTGCGCGATGTGAGGTGCAGCAACTCTCAAATTCACCGACACTTCATTCTTCTGGAACATCCGAACAACAGACTCATTCTTCTCTGCAAAATCCTTCGCTGTTGCCGTCAAACCATTGTTTTTATCATCCAAAACCTTTTGAGCCCTCTCCTTCAATTCCTTCACAGCCGCATCCATAAACATCTTCACGGCCTTCGCCTGATCCTGCCCATTCACATCCAGCAATGCCTGCTCAAGGCCCGGAGCAATGTCTTCCAAATTAACTTGCGCATTTCCAGTGACCTGGTACAACCTTACGACTGATGCATTAGTCGCTACAAAATTCCTTGCTGTTGCTGTCAAACCATTGTTTTTATCATCCAAAACCTTTTGAGCCCTCTCCTTCAATTCCTTCACAGCCTCATCCATGAACATCTTCGCCGCCTTCGCCCGATCCTGCCCGTTCATATCCAGCAAAGCCTGCTCGAGATGAGGTGCGACAACTCTCAAATTCACCGACACTTCATTCTTCTGGAACATCCGAACAACGGATTCATTGTTCCGTAAGAACGTTTCCACTGCTATTGCCAAAACACTCTTTCTCATGATTCCAAACTCTTCCATGAATGTATTTACAACTTCCGTGAAGGAGCTCCAACCTTTTTCATGACCGACGATCGGTGTAAAGAACCAGCTGAACGGCATGCCCATGTAGAAGAATGAGAAGGCGAACAACATAAAGATCGGGTTGAAATACCATGACGCAAGGAACATAATGCCCAATCCGAGCACCAGCGTCCCGACCGCAGCTTTATATGAGCGTTTAAAGGATGCGATCCCCCATCCGATGATGGTTCCAAGAAGAGCCAGCCAGACAACGCTAAGCAGGATCGTATGCGGAAGGGCAATACAGAACGCGATCATGCCAGCGAACGCCAAGACTGAAATTGACCCGGAAATAATGCCTCGTTTCCAATTTCCATTCATTAAAGCTTTATATGCCAGGACGGCAAAAATTGCTCCGGCAATAAAGAGTATCGCGCCCAACGCTGAACCCCACAAATGCATTGCCAGGATGACCCAGGCCATCATCGGGATCGACATGACCAACTGGATCCTGAGGCCTGATACCCAAATGAACTTCTCTTTCCACATTTTTTCTCTGACGCCCGGAATGAAATATAATATTGTTGACGCGATCAAAACAATAATACCGGCATACTGCAATACAGTCTGAAGGAGAAGCGGCAAGGCTGTCACTGCTGTTCCAAGGATGAAAAGAACCAAACCAATGCCTGTGAAGGCCACCTGCCAGGCCAACGGTTTCAGGCTCCCCTTGCCCCAGATACCCTCTATAAAACCTAAATGCCCTAAATTCCATCCCTTGGGACTGATGGGGAATACGGCGAGGTTCTTAAACCCTTTGCTCATGAGGTCAAACGCGTAAGTCGGGATCAAGGCTGTAAAGAGAACATACAGTTTGGGGAACATACCGAAGAATTTCGTGATCGCCTTAGCAAGGCCCATGCGTTCAAAGAGATAAACAACTCCCTGAGTATTGATCGCCTGGTTCAAGAACAGCCCCAGGACACCAAAAATGATCGGCCACGCGAATCCTGCAAACCCGCTGACACCCAGGAAGATGACCCATCCAAGATAGAGGAACAAGACAACCGGAACAAACGGCTTCTTTGTGTAATGGGACAGAGCAAAGATCAGCATCATTTTCTGACCGATGTGAACTTTTTCGGATGCAAGCGTCCTGCCGACCCAGCGGCCGAGGATCATTTCGCCGGATCCTTGTGACCACTTGCCCATCGGAACCAGCGCGCTGTGGAACCCGGTTTCGCGGCCTTTACCCAAAAGCAGATACTCTTTATGGGTCGTATGGTATCCCTTGATCCAGGACATCACAGCCAGCATCAAGTCTTCAGAGACATAATCATGCATCATGCCGGCAGAGACTCTCAAGGCTTCCATATCCATGATCGCGCTGTGGCCGTAATACCCGCTGGCACCGAACATGTTCAAGGTACGCTGGGTCACCGTAACCCAAACTTCTTCACCGAAGGACACGCCTTCAGCGACCCAGGAATAATCAGGGCTCAAGCAGATATACTCACCGAAGAGCACCAGCTTCAACAACGGATCCTGCTTGAATTCTGACAGGCCGTTGATCAGCCTCATCACATCTTCGATCCGCATGGCGGCGTTTGCGTCAAAGAAGAGGACTTTCTCATTTCGAATATACGGCACGCAGGCAGCCTGGCCAATAGTTTTGCCTTTCTTAACACCACCTTTCCACTGATCCTTTGTGGCTCTTGATATAATATTAGTCGGGCTTCCCTTACGAACCCCTTCGTCATGCCAGATCTGTCGCTGCTCACCTTTAGCTGTGTCTGGATCAAATCCTCTCCACCAAACCTCCATGAACGGAAATTCCGCCATCAATCGGTGAAGATTTTCCCTGTTATTCCTTGGCGACTTTTTGTCATCCGGATTATCCTGAGCAAAACAATAACCTTCATAACATAGCAATATCTGCAATTTTTCATCGACCATCTGTTCGATCTGCGCATTATCTGTGATCCTCGGCGCGCAGATCCGAGCATAGACCTTAAAGGCATCGCGGATCTTTGCAACATCCCTGATCGTCCTCTCAACGCCGACCCATCTCAAATTCGCCCAGGTCATCATGGCAAGTCTGACATTCTCACTCAATACACTTATCTTGATCTTCCGTAATGTTTCGCCGTTCGCGACAGCTTCTGTGTGTTCCCTGATCTCATCTATTTCAGCAATAGACAGCATTACATGAACATCCATGCCACCTTTCTTAATAACGATATTCCCGGATATCAATTCAGCCACAAAACGCCCCCATTCTTCTTTATAAATCGTTAATAACTTATTCAGACGGGTAGTCTTTGCTTCATTTTCTGCAAAATTCAAACCTAATATTTTGTGCTCAGCAAAGTTATCAGACAGCTCAAAAGAAATATTCTCATCAAAAGCCGTAATAAAGGCGGTTAACGAAGGTAACATTTCCCAGCGTAATGCAGCGGGCATATCCATGAGCCATGCGTTAATGAATAATGTGATGCGGTCAGACGCCTCAGGATTCTTCACCAAGGCCTTCAGGGCTGCTTCAAACTGCTTTTCATCACTATCGGTCAACTTCGCTTTACCTCTCAACGCCCGCAACTGGACAGCAACATCGCTGTCGGCCTTGAATTCTTTTTCCAGTTCATTGATGAATGTTTCCCAGACAAGATCCCAGGCTTCTTTGGGGGGCATGGTATCATTACCTTCCGGAATATATACCTTCATAAACTGTTCGCGCGCCTTGCTGTACTTTGCGATGACATCCTGGATGCTGCGGACCTGGCCGACACCCTCGACCTGGCCCTGGAAGAAGCCGAAAATGCTCATCAGCGTATACATGATCGGCCAGATACTCAGGATCATAAAGGCTGCGGCCAAACCGACCGTCACAAACGCCAATAACACAAACCAGCCGGCCCCGAGCGCCCACATCTGACCGACCAGCATCAAGGTCCAAAGTAGGATTGTCTTATTTAACAGAGTCCAGACAATGATCGAGATTGTAAAGACCACCCATGTCTTTAGGATCTGTTCTTTAGCGACACGGGCCGCGTTTTCACCGAACGCGTCCACAAAAGCGGCATCAATCTTAAGCAAATTCAGTTTTCCAAAATACATGTTCGCAAGCGTTGCTAAAACAGATACCCCTAAGATCGCCCAGATCCATCCGCCGGCCGCAAGGCCGAATAACTGAACAAGGCTGGCAACGGTCACGCCCGCGAAAGAGATCATCAGCGGCGTCCAGACCAAATGAATAGCTTTCAGATAAGCGAATGCCCCTTCTTTGTCCGCAAATCCTTTGAATTCGACTGCCGCGGGAAGATGAGCCTTTCTCCACTCTCTCTTTATTTGTGGAGTGCCCGCTGGTTGACCCTTCAGCGGATCAGTTTCAATATATGCGATCAATTCATCTAAAGTTTTTCCTTTTATGCTTCTTCCCTTGGTTTCTTTATATCCGTCAAACGCATCGCGGATATCATCGCACGATAAGATCGTCGCGACAGTCTGCTCATCTTTCTTGTCAAAAATATGTGCATATCCAACCTTTAAAATCGTTAATAATTTGGCAACAAATGTCTGGAGGTCTTTGACAACAGACTTCAATGATTCTTTACGAGAAATCCCCATCGCCCTATCTGTTTCGATCTTGGCCAGCGCGCGGTCAAAGAGATAATAGCGAAGGCTGACCGCCTGTTCTTTTAATTCCAGGGTCGTTTCAAAGACAACCTCCGCCAAGACCGTTACTAATAAATCATCACCTAACGTTGTCGCGTATGCCCCTGAAGACTTCCCAACCCGGCCATGCCACTCGTTAAATGCCTTCGCATCTTCCTTATAAACCTCTTCAAGAGAAACGCCTTGGCAAAGCATAATTCTCTTTGTTAAGCGATCAACCAGCGCCGTATAATCCTTACCGGTCAATCCCAGCCTTACCAGGCAGTTTTCAATTTCCTTTCTGACTTCATTCTCATCCTTATTGAACGGAACTGCGGGCCGCTCCTTAGTGTCCACCGGTGTCTTCGTCACATCTTCAGCCCGCTTCGCATCCGCTTCATGCTTTGACTTCGCCAGTTTTCTTCGGCCCCAATTGCCTAAGGCAATAAATCCTAAAGCCAAAACAGCTAATATGCCCAACAAATAATACGGCATATTGCTGTTCTTCAACTCATCAACAAAATCCTGCATGACCAGTTCTTGTTTGGAGATGAAATTGCCATATTGATCGTAATTGTATTTCGCGGTCACTGATGTCCACGGAGCCAACGGCCTCTTCTCGCGGATCAAATGTTCTCTCTCGCCGTTTTCTTTGACTTCAACGCTGATCCACTTCTTCGTTGTCTTTCCATTCTCATCACGCGCTTCGACCGGCTTCTCATAAACAACGCCCAGATCATAATACGTTGTTTCTGTTCCCATGGTGACCGGCCGGACATTCGCCAGGCGCAAGGCCACCAGATCAAAGTCACGGCTGACCAATTGGCCTGTGCGCTGAGAGTACGCCTCGCCTCTCTTCTGCTGTGAATTATCGATCCTGTAGTAGAATGCCGGCTCCACAACTTCCTTGCCATCTCTAAATGCGACACTGGCGACCTCTCCGGCAAACCGTTTGTTCTCACCCTTGGATCCGTTCTCGTGAACGCTGAAGCTTCCCGGCAGGATGCCGACCGGAGCCTTCATTCCTTCTGTCCGCTCTAACCACCATTCAAGCACAACAAAATCGCCGTTCGGCATACCAGTGGCGATGCTGCGGCCTAATGGATCACCCGGCAACAGATAATGATGAACAATTGCGTCTTTATCTTCGACCTGGGTAAAAATAGCTTTTCCTGTCTTATCAAAGCTGTGTTTATACGGAGTTTCCAGAACCTGCGTTAACGTGGTGTCTGCTGTGATGCCGAAATGGCCGAGGGCTGTTGGGCCCCAAAGGTCAGCTTTGCCAGAATAAATATCAGAGAAAACGCGTGAAACATTGGCATTGAATAATTCCCCTGCTGAACGTGCGCGGGAACCATTGCCGGTCACGAACTTGCTGACAATCTGACCGTCCGCGGCGATTCGATAACTTGCAACCAGCTCGCGTCCTTCCCATGTGGCGCCCAGGATTTTGGATATGCCGTCATCATGAACGATCTTGCGCGCGAACACATCACCCGGAATACGGTAATCGGTCCACTGACCGTCATACGGCGTTGTGATCTTGCTTCCGCGCAACTGCGTGCCAAGATCAACTCCTGAAGCTTTCAATTCTTTAACAACATGCTCAGGCAGATCCGTTGTAGTGCCGAGAATATCCTTGACCGATCTCATCTTAAGGTCTTCCGCCCTGAAGATCCAGTTCGCCTTGTCATATTCATAGGTCTTGCCGTTAAGCGTTCCGAGATATGATGTTCTTTCCGGTTCTCCGTCATCCGCGATCGAATACTCTTCAGCAATCTCAATTAAATATGTGTCCGCATTAAACTGAACGATATCCGCGCGAGTCCGGCCTAACCGGTCCATACCCTTAGTGGACAACAACACAACCTTATTAGAGAATTCTTTAATAATAGTCCAATCATGGCCCTGAATTTGTTCATCTGTTCTTTCAGCCCAGATGGCAGCGTCCACTTTGTCGTATACTTTCTTAAATGCATCCTTTGTTTTCGGCAAATCTGCGAGATTCTTTTTATCAAACGAGCCTGCCGCGTTAAACAACGGCAGAACGACTGAATATCCCTTCTCTGCATCTACGATCCATTCCGCTTTAGCTTGCCCTCTGTTGGAAGAACCATACACGCGGCCGGCGATGTCTCCTTCAACACCTAAGATCATGACCTGTTCGCTGGCTGTCAGCTTGTCATACTCAGCAGCATCTGTAGCGATGTTGGCCGGTGTGATCCAGACAATGGCGCCATCTTCCGCAACACCCATCCAGTCGCCGGCTTCGGCATGTCTCAGATATTCTGCTGACGGTGTTTCAACAATATTGCCCTGTGCATCTTTCAAGATATAGAAGAGTTTTTTGTCTTTAATCTGGGCTTCTCTTCTAAATGTCGGAGCTTCATCGTTATATTCATCCTGCGTTAAATAGGTCGCCAGCGTGCCGGCTTCCGCATCCGGACGGTTGACCTTGGCCACCACCGGCTTGCCTGCTTTTTCATATGTTCCGGCGTTGAAGGCTCTGTCGCGCTCGATCATCTGATTGCTCAAACCGCTGCCGATGCCGACCGGCTGTCCATCCTTGTCAGTCAGAACATATTTATTCTTCGCTGTGTCAAGGACATATTTCCACTCACGTTCCACAGCGCCGGCTTCGGTCACATAAACAGTGCCTTTCGTGCCCGTGCCTTCAACCACATGCGTATAGGACATATATTCATCGCCGATCGCCTTGAGCGCGTTATATCCACGTTCACCCTTCTCGCCGGCGAATTCCACATGCACGTCTTTGCGGCCGTCCGAATAACGGATCACATAGCTCATAAGCGGTCTGAGGCCGTCCTTACGGTTCCAATCATTTGCCTCATTCATGAACTGAATGTTGTCGCCATCTTTGGCCAAGCTGTAAATTCCGTCATTGTCTTTATCTTCAAAATACGGATACCCGGCTTCATCTGCATTGAATAAATGAACCGCTTCCAAATGCGGCCCTTTCAGCGCTTTTTCCAAATCGACTTCATTAGCATCATCGATCACCATCTTGCCTTTTAAGTCTTTCGCGGTCATGTATGTGCTGAATGTCCCGCTCTTCACATCTGCTTCCATGCTGCGGGCGACCACCGGCTTGCCGTCCTTAACACGCTCGCCGGCCTTAAACTGCTTATCCTCAGCCTTAAGCTCTTCTTCCAACGCTTTGCCGACTTCGACCATTTCCGTGCGGCCTTCAACTTTCACTGTCAAAACAAATTCAGCGTCAATTGAAGGATCGTTGTTCTCAACATATTCAAGCTTGCCTTCGCTCAGCCACTTGACGGCTTCCGCCTTGGTCAGGTACACAGCCATGTCCCCAGCCACCGGCACGGTCACTTTGTCTTTGGTCAGTTCCGCGATCCTGTCATACCCTTCCTGCGTGAGGTCCATGGCCTTGGCTTTGCCGCCTTCGACCACGAACAACTGACGTGTGGGCTCGCCGGTCGCAGGATCGATCAATCTCATCACGCGGCTTGAGATCGTTCCGTCATCGACCGTGTTATTGAGCCATTTGGCCAGGTCCGCTTCCGTGATCGCGCGGCCTTCGATCATGCCGAATTGAGCGCCCTTAACAGCCTCATAACCGGCGTTGGTCAGCTTGACAGGGATAATGTTGCGGTATTCACCGAGCGCTTCGCGTGTCTGAGCGCTTAAGTTTTCGATATTTTCTGTCAAGATCACAAGGCCCTCAGCGGCGAATTCCTGAGTGAACTTATGGGCATTGCCGGAGGCGTCTTTCCAATCGCCGCGGATATAATATCTGCTCTCGCCCGGATACTTGCCGATGTTGTATTTCTTCATCTGGGCGTCGGTCAGGTCCGCGAAGCGAAGCATATAGGCCTTATCCTGCTCGGTCAGGCCGAACGCTGACGGGCCGTATAACGGCATCGCGGCGGCCGGCGTGTTCGGATCAAGCAGGACCGCGTTCTCAGCGGCGATGGCGTGCTGGCCGGCAACAACGATCTCGCCCTGCACCGCGTTCACGGTCGCTCTGAACTTATTGATATTTTTGGTCTCGCTGTTTTCAGGAACATCCATCTGGACCGTCTGGTATTGAGCATCGGCCATCGGGGCGAAAATGATCCTTTCCTGCAATGTCTGAAGCTTGCGTGTGTGGAGCTCAGGCATCTTGAAATCTTTCGGCGTTTCGATCTTCAGGAGCCTGGTCAGGAACCCGGGCATGTTCAAAAGATCGACCTTCATACCGCCCGTCACATCGCCCTTACCGGTCATGCCGGCATCCCAACGCAGGCCGCTGTGGTCATAACCCAAACGGCCGTAAAGGTCGCCGGTCTTCATCTGGCCGAATTCAGCGACCAGCTCATCGGTGAGCTTAACGCCGGCGTTGTAATAAAGGGCCTCACCGAACATGCCGACCGATGTGTAGAACTGCTGATACTGGAGCATGATGCGTGAGCGGTCACCGGCTTCGCGGTCAGCGTTGAACCCGTAATCCAGCGAGATCATCAGCTGATCGTCCTTCTTCAAGAGGTTGCCGAACTTCCAATCCGCTCCGACCGTGCCGAAGTAGGATTCCACATTCTCGGCGATGCCCATGGCGCCCTTCTCGAATTCGCGTGTGGCGCCGAAGCGGAACTGCAGGTTTTTGTTCAATGCGTGCGTGAATGTCAGTCTCTGATAATCGAACCAGTCGGTGTTGTTGATGTCGACCGTTTCGTCAAAGATCGTCTTTCCGGTGAAGGTGTCAATGGCCGTGAGCCTGGCCGGTGACGTGCGGTCAGCGCCGCTGAAGCCCATCTCGAGCTTCACCTTTGTCCTGTCGCTGAATTGATAATATGTGCCGGTATTAAGCCCGCCGGTCAAAGCATCATCGCCGCTGACGTTCGGTTTCAAGAAGCCGCTCACGGTAAAGGCCAGCGTGCGGGCGTCATTCTCAACAGCCACATCGCTAAAGAAGAGTGCGGCGTGCTCGGTCTTGCCTTCGCCTTCTTTGTCCGGATCGGCGCTCTGAAGATAACGATAGGACTTGGAGGCGCCCACGCCCATATTGAAGATCGCGTGCTGGCTTTCAGGCGTCATATTCACAACGCCGATCGCATATTGATTCTGAGCTGCGCCCGGAACCGCGGACTGGACGCTGCCTAAGTGGATCATGTTCCCGCTAGCGGCATCCCTCAAATTGAACTGACGGTATGTGGCGAACTTCCCTGTGGATGCGTCCTGAACAGCGCCGACATCGCCGGATTCATTGTTTCCGGAGAACTTCATGGCGTCTTTTCCAGCCGCTCTGTCATAGACGAAATACTGCCCGGCCACGTAAGCGTCCTTCTGCGGAGCATGCTTGGCGGAGAGGTTGGCCAGGAACAGGTCGATATTCTTGATCGCTTCCAGTTTCTGAAGCTTGGTCATGGGGCTCTTCTCGACCTTGGCGACCAGTTTGGCGCGGACAGTGAGAAGGTCTTGATTGAATTCGTCCCAGGCCCTGCTGTATTCATTTAAGTTGCTGCCGACCCTCTTGACCAGGACGTCCACCGCTTCAGAGTATTGTCTCAGTTCGGCTTTTTCGTTCAGTTCCATGATCAAAGAATCGTTCAAGGCGCTAAGGGCCTCAGACATTTCTCTTAACGGATTGCCGGCGCCGCTGAACTTCTCGACCGTTGACAGCGCGTTCAAGGCGAATGTGCGTTCGTTATCGATAATGGTGTTGATGCGCTTGGCAGTTGCCTCGTCTTTGAAGTAGTTTCCGCTTTCGATCAAGGCGGCCATATCATCCTGCAGGTCAGCGCGTGTCTGATACAAAAGCTGCAATTTTCTCTGGTAAGCGAGCTTGCGTTCCAGGACCTGCAGCGGAGTTTCGGTCGAAGTGCCGTTCTGAAGAGCTTCATCCAGAGCCAGCTGAGCCTGCAGGCCGAACTCAGGATCCGTGTAAAGGGCGTATTCAGAAATGACCGTCGTGTTGTCCAGCCAGGCCTCTCTGCTGTATTCATAATCAGGGTCTCTTAACGTCATCTGGAACTGTTGAGCGAGATTAACGACATTGGTGCTGTAGATCCCGTTCGGGCCGGATGTATAAGCGATGCCTTCCGTGAAATATTGATAATCTCTGGTGATGCCGTTCAGGCGGCCGGCTGACGTTTGGTTGCCGAACTCATCACGCTGACCGCTCAACCAGGTGCGGGTTTCATTGATCGTCTTCACATCTTTAGGTGTTTCCGCGGTCCGGTTGAACGGAATAAGCTGCAATCTTCTGAAATCAGGAATCTCTGTGTCCTGCGCGCCGACCAGCAGCGATCTCTGGGCGTTGAGCAGGCTGATCTGAGCGTTGACCATGTCGATCTGGTCCTGGACCAGCCGTCCGGCGCTCTGCCACGCGGCGGCCTGATAACCGTTGCGTCCAATGGCGGTATAGACGTTTTCATGCTGTTCAAGGATGCGCAAGGCCTGACGAGTCTGCGTGATCTGCTGATTCACATTATCGATCATCGACTGCGTGAAATTGACATATTCGCGGTAAGTTTCTCCACCGTTGCTTCTGTCAGCCAAAAGCGCGCGGGCCCGTTGATTTTCGCGGGTCCAGTAATCCAAAGAGGTGTTTTCCAGCTGCGCCAACTGCCCGCGGTGATAAGCGATGCCCGGAACGATCTCGGTCGTGTAATCGAACAAGAGATCGACATCCGCGTCCGGATCTTCCCAGGCCCTGGTGTCACGGATCGTTTCAAGCTGTGTCCTGCGATCGAGCAGCCCGACATGCTCTTCACCCTGATCGTCAGTATAGCCGTTGAGCTGATTGTCAATGTATTCGATGCGGCCTTCGATCGGCTGCTTTTCAGTGTCTAATCCGTAAGCTTCAGACGCCGGGACAAAGTTCGGTGTCTGAAGGTCGACGTTGCGGTCGATCGCTCTGCCTAATTCCGCGATCTGCTTGTTATGCCATTCAGGATTGCCCAGGATCGAAGCGGTGGCGCGGCCGAAGTAAGCGGCGATCTCGCGTTTGACAGCGTTGCCGAAACCGTACTTCTTGGCTTCTTCCTTCAAATAAGCCATGAACGCTCTGCCGTCATCGTCTGTCTTTCCTTCAAGCTTGGCCCTGTCGCGGGCGACCAGGATCAGGACTCGCTCCAAGGCGTTCATAGCGACCATCTTCTCATCCTGGTCGACCACAGAGCGCATCATCTGGTTAAAGGCCTTGGCGTGCGCGTTGAACGTGGATTTTCCGAAGCTCTCTTTCAGTTTCTTCAACTGTTCATAAGCTTTATTAGCATTCTCTGACCTGACTGCGCGGGCCTTTAAGATCTCCTGCATCTTCTTGACGTTTAAGGTCAGTTCCGCGGTCTCTTCGGCGCTCAAGCCCTGGATGCTGAAGGATTCGGCCCATTTGTCCAGATCTTCAACGGAGATGCTGAAGGTTGTTCTCTGTTTGCCCTTCATCTGGACAAGGCTGTCGCCGAACTTCTCAACGCGGGTGGACGGCTCATCCTGCTGAACACGGACATCCACTTCACGTAACGGAGGCAGGTTATCTCTCTTGATGGTCTTGTTCGTATCGCCGATCTGCACGCCGTAAACGGTCTGGTCATCCATGGTCACATAAATATTGTCGGCGTTGGCGCTCAGCTCAAAGAGCTTGAAGGTCCCTTCGATCCCGACGCCGATCAGTGTCTTTAAGGCTCCCTGATTTTTGACCGGCACTTCGCGGACCACATCGTCATTGGCGTCCACAACCTCGATCTTCAATCCATACACCGGTCTGCCTTTGCCCTTTTCTGTAACCTGCGGATAAAGCGCTAATAACAAGGCTCTGTTCACTGTTAAATATTCAGATTCGGTCAACTTGCCGCCGTTGGCCTGGGCCTTGACGATCAGGGCGCGGACATCACCTGTGAGGTTTAATGTGCCGGCGTCAACCTGAGCGTAGAGATCCTTAACATCCAAAAGCGCGTTAAAGGCCCTGAGGAGGTCTCTGTCGGCGGCCTGCGCAAGATCAACTTTACGCTCTGCAAGTTTCGCGATGACAAGGGCGTCATGTTTCTCGCCGTCATTCAAGCCCTGGCGCAATGCTGCGATATCCATCTCTTCAATCGAGAATTCATAGCTCTGGTTCTCGACCTTCGGATGGAGGTTGTAATCTTTAACGGTCTTTAAGTAATACATCTTGCCGTCAGAGAACATGCGGCCGTAGGGGATCAGCTCTTTGGCCGGGAACGGAATCACGACGCCGATCTCGCCTTCCACGAACCTTCCGTCGGCCAACGCCCAAACCGTGCCGGCCGCGGCATGTTTTTCTTCGGCCTTGAAGACTTTGTTCGCAAGCCCGTCATGCTTCACAACGACCTGCAGGCCGGCGAACGGAATTTCGGTATTCTGAGCAACGGACAATTGCCCGTCATCACCCTTCTTATAAGTTTCCATCGTCAGCTGCTTGTTGACCTTCGCCGGCGTTCCGCTTCTGTTCTCGGTTGTGAGCATCGTGTAAGAAAGCTGGCTCAGGTCGCTTGTTAAGCGCTTTATTTCTTTCAATGAACCGTCGGCGTTGAAGATGACCAGCATGCCGGTCTCACCGGGATTGATCTTAACGTCAAACCCGAAATCGATCATGCCGGCTCGAGGCGTTCTTAAATATGATGAATAGGCCTGCTGGGCCTTGCCCTGATCATCCGTGTAGTTCCAGGCGTAGCGCGGATCGCCGGGACGTTCCTTCAGCTCGCGGTCCAGATAATAGGTCGTTCCGAAGTTTTGGACGCCAAAGTAATCAAACTGCATCGGACGGCCGACAGATTCAAGGCTGATGTCAAGGACCTTTCCGGTCAAAGGATTCACGCTGAAGCCGTCAATATACTGGCCAAGGATCATCTGACGTCTCAGGTCAGGCAGGTTCATCAGCATGGATCGGGACGGAACGATGTTCAGCGTTCCGGCATCAACATTGCGTCTCCAGTTCCTGGAAACATCAAAGAATTCGCGGTTGGCATAATCACCGGTCGCGGCATCATATCCTAAGAACGGAAGTTCTTTCATGTTTTCCGTGTAGGACAATGTTCCGTCGGCCAAACGGCTGACCTTTCCGTAAGTCAGGGCTTCCGGTTCGCCGGACAGACGGCTGAAGATCGAGAACTCGCTCACATCCGTTGCCTCAAAGGCGCGCTTGCTCCACTCACGCTGCATCCAGCCTTCATGCCAGATCGACTCATACGGCTTATAAAGCGGATTATTGCTCCAGAAATCAGATGTAAAGGCATCCAGTGTCAGCAGGCCTTTGACCAGCTTGCCGGGATACTCTAATATGCGCGCGGGCGTAAAGTCCGCGTGATGATACGGATCGCTGACCCATTCACCGTTGATCGGGCGCGGATTGGGAACAACCCTGGATGTATCCAGCGCCAACTTCCAAGGTTTGTTGAAGATCCAGCCCTGATCAAAAAATTCAGTATAGCCATACTGATTGGCGCGGTGTGAAATATCCTCATATGTATTGCGCAACTTAATAAGATTATCGGTTAATGAAATGCCAAACAACGCTGTAGCAGCCGGACCCTTAGAAAGAACATCTTCAGCCCCAAACACATCGCCAGCCAGCTGTCCCCATGTGCCTAAGAATTGATTGTTCACGCCGCCGGAAATATCGAGTGAGAAGCTGTTGTCGCCCAGGGTGAGGACCGGACCGCCGACGCCCGTTGAATAGATCGAATTGAACCCGACCCCGAACCAGAAACCGCCCTCATTGGCCGGCGTGCCGTATAAGGCGTCGGTCATGCTGCGGCTGGCGTTCGCGTTGCCATAAGGATTCGCCACATCCCAATCGCGCTTGCCGAACAAGTAGAAGCCGATCGCGCTCTGTTCTCTGCGGCGGATCTGTTCCGGATCGTTGGCCTGCTCAACAGCGATTTTTTGCTTCTCGATCTCGAGCTTGCCTTTTTCAACATGGGCATTGTTATCGGCGATGGCGCTGTCCGCTTCTGTCTTACGCTCTTCATGCGTTTCGAGCTTGCCGGTATAGAAATCGACTTCCGCCTGATCGAGGTTGAAATTCTTCACAAAGGCCTGACGAACGCCTTCGATCGTTGAGGCGCCGTCATTTTTCTTCAAAAGGTTGACCTCCTTGCCGTCTTCTTTGACCTGGATACGGAAATGATATTCTTTCGCATCCTTGCTCTTGAATTCGCCCGCCAGACCGATCAGATCGCCCGCTGCCAATGTTTCGCCCGCCTTGACCGCTGTTTCGCCCAGGTGCGTGAAGATCGTCTCAATCTTGTTCTCGGCCTGGACCGTGACTTTCCAGCCGTCCGCTGTCAAGGCGACCGCGGCCACGTTACCGGCAACCGGCGTGCGGACCGGCGAGGCGAACGGAACCTGAACCGTCACGATCCAGCTCTTGGTATCGACCGCCGTGCCGTAATATCCGCTTTCGCGGTAGGTCTGGCCGTGAGCCGCTGTCTGCATAAAGCGCTTGGTGTTCAGTTTGCCGTCTTCCATGAAATAAGCGACCGGCTGTTTGCCCTTGATCACGATGCGGTCAACGCCCAATTTCTCCATCAGCGGCAGATACACTTTCGCCAACTCGTTCTCGCCCAATTCATAATAGCTGCGGTCAAGGACCAGGGTCTTTTTGCCGTCGATCGTTTCGACCCTCAGATCGGCCGTCAGCTCGACCTGCGTGCTCATGTTCCTCAATATCTTGCTCTGGCCGGCCACGGCCGCTTCTTGTGTGTCATTCGTCTTCGAAGCAAGCAGGCCGGCTTCCGCCTTGATCGTTGTCTGATCTTCAGCAGAAAGGCCGCTCATGATCTGTTTATAGCTAAACAACTCGACCTTCTGCCCATCAAAAGACAACTCTCCCGATGGCGTATAGAAGTCAACCCTGTGCCCTTTATACAATGACGGAATGGTGTCATCATATCTTCCCAGGAGCGTTTGCCCATTCTTCAAACGGATAACAATCAAATCACCTGAAGACACTCCCAAGGCATTGGCTGTTTCCGCCATAAGGGCCACGCTCACATCTTTGACCAGACGGTTATTGCTATGACCGATCCCGTTCAAAGAATTGCTGTCAATATGCTCGTCTGATTGATATCCATATTTTGTAGCCTGAACATCTTCCAGGCCCTTCGCTTTAATGCTGACCTGCACGCGACGGAACATCCCTGTCCCCTCAACAGGTTCCCCGATCGAAAGCGTGGGCAACTCTGTCCCTAACGCGTCTTTGGGCGGCAGGACCATGCTGGTCGGGTCGAGCGAAACGTCTCCTTCTGGAAGGGCCGGCAGAAGCGGATCTTCAGAAGACTTCTTCTCTTGCGCAAGAGCTGCATCAGTTCTGTCTTCTTCCGCTTTCGCGTTCTGCGGAACAGACCTGGTCACCGCATCTTCAGCGCTCTGCTTTACGGCTTCCAACACTTCTGTTTTCGGACCGACTTTATGTTCTTCATGTTTTCCTTCCAGAGCATCAACAATGCCCAAGCCATTGGTATACGGCGTAAAGACCGGCGCGGCGGACATGGTCTTAGGCAGGTTGTAAACAACTTCCAGGTTGTAGGCTTTGCGTGTCATCTCATCAGAACGCTTATAATCAGCCATCACCTGGTCAACAAAGGCCTTGGCCGCGGCTGGGACTTTACCGGCTTTGACAACTTCATCCATGCCCATCCTGTAAGCAGCCAGGGCCAGTCTCTGGACCTCTTCCTGAGACTTGCCGTCAGCCATATGGTTGCTCTTCAGAAGCTCGAACTGATAGTTCAACTTAGCCATCGCGACCTCAGCGGCCACGTTCGGGTCTAAGACATGCGCGTAAGACAACGGCTGTTCCAACAACTTATGGTTGAGCATATATTGAACGGCCTGAGACCACTCTTCTTCGCTCATGCCGAACAAGCCGCTGCCGTCATCGGTGGCCATCTGATGTTGCATTTTGCTTTCAGCCTGGGCTAAAGCCGCGGCGAAAAGCCGGACATTATACGGATGCTCGAAGTTGGCAAAAATTTCTTCCGAGCGCAGCGGCATACCGCTGGTGAGGGCCTTTCCTAACGTCTCATCATCGATCGTGGCAATCGGCGCCACGGGAGCTTTGCTGGGCTCAACCGGCTTCTTAGTGTCTTTAGCCGGAGCCGGATCTTGGGCCTTGGCCGGTTTGGTGTCTTCTGCATCAGGCTGGGCTGGCGGATTGTTATTGCCGTCACCGGTCATGTCAGCAGCCGCCACAACCTTGGCCGGCCCGCGGTTCTGTTGAGCCATCGCATGCGCTAACCTTAAAATTCCTTGATCATTCGCGCGATCGCCCATCCATAATGTGGTGCCAGACAACGACATGCCGCTCTGGTGACCGGTCCAATTCTCCACATTGACCACGTTTGGAGCTTTGTATCCAGCATCACGATCTTCGGCTTTCATGGAAGCGCCCATGGCGTTTCCGGCAAATCCATAGAAGAAGATCATGAACCACAAAATGGTGTTCTTTAAAACCGTATTCTCAACAATACGAGTTAAGAGCCCTTTGCCTTTGTTCTGGCTTAAGGATGTTCCTTGATAGATCCTGGCTGAGATTCCTAACCAAACAGACGCGATCGCTACAATGACTAAAATATGCATCCCGGACATATAGGCAGAAAGAACAATCCCCAACAGCAGCCATAGCCCGGTTGAATACACATGATCTCTAATTGATAAGCGACTGGTACTTGTTCGAGCTGTAGCGCGGGATGCTGATGTCTGTGTAGGCATCGTTGAGGATGTTTCTAAGCTGTCTGCTTGTTCCTGATTCGAGCTCTTCCCAGGTTCCTCTGAGCCCGTTGCGAGTGTAGACGCGTTGGTGTTCATGGAAGACAAGGTAAAGCTTGGTCTTACCGGTTGTTCTGTCTCTCCCTGAGCAGAACGTGCAGCGTGACTTAGGGACTTCAAGGAAATACTTGAATTCGACATCTGGTTGTGTGTTAACGAGTACCATGATGACCCTCCTTTGATAAATGAAGAAGCCTGATCATACGCGGTCCGGACAATAGAAAGACCGCCCTTGATCAGGCTCTTCATAAAGTTAATAGACGCTGTTAAATTAACGAAGTTCGGCGCACGGATGGATTGAGCGCCTTTGAGTATTGCGAGGATAAACGTACTCAAAGCACCTGTCATCCTGGTCAGGATGATGCGTGCTTCTGTCTTGAACCCGGCCATACGAACAGATGCCCAGAACTGGCTTCTCTTCGCATTTCCATCGAAGCCTGTTCCGGTTGTTGTCGCAGCCGGAATACTTGTGGTAGAAACGTCTTGAGCCTGAGCCGCTCTTTCTTCTTCGCGCAACTCAGGACTATCAGAATCAGCTCTTTCGAGCTGTGAGGTTCCTACACTATATACAGCGCCTGCATTCAGCAAGCGATTACCTTCAACTCCATGATCATCAGTAATAGCAGAAACCGCACGATCAGATCCTGCGGTCATATTCTGCAGTTCTCGCACTCCCTGAACTGCATTTTGGACCAATCTTTCGGATTGATCCGCACTTACTGAACTGATGACAGAACGATTTCCTTCTACATCCTTAGTTCCAACACTTCTCACACCTTGATCATCAGCATCAGCAGAATTCACCTGACCTTCCGCGACTACAGCCGCATTGGATCCGGCGCTTACATTCTGCAGTTCTCGCACTCCCTGAACTGCATTTTGGACCAATCTTTCGGATTGATCCGCACTTACTGAACTGATGACAGAACGACTTCCTTCTACATCATAACTTCCACTGATTGTTCTTACACTTCGTGAATCTTCTGCATCAGCATCCGCATCAGAATCAGCGGATTCACCTTCAGCAGAACTATCCGACCCACGACTGTTGTGTTCCACAGAGCGATTACGTCTACTTCTTACAACTGTTCCAATAATACCTCTAATGGTTCTGGCCAAACGATTCACAGCGCGGCCAAAGGCTTTGCTGTTCGAACGTCCGGCATTTTGATTCCTGGATCTACGGCTGACACTATATGAGCTGTCAATACGCACCCCAAGAACCTCAGGCATCGCCAGCGGACTCGAATGCTCAGTTCTATCTCTAGAACCCGCACTCTGAGAACCCTGTTTGACACCCGTTACAACAGGTTTACTTCCTACTGCAACTACACTAGCCAGGATCTTGGTACCTAAGCCGCTTACCACATCCAGAATGCCTTCTCCGGCCTCAAGCAGAGCCCAAGGCTGAATAGCGGCAACCAGAATGCCGCGCGCTTCAGTATCATGACCCTTCAAAGAACGATTACCTCTACGGCTACTTCTGCTGCTTATTACTATTCCAGTACGTTGCACGTTTTCTGCGCCGTAGCGCACAGACCGTGCTTCTGTTTCTCCCTTATCAGTCGTTACGCCACCTAAGACAGCCGAGTTCGATCCATCAGTCACACCTTCTACTGCTGCTTCTACCTCTACAACTGATCCTGCTACTTCTTGCGTGAAGTTCGCGCCAAGGCGCACAGACCACGCATCTGCTTCTCCCTCGTTAAGCGCCACTCTACTCAAGCCTGTGTTGCTCAACAAGTTAGCCACATTGTCAAATACCACACCTTCTACAACTGTTCCTACTCCAAGTCCTATCCACTCTACTGCTCCCTCTGCCTGAACCACTGTGGAGTGGTCGGCAGAGACCCATGCCGTTGGACTCAAGCCCGTACCAGTCCAGTTCTTGCGACTGGCCATTCGGATATCTGTGATCTCAAAATCTCCTTGAGTTTGATCCAAATTATTAGGCGCTGCTCGCACTTCTTGCTTAGACGCAGGCAAGATTGAACGGGCTAACACCACAAATGCGGTAGAATTTGCCTTTGATCCTGTGCCTGTGCCGGGTCCAGGAGTTCCGCCATCAGCCGGTATAAGAGGAAGCGGTAATTGACTTCCACTGACAGGAACAACCGGAGACTGTTTAGAATCTCGTTCAGAACCTTGTCCTATCGGATCAGGAACATTTGTATCCGCCTTCCCTAATATATAGACCGGCAACATGCCGGGATTAAGCTGGATCGGCAACGGTGTTGACGTATCCGGAAGGACCGCTGGATTAATATCCGGTTGAGGAAGCTCCGGCAGCGCACTGTCATCTGCTCCCGGCAGAACGGCTGAATTCGTCAACGCTGAATCCCCTGCCACAGGCGCAGCTTTTCCGCGCATGGCGGATGCGTTTACTGCTTCCCCTAATTCAGGCAAGGCCACGTTTTGCTTAAACTCTTCTTTTGTTAATGACGGCGTGAACCGTGATGCCACATCTTTCGCATAATCAAACAAGCTGCTTACCGGCTGGCGTAAGTTCATCTCAGCTTGCCACAGCTTATCAAGCGTGTCTTGCTTGAAGAATGCCTTTGACCTGAGGTCATAGTGGCTCAAAATCTCTTTACCAACACCCGCTTCCGCCAACAATTCTCTATTCCGTGCATCAATGGCCAACAACGTGTTGACCTGCACATCCTGCGCATCACCCAGTTGCGGTTTAACCTCGCGGAACCGCTCAATATCAAAGAAATACGTTCTATTGTTTTCAGCAACGCCAACCTGGGCAATAGTCGCGTCCGCGTTCGACAATCCGACTTTAAGCATGTCTTCCAGGATCTCGAAATAAAAATCAATGCGCGCAATCGATTGGGCAGGTTCAGCATTCAAAATACCCTGGCCGGCGACCGCGTGCTGGAACCCAAATTCATCCTGCACAACATCCACGAACGGCTGAACGACCGGTTGAACATAAACCACGGGCGCTCCCGGATCGTTCGCCGCGTATTGATCCACCACTCCATACTTTAAGGAATCAACAGAGGCGACCAACGCCGTCGTCGGTATAAAATGGCGACCAAAGGCGTTCAATGCCAGCTCTTTTCCTAAGATCAAATGCGCGGCCAAAGGCGCCTTCACAAAGAATCGTCCGTTCACACGATAGATCCTTAACGCATCTCTAGGCGTTCCTCTGACAGGATTCCAGCTTCTAGCAAAAGATTCCTTAAGTTGTGAGCGCAACTGGCTTTCATTCTGCGGAAGGGCCGGCCATTCAAAATCACGTGAAAGCACGGCCGGGTTTGTCTCCGTTGAAGCGCCTCCTGAAACTTTATTAATGATCGTTTCAACAACATCTCTGCGGCGCAAGATCTCAGAATGCCCGACATCCGTTTCAGCCGGCAAAAGCGCGCCGCCCTCAACAACGATCTGCTGATAACGCTGCCCTAAAACACTCTCTTGCCGTTTCGGCGCATGAGAATCATTGGTCAAAGCAATAACTTCAACCTCATCATTGAACAGGGCTTTAAATTCCTGGTACCGCTTATATAATTCCGCGGTCGTTTTGCCATCTGGATCATGATATTGTCCTTGTCGTCGAGTTGCTTCAAGAAAATCGAACGCGCCGCCCAATGATCCCAGCCACAGTTGGCCCTGGACGAACCAGCTGCCGCCCATGCCAACGCGCGCCGAACCGAAGAACGCCGGTGACAGCATAAAGACCTTGGCGGTCTTGAGTTCCGCCTTAAATTCCGGACTCGCGTCAAGCATCGCCCTCATGAACGCCGTGCTGCCGAATGAATGGGTCACAACGATCTTCTTGGAAGATGTCCCCTTCAACAACCGTTCATAATCCGCCCTGAAAAGCTCGCCTGTGCGAGTCAAGCGCTCCGCGGAATCATGCGCAAAGATAACGATATTGAATTTCTCTCTGAAATACGGCGCGAAGCGCTCAAAAGCGTCCGGCCTGGAGAACCCGCCATGGATCAAGATCACCGTCGGACGGATGTCATCAAAATCTCCGATCATGTGCAAGCCAGGCTTGAATTCGCGCTTAAGCGTGTATTTTTTCTCGATCCTGTCAAATTCAGCCATCGCTCGATGCAATTCGTCTCTTAAGCGGGCGTCCGCGGCCATCTCCTGCTTCACTGAATCAGCAATAGCCTCTGCCGCTCCGGCATTAAATCCTGAAATGCCCTGAGCGAGCATTCCGGCCACTAACAGCGACTGCGCTCCGCGAACCCAGAATGATCCTCCAAGAACAGCGGCATTCGCATCTTCTGTTTCATTAACAGCTCCTTGAGCGGCCAGCTCCGCTTCTTTCGCGTAGACCAGTTCTAAGACCGGGGCCCAAATTTCGCCGGTTTCGATCGCTCCCGCCTCCAAAAGCCTTCTAAACTCAACCCAGTTCGCGTCGCCCGACAGGAAGAGCGCCACATATTCAGCGATCGCGGCCTGGTCTCCGGCCTTGATCTTTCCTTCCAAGAACGGACGCCATGCTTCCGTATCCATCGGGTTCTTGGTGCTGGTCGCGATTCCAACGATCACCGAACCGACCTTGGACGGCCGCTGTAATGCCGAAACGGCCTGAGTTGTTGTTCGCGGTGTCTGCTGGCGCACACTACGCTGAGCGCGAGCAACAGCCCTGTCTGAACGATCGGATGCAGAAAGCCTGACTTTCAGCCAATTCAATTGTCCGGCCAGAGAAGAGATCTCTCCTCTAATAGCTGATACTGACATTCCTTGCCCGTCAAAATGCGATAAATGATCCGCCTGCCGATCCAAATTCTTAGCCACATCCAAGACATCCAAAACCTCGGGATCCTGGGCCTGTTTTGCCAGCTGGTCATACCAACTGCCGCCTCTGAGAATCCCTTCTGAATTTTTAAGTGTTAGGACTGTCTTTCCATTAATACGAATATCATGCTCAAGCGGATTTGTGGCATTCTGCAGAGCATCATCATTACGCGCCTTTGCGACCTGGTTCAACAGGCGCGTTTCATATTCACGTAAAAGCAGTGCCTTGGCGGCCACAAGCTTACGATAAGCCGTTTCCTGAACTTCGGCTGGTTGAGCGGAAACCTGCGCCTGATCAAATTCATGTTCAAGGTCCCGGATCTCGCTCTGCAGCGTGTCTGTGATCGGAGTTTCCAAAGGATAGTTCCGTGCGGCGCCTGCCGAACTATCTTTTCCTTCGTTGGAAGAGAAGAAATTGATCACATGTTTCTGAACGGGAGCGCTGTCCTCCGCTCCTGCGACAGGCTGGGTTTCAGAAGAGACCGTGCCGATCAATCCCAGAACAGTTTCCCCTCTCGTCGGAACTCCACCCAAGAAAATATCTGAAGGCTCCTTCACGACAGCAGCATTGGCCCCTCTGTTCTCAGAAGCGGGCGCCTGCCTGACGCTTTGAGGCTGGCGGTTCTTCCACTGCTCACTTTCGAACACGGTCTTGACCGCCCTTGAGATCTCTGCTTCAGGCTTTTCTTTTCCCGACGCGGTCCTTAAATGATATTTCGCGATGACCTCCGGCCGGTCCTTGCGGACGAACAAAACAATATCGCTGGCCTCATCCACTGCCTTAAAATCATTCGCCGGTCTGATCTCTGAAACCTTAAATCCAGCGCCTGTTCTGGTCATCCGGTAATATTCGCCTTCTCGGGAATTTTCTTCCAGAGAACCTTCGCCATCATGCATGCTGGGAATAAATCCTTCCACAACAGACACGTCCCCGATCTCGGTATCCGATATCCCTGACTGCGCCTGCATCAAAGCGACCCACTGATCAGCATCCATGCCGTCTTCGTTGCCGCTATTTCCGGATGAAAGAACGGCATTATTAACCTGTGTTGAAGAGGTTGAAGCCTTTAATCCCGACGCCACATTGATTCCCTGAACACCGGCTTTCTGCTCCGCTGCTAAGCTCGACACAGCCTCGCTCCAGCTCGGGATCTTTCCGCTCTTGGGCCCGACGAGCGCCGCGGACGCTTGAGCCGAGATGATCGGAGCCTGACCAGGAGTCAAATTCTTACGGCCAACCATAATATCTCCCGCGGTCTTGTCACTTAAGACCACAGATGGTCTGATCTTTGTCAACCAGTTCGACGCCGTCTTGACAGCCAACGCCGCCCAGCCGCTATCTTGAGCTGCTTCATCACCAATATTTTCGACCAACGTGCGCATCTCTGTTCTAGAATATCCTGCGCCGATCACTAAAATGTTCATGCCGTCCGCCGTGCGGATGATCTCTGTCCGCATACTGCTCGGATCCGTATCATCGATCTGCACGTAATCAAACGTTCCTTGCTGAGCAAAAACAAAGATCGCGTCATTCAAGTTCTGCTGTTCTTTGGGAGAATATTGCCTGATGCGCGGATCAACAAAAGCTTCGCGAGACAGAACGACCCCGTCCTGAACGCCAAGAACAATCCGCACGCTTTTCATGGCCTTGGCCTGAACCGCAGGAATGCTTGCCGCATGGACTTTAGTGGTCTGAGCTGCCGATAGTCCGATCACAGAAGTTTCCGGCGCTGCCTGGCCATCCAGATGTTCCACTGAAAAGACGTCCGGATCAACGATAACGTTCCCTTTTTTGACCAAGTTGCGCGCCGTCTCGGAAGCCGGGCTGAAAGCCGCGGCGGTATTCAAGCGAGGATTGGCGACAACAACCGTACCCGTCTCGATCTCACTTGGCTGAACTTTGCGGTAGCTGATCTGTCCCTTATCCGTGATCTCCACTGCCTTCAGCGGAGACTGAGAGTCTTGAGCATCAAAAATATAAACCGGCGTTTGATCCTTCCGCGCCTGTCTTTCATAAACCATCTTCTCGGCCTGGGCCGCGGGATCCGCGTCATCGGAAGCAATAACATGAACTTGCCTGAAATCCCCCTTGCCGCTGTTGGCCTGATGCGCTTTGCGAGAGATCTCCGCTTTTCCTTCAAAATTCGAAGCCCTGCCCAAGCCTGCCGATATTGACTTGGGATAACGGTAATTGATCTTTATGGTTTCCTGGGCGAGGACCGCGGCGTTGGTTTGAGGCGCCGGGCGGCCCAATGCCTGGGCAGAGCCGTTCTCATAATTGCGGCCGGCACGATCAGCATCTGATGCCTGTCCTGCCAGCGTGTCCATCCATGGCGTTCCCCGCGCGACCACAACCCCGTGGTCGACGCTGTATGTTGTGACCGTTTCATAGGGCAAAGGCGAAAGTTCCGCAGTCGCCTCGATCAAAGGCGTCACGGTGTTCACAGAAGCCAATTGCCCTTCCGCTTCCTTCAACGGAGAGGCTTGCTGCGGATCAACAGAAGCGCCGGATCTCCTTCTTTCAATGATCTGGCGTGTCTGACGGATCATATCGTCCAGCTTGGTCCTTACGGGGCTTGTTTGCGGAGCGGTCTTTAAAGCCTCTTCTGCGTCGGCCTGGATCTTCTCTAATTCTTTGACAGCCCCCTGGCCTCTTTGATTAGCGTAAACATTAAAACGCGCCGCAAGGTCATTGAACTGAAGAACGGTAATGTTCTGACCGGCCTTTGTCTTAATGTCACCCAGCGCCTCTGACATTGCTTTGTCGTTCACTGTGCCAGAAAGCGTTTCAACCTCGGACAAGAGCTGCTTGAGCTCAGAAATATTCTTGGCTTGGCTGGCCTCATTGAACCGTGAAATAAGCCCGTTGACCTTTAGCGCTTCCGTGCGGCTGCCGGTCGCAACGACGGATGACGGCGTTCTTGATGTGAGGCCAGTCCCGATTCCGGCATTGTGGCGGGCCGCGGCGGCGTTGTCCTCCGCGACCTTGAGCATTTTTTCAAGGCCGGAGATCAGCGATCCTCCACGAACGATCTGGCCGTCAGAAGACGCCTGTTGTAACTGCTCAAATCCGTTCGCTTTGAGCGTTTCAATGGCCTTCTTGATATCCGTGGCAGTCTTTTCATATTGGCCTGCCGCTGCTTTATAATCCTTATTTTCAAAAAGCGTTCCGACTCCGTTGAGCTGACGGCTCAATCCATTGAACTGCTCCACAGCCTCATTGTAAGTCGTAATCTTAATATTGCCCGTCACGCCCTTCTTTAATCCGTCAAAATTTTTCTGAAGATGAGGATGGCGGGCAATAGCCTTCATAAGCTCGGGAGAAGATTCGATCATCTGGACTTCTCTACGGACCTGGCTCAACTGCTCCATCGATCGTCCGTTCGAAAGCCGCGCTGAAAGATTGTTCTGATCGGTCAACGTCTTTAACCGTAATTCAGCCTCGTCCCTGGCTTTAATTTCATTGGCGCTTTCGCCACGGAACCCTTTAAGTTCGGGCTTGGAAAGATCTGAGATCTGAACGACACGGTGTTCGCCCTGGTCATTCCAAACATCTACTTTTAGATGATCCGCATCTTTTCCGAACACGCCCTGATCAACAGGCAGGACCGTCTTTCCGCTGGCCGTGCGCAAATAATTATTAGAGTGGCCGGCCTCCCCATCAATGCCGAAGACTATTCCTTTGGCATCCATCTGGACATTCAGTTTGCGGAATTCTCTCAGCCCGAACTCATTCTCTCCGATCAGCGTGTTCATTGCCGCGCAACCTTCACAGACATATCGGCGCGCTATATTTCCATCAACAGTTGGCCATCCATAAACAATGTTACGCAAGGCCATATATTCCTCGCCCCTGCCCGTCGCGTCATATTGAGAGCTTTCGGTCACAAGGCGCGTTGTAAAGACAGCCACATCCTGTTCGAGCTGCTCGAGTTCGGCGACCTCCGCAGGAGACATCTTTCCGGAATCGAACTTCTGATAACGGGAGGTCAATTCATTTCTGATCGCGGAAGAAACCGTCTCGAACCGCGGAGCCTCTCCCGGCTTAACGGCCTTCGATAAGATCTCAGATAAGACCGGAGCGTTCACTCCACCGGGAATAAGGTTTCCGCCATTGCGTTTCTGAACAATATTCAAGATCTCATCAAGCCCACGGTCCATTTCAGCCCTGGCCTTGACGATCTCAGAAGAACCGACGCCGAATCTCGCGTTATTTCCGGCATAAGCGGCCGCTGTTCTATCTGTCACCGCTTCCGCCGTATCGAACGAAGCTCCCGCAAAAAGGAGGGAAACCGGAAGAACGGCCTTGGCGAGTGTCCTGCCTAATCCCGAAGAAAGCACCGCAGCGTTAGTACCGGTTTGAGCGAGAGAAGCCGTTCCCTTCGCCGCGCCCGAAATATGAAGAAGAATATCTCCATCATTGCGTGGCATCGTGAAGGAAACCGTCTCCACATCAAAAAGACCCTGATGGCGTTTGCCGAAATCTGTCTTCCTGGCCATGACAGTCAGCGACGGAAGGCTTTGATCCAATTCGCTGATCTGATCATACTGATGCAAAAGCGGAACGAGCGCTTTCCGCGGGGCTTCAACCGCCATGGTGTATTCCAAAAGACTTATCTTGCCCTGTTCAAAGTCATCATTGATCTGCTGCAGCTCTGAACGGAGGGCCATGAATTTAACAGCCTTCAAACCGGCCACGTCTCCGCGGGCTTTAAGTTCTGTGGAAACCGCGCCGGCAAAATCCGCCAACGTCTGGGCATGACGGACATCCGTGATCTTGATCTCAGCGCCAGCAGGGACTGTTGTCTTGAGCTGGTCAACAAACGCGCCGTAGATCCCCTGGCCTCTGTCCTGCGCTCTGGGGATCGCCACCTCATTGATCTCAACGACTGGACGGCCGTTCTGCATCGAAGAAGAAAGTTTAAAATCACCGATCACGCGCGGCTCACCATTGGACATCTCGACTTTGCCCTGAGCGTCCGTCGCATAAACATTGAAATGGCTCTGCATCCTGCCCGGAACGACCGATTCTTTGGGCTCAGAAGCAACGATCACATAATTCTTATCTGAAGAAACGACCTTCAGTTCCGGCCGGCGGGTCTCCGCGTTCACCGGCAGAACGGTCTTAAGATCCACCGCAGCGGCTAACGCAGACCGTGGTGCTTCGGAAAGAACCGCGGAATTCGTGCCGGCGCTGGCAAGCGTCTGTCTGGTCTTGATCATCTCCAGCTGATCACGGGCGGCGGTCCTGACCGCTTCCGTCTCGGACATGACCGGTAAATTCATCCTCTCAATGCGATGATCGACATATTCATAATTCTTGAGGCCATCTCCATCAATATATGATGTCAGCTGGTCCGTGTAGATCTGCGTGAAATTCATTCCAACGGTAGGAGCGGCCTTCGCTTTGAACTCCGCCAGCGCTTCTCTTAATACCCGGACGCCTTCCTGCTTTCCTGCCTCGACCGTTTTGCCCTGTCTGACGGCTTTTGCCACATATTCATCCATGACGGCGTCATAGCTCACTGTGCCGTTACCGAAGGGATCGCCTATAGATTCGATAAGTTCCGACGCTGTTTTTGAAGATCTCGTGAATTCTTCCGGCATGCTGGGATCAAATTCCTGCGGAGCGTCCAGATCAACGATCACCGGCATCCCGAATCTCTTCTCGCTTGATGCCTTGAACTTCACATTACTTGGATCTGTGTCGACCGTCATGCCGAACTGGTCCCAAAGCCTGACATAGCGCATCACGCTCTTTCGCGTCAGGGCTTGCGCCGTGGCGATCATCTTTCCGCGTGTCGCCTCATCCACTTCCGGCTTTGCGGCGCGCTCATAAAGCCTGCGGGAAATAATTTCAAGGCTGGGCCCGGGAATCAACTCTTCAACCTTCACCCCGACGCCGCCCGGATATTTCTGAAGGCTCACGGGAGTCTGCGTCACACCAAGCAATTTTTGACTGACCAATTTCTGGAATTCATAACTGCGGTCCACATTCTCCTGACCACCGCCGATCACGACAACGGCGACCTTTTGATCTCCCGCTGTGACCGGATAAAATGTCTTTTCCCGTCCGCCTACGCCTTGCCCGATCTCGACCTTTGAAATATTTTCATCACGGACTCCCAGGACCTTCAGGTCATGGACGAATTGCGGGCTGACAAAGGTCTTTTCCAGAACAGGCCTATCCATCTGCGGCGGCGAAACTTTATATGTGACGGCCGGAGCAATGACCGCGGCGTTCGTGCCCCTTACGAGATCCGATGACGGGCTGCTGGACACGCGTCTGATAAAATCTTCCATTTCCTGAACGACCTGCAGAGAATCTTCCGTCCTGAGAGCCGGCTCATCCCTTTGCTCTCTGATCTGCTTTTTCTTGGGTGACGTTACGCCCGCTTCACGGCCGGTCTTTTGATCATAGGCCATGGCCGCCTTGATGTGATCAACATTGCTCTGCAAATATCTCAAACCATCTTCCCGGCCATAGGCATCCAAAAGGGCCTGATAAATGAATTCATTGCTTCCCTTGTCCTTGTTCTCACCGAAATAACCGTAGAACCGGACCAGGTTCTGGACCCCCTGTCCAACCGGAACATAATTATTACCGATATCCACCATTACAGCGGAGCCGTCCCGATCCCGGATCATGACGTTGCCGGTATGGATATCCTTCGGCATATCTTCGGCCTCTCCCAGATCATGGAGCGTTTTAGAAACTTCCAGGATCGTTTTGACCGACTTTTCACGGATCGCGTGAGTAAGACCGCCCTGCTGGTTGATCTGGCGAACGGTCTTTCCTTCAATGAATTCCTCAATATAAAATGCCCGGCCATTGTATTCATAGCGCCCGCCAAAACCGGGAACCGCTCCGGAAACATCTGAAACGGCAGAAAGATTGACCGTTTCTCTCGGCGAGATATCGCCACCCTTTTTCGGCTGCTTATGCGCGAGCTTAAATGTAAATTGCTCTCCGTTTTGAGCGGTCATGGTGACCTTAAAGACGTCTTTATTCGTTCCTTCATCAAAATAACTTAACGTGATCCTATCGCTAACATCGTCAAGATTGACCGGTTTCTTAAGAACTCTGCTGATCGCGCTCTCAACTTCCAGCTGGGGCTGATTTAATAAAAATCCATGAACGAAACTTTCACGGGCGCGGGAAGCGCTTATCAGTTTTTCTTCCTGGAAGCTGATGTTTTGGGCCTTAAAAACTGTTTCGGGGAAGACGACCTCCCAATTCCGCGGCGCGACCTCCCGTCGACGGTCAAACGGACGAACTTCATGTTTCTGGCCGCTTAACATCGCCGTTACGCTGGAGGCATCCATGACCTCCGTCTTGTCCCCCTCACGTCCGGTCAAGCTTGCCTGCGTCGGAAGACCTAAATCCGCGATGCGTGTCCGTGCGGCTTCGATATTGGCCGCATCCGTGCTGTATTGATTCGCCGCGGCCGCGACTTCATGTTTAACTGTTTCGGCCACGCGCGCCTTCACGCTGTCCTGAATCAAATTCGCCTGCTCTGTTTTGACAGCATAATCGAAATTGCGTTCCGCTGTATCAGCAAATACAACGACGCGGCCTGTGTTATCAACAAAACCGCCTTCCACGCGCTCATTCAAGACGCGCTCAACGGCAACAGCCTGTTCAGGTTTTAATTGTTCAGCTTGAGCTTCTGTTCTGTATGTCTGGACTTGTGTCTGCGGAGTATCGAGGACAACCACATTCTCGTCACGTAAAAGATCCAGTTCGCTCTGGATCTGGCGGGCCTGCGTTTCAAACCGGGCCCTCTCGTCCTCCCCTTTACTGTCCTGGGCCTTAGCCTGAGCGATCATCAACTGGCCCTGCAGGTCCTGACGGGCCGCCTCAACAGCCTGCTGATAAACTTTCGGCGCTGCGGTAAGCGTCTTAACCTCTCCGCGTCCTTCCGCTTTCGCCACAACCGCCTGATTCAGATCACGGCGGGTCTTCTCTATATTAGTGACACCTGTATTTTCCAGGCTGAAGACTGTTTTTATTTCCTGCTCGCTCAAACGGACATTTCCGCTTTCGTCCGCTTTACGGTCCGGGAAAACTTTTTGAACGGTTTCAGTCGGCTGCACATACAAAGTTTTAGATTCTCCCGTCGCGACCGCAACATCAGCCTTGACCACTTTCAGATCACCGAAGGTCTTCTGAACCTCAACCTGCTTGACCGCGTCCGGTTCAATATCACTGCGGACCTGGCCTGCGACTTCCGCCTTCACCATCTGAGGCTTGGCCTTGTCCAGGATCCGGACCTCCCCGGTCTTGGCGTATTCAACGATATCGCCGCGCTCTAATTGAATGGCCCCGATCGTGACCGGTTCGCTCACGACCGTCTGTGTCTGTCCTTCGCTCTGCCTTCGTTCTACCTTGATGGCCTTGTATTCTTGCGTCTGCGGTTCCTGGGCCATGACCGCTTCCTGGCCGGGCTGCAAGGCAACGCCGGCGATCTCAACTGTTTTCGTGTTCGGATTTATAATGGAAACGATCGTCCCATCCGCGCGTCGGGTCGCGATCACCTGATTGGAATCAGGCTTGACCGCGCTCATCGCCGCGTCCAGGACCTTCGCTTGATCGACAGTGCGTGCCCCGGTTACTTCCCCTTGCCCGGAGGAATATCTCGAACCCTGGGACACGCGTGGTTGTGGTTGTCTATCGACTGCAGATGTGCCGGCCGGCTCAACCGAGCCCGGTTTGTCGGCAATAATATTGTCAATATGCGCGCGCGCTAATTTATCCGCTGTCTTCATCGCGTCAAGGTCCGCCGCCAACGGCATCCCTGTAACGGCCACCGGCGTCAGAACAGGCGCAACAGGCAATGTGCCGACCGGTGCGGCCGTGCCGACATCCGGCGGCGTGGCCAATGCCGGAAGTGCGGCCTCAGTCGCCGGTGTTGAAAGGACTGCCGCGCTGGTCGATGAAGAAACGGCGCCAGAGGACGGAACCAAAAATTCACCCTGCTGGACATAATTTTGAGGAACGCTGATCGGACGCTCAGACTTTGCGTTATAGGCGGCCAAAAGTTCGGCGTTCACCGGCTTGCTGTCTCTGAATGCGGCATTGATCGCCGCGCGCGGTGTCGGCTGAGTCTCTGCCGCATCTGATCCAGCCGGAACGATCGCGCTTGTTCCGCTTAATTGAAGCGGGATCTCGCCCGCCAAAATTTTCTGCGCTGTTGTGCTGCCTTTGCTGGCCTGACGGCCCAATGTATATTTTGCAAATTCAACAGGCGTGGCTCTCGCCATATCAGCGCTATAAGATTCTGTGTTCTGTGACAGGGCCGCCTGCGCTGTCAACACAGCCGGAACCGGGGTCGACGCGGAAGCAGCCGGAGCGCTCACCAGGATCGCCGGGCTGGTTCCTGCCGGTGCGGCCGGTGTTGCCGGCTGCTGGGCCTTCACGACCTCGATCTTGGCCGTGCTGTCAAAATCGATCTTGGCGCGAACGTCCTGGATCTGTTTCGGCGAGCCGCTGGAGCCGACGGAAACAAAAGCAAAAATCTTACCGCCCGTTTTCTTGACCTGATCTTTCCGCTCGACCACGATCGTTTTTCCGCTGGCGTCTTTCCCTAAGACCGGAGCGTCAGCAATGACCTTCTGCCCTTCTTTTTCGTAGATCACGCCTCGGCCGGTCTGCGCGTTGTATTCCAAGATCATATTCGAATCCGCCGCTCTTCCTGTCAATCTCGTGAACTCCGAGCTTCCTCCGTCAACGCGAACAGAATCCGACGTGATCTCCGCCAACACACGGCGGGCCTGAATATCTGAAGCAATCCCTTCATTGCCGATCCCGGCAAAATTTCTTTCTCTATCGACCGCCTGGTCAAAAACGCGGGCTAAATGCTCTCGCGTGTTCCCGCCTCTCGATGTCGCGCTGTAACCCTTAAAGGCCACCCGGAACGCTAACGGATTGAACTGAGAGGCGTCTCTTCCCACCTGATCCAACAATACGATCGCCTGCTCGATACGGGCCGATTGGGCCTGCTCTTCCTGGACCGTGCTCTCAAAGATCTCAATGACCGCTTCTTTTGTGACCTCATCGTCTGTCTTTGTAATGCCTTGAGCGGCATATTTCGCGCTGATCCGGTCCCTTGCCCGGGGATCGATCGGCTGCTGGATCTTTCTGACCTGGCCGCTGGCATCTTTGTATGTTACAACAACAATGGAACCCTGCGCGTTCAAGGGGTCTGCTGTAATGGCAAAATCCTGTCCTAACTGGCCTCCTCGAATAATGCCCAACGCCTGCCGATAACCAAATTCCGCTTTATAAGAAATGTTTCGGGCAAGCTTCATAAAATACAGCATATCTTTAGCCTGCTCCTGGGCCAGCTCATGATCCTCAATATCGGCGCTCTCCAGGAACTGGCCGACCTGGGCTAAAAGCTGTGAACGGTAGGCCCGGACTTCGCCCAACTCGGTCGCTTTCTGCGCGCCCTGGACTGAGGATAAATAAATGTTTGTGTGCTGAACATCGGAAAGATCATTGCGTTTTCCGCTGCTGACAAAGCCTTTGCGGATCGGAAGGGCCACGGCTCCGGTGATCATCGCGCTGCCGCCCAATCGCCTGCCGCCTTGCACTCTCATGCGGAAATCAAAAACGTGCCTGCCTTCATGGCCCACAACGCCAACGCCTTCCGTCGGCTTAAACGGCGTCAACTCCGCCACCAGCGCCTGGAACCCTGTGTCCACGCGCTCTGATTCGCGATAGTGCTCGGACGATTTTCCTTTTTCCGCTTCCAGCGTCGGCAGGAACCTGAATGTCTTATGCCCGCCTGATCCATCAGGAACGCTATACGTATGAACTAACGTTCCCTTTTCCACGCTTGGCGTAACGGTCGCGTTAGGATGATAATATGAGATCAATTCCGTGGTCAACTGCGCCAGCTTCTGAGCATCAGCCGCCGGGTCCTGAGATTGTTTGTTTCGTAAACGGCTGTTGATCTCCGCCGCCATATGGAACTTGCCGTTACCTAACAGCGCCTGGTCCATCTGCGCGTCAGAGATCAGGATATCCTGTCCCGCCTCTGAACGGGTCTTGATCCCGGAACGGCGCAAAAGGATCCTGGCTTCCGTATTGTTGGCGGCCACGCGATACGCACCGACACTTTCATCACGCTCAATAATATAGGAAGCGCCATCGCTCCCTCTCAAAACAACAAATTTTCGTCCTGTCGGGTCGACAAAATCCGTATGGATCTCTCCGGCTTCATTACGATAAACAACGTTTCCTAAAATCCGTGTGTCAGCCTGAGAAAGCTCGCGGTTGCGCCCAAGGGCGTTCTCAAATTCAGCTTTTGGAATAATGATGTCAGGGGCATCTTCGGCGTCCTGAGACGGTAAATGCCGGGACAGCCCTAAACGCTGCACCACCGCTTCAGCGAACAGATCGCCGCCCTTGATACGGTAACCCGCGTCCGTGGCATCAACGAACTGCATGGACCTGTAACCGTCATGGATCAGCGCGACCGGTGTATTATTGGAAGCGGAATACACCACGTTGCCCTCGACCCGCGCGCCATCTAACGCCTGGACCTGCGGATCGATCGCTGCCGGAGCAACTCCTTCTTCGCTGGCGGCAGGCTGCACAATATGGATCGTATTGGTCATCTTCCGGGGAGAAACAACGACCTTATCGCCTTCCACGGTCACTTCCTGCGTGGACCTGACTTCGATCTGCGGAACATTCGCTAAAGGCGCCTGCTCGACACCGACCGTCATTTCAACATCAGCGATCTTGCGTTCAATAAATCTCTTGCCGGTCGCGGCATCGGTCATGACCTCTCGGCGGACTGTGCGGAGTTTATCCCGGCTGACGACTTCCTGTTTACCGGTCATCGGATTGATCTGTGTAACACCCGGAGTCTCCACTTCCTGCTCAAACAAGGCGACCGGTTTAGCCTCATCAAAGCCGAAGCTCTTCACGCGCGCTTTATCGGTCTGGCCGGCCAGCCGTGAAGCGTCATAGCCAAAGACCGCCGCGTCTTTCGCTCTTAAAAATTCTCCGCTCTTCAGCTGAACTTTTTCTCCGGAGCCAACGTCGATCTCAACCGCCTGCGCCGTGGCGTTCAAAAACCCTATCAATTCGACTTTGCCATCTTTGGCCTTTTTCATGACCCTCTGAACAGCGCGTCCCATGGAAAGGCTGCTCAAAGTTTTTTCACGGGCAATATCTCCAGGCTTGCGCTCTACAAGTTTAGCCACGGCCTCTGCTGCCGCGCTTGCGGAAGTCGGAGCCGGAGCCTGCGCTGTGGCAGGAGCCGGTGAAACAGAAGGAGTTGTCGGTGTAGAAGGCGTTACGGATGCGTTTGTGCCCGGTGTCGGTGCAGAAGGATCAAGCGGTGTTGGTGATGAAGACGGTGTTGTCGTATTTAAAGTCGGTGAAGCAGAAGACGCGCTGGCCGCTGGCGTGGCTGAAGGAGGCGCCTGAGGCTGTGTCCCTCCAAAAGCGTCCGCTGAAACCGGCTGATGCGCCATGGATTCAATGATGATCTCGTCTCCCATTTCCACATCATGGGCCGCAACCATGCCCGTGCCGCCTCTGAGCATGGCGTATAATTGCTGCTGGCCGCCCGCGCCCAGATCGCCATGGCGGAAGATCGTCGCACCTGTCACATCTCCTGCCTGGCCAAACAGCTGCTGTCGCATATCGCTCTGGGTCACCCCCGCGAACTGCGTTCCTCTAAATCCGCCCTCATGCAAAAACGCCGCAACTTCGCCATACGTCACGCCTTGAAGCGAGGACGCGTCAAACCCTCCCCGGTCCGCCGCTAAAGTAAAGAATTGCTGAAGATTTGCGGATGAACCCTTCAGCTCATCCATTTTCTGGGCCACATCCAAAACAGTCAAATCATCTTTCTTTTCTAAAGCCTCCAGCGACTTTGTGTAGCTTTCCAGGATCTTTGCCCTTTTCTCAGATGTTATAAGCCGTCCGCTCGATCTGGCAGACGCTAAAAATTCTTGACGGTTAAAGGACTGCCCTTTCTGCTGCGCCTGCGCCTCCAACACATTTGCCACCTGCTCAACGGATCGATTCTGCTCGTCGATCTGAAGTTCAATATCCTGCGTGATCAAAGCCTTGAAGTTCGCAAGCGCCTGCCTGGCCTGTTCCGCGCCATATCCTCTGGCATCCGCGCCGATCCCGTTAGTGGCGGCAAGGACCATTCTCGCCGGCATGGTGACGCCGTAAGAATCCACGAACCCGATCTCTTCATAATTCTCGATCACATAGTCCACTTCATCGGCCCGGATATCTCCCAGCTGGTCGGCGCTGGCCGCGTCCCGCAGGCCCGCCTTAAGGTTCTCAAGGCCCTGGCTTCCGGAGAACCGTCCGGCATTGTTCGATAAAAACTGCAGGACCTGCTGATTAGCATACCGTGAATTCTTAACACCGATCTTGCTTCCGCTTAAAACGATCTCCTGAACGATCTCATTGAACTGTTCTGAAAAGCTTCTTGCTGCCGTCGGAGAAACCCCGAACTGCCTTAAGATCGGCCCCACATAGCCCACCGGCGTCATCTGAAGGCCGATCTGGGCGAACTGCTCGCCGATTTCCTCGATGCTGCCGCTGATCATGCGTGACGGATGAAGCGGGAACCTTTCAAACATCTTTCCTACTTTTGAATTTGACTTAAACAGATCAATATCAAACGTTTTATCAAACGAGTGATTCATGGCTTGGAATCTGCGTCCAAAATCAGCATATTTGATATTATTTAATACCGGTGTCATCCATCGCAATGCTGTCAATCCGGCAGAAAATCCGATCATTTGTCCTTGAAGGCCTTTATATTCTTCCGTGGGGGATCCGCCCATGCTCTCAGGAAGCGGAAGCAATTTTTGCGGTGTGGTCGGAATATCGCTCAAAGACGCGACTTTCAGTTCTCCCGTCGCCACATCATATCCGAACAGGCCCGATGAATACGCACGGCCCATAACACCAAAAATCGATGTGGCTCCCTGATATTTCACTGCACCTCTGTCGATCCAGGTTTTTCCGTCCTTAGCCAAGACCTGCGTGTCATCCCAGAATCCGGCAACCGTATATTTCAAGAAGTTCTTTTCCATATCAGATCCAGCCAAAGGAACCGCCTTGTTGGCCGCCCAGGAAACTCCTTCCAAAACACCTGAAAGAGGCGCCATAACAAAAGCTAAATTGCTCGCCGTTTCTGCTGTCATCTTTCCAACCATTATGGCCCCGCTGTTCATTTTTCCAGCAAAGCTTAATTTGGACGATTGTAAAATCCTATCCCCAAAACCGCCCAAAGCAACCGCACCTCCAATAGCAACTCCGGTCTTTCCCAGAACCTGAATCGCCCTCCCCCATTCCTGCATAGTCTGATTCTTTTGTCCCTGCCCTGCCCTCTCCAACAATTCGCCGCCTCCCCAAAGAACGCCGCCAGCGCCAGCCCATGCCGCCGCAGTCCCAAAAGCGTGTTCTTGACCAAACTTATCAGTCGCCTGTCTGAGTTTTCCTGATTCCGCAAAATAGTCATCGAGCCCTTTGGAAACACCCTTAACTGAATCATTATTTCTCTTTAACTCAGCAAATTTACTTCGATATTCCTTTATGCCTTTGACCGTCGCCGCGACCATCAACCCTTCAAGCAAATAAATTGGTAAATCTGTCCCGTATCCGCCGACCCTGCGCTCATAATTTTCATCTCGATTTTTGCTGAAAAGTTCCCCGTTAAAGCTGTATTCATTATCTTTTCCTGCAACCTTATACGATTCCATCGCCCGGTCCACTTTACCCTTAATGACAGCCCATACAATCGCATCCCGATCATTGGCTTGCAATTTTTTATCTACTTCTGTTTCAGACATGCCTAATGCCTTTGCCTCTTCCTTAAGGGCTTCGTTCGTCATCTTTGAATATGTTTTATCTTTGATCGTTTGTTTTTCATCGAACGTAGCATCCTTATCAAGAACTTTCAAAGCTTTTGCCATGGCCACTAAATCTACTGCTTTATTTATTGAATACTCTCTTCCTCTTAAAAGATATGGCGTGCTTTTCTCAAGATAGTTTGCGGCAAAATGACTCAAAAACCCTCCCTCTGCTTCATTATTCTGACGAGCCTGAAAAGCGCTTATCACGTGATCCACCACCAGCTTCTTGCTTCCGTAGACCGCGCTTGCAGCGGAAAGAACCCCGAGTGATGTGCCGGTTAAAAACGCTCCTGGCCGAACAAAAAGCCGGTCTGTTACTCTTGCTGTCAATGATGTCTCTCCGCCAACAAAAAACGTCCCTTGCCGATTTGTGTATGATTTAAAATCTTTTGTCCAAGTATTTGGATGAAGGCGTTTCAATAGAATCGATGTTCCGACGCTTTGAACAAGCAATCCGCTGTTAGCCAGAATATTTGCAAAAACTCCCTTTTTGGGGATCTTACTAAAATCCGGGGCCCTATTCTTTATTTTTGCTAAAGCGACTTCTTCCGCTTTAAGAAGTTCATATTCTGATTCCAATCTGGCTTTCCATTGAGTGCCCAACACGTGCATGGCCACACCGCTGACTGTAAGGCCGCCGCCCACCATGGTCTGAGTGGTCGTGCTCCAATTCTGTGTGGCGCGAGTATATCGAGCGGAAACTCCTTTAACAATTGGAGAAAGAACCGCATTATAAAGCAATGCCGCCCCGAACGCCCCGCGGGCAACATTATCAGATTGATAAGCCGTTGATTTAATACGATCCGGCATCTCATCTGTTCCTTCTCCAAAAATACTAGGAGCAAAAATATTAATGGCGGAATTAACAAAAACCCAGCTTGGCATAGCGGCGTTTGTTCTTCTAAGAACTTGCCGTAATCCGCCGGGAGGAAGAAGCCCTTTCAAATTAACGTTAGCCGCTTTCACACCCGGTTTTACACCCATAATGCTTCCAGCCATCCAGGCCAAATGAGCAAGCTTAAACTCTTCTTGGGTGTTCTGCGGAATGTTCTTGGGCTTACGGGACATATCCGCAAATTCTTTGATCGTATCGAGTGGCGATAATACTGCCGAAGCCTGATAAGCTCCCGTTCCCCACGTAAAAAGGGCGCGAGTATATGCCGTAGCGAAAGAAAGCCCCGCAGCGCCAAGACTTCCAAGATTATTCTGAGCAGATTCAAATATCGCCTCTTGTTCTAAATATGTCCTCCGCGCCAAGAATTTACGTCCGCCCTCTCCCGCCATGCTTCCTACAATGGCACGACCAGGCGATAAAACAATGCTTCTAAAAACATTCGTTAAAAGGCTGCTTTCCGCTGGATTCTGATCATACCGAGCATCTACTCCTGTTTGATAAATGCTGATCAATAATGCCTCTGGATTCGCTGCCAAGAATCGCGACATTTTTCTGCCGCCAAGAACAGCAGCAAACGCGCTGGCAATCGCAAGAGTGGGACGCCCATAGCCCGTATAGGACGTTGATTCACCGGGTTTTAAACTTTTCTGTTTCGCCATATACTGATTATAGGATTGGTACTCGGCATACGCTGACAATCCCGCCGCCCCTGCGCCTACTGCAACATAACGGGCCGCCTTGGGATTTTCTTTAGCAATAGCAACTAACGGCTTAGTTACATTTACGGCCCGTGTTTTTATATTCTGCAAAACAGGCGCGGGAATTTTCTTAGCGCCATAAAGCGCCAACCCTGCCAAAGCGAGAGTTCCAACGCTTGCCACATATCCACGGGAGTCTAAGCTGTCATTATTAAATATTGAATTAATTCCATATCCGCCTGCCGCCGCCACGCCGGTGCCAATAATAGAACCCAAAGCGACTTTTCCTACTGAATTTGAAAGGATGCTTTTTTGTATAATATCGTCAAATTTGACGATATTATACAAAAAAGCATCCTTAAATTTTTTGATCCCTTCTTTCATTGCAAACATAACCTTGTCCCTGCCCCAAAGCGCTCCTGCAGCAATCCCGCCAACGACCAAACCACCGCCGATAGAACTTATATTTATGTGTGTCTTTACGAATTCTCCGAGCTTTTCTTTCTGAGACTTAACTCCAAAATATGTTCCCGTTCCCAAAATAGCCGCAAGGCCTGTGTATGCAATCGCTTTATCATGTCGATTAACAAATTGGCCGAGACTGACTACTCGTTGTCCCCAAACCCCTGCGGTCGTCCCTCCTGTTGCGGCGATCTGGGCTCCTGATGCTGCTATCTGTTGTCCAACTGCCTGGACGGCGGCAGTTGATCCCGTTCGAACATTCTTAAGCGCTGCTAAAGTTATTTTGTTCATGCCGGATTTCACAAGACCGGCGGCAGACATCCGCCCCAATCCTGCCCACGGACGGGAGAACAAAACACCCCAAGCGGCAGCTTTGGCATAATCACCAGCGTCTGCTTTTCCTCCACTTATCAGCGCCGTAAATCCGACATTTATGCCCGCATATATAAGGGCCCTTGTCCCTGCCTGAACAATGACCTTGGCCATAGCATGAGACGTGGCTGCCCTAAAACCTGCGTTACGCAATTGAGTATAAATAGCTTTTTTGGCAGCGAACATCAAGCCTTTCTTTGCCGCTTGAGTTGCCGCTATTCTACCGGCCTCCGAAGCAGCTGTCGCGGGAGTAGCCGCCCCCAACGTGCCAACCGTCACGATAACGTCCACTGCCAACCAGGCATAACTTGCAACATCAATGGTCGTCGTTACCGCGACCATGTTCCCTAAAGTTCCAATTGTTTGCGCATGAACACCCAACTCATCATACCCATGATAGGCTAGATCATAAAAAGCCGGCTTGGCGTATTCATCATCCAAAGAAAATTCGAAGTTGCGGCCCCCGGACATAAAACTAAAACTTGTGTCATCATCATCAGGGCCCCATCCCTGACCCTTATACTTAAGGCTGTTCTCATGGATTTCTTTGATCCTCTGCTCGCGATTGGCCTCTAATTCCGCCGCAGTAAATGTCTCGTCATCTTTAAATCGATTGCCTAACCATCCTAAAAGCCCACCCTTCTGCCCTGTTTTCAGCGTCACAGAATTCGGCGTGCGAATCGCTGAAAGTTGCTGATAATTATTATCATCATTCAAAAGCTGCCAGGGCTCATAATGTCCCGCAGCAAATTCATAACGGTCGTTTCTCTCTTCTTTTCTTAAAGCTTTTTCGTATTCTCTGCTAACCCGGAAATCATCCATCTTTTCATCTAGATCGAAATTAGCCCCATAAACAATCTCTGCCATCCGGATAGCTGTGCGCTCTTCATTGGTTTCCGCATGCACAAGCGGATCCGGGTTGTTCATAAAATTTAAAAATGCGGCCCCCCCTTCATAGTCATAACTAAACAACAGCATTCCAAGGCCGCCCTTATTTTTATCCTCTCGCATATATGCTATCTGGTCATCAAGATCCATCATTCCGAATTCAAGACGATAACCCGCTCGATTTGCATCCTGAACCCACTCCTGATTTGTTTTTGCTTCCGCTTCTTTCTTAATTGCTGCATGCAAATCTTTTCCTTCTTGATAGGTCAGCTTGGGATATCCAACCCAATCTTCCTGAAGGGGCTTGCCTAATAATTGAGACGCGTATTTCGCGTCACTAAAAGCCTTCGCGGTCAATCCCACGGTCATTTCTTTTAATTTTTTCTGATATTCTTTTTCTGAGGCTGCATACAAAAAGCTGTTAAATGATTTTTTATCCGCCCCTTTTACAATATCAAATTTTTTAGTATCGCTCAGCGGATTATAGATACTAGCGCGCTTATCGATCAGGACCGAGTCTGGGTCCGGTAAAAGGATCTGCGTGCCAGGAATATCCATTGTTGTCCGGGCCCTGATCTCCCCTTTATAAGTATCAACACCATCGATCACGATCCCCACACTAAAATCACCGCTTAAATCATAAAGTGCGGTATTGTCCCTCCCAACCTGGTCTCTGGTCAGCCTTCCTTTTAATTTCACCACATGTGTAATATCGCCCGCATGAAGATCGATCGAATTCGGAAGCTTGACCGCATCTCCCGTCTTTATATCACCAGACGCCAGCTTACCAAGAAGCGTATTCTCCGCGCCCTCCTTGGCTATTTCATTAAAAGGATCGCTGATCAACTTTTGATATGAAATGATCGGCATGCCGACGGCCCTTCCGGATTCCCCCGCTCCAAACTGTCCGACAAGTTCACCATTTTCCAAAAAATACTCCATACGCGTCGCATTACCATTATCATCCGTCAAATAGCCCCAATTGGAGCCGTAAGAAATGATCGGCCGGAACTCTGCAGAAAGCAGACCCACTTGATTCTCCAAATCTCTAACTTGCGCCTCCAGCCGGTCTAATTCTTTGATCGCGGCAGGGCGCTCACACGAAACCCCTCCCCCGTGACAGGCCATCGTGCTGTTCATTTTTCGCATTGTCGAAAATTCCCATTGGCGACGCTCCAGAACGACGTCTCCCATTCCAGACAACTTCTCCTTCAAGAAGACCAACTGTAGACGCTTTGCGTCCAGCAGTTCCTGATTTGCTTTTTCAAACTCTTTATCATCTCCCTGGACCCTCACTTCTCGCCATGTCGTTTTGCGGTCAACCTTCTGTTCCCGGGTCAACAGTGGAGCATACGACCCATCCTCACGCTGACCAAGGGCCATCTGATAGATATTAATATTATAAGTATCTTTGCTCACACCCAACCACTGCCCGCCTTCTCCCAGGACTTGAAGACCTTTTTCTTCAAAAAGAAGCCAACTCGGAATTGTTTTTTGCGAAGGATCTACCTTAAACGACCCTGTTTTGGCCAACCCAACAAAAGCATTGTCGGTAAATCTTCCCAGATCCCCTGCTCCAAAATATTTTACTCCATCTTCTGTAAAAACCTGCCCAACTAAAACATCTTCCGGGGCATCTGATATATTGCTATAGTTTTCCTGTGCTTGTTTTCCTTGGGGGACAACGTGAGCAATGCGCCCATAAGCATATAGTCCATCTTTAACAGCAACACTACGCTGAACCCCTTCCGCTGCATAAAATTGATCATAAAGAGCGTTTAAAAATTTTGGCAACCCTTTTGTATTAAAATCGCCGGTTCCTTCAACGAATTGTGTAACAGCTTTGCTCAGGTCAAAAGAACCTTTAATAACCTTTCCATCCTTATCATAAACCGGCTTAATGCGCGCGTCTTTGGAGAACAAATGCAAGCTCCCAGACCTTCTAAAATCCGGCCGAAGAATCCCGGTGAAATATCCTTTACCATCTGCTCCTGTCGCTCCAAGAGCAAAAACCAATCGTCCGCCTTCGGCCTTCATGACCTCTAAAGACCTCTTTCCATCAGGGCCCATGTCCTTCGGTATGCTTTTCTCATTTATATAACCAAGGGTCTTATCGACGTTAGCCGGTGTTGCATATCGTGTATATTTTTCCTCAACCCCCTGATCGTTCTTGACCGTTTCTCCTTCAACCATAGCAAACGTCGCAAAATCCATATCAGTAGCCTGCCGTGGACTATATCCTGCCTTCTCCTTCTTTACCCGTTCCCAGAAAGATCCCTCGCCATATAACGCCGCACTGCTTAAAAAGCCGTCTTTCAAAACAACTTTTGTAAACTGTCCGTTCAAAGTTTTTCCATCAGCAAACCGTGTCTGGGACCAGCCGCTTTCTTTAGCAAGCTTAACCGCAACCCCTTCAGCGATCGAAAAATCCTGCGGAACAAACAGATAATCCTGCTGATATTTATCAATCCCTTCCAGTCCGAAAGTTGCCGCGACAGGCACTGGCGGCCCATAAAGACCTTCTTCCATCTGGCCGGCCTTCAAAGCGAACAAGCCATAACTAACATTCCAATCTGTTCCTTTCGCCGTCATCATGTCAGAATACTTAACATTGATCGAAGAGGCGCTTACAGGTAAGCCTTCTTTATAGTTGATCACATTCTCCAGCGTCCCGATCACGCCGGGAGCGTAGATCGGAGATGTCGTTTTAAGCCCGGCTTCCTGCACAAAGAACGTGCCGTTCTTGATCGTTACCGCGCCGCTGTTAAGAACAGAGCTCACTCCGGCGAAATCATCCCGCGCGACCGTGATACCGTCCGTTCCGGCCGGTTCCCCTTTGCTGAATACCGAGCCTTCCAGGAAGGGATTGAAATTGACTTCCAGTTGTTTTTGGTCGTATTCCGGATTAACAAAGCGGGCGATCTGATCAATGGTATCGCGATTCGTTAGAGCCTGAAGGGCCTTATCCGATAAAGACGGTAAAAACTTTTCTTTAAAAGCTTTCTGAACGATCTCAGGTTTAAAATCATTGGCCGCGGCTTCTTTGCTGAACTGGAGAGCGGCGATCTGTATATTTGTGATCTCTTCCGGAGAAACTTTGGCCTCACCTAAAATTTGCCCGATCGCACTAGTGTTTCCGCTGGCTAAAGCGAACATAAAAACTTCCAATCGGCTCTGTTGGGGCTTCCCAAACGCGATCCATAAAGCCTCTCCTTCGCCATCCGCCTTTAATGTCGCTTGAGTAGCACTGTTCGGGTCCGCAAAAATGCGTGCAATATTAGCCGGCCCAGCCGAGGCCATAAAATTAGCCATTTTTAGAAATTCGTTTTCTTTGGCCTCCCGTTGCGTCGCATGATAAGTCGTTACCGCAGCATTTAAGAATTCTTCGTCTTTAATTCCCAGGGCTCCAAAAATCTTGATCATTTGATTTTTATACGCGCTGTTTTCAAACAGTTGAACAACAACATCCGCCGGGCTTACTGCCTTTCCTCCCTCTTGAAGGGCGCTGACCTGGGCCACTAACGTTTTACTTTCGGACAAGGTCAATCCGGCGTCATTGAACGTTTCGCTCAAATTGACAACAGCTCTTAATTGCTTGCCAAAATCTGCAAGGGCTTTGTAAGTATCATCCGAAAATGCCCCAAATACGACCCTCCTGACCTTTCCGTTATCTAAAGCCCCCTCAAAATTGGTAACGATCCCGATCTTTTGTTTTAATTCTTCTGAAACCTTTTCTCCTAATAAAACTTCGACGCTTCCTAAGATCTTTTGACGATCCTGATTACGCACAATAAATTGAAAAGCGGTCTCCGCATCATCTTCCGCCCGCATTGAGTTCCCGACATCGGTCAAAAACTTAATAGCACTTGCCTTTTGCTCCTCTGTAAGCCCCAGATCAGAACCGTTCAATTTTTCATCAAAAAGGCTTCCTACGGCAGCAAGATCGAACTTAGGGCTGTTATATAAGGCGTTTATAACCGCCACCGCTGGATTTTGTGCTGGATCCAGCTTATTCATCATATCTTTTTTGCCTTCGGTCAATTTATAAATAGCCACTAGAACCAACGCGGCAAATTTGGCAGGATCTTCGATATTAGAGCCCAGACCTCCGGTCCCTCCCGGACCCACCTTTACAAACTGAATTGCACGATTTAACAAACCGGCCTCCGCCTGATCCTCCCGTCTTAAAAGATGGATCATGGCCGACGCTCTTGGATTATTTGCCAACGTTTCTCTAAGATCCTTGATCCTTTTTTGGAATTCAGCCTTTCCCGCGTCTGAAGTCAAATCAAGGCCACTTAATAAAACATTGCTATAAGCATTAATACCTTCTAGCCCTCGGGACAATACAGACAAATGCACATCCGTTTGAATTTGAACGGCTAATCCATCCTTTTCAGCGGCATCTCTGAAAACAGAAGCGTTGTGTTCGTTTAAAATAACATCCACCATGCTGCTGTTAATTCCTGCACCACCAAAAAGCATGGTTTTTACAATCGTATCCGGTGTTACCCGTCCATAAAGCCGTTCGGCCTGCTCGATGATCTTGTCCATCTCCGCCTGAGGAGCTGATACCCCGTCACCAAACATCTTATCAGCTTGATAGCGCTGCACAGCTTTCCGTAATTTAACTAACGCATCAAGCGTCTCCTGGCTCATCGGTCTCTTATAGATCTGAATATTCTTAAGATCGATCGGGAGATCGCTCACATCATTCGCTTTCACGTACGCTTCCGCAACACGTCCGCTGACTGGAACCCACGCGTCTCCCTGATTCGTTCGCCCTTTCTCCATAGCAAGGGCGTGATCATAAGAAACCTCTTTGGATTTCAGCTCTTTTGTCTGCCCATTGGCATCTATTACGGAAACTTTGGCGAACATCGTTCCCGAAGATCCATTCAAATTAAGATCTTCACCATGCCAACGCAAAAGGCCTCGTCCTTTGGCTGTTCCCTCCAAAAATGTTGTAATTTTTGCCTCATTATCAACAGCCACCCAATTATTGCTGGAAAAAGCCTGGCTCAGCTTTTGCTCAAAAGACTCGCTCAAGGATTTAATGCCGGAATCATTGAAATAATCAACGCTTGTCTGCTTCAAGGTTGTAACAAGCCAGTCTGTTTTGCTTTCAGGCGTGCCTTTCGTGAGCATGATCTGAATGGCCTCATTGATCCCTCTTGATCCGGCGTGGATCCTAAATTGCCCGTCTTGATTAAAATCAATGATCCCGGAAAATCCGCTCAATGAACGGCTGGTCATCGGCAAAAGACCTTTTTCTTTTAAAATGGCTTCCGGAGCCCCCGCAGGCAAAGCTGTTTCTTGAACTTCTTTAAAAATGCTGACCGGCATTGTGGAGGGAACAAAAAGCCGTCCGCTCATATCAAACCCAGCAATAATATCCTCCTGATACCCCTGCTGCAAAGGATTGTATAAATAGGAAAGACGCGGTTCAGCTTTCTCAACAAGAGCTTGCCCTATAAGCGTTCCATTTTCATCCCTGGCTTCAAGAACCTCAGGAATTTTTCCTTTTTGAAAATCAACAGCTATAACATTTGCTTTGCCGCCATTCTCAAAGGTGATCTCAGCCAAGGGGTCTGCTTTAGCAAGGGTTCCGACAAAACCTAAATTTTGAAAATTTTGATCCTCTGAATTGATCCTGCCTCTATCAAGCAGCCCCAAGAAAGACTCTCCTGTTTCTTGAGCCTCCTTGATCTTTGCTAGACCGCTCTTAGTAATAAGGGCAACATCCCCTTCAAAACTTATGGCTATTTGACCACCCATAATTTGGTCATCTTCAACAATTCCAATATGTGTGAATTTTGAGAAAAATCCCGCGTCCTCGACTTTAGCAGTAGAAACCAGCTGTTGCTGTATAACGCCTGCCGCGAAGATCGCGTCTTCCGCCGAAAGGCTTGGATCGGAAAGCACTTTGCGCGAGGACCCATCCGCAGCAGAAACCTCAACAATTTGCGAGGGATTCAACGGTTGAGAAAAAGAGACGTTCGCCAGATCCTGCAGGGCTTCCGGCGTAAGAAACAGTGTTTTCCCGAGAATTCCTGCTTGGGTTCCTTCCGGGAATTGTGCTAACACCATTTTTTTACTTTCCTCATCTTCACTGGAAAGGACAAGGACCTGTTCAACAAAAACGGCTCTGGACGGATCTTTCTTTGCCGCGCTTTCTAGGGCCGTTCGTGCTGTTTCCGCTGTAAGCCCGGTAATAACATTTCCGTTCGCGTCTTTAATAGAAGCTGTCGAAAAAACAACTGGCTGCTGCTTCTCGCCCTCGCCCAAAGCGATCTTCCCTCTTTGTAAAAATTCATCAAGAGAAACCATGACCTGAACAGGGCCAAGATCCTTTGGCTCCGCTTCGTTTTCGGCTTCAAGAACATAAAGAACGAATTGCTTTTTGCCGTCGTTTCCCGCTTTCGCTTCGACCAACACGGCAGATGCCCCTGGCGCCGCCGTTTTATCCATAAACTCGGCAGAAACAAAATGCGAAGCGACCACTTGACTCGCGTCTATAGGCTGCTGTTCGGTTGAGGCCTTTTTCGCAATCTCTCCTATAAGAGCCGGATCGACTGTTTTTTCTTGCTCTCTTATCGTCGCTCGGCCAAGGGCGCTTATAATAGGAATGACCAGATTCTGTCCTTTTCTAAATTCCACTGAATTATTTCCCGCCGCCTCTGCTTTGACGTCATAATCGCCTCTTAAATTTGACAGGCGCAGGAAAGTCCCATCATCTTTTTCAGAAAAATCTAAAGACACGTCAGCTTTCAAAACACGCGCATCCGGCTCATCGGGAAGCTTAACGGTTATGGTAGCTCCATCGCTTGTGGCAAAACGATATAATGGAGCGATCGAGGTGTCTTTAAAATCCGATCCTTTGCCTTCCAGCGAAAATCTGAATCCGCCGCCAATTTCAAAAGAAGAAAGCTCAAAAACCTTAGTATCCATCTTATGAATTAAGCCAACCACTTCGGTTTTGCCATCTTTGATTTCTGTTAATGTTGCATTCCTTTCTATATCCGCGGTCGGCTTATATTCTCTAAATGTGCGTGTTTGCAAAAATGTTACTTCTGACCCTTCCTTCCCTTCCGTTCCGAAATAGCGGACATTCAATCCGTCATGAACAGCGATGGCGTTCTTGATCTCAGAATCATTTAAGCCTCCGATGGTCCAGCCGAAATTATTACCATAATTAAGAATGGACCCCTCTCCGGCCATAACACCGCTGCGGTTAGAAAAGATCTGCATCTTATAATCGCCGGCATATTCTGTTTTAAATCGCTTATCAAAGGCCTCCGGAACATTTATCTTTCTAGCTGCATCGACCGTATACGCCATAGCCCGGCCGCTTGATACGTCCAGATTAAAAATCGTTCCGCTTGTGCCGATCGCTGTATAATCAGCAAGCTGCCCGTCTTTATAAAAAATATCACCGCCTGCAATGCTTTCAGAAAGAGACGCGTATTTCGGCAGCACTCCAAACGGCGAGTCCAGCGTCTCAGCGTCCGCGACCGTTGATGTGCCGGGCTTGACGAATTTCACTTCTGGCGGCGTCGGGTTATCGCTTTCCTTAACATAATATTGATGAAGCGCCTCTACGGTTAATTCATCAATAACTCCCTGTTGGAAAAACGATGCGGTGGTCGCAGAAGGATGTGTGCCATCTTCCGCTGGCAAAAACATGCGGGCCCGGGCAAAACGGGTCTGCCCCGCATCTAAAGGATTCAGCTTCTTGACCTCCTCAAGCGCCTGTTGCAAGCCTAAAAGATCCTTCACTTCCCCCATATGATTGCCGACCGCGCTTTTCGCTTCTTCCTTTGAATTAACGAACGCTTCCAGCCCTTCCGGCGTTGCAGAAGCCGCTCCGTTCTGCGCGATATAGCTGTTAACGATATCTAAAAGCTCTTTCAGCACTTTTTTATCAGTGCCCAATTTCATGACCAGTTGCCGGGCTTTATCGTCGAGCTTTTTCCAGGACGCTTCATAGGCGGCCATTTGTTCAGGAGAGAAACTTCCCGTCGCTATATTTCCGCGCAAGATCTCCAAAGGCGAGATCCCTGCTGTAAAAAGATCAAGCACTCCCAGTCCATTTAAAGCATTGACACCTTCTTTTTCTTTGATCTCAAGCGTCTGAGGATCCATCTCGATCTTACGGTCCTTATTGACGCTGAAGATCATAAGCGTACTGGGCTGCTGTCCTCCGCCGGCGAGACGCACAAGTCCCGTCTTATCGACCCCGGGTTCTTCTCCCCATTTTTCAAATGTCGAGATAACATATCCTTCATCTAAAGCGCCGACTATCGAATCATAACGAAAACTTCTCTCTGATATAAAAGAACCGACAAGATCATTGATCGCTTGAAACGCCCCGCCCTGACTTCCCTGACGGGCGTAATATGTTTTGTCCCCATAAACAGCCAACACCCGGGGATTGGCGTTCATTTTTCCGAACTTGACCGCAGGAGCGATTCCCATTTCTCCAAGAGGAAGCCCCTGTTCAATCGACCCGGGAAGCTTCGAAGCCCATCTAAAACCAGCTGCGCTTTCAAATTCTAAAATATGTTCTTTCTCATCCTTCACGCCTGGAGTGCGGTCATATCCATAAACCGCAGCCGACGCGTTAAAACGTCCAATCAGCCATGTGGGATTAGCTTCCTCTGCGCCCTTGGGGTTCAAATAATCCGGCTGAAATCCCAGAGAATAAACCGTTTTGCTCTTCTCTACGACCTGTCCTCCGGATTGTTTTGTTTCCGGAGCGTTATATTTAAAAATTTTGGCGGTCCAAGGACTTACTTCGCCAGCGCTACGAAAATATTCCATCTTAACGCTTCTTGGATCTGTTTTTCCTTCTCCTAAATAAACAGTTGTGTTAAAGATCTGATCCAGGCCTTTGTCTTCTTTGAACAATCTTAATAAATTTTCAATACCGACAACCGTATCCGGGCTCAAAGAATCGCGGGTCTTAGCAAGATCCACATCTCCATTTTCGTTCTTTACCAATCCATCACGAATATCCCCCTCTGATATTCCTAATTTCTTCATAAGGCCATCGTCAAGGACCATCCCAAACGACACCCTTCCAAAGCCAGGCTGGATCTTGGCGATCTCCCATCCGGCAGGGCCGACCCCGGCAATGCTGACCTCTGTTTCTTCCGCTATAATATTTGTATCAATTTTGACATCGGATGTTTTATATAAATAATAAGCATAACGATCAACTTTCTTGCTCTGCTCTTCGCCCGCCTGCTTAGCCTCACCCTCAAGTTTTTCTAAAGCCTTAGCTGTCTTTCCATCAATCTCTACCTCTCCGGTCTTTTCCAGAGCCCATCGATAATAAGTAAACCCTAACAGGTCTTTTGTGATCTCCGGCTTTTGGAATTTCGATAACAACATCCCCAATGTTGACTTAATATTTGTAACGATCCCTCCCTCAATGAACATGTCATTGTTGACAAAACCTCCGGCAAGGTTGGTATTGACCTGATCAATGGCCCATTCATCTTTCGCCTTTTTGGTTATGTTCGAAACTCCCATAAAGAAATAATAATGTTTTTGTTCATCCGTCAGATCTTCGTTTTCATCAAGCTGTTTACGCAGACCGCGGATTTTAGAAATAGAATCCATTCCCCAACCCGCACGCTCGCCGGCCTGCTCATAAAAACGGACCATTTGTTCAATAGAATCAAAGCTTCCTTTTCCATACTCCCATCCGCTCGGCATGGTGCCGTTTGCCCTTAAGAAATTATTGCCAAGCTGTAAAGCAAAGGTCGCTCCCCCTCTATAAAAAGTGTCCCCGAAAGCACTCAAAACGCTCCCGCCTTCCAAACTGGCGCCGTCTGCGCTGCCGCTGGAACGGCCTAGCGCGGAAGCTCCTTCTGCCAGCACCAATGTTCCCAAAAATCCGACCAAACGTAAACCAAGGGTCTGGTATTTATCTTTTTGCCCTTCATCATCTTCATCAATCACCGCATCTTCCAGCCGATCCATTCCAAAGGCGATCGCTACGCCTACCAATCCCTGCACAGCTTCCGCCAGCAATCTGGAGGATAGGGCCTGCCTCTGCATCAAATGAAGCTGCGGCAATCCCCCTTCTAAAGCGTCTTCCTTAAGAGAATAGTTTCCTTCGGGATCTAATCCTTTTGCTTTAAGTTGCGCAAAACTTTCTGTAGGGATCGTGACCTTTCCGTCGCTGTCAACATTAAGAAAAGCCGGCCGGCCTTGTTTATCTAATATAAAATACCGGCTCCTTTGGTCGTTGGCATCGACCAGCTGTCCGTCTCTCTTGCGTATAGCATAATTAGAACCATCTATTGTTATGCCTCTGAAGCTTTCGAGCTGATCTCCAGGTCTTTCAACAACTCCCGAATCTCCGATCCCGCGGGTAACAATTTTATCTATTCCTACAAGCTGTTTCTGGTCGTTCTCTCCTAAAATGTAATAATTGTTTTTATCATCCTTATAAGCTTCTTGTAAATCGCCGTTTGAATCTCGCGCAAACAGTCCGGCAGAAACAACCTCGTCATCACCTACAAAATTTCCTTTCTTAACATCCCCTCTTAAAATTTGCGGCAAGGATCCTGAACTGACAATATCAAATAAAAGGTTTCCAAAGGTTTGTCCCACCTGACCAATAGCCTGGGACACAAGAGTGTCGGCCGCAAATGTTTCATCATCGATTTCTAAAAATAAATACCGCAAGCCGATGCTTGCCGCATTCCCAACAAGTCCTCGGCCAATCGAAAGACCCGCTTCTTTTAAAAATTCTCCCAAAGATTCAGGAGCCTTTAGATCTAAGAATGAATTAACAGAATCTAAACCAACCTGGTCTAAACTAAACGAAAGTCCCATCAGGCCGATCTGTGTTCCCAGGCTTGAAAGAAAGCCGACCGCGGCCTGTTTTAAAATAGGATCATCAATGTCTATAATTTTATCTAATTCTCTAGCAAGATAAGCCTTTGGAAAAGCAACGATCAGCGACTGCGCCATTCGTTGGGCAAAAACCACCGGCACGTTGCCGATCCCGGTCCCCAATCCCCGGAACGCAGCCCCGCCCAGCGCCGCGCCAGTCAACCCGTTCGTCCCGGCCTTGACCGAAGAATCCAGAGCTCCGGCAAAGCCCGACGTCAGCATACCGCAGCCGACGGACAGCGCCGTAGAAAGGACAATGCCCATGACGAAGCCCACATCCTCGTCCCACCAGCCGTTCATGATCGCGATCTGATTAATGGTATTAACAAGTTCACCGATACCGATCGCGGCGATGCCCGCAATGATCGTGCCCATTTTGGCCAGCTCGCTGGCGAGCTTGGCCAGCATGCCGGCGATCTTTCCAGCCTCAGCAAGGCTGTTTAACCATGTCCCGAAACCCCAGGTGACGATCGATATAACGACCGTGATAGCAACGTCCGTCCCCGCGCGCGCCCAGGCTTCGCCGACATCGCCCAAAAGACCGGGCAATTCATCCGACTGATCGACCCAGCGGTCGCCCCAGACGAAAGCTTTTTCGACATCATCAACATTTTGGTAAGAAACAGAGATCGGGATATTCTTCTTTAAGATCAAGACATATCCGCTCAGGTCTTTTAAGAAGTCTTCCTGAGACATGATCCGCTCAACGCCGGTGTCCTGAACGTGGACACCTTTGTCATCGATCGCCGTGACGGTCACAAAGTGTTCTTGTCCGAAATTGGCGATGAACGGAACATTCAATTTTAGGATATCTTGCGGTTCCAGTTTAATGACCGCGTGATCGAGCTGATAGAGCGAGATGACCTTATCGATCGCGTAAAGGGACGTTTTAAGCGTCGGGTCTCCGGGCTTGACAATGTCTGTAAGAAGGTCGACCGACAGGGTCGAAAGAGCCGCCTGTTCCAGGGAGATCGGCATTTTGCTTAATTTCAAGAAATCATGAAGGGCGAAAACGCCGCAGTTCAACGGATGGATGCCAGGCTTGCGAAGCCATTGAGCGACTTCCTGGATCTTTTCGGGGCTTAAAGACGTTTTGGCCGAAATACGCAAACCGTCAATGTCACGGAATTCTTTTTGGTTCGGAGAGGCGATCTGGATATCCAGATTGCGGTTGCCTTCCATAGCGGCGCGGCTTAAAAGGCTCTGGACATTGGTCGCCAGCATTTCTGCCGCTTCCCGCTGCGGCAGCTGAAGCTCCAGCGCCGGTGCCTGCGAGGCGATCGGCATGCCGGTCATGGAGATCGGCTGAGCGCTCCAGAGGACCGCCGGATTGTAGTTCATGGCCCAGCTGATCTGCTCCGGAAGAAAGACAAAAACAACGATCGCGGCAACTAAACGAAGCCAGCCTTTAAAACGGCTTTTGAAGGCTTTTTCAGGCTCCGTGCCATATGTATTCTGGACATTATTAGATATAGAGACTCCCTCGTTCTCAGAGCTTTGAGCATCAGAGACACGAATGGCCTGCATATTTATGTCCAGTCTGTCGTCCATAAAAAGGGTCTTTTTTATGTCCAGATTGTACGTTAGTTTGCTAGCCGGAAGGTTCTGTATAAACAAGAAAACCGCCGAAAGGCGGTCATTGAAGAATTAAAGAATTGTCCAAAATGTTTTCAGGTAAAGCGGTTTCTTAAATTTAACTCACTTTCCTCCGGGCTAGGTGTTTCAAGTATAACACCTGTCCATAGTGTCAACAAATTTTTTCAAAAATTTTTTTATCAATGAAATGCTTTATTTAGAACAAGTTAGGCGTTTTTTGAAAACTATTTTCTCGAACGAAAATAAATTGTTTCTTATATATAATAATGCCTTTTCCCGTCGGAAACTTTATGCTTTTGACTGGACATTTTATTTTTTTAACTTTTCTGATTGGACATTAAAAATCTGCCTGGACATTAAACAAAAAAACGCCATGCAATTTACTATAAATTTGATATCTCTTAAGCAAAAAATAGGTAGAAAAAGGCTGTCCATTTTTCGCCAAGCAAAAAATAGAGACATCTGCCATTGATTTGAGCGGGGTCATTTTGGAGAACAGAAACAGCCTATACAAAAACACCGAAAATCCTTCAAAGACTATCCTGTCATGCGGCTCATGGGGTTTTCTGTCATGAACTGAATAAAGATCGGTCCGCCGACCAGGATACCAACAACCGGGAAAATAAAGAACAAAAGAGGCACCAGAAGCTTCATAGGCGCCTTCATGGCAAGCTGCTCACCCCGTCGATACCGGGCAAGACGCATGTCTTCTGAAAGGATGGTCAAGGCTTCTGAGACCGATGTCCCCATCTTGTCGGCCTGGATCAGGGTCCGCGTAAAGGTCGCAAGGTCCGCAAGATCATATTTGGCTGAAAGGGCCTTTAAAGCATCTCGTCGGGTCTTCCCAACGTTGATCTCCTGAAGCAAAATATTAAGCTCGCTGACCATGACCGAAGGCGGAGACTTTTCAACGACCCACTTCAGCGCCAGCATAAAATCCAGCCCCGCGTTGACGCACAGCCCCAAAAGATCAACAGCGTCGGGAAGTTCTTTCATGATGATCCCCTTGACCTTTTTGATCTTTCCGCGCAGCCAGTATTCCGGAAGCATGTATCCAAAAAACACGCACAAAAGAAGCCAGATGACCATATAATCAGGCTCGACCAAAGGATACGTAAAGATAAGCATCGCGACGATCGAGATCTCTTTGAACAGCCAGAATTCCTCAGGCGTTAAATTGACATGCGCCATCGAAAGTTCGCGCAGGATCTTTTCGCGCAACTGCCCGGAACCGACGAAGGGTCTGTTGAACATCGCAACCGACCGGACGATCGCCAGAGGATTTTTTCTTTTCTTCGTCGGACGCAGTTCATAACCGAAGGCCTGCAATGTCGGACGGGCCTCCATTTCCAAGGGGAACAGCCCCAGGACAAAACTAAAGGCGCACAAAAACCATAATAAGACCGCGATAAAAAACATACCGCTCCTTTTTGATTCTTAAAAATCCTTCAATGAACTGATCTGCCATATCATATACGCCCCGACCACTTCGAGCAGAAACGAGGCGACCAGCAGGTTCCTTCCAACCGGCGTGTCATACATGATCTTAAAATGGTCCGGATTGATCCCTGAAACCCACCCGAAAAAGACGATCGGCAACGCCGCCATGACCACGCCCTGGATCTTTCCCTGAAGGGTCAGAGTGTCGATCTGCCCCTGGATCCGCTTCCGCTGGCGGATGACCTCAACGATACGCTGAAAAATGGCCGGCAGGTTACCGCCGGTCTCTCTGGCCAGAAGGATCGCCGTGATCATCTGCTGCAACGACGACGACGGTTGACGATTGTATAAATGTTCCAGCGATTCTTCCAACGAAACGCCCATTTTATTTTCCCCCAGGACAGTGGAGAACTCCTGATTGGCGGGGTCGCTCATCTCCTCCGTGACCGCCTCCATCGACTGCATCAAGCTTAACCCCCCGCGGAACGAGCTGGACATGATCATCAGCACATCGATCAGCTGATCAGAAAATTTCTTTTTATTGGACGCGATCAAAAATCGCGTGTAGATCGACGGAAAAATAAAACCGAGCACGACCCCCGCCACGGCACCGTAAACCTGCATTTTTTGCGGAAAGAAAACAAAGAAAAGCCCGCCCAGAAGAAGCGGGGCGAGCAGATACATCTGGACCACTTGACGGATCTGGGCCCGGGGAATGACCCTCTCCAGTTTAGAAGAAAGCTGATGGGCCCTTTTTTGATTTAAAGCGACTGTTTGACGATACGCTGACGGCAGGATCCAATACCCAACGATCACGCAGGTTGTAAAAAAGAAAAATAACGCGAGAACGAACATGACTTGACTTTCCCCCTGAAGTCGAACCCTGCCTTAAAACACGCAGTCACAGTTCCTCAAACATTGTATACAGACGGTAGAATATGTGCTGGCGTCGCTTTCCAGCGTGCAATTGCAGTTTGTTTCAAAACACGTCAGGTCGACCCATTCACGAACGCGGACCCCGGTCGATGGATTGATCAGGTCCGAATAAAAACATTCACTGGTCCTGCCGACGGCGTTTGTTCCCAACGGCTCATACTGCTTGCCCTGTCCGAAAGTGTCGCCTGCGGCTTTCCAGCGGCCCTGCATGCCCCGCTGGATATACCCCCGCAGCCCGATCCAAAACGCGAACAGCAGCATCGTGACCAAAGCCGCGTATTCAATGGCGGTCGTGCCGCGCCGACTTCTTTTTTTTCTCCATATCATCATAACAACTCCGCCTGTAATGACAAGGCCGGTCTTTTAATTTTTTATTCGGGAATATTGTGTGGGGCGACCATGTCTCCCGACTCAATGAACGTTTGATTGCACGACGTGAACTTCACCCGCATGCCCTGGTTCCCGTAAAGGGCCCCGCCTGAGCCGCCCCAGTAATAGTTCGCGCAGCTGGCGCTCTGCACGCCGTATCGCAAGATCTCATGGACAGCTTCCCAGCAGGCTTTTTCTTTTCTGTCCTGCTCATACTGCGGTCCTGCCGGCGGATCTGTCAATATATACTTCGGTTGCCAATTGATCATGAAGCCCTGCCTCAAATAAATGGGCACAGCCGGCACCTTTGGCGGACTGTTCCGGGCGATCAAATCCTCGATCAGCGGATCAATATGCATCGCGCATTTATCAAAAATATCGCCGCCTGTTATGTTCTGCCCATGGACCACCGCCGGATGCGAGAAGTTCGGCAGAGAAAACGGGATCTTGTTAAACAGCTTGAATTTCGAGATGTTCGGTGATTGATCAAACCGTATGACGCGCGCCTTGGTCATCCCAAAATGATTCCGCAATTCATAACAGCGCGTGCTCCCCAAAAACCCCGTGGTGTATGTTTCGATCTTGGGCCAATCCATCGGCCCTGTTCCGGCGTAATCACACAGCCCCATGCATCGCCGGGGGATCCTAGCCTCGACTTTGACGGCATGCAGAAGGCCGTCATTCTGAACATTCGCCCCATCGGACCAATCAGGGTCATCATCCGGATTTCCCCGCCAGACATAGATCGCGAAGGCCGCAAGCGCGTCAGAGGTCTTCTCTGCTTCCTGCGCGTCGATCAGCATCTCAGATGGAGAATCCTGATTCGTGCCCGTGAAGCTTGCGTCATGATATGTTATGGTCTGCGTCGGGTTATACGGAAACCTCGGCGCGCAGGGAGCCACTGTGCTGGTATACAAAGAATTTGACCGCGCATACCCGGCCGGGGTCGGGGACAGCGACAACTGATAACCGGCCCCCAGATCAGCCTGACAATTGGTCGGGGCGATATCCGCCGCGGGGGTGTCAAAAGGCGTCCCATTATCAAGGAACTCCGTGATCCGATTGTAAGCCTCATTAAATTTATCTCTGGCCTCGATCATCTGCAGCCTCCGCAAAGACAGGCTGTTTTTCCGCATAGTAAGTTTATTCACAAAAGGATCCGCGACCATGATATTGGCCTTTAACCATTGCCGGTAGGGCGTCTCCGGGTTGGCGCCAATGGCTTGCGCGCAATCCGTTGTAGCGATCAAATTGTTATAAAATGGCGAGGTCTGTCCCGGCACGATCCACTGGCAAGAGTTTAAAAGATGCCTCATGCAGGAATCGATCTGGGTCTGAGGGGTCGTGCAGTCCACCAGCAACGTGCTTCCATCATGGCAGGTCTGGGTTGTCGGAACAAAGGTCGCCGTCGGGCAAAGATTCGTCAAAGACTGGATCAGCGCGGTATACTGCCCGTCAGGCGCGATATAACCGGGAGCGTCCGGACATTCGTCGATCGCGGCCGTGTTGGCCGTGCACTGAGCGACCGTCAATGAACGCAGGCACTTTTTATACGTGCCCAAATAAACAGCGTCCCCGGCCGCCGCGGGGATCGTTGGCGTTGATAATATCCTCCAGTCCGCTCCGGCAGTGATCGATTTATCGACCTCATACGATGGAACGAACGGCCGCGGAAGATCATCGCAATATTGCGTGCCGCAGTTCTCGAGACACGCCTGGTATTTCCCTTTGATCCCCACATAATTATTGCCGCTGGCGTCCTTTAAAAGCTGCGGATTGTTGTTTCGCGGAGGCGGGACCGCTGCAGAATACGTAAGGTCGTTCGTCACAGCGGTTGACGCCCAATCCATACATTTTATAACAGCTGTAAGCCCGTTATCATTGGCATTATAAAGATTGTCGCCGTTATTATCATATCCCAGCCGCTCTTCGGCGCTCAGCATCGTGCAGCCCGGGTTGGGTAAACACCACGCATCAAAACAATTGGCTGCCTGATAAGACATCGTCGCGCCTGCTTCGTCCCGGTCATTCAACCAGTCATTTAAAATAAGCGCGATCTCTCTAAAATGCTCTCGAAATGACCACAGGTAGCCCCAGCGCTCCTTACGCGTCACCGTTTCTTTGCACGCGACGCTTGCGCTGTTAGCGGTACAGGCGGCCTTGTTATAGGCCGGCTCGATCCAGTCCGCAATCTTTAAATACCAATCAGAAAATGTCGAGACCAAAAGCCCGCGCATCTTCAGGCCGCTCAATTCCGCGGTCAAAAGCTTAAGTTCCGTGATCTTTTTATGGAACGCGTCCAGAAAATCATCCGGCCACTTATCGGCAGGCGCTGACCCGGCTTCTCCGCAAGCGCAGTCCACCGGAAACACCTGGCTATACATTTCCTTGGCCCCTGTCGCATCGTTGATCCGTTCAAACCAAAGCGTTCTGGTGCATCCACCCGTTCCGTGCTTTAAACACCCAACATCATACGGATAATTGGCCGAACAATAGAAATCCGCTCCTTGTTTAATCCCGGGAAAATTAATATTTGTCCGGGCGTTCTGCGATGCTGATACAGCAGCCATGGTCACTGTCGGCCTGGCCGCAACTTCAGCACAGACAGCATCAGCGGCAAACAGCCTGTTGATGGCTCCTTTTCGCACCCGATCGGGCGCGTTATAAAATCCCATATCGATGAAGGCGTGCTCTCCCGCATAATCCGCGTAACGAAGCGGCGTGCCCAGACTGTCCGTGAGCGTTTGTCCGCCGTATTGAATGACCGCGGTGATCAAATACGGAAGAGTGAACTGGTCCACAGGACGGAACAGTGTGCGGTAATTGCACGCCTGGTCCGCAATATTCCACCACAAACACCCTAAATGATGCGCACCCGGAAAAGAAGTCGGAAATTCCAATTGGTCCCTCATTCGATAGAATAGCGGAAAAACACCGACCTGATCGTCACCCCGTGAAATATAAAACCCACTGGCGTCCTGGGCCCGGAAGCGGTCCTGCAAAGAAAGAACGAATCTGTTCGTAAACGCTAACGCTGCCGTCGCCACTCCGTCTTCGATCTTTTGACGGTTGTCCGCGATCGCCGCCGCGTGCAGCGAATGCCACCTGACTGAATCGTTGGGTTCGGGATCAACATAATACGCATCAGACACATCATCCCTGCCGACCCATTCCCTGAATGAGATCATCCGAACAGCGCCTCCAGCAGCGTGCATTGTATTGTTAACAGCCCCTTCATAGAACGGATCAAAAATGAACGGTAATCCCCGCGATGCCTCGATCGTAGTGTCATTCGCGTCACCATCTTCATACAAAAAGCTCCGCTGATAACATTTGGCTGGATATTCCGCCCCGCAATACGATGGCCTTGACGTCGCGCATGTCGCCTGATCCGCCTCTGTCGTGCAGGCCGCAACAGCGCAACAGGGCGGGACATCCGCTGGAGGCAGTCCGGCCGTGCAGCGTGTATCGCCAGAACAGCTGCCGCAACAAGCCGCGGCCACGGGAAAACAGCACGGATTGCAGACAGACGCATCGTTCGTGCATGTTCCGATCGGTGGTATAAAGGTCTGCCCATCCACAAACCCCCACAAATCCGGAGCCGTAGGCGAAGGCCCTCCCGGAATTAAATAAACAAGGTCTTCCAGGCGGGCCAAAAATTCATCCACATAATAAGACGGGGTTCCCACGACCCCCTGCAGCCGGCGGGTATTGTAATGCGCGAACCGCGCGTATGAATCCACAATTTCATCATCCTGGATCTCACCGCCATTCACAACAACATAAACACCGTCATTGTCAAAATCCAGTGTGTCAGGAAGCTCGATCGGGTCATCGACCAGTTTCTGAATAGCGATCTGGATGCCCTGCTCAATGACCTGGTCCTCGATCTCCTTAAAGGTCTTGGCCATCATTTCGTTCCACATGGACGTGATCCCGGGCTGAACCACGGTGATCTGCAAAATAATGGAAATCGTCGTAAACACAATGGCCAAAATAGCGCCGACAACGACTGCCCACAAAAGCGCGCTGACAAGCGAACCAACTCCTGGAATAATATTAATGATGATGGCGATAACAATGACGATCGACAGCAGGATGATCTTAAATACCGCCTCCAACCAGCTTGACGAATCGCAATATCCCGCTTCTCCTTTTAAATGTTCCTGGGATAATTTTTCCGCCGTTCCGGCCAAATAAGACGCCGTGAGCGCGGAAGACGCTTCGGCCGCCATCAGGGTCCGGGTCTTTAAGTCAGAGGCCCGGTTAAAATTCAACGTGATCGCATAGAACAACAACCCAAAAGCGGCCAGCAGGATCAGGATGATCCCGATCTGCCCTGACTGTGAACGGAGTGATGAAGCTCCTTGTCTGAAAGACGCTTTCCGGATGGAATGGAACATTGTTTCTCGCAAGAATCGAATCACGCTTATTCCTTTATGGTCGGTCCTTTAATGTTTAAACAGATCGCTGCTGACCGCAGCATCAAACGTTGCCGGCGTATAAAAATCCTCTTTAAGCTGATACAGCGGGCCCGCCACGCCAGCCGAGCTATAATCGGTCATCAAAACCCTCTCGTGGGCCTTGCGTTGTTCGATCATGCTTTTTCCGATCCATAAAAACACCCGTATCATTCCGGCAAACAGCAAGATCGTCGCCATCATCGCCATTGTGAATTCAAGCGTTACCTGCGCTCTTTTTGATCTCATAACCGTCTTCCTACTTGTAGATCGTCTGCCACTTTCGGCCGCGCACATCGTCCAAGCGGCTGCGGATATATAAAATTTTGCTCGATTCATCAAAACAGGTATTCTGCACGTTCTCCGCCGAAAAACAATTATTGCAGGCCTCGACCGGATTGGGAAGCCCGAAAACTCCATTATTATAAGCCCAGGTCGATCCTCCCCAGACGCGACGGCTGCCGCTTTCATCGCAAAAACGGTCCGTGTCATTGCTTAACAAAAAAATTCTTTCAATGATATCCACATGGTCCCTTTTGGTCGTGCTGCGGACAACCTGATTCGTTGACGGGATGACCAGCTTCCCTTCCTCTAACCTCAAATACGTGCCGTCTTTCGTGAAAGAATACATCCGCACGTCTTTCTGCAGGCCGACCTCCGGCTTGACCGGCTGAGTTGCGGAACAACCGGCCGGCAAAGGAACGGTCGTGCAATGAGCCGTCCACCAGGCGACCAAATCCTTAAGCTGCTCGTCGCTTCTGTTGTCCCAGGAAAAATCGATCTCGCCTTCTTGAGAATCCATCACCAAAAAAGATGTCGGCAACAAAACGCCTGCCGCGGCCCCGGCATAAGATAACGTATGCACGGTCTCATCCTGAAAATCGCTATCCACATCCGCCCGTTCCCCAACCTGAAGGGCGAGCACGCCGTTGACCGTGAACGGACTTCCCGCTTCATCTCTAAACGTTACTGAAACCGTCGGGGGGGTTCCTTCTTCCGGGACCGGATAAGCCGCCACAGCGATCCACTGCCACATGAATTCATCTCTTAATTCTACGGAATTGGCTGCATCTAACGTATAATTTTCCGGAACATATCCATTGCCAACATCCGTTAAATCCCCGTCAAGGTCCAGGTCGAACCTCCATTTGGCTGGAAGATTCGGGCAAGAGCCTCCTCCTGTCCCGGAACACCAATGTTCATTTGCCGGATAATTATAATTTTTACGCATAAAGACCGCAAATCCGCCGCCCGTGTTCCAGCATGCCCGCGGCGTAACCGTATTGCACGGCGGCAAAACAACCGGATTAAGATCTGACGACCCAAAGGCCTGGCCTTCCCTGCGCCGCTGGATCCTTACCTGGCCGGCAACGGAAATATTCAAATAAATAAAATCAGCCATAATAAGAGGGAACCGTTGGCCGTTGATAAATACATCATAAAAAGGGAAATTGCTTTTTTCGCCCATGTCCTTAGGGTATAACATGTTCTTGCTGAACGTGCCTGACCCCTGGGCCAAGAATGGCAAGCGATTGCTCGTGCCCTGTTTGCTGCCAGGCTCAACAGTGAGCCGGTCCTCCAGGATCATGATGCTGGCTGAATTACGCGCTGCAATGATGTCGCCGTATCGCCCCTCCGAGGTCCGATAAGATTCCAGGAGTGCTAAACGGAACGCGCGCAGCTGATTATTCGTTCTTTGGGACATGCTCAGGCCCACTTTAATAAGGCTGGCGATCACGAACATGACAACAGCCCCAAAGACCGCCAACTCCGCGGCTGATTGAGCGGATAACCATCGGGTTTTAAAAAAAGATCTTTTTTTCATAATGCTCGCCATGCGCCTTACGGTATAAAAGAACCAAAAGATTCATAGCCCGTTTTAGTGCTTGTAGAATTGGTATAATCTTCCCTTAACGTCCAATACCCGCTTCCGTCTTCCATGGTCAAGATCTTGGTGAACACGTTGGCGCGATCGCCAAAAACAAGGTTCGTATCCGCCATATACGGATCATACTGATCGCCCACATCGTCGATAGCGGCCCTCCATCGTCCTTGTATGCCCCGCTTAAAATAAACCCCGATGGTCAGGATCGCCGCCATAATGATAACCCAGATCATGGATTGCTCTAACACAGACTGTCCTTTTCGAGATAGCATAGCCTTTTCCTTCAATATTCTTTGGTAAACCCCGAATTTGTGAGCTGTTGCGACGCCACAATCGTCGCGTCATCATATTGATACATTAAATTCCCCACTCTCTCGATGCGTGTTTTTTTCTTTCTGACGTCCGCCCGCGTATCAACCAAATCAATTTTCCCGTCCTCTCCGCCCTTCTGTTCAGCGCACTGTTGAAGCCCGATCTGGTCCGCCACAGATTTCACCGTCGCCTGTATCCCTCGTTTCATCAAAGGAGAAAGCGCTATTACGATCCCGACAACTATGCTGAACAACAAAACATACTCCAGAAATGTCTGCGCCTTCTGTCTTTCTTTATATTTTAATTCTTTATATTCCATAAGCTTAATTGGCAAACTTTGGCGGAAGCTGGTTAGAAAAAGAGTCCGCTCCTGTTTCATAGTTCAAATATTCTTTCTTCGCTATAGGGACCGTCCCACCATAAACCCCGGCCTGCAACGTGTCCACGATCACAGAATCCTGCCGGCGTTCATTTTCCACTTTTAAATAATACGGGTCGTAACCCCGAACAAAATTTCCGTATAGATTTAATGTGGTGTCTCGAAAAACAGCATTGACCTGATCATACATAAACCCGCGAACCATAAGATGGCGGCCATGGATGGCCCTGTTAACGTAAGTAGACATGGCAAGTACGGCGGCTGTCACCAAAAAAAAGATGAGAACGTAGTCGACTCCGGCTTGTGCATATTGTTTTTTACTGCGCCTGAACATGACTCCAGCCCCCTGACGTCCTTGGATGCTGTGGAAAAAAACAGGCTTACCCGACCCGATTTCGGGCTGACCGAGTAAGCCTGTTGTTGCTGCAAATTAACATATAGGGATTACTTGCCCCAATATGTGTAATCCATGTTTCCAGTAAAGATCACGTTATAAACAACGTTTGTTGTTTCTTTGTCGATCAAGACGCTGTTCAAAGTCCCAACATTGTAAATTTCGTTGGTCTTGGAATGGAATTTCGTCTTGCGGCTCATATTGATATCAACATCAAACTGATCGCCGATATCGTCAGATGCTTGCCGCAAACGGCCTTGGATACCGCGTTTGACATATGTTTGAATAGTCAAAAGCGCGCCGATGACGATAACAATCAACACCGCGTATTCCAAGGTGCTTTGCGCGCGTCTTTTTCTTAATCGTTTAAACATAATTTATCCTCCTTAAAAAATTCAGCTCTTTGGTTAATATTACCAATTTGACGTATCGCCGGTGTTGAAGTTTTCTTCCTTAAACCCGCCAGCGTCTCTGGTCGTGTTTGAAATCTGATCGATCCCAAACCCTTTTGACTTAGAATAAAAGTCATCCGTATTTTCATCTTTCGTAACCTGGTACTCTGATGTCAAATAATACGGCGCATACTGTAGCTTTGTGCTGGCTGCACCGGTGGGATCAAACTTAGTATCCGTTTGATTTTTCATGTAAATCGCACCTTGACGGATGCGTCCCTGCAGAGCGCGCTGTGCATAGGTTTGCATCGCAACCACAGCAGCAACGACCAAAGAGATCAAAAGAGCATATTCTGCGGTCTGCTGCGCTCTTTTATTTTTTAAAATTGTTTGTAACATGTTTTTTCCTCCTTAAACGTTTAGATTCATTATGAGCCAAAAACACGCCCAAGGCGTGCCGTGCCATAACAAATTTACTTGGCAAAAACACGGCAAGACATTAAATTCATGCCTTGGCCTGCTGAATCCAGGGCCCTGTTCAAATAGGTAGAAAATCTACCCGTGCTCGGATTCAAGAAGATGAGCAAAACAACAATGATCGCTGTAACCAACACGATATATTCCAATGTGCTTTGCCCGCGGCGCTTCAAGAGTTTATTTTTAAACATACTAAATCCTCCTTAAAGTTTGCTTCTTTTAGTTTTATCGGAATTCCTCATGGATCGCCTGTTGCGTTGCCTGCACCGAACGGAACACATAAGTACTCATGGCAACCATGGCGGCCGCCACAATGGACACGACGATGGCATATTCAACTAAACTTTGTCCCATTTTTGAAACCATGTTCAAGCCTCTCCGCGCCTGTTTCTTATGTGTTACAGGTGAACCGTTGCCCGCTTTTTGCAACTTAAAGCAGAAAACCGAGTGGGCATATATGGCCGCTCTTCACGGCCTCCGCAAATACTTGTATCTCAAAGTATTACGCGGAAAAATCTCTACCTTAGGCAGAGAATTAGACAAAGATCAATTGTTGATATCCAGAGTATAACATGAATATAAAATTAATGTCAACCTGAAGTCTTACTATTTTAATAATATCTTTATAGGCTTATGGTGGGACATCTGTATCGATGCTTCGTTAACCGCCCGGACAGCAAAAATAAGGTCCTCTTTATAGGCCAAGTTTTCCGAAGAGACATCCAAAACAACACAATATTCCTGCTTGTTTTCCACCAAAGACCCCGATAACCGGTAAAAACGATTGTGCATGGTGTAAAAATCCGCTTCATGATACTGTGCGGGAAAAAACCGGCATTGGACGTATCGATTTAACATTTCACCCACACTGCGAGTCAGATCAAAGGCCGAAAAGGCCTCTCCTTTTTCGGTAAGCCCTTCCCAAAGCGTATCCGCCCCCCCCTTGTCCGATCCCAGCAACGTTTTTGCTTCTCCCGACGATATTCTTTGATAAACAGCCCCCTGGGTCAGATACGGCCACCTTCTTACATAAGCCGCAACGACTCGTTGTGCTTCTTGCTGCGGATCAAGGTTGGAAAGCAGCCCGGCAAAAGGAATATTATTAAACGGCTCATAAAGTAAAAACCCGCGCAACGTTTTAAACGTGGTCCCATCGCCAAAAAGATTTGAAGCTTTTATTTCTTTAAAATGGATCTCCGATGTTAAATCGCTCATCGCCAATTTTCCTGTGGCGATTTCCCGCTTTGACTCCATCAGCCCCTGAAATTCGATTTGCCAAGGCCAAACCCCCGCAATAAACTCTCTGCGGATATTCAAGTCCGATTTGAACTGGGCCAATTCTCGGCCTTGCTCATCAATTAACCCGATCGCCACGATTTTTTTTCCGTGTATACCTTCAAAAGATTCAATAAAATTTTGAAAATATAAAGCAGATGTTGTCTTTTGTCCTTGTTTTTTGGGACACATTCCACACAAAACCACAGATTGGACATTGCTTAATATTTGCCGGGCAAGAACTTCTGTTGATTGGGCTAGTGAAGCATATAGTCCAGATTGGACATTTTCTGACCAAACAGCCCCAGCCTGCGCATCCAAATATAACACGCTTTTATCTTCTAAATAAAGCTTAAAATATGAAACTTTTGTAAAAAAAGCTGGAGATTTTACAGAAAATTTGAGCAAAGCCTGTTTCCAGTCTTTACCTTTTTCAAGCCATTGCGCAAAGGACCTTTCTCCCATTTGATGAAAATTCGCCAAACTCCACATCCCTTTTCCAGAATATTGACGGATTTTTTCAAAAGAGTCTAAATTAAACCCATGAAGAAGGCTCAAAATCTTGACAAACGCCCTCTCCTCTTCATCGCCACAATCGAGGATCTCCCCAAGAACAGGCCCCCTGGTCAAGTCGCACTCCGCAGCCCTTAAGAAAATAACCCCGGCGCCATCTAAAAGATCCGCCTGCTTTTCTGCCTTGTTTTTCTCTTCAGGCCCATCAATGGCTGATTGTTGAACAAAGCTGGACGCAAGATCAAGCTGGATCTGGCTTCTTTTTGTTTCTGGAATTTTAAACTGCTTTTTATTCGTACGTAAGGATGCGGATCTGCGCCCAACAGGGCTGCTTAAGCGTTCTTCTTTCAACAAGTTATTAATAGAAGATTTAGAAACGTCCATTCCGAATCGTTCAGAAACCAGTCTAGTCATGGACCGGCAACTCAGAGAAGGGCTTTCTTTCTTCTGCGAAAGAATAAAATCGATGATTTCCTGCGTGAGTTTGTGAACAACTCCCATAAGATTCCTTTTTGGACATTTGAACGTTTAATTATATCATAGCCATAAAAGAACTTACAAACACAAATGTCCAAAATAAAACATTTGAAAATTTCCATTTTGTGGCATTATTTGCCGTGATATACTTTGATTATACGCTCATTCCAGGAGTCCGTTATGCTCAAATGTCCCTACTGTTACGAACATCTCGACGAACACACCAACCGCTGCCACCACTGCAATCAATTCATCATTGATGACCTTCTAGATGTCCCTTACCCCAGCATTGACAAAAAACCCTGCATTTTTTGCGGTGAAAAAATCCTGCAAGAAGCGCACATTTGCAAATTCTGTCACAAATGGCTTGATGAGCTTAATCAAACGATCAACAATATCGATTGGGATAGTTTTTGATCAGGAGCCTTCGATCCTAAGCTGATCACCGATTTCTGTCCGGCTTTCTGTGATCCGGCCGGGCGCCATCTCCACAACATAAGACGCCCTTAAAAAATAAGGGCTCATGCGAAATGGTCTGATGTTTTTGACCACCCCGATCACCGTGTGATGGCGGTCCACGAATACCACATCAATGGCGAACTTCATGAACATCATGTGGATACTTCTGCAATCCGTAATGATCAACCCCTCGTCCTGGGCGATAGACGCCCGCCCAAGAAGCCCCCTGATGCGAGAAAATGGAGTGTCGGCTTTTTCCGCTTTTAAAACAAGAACCGTGCTTTTGGTGGTATTTAAGATTTTCACGAAAGATTATTTTTTGCGAGCGAAGATGCTCTCATCCAAATGGATGCCCATACGCTTCATGTCTTCATAACATTTTGGCACATAACCCGTCGGCGAGAACTCTCCCTGGATAATTCCCTCCGAGGTCATCCCCTTTTGCTCAAAAGTAAAAATATCCCGCAGATCAAGCTGAAAGTCTTTTTCAAGCCCAGCCACTTCCGATATACCCGTGACCTTACGAGACCCGTCTGAAAAACGGGCGATGTGGACGATTACGTCGATCGCAGAAGAGATCATTTCATAGATCGCGCGCACGGGCAGTTCGATCCCGCTTAAAAGGATCATGGAGCTCATGCGGACAACCACATCCCGCGTCGAGTTAGCGTGAAGCGTTGTCATAGATCCATCATGGCCGGTGTTCATGGCCTGGAGCATATCCAAAACTTCCGGCCCGCGGCACTCCCCGATAACGATCCGATCTGGCCGCATACGAAGCGAATTGATAAACAGGTCCCGGATCGTAACAGCCCCCTTGCCTTCAACGTTGCTGGGGCGGGATTCCAGACGCCCCCAGTGCCGTTGCTTTAATCTCAACTCAGCGGCGTCCTCGATCGTAATAATGCGGTCAGTGTCCGGAATGAACTCAGAAATAACGTTCAAAAGGGTGGTCTTCCCGGCGCCCGTCCCTCCGGAGACAATAATGTTCCGCCGAGAAATAACACAGGCTTCCAAAAAATCGCGCATGGGCTTCGAGAAACTTTCATATTTCTTGAGAAGCTCCTCCAGCGAAAGGCGCTCAACCCCGAATTTACGGATCGTGATCATCGGGCCGTTCAAAGACAACGGAGGAATGATCGCGTTAAAACGAGACCCGTCGGGAAGCCGGGCATCAACCATAGGAACGGACTCATCAATACGCCGGCCAAGCGGGGCAACAATACGGTCAATGATCGCCCTCATCTGCTGTTCCGACATGAACTTTCTGTTTGTCAAAAGAAGCTTCCCGTGTTTCTCAATATACACCTCATCCCGGCTGTTGACCATAATATCCGTAACGTCCGGGTCTGCTAAAAATTCTTCCAGCGGCCCCAGGCCAAGCGCTTCATCAACGATCTCTTTGACAATGCGGGCCCGTTCTTCATGAGACGCGATCAGGGCCCCCTTTTCTTCGATCAGCAGGTCCCCGATGATTTTTCTTGCGGTCTCTTTAAGCTCCAGCGCCCTTTTAGGATCGCTCAGCGTTTCCGGGGTCAGGTCCTGAACATTCAAACGAGCAACCAGCTTTTCGTGGATCTTTTTCTTAAGCGCGACGACTTCGTCCTCTTCCTTCGAAAACGCCGTCGACATGTTTGAGCGCTGCTGAGAGATCCCGAACTTCTGCCAAAAATCATCCTGGCCAGAAGACCACTGCATCTTTTCCCGGACTTTTTTCTGCGTATCCGCTTCAATATAGAGCTTACTGTTCTTCAGCTCATTGGCCATCTGTTTGAAAGCTTCCACAACCTTGCTCTTAGGGCTGTCAATAACACACGGCACCCCCCGGTTCAAGGCCATCCCCACGGCCCGCCCATCAGAAGGAATGCGCCCGAAAATGTCACAATTCAACGCCGCACGAACCTCTTGCCACGCAACCCCTCCATGGCTTTCCGCGCGATTGAGCACAATCTTGACCATCTTCAAAGGAAAATGCAGGCTTTGCAACATATCGATGCACCATTTCAATTGATAAACAGCCAGAACATCCGGCGTGGCGACCAAAAGAATAAGGTTAGAATGGTCCAGAACGGTCAGCATCGTTTCGCTGAACGCCTTTCCGGCATCGATAATAATATACTCATAAATTTCCGCGGCGCGTTTAAAGAACGGTTTGATATTCTCCGCCGAGATGTGTCCGATCTGTTTTGCGTGGATCACGGCCGGCAAAAAATCCAGCCCGCTGGAATGCGAAATAACGAACTTCTTAATGATCTCAGAATTCTCTTCGCTCTCGATCTGAGAAAGCAGGTTGACCAAGGCAAACTTCGGCACCATGTTCATCATGCGCGCCATATCATGCCCTGCCTGAAAATCCATGTCCATCAACAGGGTCCTTTTTCCGGACATGGCAAGCGTCGTCGCAAGGTTGACCGTTGTAAATGTTTTTCCAACCCCACCCTTATTGCTGAAAATCGTGATAATACGCGCGCTCATACTCTACCTTTTTATGGTTGCTTTTATTAGCGCAAGAAGCTTTATTCTTTACTTGTCAGCTGTTGACTGTAGATCACCGGTATGGAAATCTCAATTTCTTCCATCTCTAAATCCACAGGAAACGGATCAAATGGAGAAACGATCTCTGCGGTATTCACGGCGTCTTTGTCGAAAATCGCGCGCCCCGAAGATTCTTGAACATCTGCTTTATTCAGGGTCCCGTCGCTCAAAACAACGATCGACAAGATCACGGTGCCTTCCCATCCCTGTTCGATCGCCTCATAAGGAAACGTGATCTTACTGGCGATCTTGTTCTGGACCTTGCGGGCGTATTCCGCTACAAGGTCGGCATCATCTTCTTCAACATCCTCGGATAAGATCTGCGGCATGGCCTCCAGATCTACCGTTTCATTTGAAAACTCCATCTCGGATCCCGCTGCCACATCCGTCTCTTCATTTAAAACATCTGCGGGCTGCTCTTCACCAGAAGACGGAGCCGCAGCCTTGATCTCCTCAGCCGGCCGTTTCTCCGACTTAACATATTTTTCCTTGTTCTTCTGTCTCAAAATACGCGGAGTTAAAGAGATCACAAGTTCTTTGTCCGTGGTTTTGTTGTAATCGCGATTCCTGAAAAACAGCCCGAGGATCGGTATTTTATGCAAAAACGGGACCTTCTTTTCAGTGGACAGCTCGTTTTGTTTTATCAAGCCGGCGATCACGATCGTTTGGCCGTCATCTAAAAGGACCTTGGTGTCCGCTGTTGTTGTTGCAAACGATGTTGTGTTTCCCGTCCCGCTATCAACATCCCGCACCGAAACACTAAGCGTGATCTCGATCTTGTTATCATCTTGGATCTTGGGCGTAACGGACATCTCCACGCCGTAGCTCTTGTATTGAACGCTTTCCGTTTGTCCCCCGTCCCCCACGACCGTTGACGTAATTGGAACCTCGCCACCAACCAAAATGCTGGCCTCTTCTCCATCGGCAACTGTGACGCTGGGACGGGACAGGTTCCGGGCTTGCGAAGTTGTGAGTAAGGCGTTAACTGTCGCCAAAATCTTGGTTGTTCTGGCGAAGTCCCCGATCCTGAACGTATCATAAATTTTTCCGTCAAAGCCAGGAAGCGTTTCTTCAACATTAAAAGACTGGCTCCAGCTCACCCCTAAAATCTCGTTGAGCGTCTTATTAAGTTCCGTGATCTGTGAATCAATCTGTATCAGATCGCTTTGTTCCTGGACCATGTTGATCAAATAATCGCCAAAAGATTCAACGACCTTGTCAAATTCCTCTTTTTCCGTTTTGTTCATTTTTCCGCGGGCAAGGATCTTCCCTTCCAGCGGATTATAATCCAAAATCACCCCGTCGATCTCGGCCGCCTCCAAAAGCTTCGTAATCCGCCGTCTTATAAGCTCCAGATCCCTTTCAAGGACCCGGATAATGACCGTCCGCTTGCCATACTCGTCCCAAAGGAAAAACTGTGTTTCGCCAGCCTGTTTTCCGACAAGAAGGATCTGGTTCACATCCGTGTTAACGATCTCAACGATCCCCGGGTTGCTTACGGCAAGCCTTGTAAGATTATAGACCCGCAGCGTCCCCAGGTCTCCGAGATACAAAAACATCTCGTCGGTCTCACGGGTGTCAACAATGTCCTCATTGATCGATCCCTGCGCCTGGCAAGGAGGAAGCGACCAGACGATCGCCAGCCATGCGCTTAACAGGACACAGCTCAGTTTTTTAAAGACTTGAGTATGGCTCATACATTTCTCCTGTTGAGATGCTCATAAAATTTTACTTTGCCCGGCCGCCTTCAAAAATCTCAATAAACGGCTTCACTTCCTCTGTCGTCTTTGTCGAGATCGGCTCAATGATCGCTTTTGTCCTTGGGATCACGAGCTCTGTCCCTTGCTTTTCGGCCACATAGTCCGCCAAGGACCTCCATGAAGCAACTTCAACAAGCTCGATCTCGTCTTCCGCCGGAGCTCTCAATAAAAGCTGCATCTGTCCATGTTTTTGCAAAAAGGACATCAGCCCCGCCTCCTCCGGCGTGAGCGCAAAGGTCAAGTTCAAAGACCTTGCTTTTGATTGCTGTTCGTATTGACCAGACGCTTTGAGGTTCGTATCTACCGCTAAAACCTGTATGTTCTGAAAAATGATCGACGAAACATCCTTTGTTCCGCCTTCAGTCGGGTCTGGCATTTTGACATCAACAATGATATCAACAAAATCTCCCGGGCTGATCATGCCTCCGACCGCTGATAACGAGTCGATCATGACCGTGAACGCGCGCTTTCCGGAAGGCGTCATCAGCGCCAATGTGGATTTGCTGACCGCCTTTTCCGCGATCAAGGCTCCTTCGACAGGCGCCCCGCCTTCAGCCGTCGGAGCCGGTTGTGCGACCCGTATAGCAGCGAGCCTTTTTTGCTCTTCCGCCATATCGACCATTTGCTTTTCAAGCTCCTGGATCTGGCGGACCAGCGGCCCCACTTTTGTCTGAGTGATCTCTTCGCTCAACGCTTTCCGTTGCTCGGCGATCTTCGTATCAACGAACTGCGCCGTCAAGACCGACGCCACCAGGCCCAGACCAACAGCCAACAAAATAATAGCGATCTGTTTTTTGTTTTCTAAATTCATAACGGATCTCCTATAAATTAAATTTTAAGTCTTCGCCTGCATGCTTTTTATTTCTGCGTATTGACTTCCGGGCTCAACCCCAAAAGCTGTTCGTTGATCTGATTCGGGATCTCGCTCCGCAACTTATCGAGATGCTCCAAAACAGCGTTCTGCTGCTTTTGCATCAAAAGCTCCTGTTCGATCATCGCCTTCACATCATCATATGACTGGCTTTCTCCGCCCGTCCTGGATTCCACTTTCACGATATAATACCCTAAGGGGCCTTTAAAATAGTTGCTGACCTGCCCGGGCTCCAAAATAAAAACGGTCTGAGCCATCTTTTCAAATTCAAAATTTTCGACCATCATGATCCCCAGGTCGCCGCCCTTCGATGCGCTAGAAGAAATGGACCTTTTCTGCGCTAAATCCTCGAAAGCGGATCCCTGGTTTAACTGAACAACGATATCCTGCGCCTCCGCTTCATTCTTCACGACGATCTCCCGCACCTTCCATTGAAACGGAACCGTAAAATTTTCTTTATACTGTTCATACGCGGCCTTTATTTCCTCCTCGGAAACCGCCAGGTCTTTCAAAAGGTCTGCCGCCAATTTTTGTGCCAGCAAAGAATTCCGAAACTCTTGCACGGCAATCTCCATATCCTCATCTTTGTCTAACCCTCTTCGCAATGCGTCCTGGACAAAAAGTTGCTGTTGGAGGAGTTCTTCAATAATAAAACGGACCTGCTGTTTGTTTTGCGGATCAAAATCGGGGATCATTTCTTGGAGCGCAGCCACTCGTTTATCATAGTCGGTTTTTGTTAACGCCCAATTTCCAACGCGGACCACGACGTTTTCCATGGACTGCGGCTGCTGTACTGCTGAGTTCGAAACAGGGCCCGTCGCTGCTTGCTGCTGTATTTGAAGCTGGCCTTGCTTTTCTTTTTTGGGGGATATTCGTTGGGTGAATTTCTGGACCTGATCACATCCTAGAACAGAAACAACACATAAAAACAAAACATAAAAGCCGATTCGCTTGCTATCGATGCGCACTCTCTCCTCCTTATGTAATTTACAAATTTAAGTATACATGAGAAGCAAGAATGATTACAGGGAAAAATCAATTTTTTCCGTTCAATCGAAACAAGTTTTTCAATATGGTCTTTATTTTAAAAGCTTCCGCACTTCTTCGCGCTCTTGTCGAAGCTCCTGCAGCGTCTTCTTTAATTTTTCGCGCGCAAATTCATCATGTTCAATGCCCTGAACGATCGTCCATTTGTGTCCGTCATAAACAACCGGGAATCCGAAGATGATTCCGGGTTCAACTCCATAGCTCCCGTCCGATTCTACCGCGACCGAAAACCATTCTCCTTTGGGGGTGGGGTTATTCAGGCCCTGAATCGTCCCTACGACCGCGTTGGCTGCTGAAGCGGCAGATGATTTCCCCCGGGTCTGAATCACGGCTGCGCCTCTTTTTTGGACCGTTTCCAAAAATTCGGTTTTCAGCCACTGTTCGTCCCTGATCACTTCGCAAGCGGGCCGTCCAGAAATCGTGGCATGATAAAAATCAGGAAACTGTGTCGCGGAATGATTGCCCCAAACCGCCACATTCTTAACTTCCGAGACCGCAACCCCGGCCTTTAAGGCCAACTGGGATTGGGCCCTGTATTGGTCCAGCATGGTCATGGCAAAAAAATTGCGTGATGAAATGCGACGACAGGTTTCTTTAGCAATATAAGCGTTTGTATTACAAGGATTTCCGACGACCAAGACCTTACAGGTCTCCTTGGCCTGCTCGTCTAAAGCCTTTCCCTGTTCAATAAAAATTTTTCCGTTGATCGTTAAAAGTTCTCCCCGTTCCATACCGGCCTTGCGGGGAAAACTCCCCACCAAAAGCGCCCAATCCGCGTCCTTAAACGCTTCGTAAGGATCGGCCGACAACGAAACTTTATTTAAACTGGAAAATGCGCAGTCCTCAAGCTCCATGACAACGCCCTTGGCCGAAGGAATCGCCGCTTCCACCTCCAAAAGGCTTAAGTCAACCCGTGTTTCACGCCCAAAAACTTCTCCTGATGCCAACCGAAAGATCAGCGAATACCCGATCTGACCGGCGGCTCCGGTCACAACAACTTTGATTTTTTCACTCATAACCCTCTCCTTAAAAATTACGGCAGTCTTTGGCGCGCTTTTTGTATTTCCTCAAGTGCCAACTCAGCATACAAGATTTCCGTTCCAGCCGTCTTCGCTCTTGCCAAAACCGTCCCCCACGGGTCGATGATCATGCTGTTTCCATGCGCCATGACACCATTGCCGCCATTTCCATATTGATCTGGCGCCAACACATAACTTCGCGTTTCGATCGCGCGGGCGCGCAACAAAGTCTCCCAATGCGCTTTCCCGGTTTCATGTGTAAATGCCGACGGAACGACCAAAACATTGCAGCCTTTTTTATAATACTCCTGGAACATGTCTGGAAAACGAAGATCATAGCAGATCGCACAACCCAATCGAAAAGGGCCGAGCTTTGCGGTCGCCGCTTTTTTTCCTGCAATAAAATGACGGTCCTCATTCACGGCTGACGTTCTTAAACAAGCTTTGAATAAATGCTTTTTTCTGTAAACAGCGGCAATTTCTCCCGTTGCCGATATCACAACCATCGTATTATAAAATCTTTTCTTGTCCCTGCCCGGTTCATAAAACGAGCCCGGAACTATACACGCGCTCTTCTCTCTGGCGATAGTGGAAAATTCTTTGATCAAAGGCCCGCTCATTGTGTCAGCAATTTGTTCTTTTTGGTTTTTCAGCCCCAGCGGCCCCCGGTAGGTAAAAACTTCAGGGAGAACGATTAGGCCTGCTCCGTTCCGGCAGGCCCTAAGGACAAGTTGCTTGGCCCTACGAATATTGCTTTTCTTGTCCAGCCCCGAATTCATTTGTATAATGGCCGTTTTCATTTTTCGCCTTTTTCCACACCCAGTGAATAAACTGTGTAAAATTATATACCTTTTTTGCTGTTTTGTCCCTTTTTCTTAAAAATTTTCTGAAAATGCGCTGTTTTAAGGAACAAAAAAGCAGCCTTTTCGGCTGCTTTTTTAAAAATCAACGACCCCAGCGGGATTTGAACCCGCGCTGCAAGCTTGAAAAGCTTGTGTCCTGACCAGGCTAGACGATGGGGTCTTTATATGCTCTCCCGATCCGCACGATAGCGGCGTCTTAAGATTGTGATATTATATACACCCTTCCCGAGAGGTCAAGTTTTTTTTAAGCCCCCGGATCAGCTGCTAACCGCATTGGCAACCGAGGTCACTTTATCGCTTCCATTCAAAGAAATCAACCGAACGCCCTGTGTGCTTCTGCCTGACTTTCGAATGTCTTTGACCGGACAGCGGACAACCATTCCTTCCTGGGTGATGACCATAACCTCGTCATCGTCCATGACCGTCAAAATACCGACAACCACACCATTCTTTTCGGTCGCCTTAAGATTGATAATGCCCTTCCCTCCGCGAGATTGTATGCGGTAATCATCAAATGCGGACCTCTTGGAAAAGCCCTGGCTGGTGACCGTTAAAAGGGTGCTTCCGGTCTTATCAATATCAGCCGGAAAGACCTGCATCCCGACCACCACATCATCCTTTCCCAGCTTGATGCCGCGAACGCCCTTCGCCGCCCGGCCCATTTCCCGGATATTCTTTTCTGAAAAACGCAAAGACTTGCCCTGACGCGTGGCCAAAAGGATCTCATTTTTACCGTTGCTGACGGCGGTTCCGATCAAAAAGTCGTTCTTCTCAAGCGTGACCCCAATGATCCCGCCTTTGCGCGGATTGCTGAACGCTGAAAGCTGGGTCTTCTTGACCGTGCCCTGGGCCGTCGCCATAACCACGAACTGGTCTTCACTGAACTCCTTGACAGAAACGATCGAGGTGATGCCCTCGTCTTTGCTCAAGCTCAACAGGTTCACGATGGCCTTCCCTCGAGAGGTTCGGGACGCGATGGGGATCTCATAGACTTTGAGCCAATGGACATTTCCCAAATTCGTGAAGATCAAAAGAAAGTCCTTGGAAGAGGCCACAAAAAGATGTTTTACAAAGTCCTCTTCCTTTGTTTTCATGGCATTCACGCCTTTTCCGCCGCGCTTCTGTTTGCGGTAGGCGCTTACAGCGATCCTCTTAATGTATCCGGTGTTGCTGATCGTTATAGCCATGTCCTCTTCGGCGATCAGGTCCTCGACCTCGATCTCCTCCGCCGTCGCGGCGATCTCCGTCCGGCGATCGTCTCCGTATTTCTCTTTGAGCATGGCCAACTCTTCTTTAATGATGTCATCGACCATTTTTTCAGAAGCCAGGATCGCTCGATAATGTTTAATATCCTCCTGAAGGGCTTTATATTCTTCTTCGATCTTGGAACGCTCCAGGGCCGTCAGGCGCTGCAGCTGCATTTCCAAAATCGCCTGGGCCTGCAGATCCGAAAGCTTGAATTTTTTCATCAAGCTCAGCTTGGCTTCGGGCGTCGTCTTTGATTTACGGATCGTCTGAATGATCTCGTCGATCGCATCGATCGCGATCCGAAGACCTTCTAAAATGTGCGCCCTCTTCAAAGCCCGGTCCAGATCAAACTGTGTTCTCCTACGGATCACTTCCCGGCGATGAACAATATATTCCGCCATGAGCTGGCGCAAATTAAGAACGCGCGGAGTATTGTGGACCAGGGCAAGGTTAATGATCCCGAATGTCGTTTCAAGCTGCGTGTGTTTATAAAGATAATTGAGAACGATCTGCGGCTCGACGTCTCTCCTCAACTCAATAACGATCCGAATCCCGTCTTTGTCCGATTCATCCCGGATATCCGTAATGCCGTCCACGGATTTGTTCTGAACAAGATCCGCGATGCTGGTGATCAGGTTCGCCTTGTTGACCTGATAGGGTATCTCTGTTATCACGATCGTGTCTTTATTGCCCTTTTGCCGTTCGATCGCGGCCTTCGCCCTCAAAACGACCTTTCCACGACCTGTTGAATATGCGTCCTTAATGCCGTCCCGGCCGCAAATGATCCCGCCTGTAGGAAAATCCGGCCCTTTCACGAACTTCATCAAGTCCTTGATGGTTGCCTCCGGATTGCCCAACAAATGCACGATCCCGTCGCAGATCTCATGAAGGTTGTGCGGCGCCATATTGGTTGCCATTCCGACGGCGATCCCGCTGGACCCGTTAACCAACAAATTAGGAAGAACCGCGGGAAGAAGCTGGGGCTCCTGCAGCGTGGCATCGAAATTCGGAAGAAAATCCACCGTGTTTTTTTCAATGTCCATCAACATCTGCGACGAGACGGCAGAAAGCCTCGCTTCGGTGTAACGCATCGCTGCGGCAGAGTCCCCGTCAATGGAACCAAAGTTTCCCTGTCCATCAACCAAAGGATACCGAAGAGAAAACTCCTGCACCATGCGGACCATAGTGTCATACACGGCCGTGTCCCCGTGAGGATGATATTTACCCAAAACCTCACCAACGATACGGGCGCTTTTTTTATACGCCTTGTTGTGGTCCAAGTTCAGGTCGTTCATCGCGAACAGAATCCTGCGATGGACCGGCTTTAACCCGTCTCGCACGTCCGGCAGCGCCCGGCCGACGATAACGCTCATCGAATACGCCATATATGAGCGCTTCATCTCCTCCTCTATAAAAACAGGGACCACTTTTTCTTTGATCGCTAAACTGTTCATCTACTTATAAGCCTTTCGTTAAAAAACCTAAACGTCCAGTTCCTTCACGTCGTGCGCGTGCGCCTGAATAAAATCCCGGCGCGGCTCAACCTCATCGCCCATCAAAATCGAAAAGATCTGGTCAACTTCCGCGACGTCTTCCAGCGCCACTTGCAAAAGCGTCCGCCGGTCCGGATCCATGGTTGTTTCCCAAAGCTGCGGCGGATTCATCTCACCAAGACCCTTATAGCGCTGGATATGAATCCCCTTATGGGCCTGTCCTTTGACAAAATCCAAGACCTCTTTCAAAGAAAAGAACTCATGCCTATTATCATTCTCCTCGATCATAAACAAGGCCTTAAGAACAGGCTCATTGTCCTCTTTTTTGTTCTTCTCATAAACCTTTTTCACTTCCGGCGGTATATAGTCCTGCAACGACATCCCGAACCCCTGGAACTGCTTCTCGATCACTTCAAAGTCCTCCGATTCAAAGATCTCAATATACTGCGCGTCTTCCTGGTCTTTGGTGTGTTTGGCAAGTTCGTCGTCATCATAAACAAACTCAAACGTGTTCTTTACCTTGATCCGGTATTTGGGGAACGTTTTTGTCTTTTGATTATACATCTGCACATATGTCGAAAATTCGATCCCGCGCCTTTTTAGAACCTCGATCAAATGTTCGACCTCGGTAAGCGATCCCATGACGTCTTTAAATTGCGCCGCGGAAAACGTCTCTTTGCCCTTGATCTTTGAAAACTTCAGGCCCTCAACGCCCAGATCCAGGATCAGCTCGTTCATTTCCTCTTCGGTCTCAATATATTCTTCGCGCTTTCCCCTCTTAACCTTATAAAGGGGCGGCTGCGCAATATAAATATGCCCTTTCTCAATCAGCGGCTTCATTTGCCTGAAGAACAGCGTCAACAAAAGGGTCCGAATGTGAGAACCGTCCACGTCGGCGTCGCACATGATGATGATCTTGTTATATCGTAATTTTTCCGGGTTAAAATCATCCCCGGCGCCGGTCCCCAAGGCGGTGATGATCGTGCGGATCTCTTCGTTGTCCAGGATCTTATTCAGCCGCGCCTTTTCAACGTTCAGGATCTTTCCCTTTAACGGCAGGATCGCCTGAAAGGCGCGGTCCCTTCCCTGCTTGGCAGAACCGCCGGCAGAGTCCCCCTCGACCAAATACAGTTCACACATCTCGGGGTCACGGTTGGAACAATCCGCCAGTTTTCCTGGAAGCCCTCCGCTTTCAAGGGCCCCTTTGCGGCGGGTCAGCTCCCGCGCTTTTCTCGCTGCTTCCCGGGCTCTCGAGGCGATCAGAACTTTTTCTATGATCTTGTTGGCTACCGACGGATTTTCTTCAAAAAACGTCGACAGCGCCTCAAAGGTCGCTGAAGCAACGATCCCGTCCACTTCCGAGTTCCCAAGCTTTGTCTTCGTCTGGCCTTCGAATTGCGGATGGGACAGCTTCACGCTAATGACAGCGGTCAGCCCTTCGCGGGTGTCGTCGCCCGTGATCTGGACCTTGTCTTTTTTGTTGTTCTTTGCATACTGATTCACCGCCCTCGTCAACGCGGAACGGAAACCGCTTAAATGGGTCCCACCCTCTGAGGTGTTGATATTGTTGGCAAATGTAAAAACATTTTCTGCGTAAGCATCACAATATTGCAGCGCGACCTCGAGCTCAATGTCGTCCTTTTGCCTTGTAAAATATACGATCTTGTTATGCAAGGCCTTTTTGCTTTTGTTCAAATATTCCACGAACGAAACAATGCCGCCTTTAAAATGGAACTCCGCCTCTTTTTCCTTGCCTTGCCGCAGATCACAGAGCTTGATCTCAAGGCCCTTGTTCAAAAACGCCAGCTCTCTCAGTCTTTTCGCTAAAATATCATACGAATAAACATGGTGTTCTTTGAAAATGCTGCGGTCCGGCTTAAACGTAACCTTGGTCCCGGTCGATTTCGTTTTTCCGATCACCGTTAGCTTCGTTTTCGTAACGCCCCGCTCATACCGCTGATGATAGACCTGTCCGTTTCGTTTGATCTCAACCTCAAGCCAATCGGAAAGGGCGTTGACGCAGCTGACCCCAACGCCGTGAAGCCCGCCGGAAACTTTGTATGAATCGTTATCGAACTTTCCTCCGGCGTGCAGCATGGTCATAACAACCTCAACGGCCGGTTTCTTTTCGGTCTTGTGCATATCGACCGGGATCCCTCTTCCGTTATCAATAACGGTTATCGAGTCCCCTTCATTTATAAAAACCTCTACTTTATTGCAGAACCCTGCCAGAGCTTCGTCGATCGAGTTGTCCACGACTTCATAAACCAAATGGTGAAGCCCTCGATTAAAAGTGTCTCCGATATACATCGCCGGGCGCATACGAACCGCGGCCACGCCCTCCAAGACCTGTATTTTGGTGGAATCGTATTCCTTGCTTTTGGATTCCAGGTCCTTCTTTTCGTCTTTTTTCTCTTCGCTCATCGCACCTTCCCTATTTTTAAATGGATCTTTTCCACGTTCGGAAAATGATGTTGTATCTTTTTTAAAATCGTTTTGGTCTGGATCCGGCACTGATACATCCACGCCGAACAATCCACCACAACATAGAAGATGTCCTTTTTTATGCCGACCGCCTGCGTGTGTTCCTTCATCTTCACTTCGATGGATTGCTCCCAGACAGCCTTAACATCGGACTGTTTTGCTTCTGTCTTCTGGGACAGGCCTCCCATGACTTGTTCAAGGATCGACTTTATATCTTCCATCGTTAAATGCGCATCGGAAGAACGAGATATAAATAATCGCTCATCCGAATGACCCCGGCCTTATCCGGTCCCAACAACTCTAAATTTATATCCTCTTGTTCGACATTTTTCAAGACATCAATTAAAAATTGTGGATTAAACCCTACGATCAACTCTTTTCCGTTGTATTCCATGGCAACTTCTTCTCTTGACTCTCCAACATTCGGCGTTGATTTTGAAACGACCAGTTTATTCGAAAAAACTTCGCATTTGATCGCTTGAAAATCCGGCGTTGCCAACAAATTCGCTCTACGGATAGCGCTTAATAACTTCTGCGTATTGACCTTTATTTTTTGAGGAGCCGCTTCCGGAATAACCTGCTTATAGTTCGGGAATTCCCCCTCAATGATCCTGGTCGCCACTAAAACCCCTTCAATATCAAACAAAACCTGGTTCGTTCCACAAACGATCGAAACCTGGCCTTCATCCCCCAGGTTCCTATAAATTTCCTGGATGGCTTTAAGAGGAATGATCACAGAAACCTCGGTTTTTGATGAGGCCTGCAGCTGCTTTTCTATTTTCGCAAGCCGCCTGCCATCTGTCGCCACCATACAAACCGTGTTTTCCTTCACATCCATTAAAATCCCGTTTAAAACATACCTGGATTCTTCATGGGACACGGCGAACGATGTCAGCCGGATCATTTCTTTTAAATCTTTTTGTTTAATAATAATTGCTTCTTTATTTTTAAATTCCGGAAATTTCGGAAATTCCTCTTTAGGGAGACCGATCAGTTTAAACCGGCATTTTTGTCCTTCAATGTCGATTTGTTGATTTTTTTTGGCATAAATAAGGATTTCCCCAGAAGGCAGTTCCTTTGCTATATCGCTAAACCGTTTTGCTGGAATTGTTATTGCGCCTTCTTCAAGCGTTTCCACAGGTAATTCACACGAAATTCCAATATCGAGATCCGTTGTATTTAAGCGTATAAGGTTTCTTTTGGTCTCAACCAACATGTTGGATAAAATAGGTAGAGTTGCTTTGGTTGAAACTACATTTTGTACAATTTGGATTCCTTTTATCAGCGTGTCTTTGTCGATTTTTACCTTCATACCTCACCTTTTCTTTTTTTAACAAGGGCGTTTAAAGGGTTATTCTAAAATGTCATATTCATATTCGTAGGGGGTGTTAATATTTTGTAAAAACACAAAAAACATTGAAAATAAAAAAGATACAACAAAAAAAGGTGTTCAAATCCTCTGTATTACAAGCTGGTTTACTGTTTAATAAATGTGATTATCCGATCAATCTGTTTTTTAAGCTCCATATTTTCATCCAGCTCTTTTTCAATCTTTCTGTAAGCATGAAGAATGGTCGTATGATCCTTTCCTCCAAAAAATCCCCCTATTTCAGGAAGGGACAGATTTGTCAGCTTTCTTGCCAGGTACATAGAAATTTGTCGTGGAATAATGATGTTCTTGCTTCTTTTTTTAGATTTTAATTCAGTTAAGGAAAGGTCAAAAAAACGGGCCACCTCTTTTTGTATCGTATCTACACTGATAACTTTGGCGGTTTCTTGGACCATATCCTTTAAAACAGCTTTGGCCGTTTCCAAACCAACGGGCCGCTCTTCTAACATGGAATAGGCCACGACACGGATCAGGGCCCCTTCGAGCTCCCGGATGTTTGTCTTGATTTGTTCAGCAATGAAAAAGATCACCTCTTCCGGAACATTAACGGGCTCTCGCTCTAGTTTTTTTCTTAAAATGGCAACCCGCGTTTCAAAATCCGGAGGCTGAATATCTGCGATCAGGCCCCAAGTGAATCTTGAAACGAGCCGCTCTTCAAGATTTGCGATCTCTTTTGGCGGCCGATCCGAGGAAATAACGATCTGTTTGTGGCTGTTGTGAAGGGCGTTAAACGTGTGAAAAAATTCTTCCTGGGTGGCCTCTTTTCCGGCGATGAAATGGATATCATCGATCAGGATCACATCGATGTTGCGGTATTTTTGGCGGAACTGTGTCGTGGTCCGGTTTTTGATGGAGTCAATGAGCTCGTTAGTGAAATATTCCGAAGATAAGTAAACACATTTTTTTTCAGGAAACCGTTTCTTGATCTCGTGGGCTACGGACTGCATAAGATGTGTTTTGCCGAGGCCGACCTGGCTGTAAAGAAAAAGCGGGTTATAGGACTTTGCCGGAGATTCGGCCACGGCTTTGCAGGCCGCAAAAGCGAAATGATTCGATGGCCCGATTACAAAATTGTCGAAAGAAAAACGCGCGGTTAGGCTCAGAGCCGTTCGGGGGTCTTTTTCTTTTTCGTCCACCGCAGGGGCGGGAGTGGATTGTGTGACAGATCTTTGAACGGCTTCTTTCGCGAAGCCGGAGTTGACTGTTACAGACACAAGCATTGGCTCGGAAGATTGTTCGGCCAAGGCTTGGCGAATAATCGCAAGATAATGGTCTTCGATCCACGTTTTGAAGAAATCGTCAGGCGTTTCTAAAAGCAGCGCCCCTCCTTCTTCTATTGCATGGATAGACGAGAACCAGGATTCATAGGCGGAAGTTCCGATCTTGTTTTTGATATCAGCTTGAATATTTTGCCAAACGACAGACATATGGGACCGTGTGGTTGTGGATGAGTCTTTTTTTAACAATGAAATTCACAAAATGTGGAATGTCTAACTATATGGAAAAATATATGTTAAGGGTTGAATGAAATTTTATTCCACAGGTTTTCCACAGCTGTGAATTTCTTTTTTCTTTCTTTCGCGTGGAAAAGCGAAACTATTATAGCAAAGACTTCTTTGTTTGCAACTGTAAATCTTTTTAAAGCGAAAACGAAGCGCAAAAAAGCTAACCTATTATAAATCAATGGTTTTTCACCCTTTGGATAAGGAAACAGCTTGACTCTCAAAAAGACTATGCTATAATTTACAAATTATGAAAAAGCATCTTAAAACACCAACACTGCTGAAGGGCAAGCGGACACACGGGTTTCGGGCGCGCATGGAAACCAAAGATGGCCAGGCTGTAATTAAACGCCGGAGAGCTAAGGGCCGTGCGAAGCTTACGAAATAAGCAAAAAATACCGACGAGCTTTCTTAAGATTTCAAGAAGCCTCGTCTGTTTTTTTATTCAGTCCTATCAGAAGATAAGCCGTCTGTATATGCCGCGAACCTGTCGGTTTTATCCCTCATGTTCTTCGTACGCCTTAGAGGCCGTAGAACGTTTCGGAGTTTTAAAGGGAGCTCAAAAAGCCGTTATAAGGATTTTGCGGTGTAATCCTTTTTTTAAAGGAGGATATGATCCGCTAAAGGATTAAATATCATGGAAAAACGATTTGCGTTAGCATTAGCCCTGTCTTTTTTATTTTTTATTATTTGGGGAAGACTTTTCCCGCCAACCAACCCACCGACAGACGTTCAACAGACAAAAACCATTGAAAATAAAGAAGTTGTGGCTTTTTCACAGGGCACGGACTTAGTGCGTGATCATCTAAACGAAGAGGCCGCCAAAAACAATATGGATGCTCCTGAAGAGCTTTATGTAATCGAAAACGAAAAGATCCGTCTTTTTGTCAGCGACTTGGGCGCGCACATTAGCAAGGTTGAATTTAAAGAATATGGAGGGGAGCCGTTTTTTGTTTCTTCAGGAGCCGTTGTTGGGCAAAGAAATCTTCCATATGAAGTTTTTTCTCAGAATGGACAAAAAATTGTTTTGATTGGACAAAATGATTCAATAAAAATTACAAAAACATACGAAATTTTAGAAAATACCCATTCAATTGTTGAAAAGACAGAATTTTTGAATCAGGCAGAAGAGGCAAAGACGATTAATGTTGAAATTGAGCAGCTTTATCTTGATGCAGAGTGGTTAAAAAATGCCGTTGATAAAACGACCGGGGAAAAGAAGGATATGAGCCGGGACAGAAACTTGTTAGAATATTCTATCTATAGTAATGACAATGTTTTACGAAAAACAGGAGCTTTTGAATTTAAGGAGAAAGAGGAAAAAAAGGAGCTGTCCTCAGCCAAATGGTTTGGTTATCGAAACCGATATTTTTGTTTTGTTGCGCGACCAGATTATGTTATTCAAGGTTTTTCTGTGGATGTGATCAGCAAAGAGAGGCTTTCTATTTTTGAATTGGCTGACAAAAGAATTTTGAACGGAGGAGAGGCGGTTAATTTTGATCGCACGCTTTATTTTGGACCGCAAAAGGCAGAGCTTCTTGAAAAAGTCGATGAAAGCTTTGCAAAGATCCATGTTTATTTTAAATCTCAGATGTTGGATGCTATTGCAAAAATTATCCAGGACACGGTTGTATTTTTTTATAAGGGTATTTCAAATTGGGGGATCTGTATTATTTTGGTGAGCGTTTTGATCTATGGATTAATGTATCCGTTGACATTTAAAAGCTTGCTATCTATGCGAAAAATGCAGTCTTTGCAGCCAAAAATACAACTTATTCGTGAAAAATACGAAGATAATCCTCAAAAACTTAACCAGGAAATCATGAAGCTTTACGGAGAAAATAAAATAAATCCCCTGGGTGGGTGTTTACCAATATTTTTACAAATGCCCATTTTTATAGGGCTTTATCAGGTTTTATGGCGTTCGGTTTGGTTTAAAGGGTCTGGGTTTTTGTGGATCAAGGACCTTTCTGAGCCAGACCGCTTTATGGTTTTTAGTAAGCAATTTCCGGTTATTGGGAGCGAGCTCAATGTTTTGCCGCTTGTGATGATGGTTTTGATGTTTGTGCAGCAGAAAATGTCGACGAGAAACATGAAGGTAACAGATCCAAACCAGTTGGCTCAGCAGAAGATGATGACAACGATTTTTCCCTTGTTTTTGGGATTTATATTTTATAAACTAGCAAGTGGGCTATCCTTGTATTTCACCGTGTTCTATTTATTATCGATTGTTTCTCAGGTTTTAGTGGCTAAGCATATGGATAAGGAGCCACAATGATCTCAGAAAGAAGCACCCGAAAGAAATGGATTTTTGAAGGAAATACGGTTGAAGACGCCATTCAAAATGGTCTCAAAGAGCTCGGCCTTTCCAAAGAAGATGTGAATATTAAGGTTGTTAATGAGGAAAAGAGGGGGCTTTTTGGAATGGAAGGGGCCGATCGGGCCAAGATCATTATTACAAAGAAGTAACCCTAAAAATGCGGATTTTTTAGAATAGACGTTTCACGTGAAACGTTTTTCTTTTTTTATGGACAGTTTGGACATTTTAGATTGGACAGGAAAATGTCCATTCTGTTGTTTCACGTGGAACATAAAAGCGTGCCTTTTTAAGAGGGGGTTTTTATGGCCAAGATCATTTCTGTTTGTAATCAAAAGGGCGGCACAGGAAAAACCACAACAGCAGTAAACTTATCATATGCGCTCTCACAGGCAGGCTTTCGAGTTCTTTTGGTGGACACGGACCCCCAGGGAAACGCCACTAGTGGTGTGGGAGTAAATAAGAACGTTTTAGAAAAATCAGTTTATGATATTCTTCTTAATAAATCTTCTGCTGAAGAAGCTCTTATTAAAGGCGTTTTTAAAAATTTAGATATTGTTCCTTGTAATATTGATCTTACTGGCGCTGAAATTGAACTTGTTGGGGCGCTTTCCCGCGAAACCAGGCTTAAAAAAGCTCTGAAAACCATTTCTGATCATTATGATTTCATATTCATCGATTCTCCGCCATCCTTGGGCCTTTTAACGCTGAACGCCCTTGTTGCAAGCAATGCGATCATTGTTCCAATTCAATGTGAGTTTTATGCGTTAGAAGGCGTTTCTCAATTATTAAACACTCTTAACCTGATCAAAGAGGGATTAAATCCAGAGCTTGCCATTGAAGGCGTTTTATTAACGATGGCAGATTATCGAACGAATTTGACAAACGAAGTTATTAATGAAATTAAGAGCTTTTTTAAAGAAAAAGTTTACAACTCCGTTATTCCTCGTAATATTAAATTAAGCGAAGCGCCAAGCTTTGGTAAACCAATTATGCTGTATCATGGCGCTTCGATTGGAGCAAAAAAATATTTAGAACTTGCCCAAGAATTTCTGAGCAGGAATGGAATTTTTTGTAAAACGTTGGAATTAAACAATTTACAAGAAAACTCGAATGGGGCGTCGGCGGAAGATATGGCAGAGCCCACAGAATAAGGAAGATATAAAGGAGCCCGTTCATGGAAAAACGCTCTGTTTTGGGAAAGGGATTATCAGCGCTTATACCGGATCATGTTGAAGGAGATGCAAGTTCTGTTTCGGCACGTGAGATCAAACTGATTGCGGTTCAAAAGGTTATGCATAATAGTTTGCAGCCGCGCCTTGAATATGAACCGGAAAAATTGGAAGAGCTGAAAAATTCTATTCGGGAAAAAGGCGTTTTGCAGCCGATCCTGGTGCGCCACAAAAACGATGGCTATGAAGTCGTCGCCGGAGAGCGTCGTTTGCGGGCCGCCCAATCATTGGGCCTGGAAGAAATCCCGGCGTTGATTAAAGATGTCAGCGACGAAGAAGCGCTTGTTCTGGCGCTGATCGAAAATATCCAGCGTGAAGAACTCAATCCGATCGAGGAGGGGAAGGCATATAAACGTTTGATGGATGAATTTCATCTTAATCAGGAACAGGTCGCTGACGCGGTAGGAAAAGAGCGCCCGACGGTAAGCAACATCCTGCGTCTTTTGAAGTTGCCGCAGGCGGTTCAGGACGCTGTGGCCAAAAAGATGATTTCCATGGGGCACGCCCGGACGCTTTTGAGCATTGAGGATAAGGACAAACAATATCAGGTCTTTTTGCAGTTTTTGGAGGGCGGCATCAGCGTGCGCCAGGCAGAGCAGATCAGCAAGGCCTCTTTTTCCGACGAGAAAAGGAAAAAAAGCAAGCCGGCCGATAGGGACCATGAAATCGTGCGCTTGGAAGAAGAGCTGCAGCGCGTTTTGGGGACAAAGGTCAAGATCGACGCGCAAAAAAAGCGCGGCAAGATCGTGATCGAATATTATTCTTTAGAAGATTTGGATCGCATCCTGGAAAAGATCCGGGGTTAAAGAGCAAAGACATTCAGACGTTGCGGAAGGGAGCAATATGATCAAAGGCATGACAGGTTTTGGCAGCGCTCAAATGGTCGCTGGTCAAATTCGAGGGATGATCGAAATAAAGAGCGTGAACCATCGTTATTTGGACCTTATGTTCTATTTGCCGATCGGGTTTGCGTCGGTGGAAGACCGCGTTCGTAATCTCGTCGAAAAAACTGCGAGTCGAGGTCGGATCACGATTTCTTTAAAGATCACAGACAAGCCTCAGCACAAGCTGTCGTTCAACCGGGAGGCGGTGACGCAATATTTGACTTATGCCCGGTCTTTAAAAAAAGAATTTCATTTGCAAAACGATTTGACTCTTTCCGACCTGATCAAGCTGCCCGGGGTTGTGGAGTCTCAAGAGGTTTTGGTCAATCCTGAGAAGATTTGGCCGCTTTTTGAAAAAAGCCTTACGCGGGCGCTTATGGGCATGGACCGGATGCGGAAACGGGAAGGAGCCAGCCTGGCTAAAGATATGAACAGCGTTTTGAAACGCATGTTGATGCGGATCAAAGAGATCGAGTCGAGAGAAAAGGCGGTTCTTCAACAGAAGAAAAAAGAATTTTCCGATGAAGAGTTTCTGAATTTTCAAAAAAGTGTAGATGTGAACGAGGAGATGGCGAGGCTGAAGCATTATATTGAAGAGTTTAAGAACCTTGTTCATTCTACGACCGGTGTCGGTAAAAAGCTTGATTTTGTGGCGCAAGAAATGCAACGTGAAACGAACACGATCGGGTCGAAGTTTCAGGACAAGATTGTTTCCAACTGCGTCATTTCTTTAAAAAGCAAGATAGAAAAGTTGCGCGAACAGGCCCAGAATGTTGAATAAAGGGTCCTTTTAAACATGAAAAAAACAGGACGCATTATTATTTTATCCGGGCCGTCCGGCGCGGGAAAGACCAGTATCCACGAACGACTTTTAAGATCTAAAGCCTTAAAAGACAATCTATTACGATCGATATCCATGACCACACGAAAGCCCCGTGCCGGGGAAAAAAACGGAGTGGATTACTGGTTTGTTTCTAAAAAGATGTTCCTTTATAAAAAGAGGGCTGGGCATTTTTTGGAATGTGAGCAGGTCTTTGACGAATATTATGGAACCCCGTATCGTAAGGTCAGGAATGTTTTAAAGGCCGGAAAAAGCGTTCTTTTGTGTATCGATGTGCAAGGCGCCAAGACCGTGATGAAAAGGCGTCCGGATGCGATCACTGTTTTTATCAAAGCCCCTTCTTTGCAAGAACTTGCGGAGCGCCTTAAAAAAAGGGGGACAGAAAAAGAGGCCGACTTGAAAAAAAGGCTCGCAAGGGTTCGCAAAGAGCTAAAAGAGGCCAGCCGTTATGATGTGACCATTGTCAACAAATCGTTGCCCAAGGCCTGCCGTGAGGTCGAACAGTTCTTGGTGAAAGCCTTGAAAACAAAAAGGTTTTGACAAAAAAATGGCGATATGATATATATATTAACTTCTTTAAGAAATAAAAAAGCAGACTTTTTATAAATTTAGACAAAAGAATAAGGAGCAACGATCATGGGACACCCTCCAATTGAAAATTTATTGCCTAAATCTGGCATGAGCATATACAAACTTGTGCGGTTGGCATCTGTTCGTGCTTCTGAATTAGCCAGCGGACGAAAGCCGTTGGTGGAATCTCCAATGAACACAAAAACCGCAACGATCGCCTTAGAAGAAGTTCGTGCCGGGATGGTTGTCTGTTCGGATGTCCAAGACCAGTTTAAGCCGGCTGAACAACCTGCGGATGTGAAAACAGCAACTGCCGCAGAAAAACAAAAATAACGGTGGCCATGAAGGAAGCTCAACGAACGATAGTGGTCTGTGTGACGGGAAGCATTGCTGCTTACAAGTCAGCGGAGATTGTCCGGCAGCTTAAGAAGAAAGGGTATGTCGTAACGGTCGTCATGACGCAGGAGGCGGAGTATTTTATCGGCAAGACGACTTTAGAGGCTTTGTCCGGCGAGAAAGTCTGGACGGCGATGTTTGATAAAGAAGCTTGGCAGGGGGCCTTGGGGCACATTGAACTGGCAAAGGCCGATCTGGTTTTGGTCGCTCCGGCAACGGCCAATGTTATTGGAAAGATTGCCTCAGGCATTGCGGATGATCTGACAACATGCTTGGTCATGGCGACCAAGGCGCCGGTTGTGTTCGCTCCGGCCATGAACGAGAACATGTATAACAGTCCCATCGTTCAGGAAAATTGTCAGAAATTGAAAAAACACGGCGCGTATTTTGTTGGACCGGCGACCGGGGATTTGGCTTGCGGAGTTCATGGAACAGGACATATTGCAGAGATCGAAGAGATCGTTGAAGCGGTTGAAAAATTTGTTCCTTGAAATTGCGGCGCGGTAGCCAAGTGGTAAGGCAGAGGTCTGCAAAACCTTCACCGCCGGTTCGATTCCGGCCCGCGCCTCCAAACAGCCATGGACATTTGCGCTTTATGGGGCAAGTGGTGGAATGGCATACACGCAGGACTTAAAATCCTGTGGCCGCAAGGCCGTGTGGGTTCGACTCCCACCTTGCCCATAATGAAGAAGCAAAAAAAGCTGTTTGATAACTATAAAAATTTTCTGGACCCGTAGCTCAGTTGGTTAGAGCGCTTCCTTGACATGGAAGAGGTCACAAGTTCGAGTCTTGTCGGGTCCACCATATTTTAACGCTGGTTGCGGCGTTCAGGACAAACATGGAATATAAAAATTATTTAGACACCTTAAGGCACAGTTGTGCACATATCATGGCTCAGGCTGTGGTTTCGTTGTGGCCCGATGTTAAGGTTGCCATCGGTCCTGCGATCGAGAACGGCTTTTATTATGATTTTGAAAAAGCTGAACCGTTCAGCGAACAGGATCTGAAAAAGATCGAGCATGAAATGCAACGGATCGTTAACCGCGACCCGAAGCTCGTCCAGTCGTTTATGTCTCGGCAGGAAGCACTTGCGTTCTTTGAAAAACGAAAAGAGCGATATAAAGTTGAGATCATCCGGGACTTGTCGGAAGAGCAGGTCTCTATTTTTACTACTGGTGAAGGGGATTTTGTGGACCTGTGCAAGGGGCCGCATGTTCAAAGCGCCGGGGAGATCAAAGCTTTTAAGCTTTTGTCCGTGGCCGGAGCCTATTGGCGCGGTGATGAAAAAAGGCCCATGCTTCAACGGATCTATGGAACGTGTTTTGAAACCAAAGAAGAGCTTGAAGCCTATTTGAATATGCTGAAAGAGGCGGAGAGGCGCGACCATCGCAAGCTTGGCACGCAGATGGAACTGTTTCAGATCTATCATGAGCAAGCGGGCGCGGGGCTGGTTTTTTATCATCCACAGGGCGCCATGCTGCGCAAGATCATCGAGGATTATGTTCGCGAAAAGCATTTGAAGAACGGGTATCAGTTCGTTCAGACTCCGAACATTTTAAAGGGAAAGCTTTGGGAACAGAGCGGGCATTCCGGTTATTATCGCGAGAACATGTATTATTTTCAGGTCGATGATGAAGAATACGCGGTCAAGCCCATGAACTGTCCCGGGCACATGCTCATTTATAATTCAAAGATCCATTCGTACCGGGAATTTCCCATTCGTTTTTTTGAACTCGGGACTGTTTATAGGCAAGAAAAGGCCGGGGTTTTACACGGCCTTTTAAGAGTTAGAGGATTTACTCAGGATGACGCGCATATTTTTTGCAGGGCGGATCAACTAAAAGGCGAGATCAAAAGCGTTCTGGATTTTGTTTTCAGCATGATGAAGGATTTTGGCTTTCAGAACATGGAGATTGAAGTCAGCACCAAGCCACAGAAATATATCGGCCGGGATGAAGACTGGGAGCATGCGACGGAAGCGCTGGAGTGTTCGTTGAAAGAAAAAAACATTCCTTATAAAATTAACGCTGGCGACGGGGCGTTTTATGGACCGAAGATTGACATTAAGCTTAAAGACGCCATTGGAAGGTCCTGGCAGTGTGCGACGATCCAGTGTGATTTTTCTTTGCCGGAGAGGTTCGATCTGACGTATATGGATGAGGATGGAACGGCGAAGCGGCCGATTATGATCCATCGGGCGGTTTTAGGAAGCGTGGAACGGTTTATCGGGACCCTGATCGAGCATTATGCAGGGAATTTTCCGGTGTGGTTAGCCCCGACCCAGGCGATCGTGATCCCGATCAAGACAGAACATGAGGCCTATGCTCAAAGCGTGATGGATGATTTACAAAGGCAGCAGATACGGGTTATAATGGATAACCGAAACGAAAGCTTGAGTAAACGCATTCGGGAAAGCACCATGAAGAAAGTCCCATATGTTCTGGTCATCGGAGACAAAGAGCAGGCTGAAAAAATGGTTTCCGTGCGTAAGCGCGGAAATGAAGATCTGGGAAGTATGAGCGTGGCTGTATTTTCACAGCGCGCTTTGGAAGATATACAGCATAAGAGATAACAGGTTCAATCATAAAGAGGAGGTGCTGTCATTCAAAAGTTCGTCCGAGTTAATGAGCGCATCAGAGCTCCAGAGGTCCGGGTTATCGGTCCGAATTCAGAACAGCTTGGCGTTGTGGTTTTGAAAAGAGCCTTAGAGTTGGCCGTAGAACAAGAACTAGATCTGGTTGAAGTAGCCCCGACGGCAAAGCCCCCGGTTTGCCGCATCATGGATTATAGTAAATATAAATACGACCAAGAGAAAAAAGAGCGCCGGGTTAAAAAGAACCAAAAGGTCTCTCATCTGAAGCAGATCAGGATCAAGCCGCACATTGATGAGCATGATTATCAGATCAAGCTGAAACAGGTTCTGGCGTTTTTGAACAAACACGACAAGGTTAAGGTGAATCTGTTCTTTCGCGGACGTGAGATGGCCTTTAAAGACCAAGGGGACGCACTGATACAGCGCTTCATTAAGGACACGGCAGAGATCGGCCTTCCTGAAAAGAATCCCATGATGGAAGGGCGGATGCTTTACGTTGTCCTAACGCCTAAAACAGAAAAAAAATAGCTGTTGGTTTTGACAGCAGACATAGAAGGCCCTGCGCAGGAAAGCATTTTGCACGAGCAGGGCTTGCAGGAGAAAGGAAAAAATACAATGCCTAAATTAAAAACAAACCGATCGGCCGCAAAACGGTTCAAGATCACCAAGACCGGAAAGATCAAGAAGCGTAGCGCCAATCGGGGACATATTTTGGGAAAAATGTCCCGCAAACGCAAACGCGTTTTGCGAAAAAGCGGTTATCTGGATAAAGTAGAAGAGAAGAAGATAAGGAGGTTGTTGCCGTATGGTACGAATTAAAGCATCCGTTGCCCGCCGTGAACGCAAAAAAAGGCTTTTGAAAGAGGCAAAAGGGCAATTTGGACATAAAAAATCAAGGTTTCGTCAAGCAGTCCGTTCCGTGATCAAGGGGATGGCGTATTCCTACCGGGACCGGAAGGTTAAAAAGCGTGAATTCAAGTCACTGTGGATCATCCGTATCAATGCCGCATGTCGGGCCGCCGGATTGACTTATAGTCGATTTATCAACGGGTTAAGCCGGGCAGGCGTTACGATCAACCGAAAAATGCTGGCGGAAGTCGCTGCGACAGATGAACAGGCTTTTAACGCTCTGGTCGAAGTCGCCAAGGCATCCCAAAGCGTATCTGCATCGTAATAATTAACGCATGATACCTTCTGGCATTTGAAAGATATGCGGCCCTACTCAAAAAGAGTAGGGCCGTATTTTTTAAGGAAAGCATGGACCAGGTGCCACTTAAAACTTTGATCGATCTGTATTTGCCGGTGCTTATTTGTTATGCGGTGATCATCGGCGGGTTTCAATACGTTAGATATCGACGGGCAAAAGGCAAACCTCAAAAGGCGCGGCCCGTTTTTGTAACGATCATGGTGTGGATTTCGGTGATGGCGATCATTGCGTTTTTTGTCGGGGTAGCACAATTAGCAAGGACAACGTCGTTTTAAATAGTCCCGAAGGGGGAATGAAATGAAAATTATCATTGCCGGGGCCGGCGTGATCGGCTCAAATCTTGCTAAAGAACTTTCCAGGGATCACGAAGTTTATCTGATCGAGTCTGATAGGCCAACAGCGGCGAAGGTCGAAGAAAAGCTGGACGTTAAGGTCGTGGAGGGAAACGGATCTGACCCGTCTGTGTTGACATCGGTGCCGATCCACAACGCGGACCTGGTGATCGCTGCCACCACATCAGATGAGACCAATGTGGTTGTTTGTTCTCTGGCGGGAGCCTACGGTGCTAAGTATAAAGTCGCACGGGTCCGCAACGCGTCATTAACACGCGCATTGGAGCGCTATCGCGGCAAGCATTTTGATATTGATGAGATCATTAATCCTGAGGAATTGGCGGCGAAGACGATTTTAAGAAGCCTTAAGACGCCTGGAGCTCGCGAGGTGGCGGACTTTGCAGAAGGAAGGATCCTTTTCAGGGTCTTTAATATTGCGGAAAAGTCCCCGCTGGACGGAATGAAGCTGTCTTCGTTGCAGGAGGAAGAGTTTCCATGGCCGTTTTTGATCGTTGCTGTGATGCGCAAAGGAGAGGTGTTCTTTCCGAAAGGGGATACGGTTCTGCAGGCGGAAGACAGGATCTATGTGCTTCTTCCGGTCCAATCTGCCGCAGAGTTTTTGACGTTCGTTGATCCGGATGTCCGACGATATAAGAAGGCCGTTATCTACGGCGCGGGGCAGATCGGATTGCGGCTGGCAACGCTTCTCTCTTCTGAAATGGAAGACATTCTTCTTTTGGATGAGCGGGCTGAAAGGGCCGAAGAGGCCGCTGCCAAGCTTGAAAAGGTGCGCGTGATCCAGGGGTCTGCCTGTGAGAGCGATATTTTAAAAGAGAGCGGGATCGAAACAACGGATGCATTTATTGCGGTGACCGAAGAGGATCATTTGAACCTGGTGAGCGCTGTGTTAGCAAAGAAAATGGGAGCCAGAACGACGATCATTACGACAGCGGCTCCTGATTTTATGACGGTGGTGGATTGCATGAACATTGATGCGGTCATTAATCCACGATTTTTGGCCGTTGACCAGATCTTGAGATTCGTTCGCGGAAAAGGGATCAGCGCGGTCAGCTCGTTCGCGGAATGCGACGCAGAGGCTTTGGAACTGGTCCCTGAAGAAGGATCGCCGGTGACGCTGGGGCCGCTCAAAAAGATCGGGTTTCCCAAGGATTCGATCGTCGGGGCGGTTTTTCGGAACAACGAAGTCGTTTTGGCCCATGGGGAATTATCGATCCAGGCGGGAGAGAAGGTCATTGTTTTTTGTCGGGAAGCGGCCGTTCAAAAGATCCGAGTGCTGTTTACAAAAAAACATTTATTTTGAAATTAAACAAAGACCGGACGGATGCATAAAAAATTAATTTTCTATATTATTTCCAGGATATTTTTGGTTGTTTCTTTTTTTCTTTTTTTGCCTTTGGCGTGGGCGGCCCATGACGATCTTTACAGCGTGGAAACCAATGCTTTTGTTGTCGCGATCTTGGTGGGCTTTCTTTTGGTGGCTGTTGGACGGAGTCTATTTTTTGTAAAAAAGATCAATCTGCAGGCCATGAACACCAAAGACGCGTTGGGAGCGGTTGGCATGGTCTGGATTTTTTTGTCCATTTGGGGGGCGCTGCCTCTCTGGCTGAGCGACGTGGTGCCTTCTTTTACGGATGCAGTATTTGAGGTCGTCAGCGGATTTACAACAACCGGATCTTCAATCTTTTCAAATGTAGAAATCCTTCCGCGGGGAATTTTGTTCTGGAGAAGCCTGACGCATTGGATCGGCGGCATGGGGATCGTGGTCCTTTATGTGGCGCTTTTACCGGCTTTTGGCGGAAGCACGTATCAACTTTATAAAGCGGAAGCATCCGGCATTTCAACGGACCGGGTGGTGCCGCGGTTGAAAGAGAACGCGAAGATCCTTTGGATCATTTATGTTTTTCTTTCGAGCGTTTGTTTTTTGTTTTTGTTCTTCGGGGGAATGAGCGTTTTTGACGCGCTGTGTCATACATTTGGTTCCATTGCAACCGGCGGATTTTCGACAAAGAACGCCAGCCTTGGGGCGTATAGCCCCTATCTTCAGTGGGTTATCGCTGTAGCGATGTTTTTAGGCGGAATCAACTTTTTGCTTTATTATTGGCTGTTTTTAGGAAAGCCGCTGTCGCTGTTTCGGGATGAAGAATTCAAGGCTTATGCCGGCTGGGTCTTGTTTTTTTCCGCCACATTTGTTTTTGTCTTGTGGAGGAGCAACTTGAGCGCGGCGCCCGTCAGGGACGCTGTTTTTCAGGTCATATCGATTGTAACCACGACGGGATTCTTTACGGCTGATTTTGATCTTTGGCCGGACATTTTACGGGGGCTGCTTTTGTTTTTTATGTCCGTGGGGGCCTGCGCGGGATCAACCAGCGGAGGATTAAAAATTGTGCGATTGGTTTTAACCGCGAAGATCGGGATACAGTCTGTAACAAAGGCGATCTTTCCAAATGCCGTTGTCCCGGTTCGCTTCAATCGGGCCACAGTCTCGGAAAAAGTGGCGTTAAGCATTTTGACGTATTTTTCTTTGTGTGTTTTTTTGATCCTTTTGGGCACGTTGTTGCTGATTATTTTTGATTCAACAGATATCCTGACGGCTGTTTCGTCGGCGGTGTCAGCGATCAGCAGCGTTGGGCCGGGATTGGCAAAGACAGGCCCGGTGTTGAATTACGGATGGATGTCGGTCCCCAGCAAGTGGGTGTTGATCTTTTTGATGATCGCCGGACGCCTGGAGCTTTACGCGGTCCTGATCTTGTTTTCGCCGGCGACCTGGAAAAAATAAAAACTGCCGACATGGTTTGGCGGTCGATTTCGTGATATAATTCAGCATCCTTTTAGAATATTAGTTAAGGACGGGTGTTATGGTTTGGAACTTTGAACAACTCTTGATGGATGCTCGCCAGGAATTGGAAGGCATTAAGACGGCCAAGGCTCTGGAAGAATTCCGGGTGAAATATTTGGGGAAGAAGGGCGTTATTCAGCAGGTGTATGCGTCCTTGGCGCAAGCTTCCGCCGAAGAAAAGCCTTTGATCGGAAAACAGGCCAACATTTTTAAGAACGAGGTCTCGGGTCTTTTTGAGCAGCGCAAAAAAGACGTTGAGGGCCTGGAGAAACAACAGCACCGGAGGATCTTGGATGTTTCTCTGCCTGGAGTATCGCAACCCGTGGGCGTCCGCCATGTGTTGAATCAGACAATCGATCAGATTTGCGGCATCTTTGAAGGGTTTGGTTTTGTGATCGAAGAGGGCCCCGAGGTCGAGACGGAGTTTCACAATTTTGACGCATTAAATATTCCTAAAGACCATCCGTCCCGCGACGGGTTCGATACGTTCTATGTGGATGAAAAAGACCCTGATGATAAAAAATTGAATCAATTGCTGCGCAGCCAGACGTCTCCTGTTCAGATCCGCGTAATGAAGGCCCACACTCCTCCCTTGGCTGTTGTGGTGCCGGGCCGGGTTTATCGGCCTGACGCGGTCGATGCCAGCCATTCGTTCATGTTCCATCAGATCGAAGGGCTTTTGGTGGATAAGCACGTGCGGTTTTCAGACCTAAAAGGGCTCATTGAGGCGTTTTTGAAGCGCCTCTTCGGGGAAGAGATTACGATGCGGTTTCGTCCGCACTTCTTTCCGTTCACCGAGCCGTCGGCGGAAGTCGATGTGTCGTGCTACATTTGTAAGGGGAAGGGCTGTTCCGCCTGCAAGCGGACCGGATGGATCGAGGTCATGGGTTGCGGCATGGTCCACCCTAAGGTCTTTGAGGCCGCTGGATATCCTAAAGGAAAATACACGGGCCTGGCTTTTGGGCTGGGGGTGGAGCGCTTAACGATGTTGAAATACGGTATCCATGACATCCGCTTATTTTTTGAGAACGATCTGCGGTTTTTGAAACAGTTTTAAAAATCAGCGAACAGAGAACAACGAACAGGTGACAATGATTGTGCCGCTTCGCGGCTCGGATATGCAGTGCACCGAAGGGACACCACAACTGTTAGCGGTTAATTGTTAGGCGTTAAGAGGTTTAAGGATGAAGATCAGTCTTGAGTGGATCAAAGAATATGTTGGTCTGGACATCACGGTTCCCGAGCTTGTTCATAAATTGACCATGGCTGGGATCGAGGCGGAAAAGATCGAGTCCATTGGAAAGGACACGGTCATTGAATTTGAGATCACGCCTAACCGTCCTGATTGTCTGAATATGCTCGGGATCGCCAGGGAGGTCGCTGCGGTCTTGAAAAAGGACCTGAAAGAGCCGGCCCTGCTTAAAAGGAGCCTGCCCAAACAGGCCTGTAATATCAGCATAGAGGCCAAAGAGGCGTGCAAGCGTTATATCGGCACGTTGATCGAAGGCGTTTCCGTCAAAAGCTCTCCGGATGAGATCAAAACACGGCTGCAGGCGCTGGGAAATCGTCCGATCAGCAACATCGTTGACATTACGAATTACTGTTTATTTGAATTAGGGCATCCATTGCATGCGTTTGATTATGACAAACTCAAGGGCGGACAGATCATTGTCCGCTACGCGCGTAAGGGAGAAAAGATCGTCACGCTCGACGGACAGGAAAGAGAACTGGACCCGTCGGTCTTAGTCATCGCCGATGCAGAACGCCCCGTGGCGCTGGCCGGGATCATGGGAGGGGCCAATAGTGAAGTCACGCCATCAACAAAGAGGGTCTTGCTTGAAAGCGCCTGGTTCGATCCGGTCCTGATCCGAAAGACGTCGAGAAAAATGGGGCTGTCCAGCGATTCTTCTTATCGGTTTGAGCGCGGGACCGTCCTTGCTCAAGTGCAGAAATCGGCGCACCGGGCCGTTGATCTGATCTTGCAGCATGCCGGCGGCACAGTCAGGTCCTATAAAGATGTGGGCGGTGTCGGAAAAACAAAAAAGAAACCCGCTATTGTTTTAAAGGCGCAAACTGTAAACGACTTTTTAGGCGCTACAATATCGACGGCGGAAATGAAAAGGATCTTAAAGACTTTGGGTTTTGGAGTGACGGCTCCATCAGCGGACGCGTTGCGCATTGTGCCACCGGATTTTCGCGCCGATGTCCGTTCGGCCGAAGATTGCTATGAGGAGATCGGCCGGGTGATCGGTTATGACAAGCTTCCTTCATCGCTTCCTTTGGTTACGATCACGTCCATGAGGTCCAACGAGCGGCGCATCAAGAGGGCCGCCATCGTGGAGGCTTTGCTAAAACAAGGTCTGCAGGAAATCTTAACCTACAGCATGGTAAGCCGTGAAGCCCATGAAAAAAGCTTCTGCGCGCAGCGGGGCATGGTTGTTTTGAATCCGCTTTCGCAGGAGCAGGAACTGATGAGGGCAAGCCTTTTGCCAAGCTTTTTGTCGGTTGTTATTGAGAATATCAATCATGGGCAAAAGGATCTGCAGCTTTTTGAAACAGGAAAAGCGTATTTGCCCGGCGGGGAGAAAGAGCGGCTGGCTATTATTATGACCGGCGCCGTGAAACAAGATTGGCGGCAGGCGCAAAAACGGACATGCGATTTTTATGACCTGAAAGGGGCCGTGGAGCGGGCCTGTTCGGCGCTCAGGACAGAGGGTCCTTCTTTTGAACAGGTGAGCGATGCGAAATTTGAAGAGGGGCAAGCCGCATCGGTCAGGATCGGCAGAAATGAGATCGGAACGGCCGGCCGGCTGAAAGCAGAGATCCTTAAGGCGTGGGACGTAAAAGCGGATGAGGTCTTTTTCGCTGAACTGGACCTCGAGGCGCTGTACGCCATGAAGCAAAAACCTGGGCGGTATGTTCCGCTTGCGCAGTTTCCAGCGGTGGTAAGGGACGTCAGTTTATCGATCGTGAGTGCGATTTCTTTTCAGGACATACAGAAAGCGATCCTTGATTTGAATTTGGATATGCTGAAGGAGATCATTTTCAAAGAGGAATATTTGGGAGAAAAGATCCAGCCCGGGCACAGAGGAGTGGTCTTCACGGTCGTTTATCAAAATCAGCAACGGACATTGACCGAGGCGGAAGTTGAGGGCGCTCATCAAAAAGTGCTTACTTCCTTGGTTCAGCGGCTCGGGGCTATGGTCCGATAAGGGCTTCTTTCCGGCGCCAGCCAACAGTGGCGCTTTTCCGCGTTTGTGTTATAATATGTTTCCCTGCGGTGTGCGTTAGAACTATTTTAAACGAACCAACACAATGACAAAGGGAGCTTGACTTCCGCCTGTCTCGTGAGACAGCCGGGGAGGCGCCCACGTGGTGAACTCGGTTCGCCTATGTCAGTAGTTCGACGGCATTTGCGGGGATTTTTTATATGCCTACAAAAAAACCGACCAAACATATTTCAGAAGACAAAAGTGATCTGTTCGAAGGAGAACGGGAAGAGCGGGTCTTTCAGACGCGTCCGCTCAGTGTCCGCATGCGGCCTCAAACGCTCGAAGAATATGTCGGACAGACGCACATTCTCGGAGAAGGCAAGCTTTTAACAAGGGCCATTGAAGCGGATCGCATCAGTTCATTGATCCTTTATGGCCCTCCCGGGACGGGAAAGACCACGCTTGCTTATTGCATCAGCCGGCGCACGGACGCGGTCTTTGAGCGGGTCAATGCCGTGGCATCGAACGTGGAGGAACTTCGAAAGATCATTTCAGCGGCTCAGAACCGCAGGATGAACACCGGCAATCGAACGATCGTATTCATTGACGAGATCCATCGTTTTAATAAGGCCCAGCAGGATGTTTTGATGCCGGACGTTGAGAATGGAAACATTATCCTGATCGGCGCCACGACCATGAACCCCTTCTTTTCTTTAGTAAGCCCGCTGTTATCGCGATCGCTGGTCTTTGAGCTGGAACCGCTTTCCGCGCAGGATATCTTGATTGTGCTGAACAGGGCTCTTTCGGATAAGAGCAGGGGCCTCGGCCAGATGAAGATCGCAGCGGATCAGGACGCTTTAGAATTTCTTGCGGAGGTCGCAGATGGCGACGCCCGTCGGGCGCTTAATGCTTTGGAGGTGGGGTGCTTAACAACGTCTAAAAACAAGGCCGGTGAAATCCATTTCTCCTTGGCTGCAGCGCAGGAGTCTATTCAGAAAAAACAGGTCCGCTATGATCGAGACGGAGACGCCCATTATGATACGATCTCCGCGTTCATTAAGTCCATGAGAGGTTCGGATCCGGATGCGGCGCTCTATTGGCTTGCGAAAATGATCTATGCCGGTGAAGACCCGCGGTTCATTGCCAGAAGAGTGTGCATTTGCGCTTCTGAAGATGTAGGCAACGCCGATCCTCAGGCCTTGGTTTTGGCAACGGCAGTATTTCAGGCGGTCGAGACCTTGGGTATGCCGGAGGCCAGGATCCCTTTGGCTCAGGCGGTCGTTTACGTAGCCTGTGCCCCCAAATCGAACGCATCTTATCTTGGCATTGAAAAGGCCCTGGATGATGTAAAAGCCAGGCGCGTTCAGGAGGTTCCCGTTCATTTAAAGGATTCCCACTACCCGGGAGCTCAAAAGCTTGGGCATGGCCAGGAGTATAAATACGCACATGATTATAAGGATCATTTTGTTGATCAGGTCTACATGCCTAAAGATGTGCATTATTATGAGCCAACGGACCAGGGATATGAAGCTAAAATTAGAGAAAGAATAAATGGCTTGAAAAACACAAAAAATTATAAAAAATGACGATTTTTTAAAAAATATGCTCGTTTTTTCAAAAAATTTTATTGAGAAATGAATTTAAAAATGTTAGCATATTAATCTGATTAATACTTATAATCATATTAAATGTGAGTTAAAGCGCCTTTTAAAAGGCGCGACAGGTTTATGTGTGGTGACATCTAAACAAGAAATCAGAAGAAGAATTATTGATCTATTGAAACAGCAAAAGGAGGATCAACGGCTTTCAAAAAGCCGCGCGATTGCAGAACAGGTCTTAAAGCTGCAAGAGTTTCAAAAGGCAAAAACAATTTTGTTTTACGCATCGTTTGCGGGAGAGGTTGATACGTTCGACCTCATGAAAAAGGCGCTAGATCTGGACAAGGATGTTGTTTTGCCGTGCGTGTTGCCGGATGCTCAAGCATTGGAGCTTAGACGTATCCGCGACTTAGACAATGACTTAGAATATGGTCCCTATAATATCCAACAACCAAAAAAAGAAGAGACCCAGCGAATTGAACCAGCACGGCTGGATCTTGTTATCGTGCCGGGCGTTGCTTTTGACCGGAGCAACAACCGCCTTGGCCGGGGGGCAGGGTATTACGACCGGTTCTTAACGGACTTGTCTTTTCGCATTCCTAGCGTTGGCCTCGCCTTTGATTTTCAAATGATCGAGCGGGTGCCGATAGACCTTCACGATGTCCCCGTCAACCGCGTGATCTTTGCGTAAAACAAGAACAACAACAGAGGTTCATTTTTATTCAGACAAGGGAAAGCCTTGTTTCTGTCATATAGGAGAGGCGATATGAATTTTGAAAATGATATTTTACTTACGGCGTTTGCATCATTTGGGTTGGGAATTTTTTTAGGGATCTTGTGGCGAACCTATTTTGCCAATAAAAGGATCCGCGAAGCCGAAGATAAGGCCCGCAAACTTAAGGAGTTCGCTGAACGTGAGGCAGAAACTCATAAGAAGGAAGCGGAGCTGGCCGGCAAAGACATGATGATCAAGCTTCGTCAGGAGTTTGAAAAAGAGACCAAAACTCGTAGGGATGAGCTGGTCGTCCTTGAAAAAAGGCTGCATCAAAAAGAGGAGAACATTGAGAAGCGCGTGGATCTTCTCGAAAAGAAGGAAAAAGACATTGAAGCGCGGATCGGGTCTTTGCGTAAGGATGAGGACCGGGTGAAGATGCGCGATGAGGAGTTGAGCAAACTGATCGATGAGGAAAAGAAGCGCTTGCAGGAAATGTCTTCCATGACCTCAGAGCAGGCCAAAGACCTGTTGTTGAAGAGGATGGATGAAGAGATCGTTCAGGAAAAAGCGACGCGTCTGCGCCAGATGGAGGAAGACATCAAAGAGCAGAGCGATAAGACAGCCCGCCAGATCATTACGACGGCCATTCAACGCTGCGCCTCCGATCACACGGCGGAAACAACGCTGAGCGTTGTTCCTCTTCCCAGCGATGAAATGAAGGGCCGCATCATCGGCCGTGAAGGGCGAAATATTCGCGCCTTGGAAATGGCGACCGGTGTCGATATTATTATCGATGATACCCCGGAAGCGGTCACGATCTCGGGGTTTGATATGGTCCGTCGGGAGATTGCGCGCATCGCGTTGGAAAAGTTGATCTCTGACGGACGGATCCATCCGGGACGCATTGAAGAGGTCGTTGAAAAGGCCAAGCTGGAGATCGAGAAGACGATCAAGGAAGAAGGGGACAAGGCCGCGTTCGAACTTGGGATCCACCGAATGCATCCGGAACTTTTAAAGCTCGTAGGTCGTTTGAAATACCGGACCAGTTTTGGGCAGAACGCCTTGATCCATACCAAAGAGGTCGCCCGCATCATGTCTTTAATGGCCGGGCAGCTGGGGCTTGATCCAAAGATCGCGGTTCGGGTCGGGCTTTTGCATGATATCGGAAAGGTGATCGCGCAGGAAGTGGAAGAGGGGACCCATGCGATCGCCGGCGCTAACCTTGCTAAAAAACACGGGGAGAACGATATCGTGGTTAACGCGATCGCTTCTCACCACGAAGAAGTGGAATGCAATTCGCTATATGGAGTTTTGTTGTGCGCCGCGGACGCGATCAGCGCTTCCCGTCCCGGAGCCCGGGCGGAAACGCTGGATATTTATGTGAAACGTTTGGAAAGCCTGGAAAAGATCGCCAATTCTTTTAAAGGGGTTGAAAAATCCTACGCCCTTCAGGCTGGGCGTGAGGTGCGCGTTCTAGTTGAACCGGGGAAAGTTAATGATGACGAAGCTATTGTCATGGCCCGGGATATACGCAAACGTGTTGAACAGGAGCTCGAATATCCCGGACAGATCAAGGTTATTGTCGTGCGGGAAACGCGGGCCGTTGAATACGCAAAATAAACAAGGCGCTGCGATGGTTTGGGCTTTGGGGAAGCAAGGAAAAAAGCGTTTCAGCGCCGTTTAAAGGGTTTTAATTATGAACATCCTTTGCGTTGGAGATGTGGTCGGTCAGGCGGGACGGAAGATCCTCGAAGACGAACTTCCTAAAATGATGCAGGAATTCGCTTTGGACGCGGTCATTGTCAATGCTGAAAATGCCGCCGGAGGGTCTGGTGTCACGCCAAGGATCGCCAAGCAGTTCTTTCGCGCTGGATGCGATGTGATCACTTTAGGCGATCATGTCTGGGACCGCGAAGAACTTGTTGAATATTTGAAAGAAGAGCCCCGCGTTCTGCGGCCGGCGAACTTTCCGGATGATGCGCCGGGCGCTGGGTCGGTCGTTGTTCAGACGAAGAAAGGCGTGCGCATAGGCGTGTTGAGCCTTTTGGGCAGGGTCTTCGTGAAATACTATACAGATTGTCCTTTTCGCACGGCCGAAAAATGCGTTGCTAAGCTTAAGCAAGAGGCGCAGGTCGTCCTGGTCGATTTTCACGCGGAGGCGACCAGCGAAAAGATCGCCATGGGCTGGTTCTTAGACGGAAAAGTTTCAGCTGTTTTCGGAACCCATACACATATCCAGACGGCTGATGAAAAGATCCTTTCCAAGGGAACGGCTTATATCACGGACCTTGGAATGACAGGCCCGTATGATTCCGTGATCGGCCAAAAAAAGGACAAGATCATTAAAAGGTTTTTGACGGGCCTGCCTGCCCGTTTTGAGGTTGCCAAAGACGATCCGGTCCTTAACGGAGTGATCGTTTCTCTGGATGATCAGACGGGAACCGCCCAAAAGATCGTCCGGATACAAAGGAGGCCCTCATGTCTGCCTGGGACGGATTGAACCGGCGGAAATTTCCGAGAGCGAAATATCCGTGCATGGTGACGTTGTGGCTGGGATCTCAAGATGAAGAGATCTTTTTGACGCACACGGAAAACATCGGAGTTGGAGGGGTTTGTCTGATCTTGAATCAGCGCCTTGAACGGCTGTCTGAAGTGGGCCTCGAGATTGATCTTTTGGATCTTGAAGACCATGTGAAGTGCCGTGGAAAAACGATGTGGGTTGTAGAAAAAAAAGGCAAGGAATCCGGAAGTCCGGCCGCCTATGACGTAGGGATTGAGTTTATCGATATTTGTGCCTCTGACCAGCGAAGGATCCAGACGATCGTTCAGCAGCTTGGCAGATATCCACAGAATAAAGCGTAAAGACATGACCATCAAAACACGATTTGCCCCAAGCCCAACAGGTTTTTTGCATATCGGAGGAGCGAGAACCGCGCTGTTCAACTGGATCTACGCCCGTTCTCAGGGGGGAAGGTTTGTTTTAAGGATCGAGGATACTGACATGGAGCGTTCCAAAGAAGAGTATCTTGAGGAGATTCTTAAAAGTATGACGTGGCTGGGCCTGGAGTGGGATGAATTTTATAAACAGAGCGACCGTTTTGAACTTTATCGGCAGTATGCACAAAAATTGTTGGATGAGGGTAAAGCTTATGCGGACGGACCGGCGGTGATCCTAAAGATGCCGCAGATGCAGTTGAAATTTTTTGACCTGATCCGCGGAGAGGTCGAGTTTGACTCTGAAACGATCAAGGACCAGGTCTTGATCAAATCAGACGGCTCACCGACCTACAGCTTTGCCTGCGTCGTGGATGATGCTTTGATGGAGATTTCGCATGTGATCCGGGGAGAGGACCATATTTCTAATACGCCGAAGCAGCTTGCGATCTATCAGGCCTTGGGTTTTAAGCCGCCGAAATTCGCGCATGTGCCGCTGATCATGGACGAAGAAGGCGGGCGCATGTCCAAGCGAAGCGGCGCGACGGCGGTCAGTGATTACCGCAAGAACGGATTTCTGCCTGAGGCGTTGGTCAATTATTTGATGCTTTTAGGCTGGTCGCCGGGCGATAATCAGGAGATCGTTTCGCTGCAGGCTGCTGTTAAAAAATTTTCGATCAAGAAGGTCAATAAATCCGCGGCCGCTTTTTCCATGAGCAAGCTGAAATGGTTGAACGCGGAATATCTCAAGAAAACGCCGGCCGAAGATCTTGTGGATTTTGTTGCGCCTTTTTTGAAGGAGAAGGGATGGATCAGCGAGGATTATGATAGAAATCGGATTTTAAACATAGTAGAATTGTATCAAAACAGAATGGCGGATATCGAGGAATTTTTACAGCGCACGGCGTATCTGTTCCAGGAAGATTTCGAGGTGCCTCAGGATTTGCGGGAAAGGCTTTTGAGCCAGCAGCAGACGCGTTGTTTTGAAGATTTGGCGAAGGCTTTAGAAACAGCAGAGCCGTTTTCTAAGGAAAAGACTGAAGCGGCCTTTCGGTGCTGCGTTGAGGAAAAAGGGTTAAAAATGTCCGAGGTTGTTCATCCGGTCCGGGTCGCGCTGACCGGAAGCGACGTGGGGCCGGGCCTTTTTGAAACAATGGCAGTTCTTGGAAAACAGAAGACATTACAGAGAATTCAGCTGGCGAGTTTTTAACGAAGGAGCGGGTATGAAACGGTTGGTGTGGGCGGTTTTTTTCCTGTGTTTTGCCGTTGCAGGATGCGCTTCAAGCTCCGGGCAGAAGACACCGCTTGAAAAGGCGGTCGATACGGTCGAAAAGACCGATCATTGGATCCGCGAAAATATGTGGTAATGAAGAGATTTTTGTGTTTTAATTGAAGTTCCTGTTTTAAGATTTTTTGCCCTGTCGTTCAATGGTAGGACACGAGATTCTGGCTCTCGGTATCATGGTTCGAGTCCATGCGGGGCAGTAATTTGATCCGGCCTTCGGCTGCGTTTCGTGCGTGGTCAAGGCCTGATTCTTTTGCGGGCGCCATCCTTAAAGAGCAGCGGGCAAGACAAAAAGCGGGCAGAGGAAACAGGAAATGTGGTTTGTTTATATGCTCAGATGCAAGAACGGGGCCTTGTATACCGGTATTACTAATGATATTCAGCGCCGCTTCAAAGAACACGCGTCGGGGAAGGGCGGCCATTTCACAAAATCCTTCGGGGCTGAAAAAGTTCTGTTTTTTGAAGAACACGCAAATAGATCTTCCGCTTTAAAACGTGAAATCCAGATCAAAACTTGGCCAAGAAACAAAAAGCTGGACCTGATCAGCAAGGATAAGCCGTTATTAAAAGGCGCATAAAGGGCAGGGAAAATTATTTTATGGCTGAACTTTTGAATGACAAACCCCTTGATTTTGTCCGTCAGATCGTTTCTGATGATGTCAGGAACAAAACGCACGAAGGCGTTGTTGTTACCCGTTTTCCGCCGGAACCCAATGGATATCTGCACATCGGCCACGCCAAATCCATTTGTCTGAACTTTGGGATCGCCCAGGAATTCGGCGGCCGTTGTCACCTCAGGTTCGATGACACCAACCCCACCAAGGAAGAGCAGGAATATATCGATTCGATCAAAACGGATGTGCGCTGGCTCGGGTTTGATTGGGGGCGACATGAATATTATGCCTCCGATTATTTTGACCGGCTTCATGCGTTTGCTATTCAATTGATCGAAAAAGGCAAGGCCTATGTCGATGATCTTTCGATGGACCAGATCCGTGAATACCGCGGGACTTTGACCGAACCGGGAAAACCGAGTCCCTTTCGGGACCGGTCCATTCAGGAAAATTTAGCGCTTTTTGAAGGCATGCGCGGCGGAAAATTCAAGGAAGGTGAAAAGGTCTTGCGAGCCAAGATCGACATGGCCTCTCCTAATATTAATATGCGTGACCCGGTTATGTATCGCATCCTGTTCGCGGAGCACCCCCGCACCGGCAGCAAATGGTGTATCTATCCGATGTATGATTTTGCCCATGGGCAGTCCGATTCGATCGAAGGGATCACGCACTCGATATGCACGCTGGAATTTGAGAACCATAAACCGCTGTATGATTGGTTCATTCAGGAGCTGGGGATCTTTCCGTCGCATCAATATGAATTCGCCCGGTTGAATTTAACCTATACGGTTTTAAGCAAGCGGAAACTCCTGGAGCTGGTCAATACGGGAGCGGTGGACGGATGGGACGACCCGCGCATGCCGACCTTGAGCGGGATCCGCAGGCGGGGATACACGCCGGAGGCGATCCGGGAATTCTGCAAACGCATCGGCGTCGCCCGTGTTGACGGCGTGATCGATGTTTCGCTGCTTGAATACTGCCTGCGTGAGGACTTGAATAAACGCGCCCAGCGGGTGATGGTGGTCCTTGACCCATTGAAAGTGGTCATTACCAACTATCCGAAAGATGGGACCGAGCTGCTGGAAGCGGTCAATAATCCCGAAGATGAAGCGGCCGGGATGAGGCGCGTTCCATTTTCACGGGAACTGTATATTGAGAGGGATGATTTTATGGAAAATCCCCCCAAAGATTTTTTCCGTCTGGCCCCGGGACGCGAGGTCCGCCTGCGTTACGCGTATTTTATCCGCTGCGACGAGGTGATCAAGGATGATAACGGCAACGTGATCGAGCTGCGATGCAGCTACGACCCTCAGACCAAAGGCGGCAACGCTCCTGATGGGCGAAAGGTCAAAGGGACCATCCATTGGGTGTCCGCTGCGGAATCAATAGAAGCGGAAGTCCGCCTTTATGATCGGCTTTTTAATGTTGAAGACCCCAATGCCGTTGCTGAGGGACAGGATTTTAAGGCCCATTTGAACTCTCAGTCGATGGTCATCCTCAAAGGCTGCCGCCTGGAGCCTTTTTTAAAGCAGGCCGCATGCGGAATATCCTATCAATTTGAACGGAAAGGATATTTCTGTCTGGACGGCAAGCTTTCACACGGCGGGACGCTTGTTTTTAACCGTACTGTTTCCCTCAAAGATACCTGGGCAAAGATCGCCCAAAAGAACAAAAGTTAAAAATCATGAATATTTTATTTTTGGTCGGCCTGGTGGTTTTTTTAGGGATCATCAGCGGAAAGCTCTTTCAAAAGCTTCACATTCCGCAGGTGGTCGGCTATATTTTATTGGGTGTTATTGTGGGGAAATCATCCTTTCATATTGTTGAAGGACCGACGGTAAACGCCCTCATGACGGTCGTGAATTTCACGCTGGGGATCATAGGCTTCATTATTGGAGGGGAGCTTAAGGCCGATATTTTCAAGCGTTATGGAAAAAGCATTTATGCGATCCTTTTGGGAGAAGGGCTTTTTGCGTTCTTGTTTGTGGCGGTAACGATCAGTCTGATCACGCATAAATTGTATTTGGGCCTGATCTTCGGGGCGATCGCTTCCGCAACCGATCCGGCCTCAACCATGAACGTGCTTTGGGAATACAGGTCCAAAGGGCCGCTGACAACCACGCTGAGCTCCATTGTCGCACTGGATGATGGTTTGGCACTCTTAATTTACGGGTTCGCCGTTGTGTTTTCCAAGGCCCTGCTTGCGAGAGAACAGTTTTCGTTTTTGCATTCGTTCGCGGGGCCGCTGTGGGAGATCGTTCAGTGCCTGCTTCTAGGGGCTATTGCGGGGCTGATCGTTTCTAAAGCGGTGGTGAGGGTGAGAGAGAAGGACCTGGCGGTCGCGTTTATGCTGGGGGCCATCGCGATCGTTGCGGGCACGGCAATGTGGTTCGATCTGGATTTGATCCTGTGTTGCATGGCTTTGGGCATGACGGTTACCAATGTTATCCCAAAGAAAAGCGAAAAGTTGTTTTTTTCCATTAAGGAAATGAGCGTAGCCCTTTATATTTTATTTTTTGTGGTCGTGGGGGCGCAGCTGGACGTGTCGATCTTTCTGAAAACATCCTTGTTTCTTTTGATTTGCGGCTACTTGTTCGCGCGGAGTTTGGGCAAGGTTCTGGGGGCGTATTGCGGCGGCATTGTTTCGCACGCGCGAATGGAAGTTACCCGTTATACCGGTCTCGGACTTTTTACGCAGGGAGGCGTCGCCATGGGGCTGGCCCTTTCGATCGCGCATAACATTTCCTCCATTTCACCGGAAGGTCAGGATGCCAGTATTTTGATCATGAGCGTGGTAACCACGACGACATTCATCGTCCAGTTATTCGGACCATCCTGTGTGAAGTACAGTATTTTTAAAGCGGATGAGGCCTATAAAAATTTGACAAAAGACGATGTGATCGAATCATTGACGGTCAAGGATGTGATGCAGAAGGCTTTTGCTCCGGTCCCGGAATCTGCTCCGCTCTCAGAAGTGATCCGGATCATCAAGAGTGAGGAGGCTCATTATTTGCCGGTCGTTGACGCTCAGAACAAAACCATTGGATCAGTTTCTCTTAACAACATCAAAGAGGCTCTTTTGGAAGAAGAATTGAACAGACTTTTGGTGGCCAGGGACATCGCGGTGCCGGACCGATGGACGATTGCCGAGGATCAGCCGCTTCAGGAGGCCATCAGAATTTTTGAGGAGCGATATCTTGATTATTTGCCAGTCATCAAAAATGAGGGGTCCGGAGAAGTTATCGGGATCCTGGAACACCAGCGCCTGGCAGAAGCGATCAACCGCGAACTGCTTATCCGCCAAAGAGCCGCTGAATAAAGCTTGCCATCCGATAGATTATCGTTATAATATTTAATTGTTAAAAAATTCACGATTAAATAAGCCGGAGCCGCATGAAAAAATTCCCACAGCGTACAGTTACGCGGGCCTTCATGTATTTAAGAGCGCTGGACTCTCTTATTGAGGAAGGCAAGGCGTATGTTTCTTCCGGAGAATTGGCTGCCATGACAGCCCTCACCGATGTTCAGATCCGCAAAGACATTTCAGTTTTTGGAAAGGCCGGAAAGCCCCGCGTCGGCTATGATACGCGCCGCCTGAAACAGCTTTTAGAGGAATATGTTGTTCAGAATGTTGTCCACGTTGTTTTGTTCGGCGTCGGAAACCTCGGCTCAGCCATTTTGCGATATCCGGGATTTCAGGAAGACAAGATCAAGATGGTGGCGGCTTTTGACAGCGATCCAAATAAAGTGGATAAGGCGATCAACGGCATTTCTATTTATTCTTTGGATAAAGCGAAACTGCTGATCCAAAAGAAACATGTGGAGATCGGGGTGATCGCCGTGCCGAAACAGGCCAGTCAACAGATCGCAGATCTTCTTGTCTCTTGCGGCATCCAGGGGATCGTGAATTTTTCACCGACCACGATCACTGTTCCTAAGGGGATCTTTGTTAAGAATATCGATCTCGCGGTCGAATTCTTGTCGCTGTTCTGGGATATGAACGCTAAGAAAGCCCCCCGTTATGCATGATGCTTTGGTCAAAAACCGGTCAAAGTAAAAACAAAGAGGTCATAAAAAACAATTTATAGAAGTCACGGAACAAAGATTCATTCACAAAAGACCTCGAAGGACGCTTTATAACAAAGGAGGTTGCGTTGAGATCGAACCAAGAAAAGACGGCGGCCCAGCCTGCACAGGCAGCGGGATGCTGTTGCAAGGGATCAACGGAAGACGAGCTGATGTCCCGTCTTGACGAGATCATTGATGAATACGCCACAATCGACGGAGCGCTTGTTCCGGTCCTGCAGATCGCCCAAAATTTATTCGGATACCTTCCCAAAACGGTTTTAAAGCATATCAGCAAACGTTTGAACATCCCTTACAGCCAGGTTAGCGGCGTTGTGTCCTTTTATTCTTTTTTTTCGACGACCCCGCAAGGAAAGAACGTTGTGCGCGTGTGTTTAGGCACGGCCTGTTATGTCCGTGGCGGTAAAGAGGTCCTGTCCGCGATGCAAAAGGCGTTGGGAATCAATGTCGGAGAGACAACAGAGGACCGTGTATTCTCCTTGGAAGTGGGACGGTGCTTCGGCGCTTGCGGGCTGGCCCCGGTGGTGATGATCAATGACAATGTCCATCAGCGGGTAAAACCGACCAAGATCCGTGAACTATTGAGCCCTTACCGAGAGGCCAAAGAGGAAGGGAAGGAGGACAAGGGATGTTAAATAAGAAAATTTCATCTGTCAGTGATCTGGATCAGGTTCGAGCTGACGCGGCCGCGGCTAAGGCGCAGCGTATTCGTTATAAAGAGGTCTTAGTGTGCGCCGGCGGAGGATGCATCGCCAGCGGGTCTTTGAAGATCAAACAGAAACTGCAGGAGAAGATCAAGGAGGCCGGACTTTCGGTGGACGTGGTGGAGACCGGCTGCCTGGGCCCCTGCGCAAAAGGCCCGGTCATGGTCATTAATCCCGGCAGGGTCTTTTATGAGAACGTGTCTTTGGACGACGTCGATGAGATCTTCAGCTCTCATATCCAGAACGGTCAGGCGGTGGAACGTTTGCTGCACCGCAACGCCGGAAACGAACAGCCGGTCGTTAAGATGGACGATGTGGATTTTTTTAAAAAACAGACCAAGGTCGTGTTGCGAAATTGTGGCGTTATCGATCCGCATGAGATCGAGGATTATATCCGCGTCGATGGATATCAAGCTTTGGCCAAAGTCCTGAAAACAATGTCGGAAGAGCAGGTCATAAACGAGGTCAAGCAGTCCGGCCTTCGCGGAAGGGGCGGGGCTGGATTTTTGACCGGGTTGAAGTGGGAACTCACCCGTAAAGCGCAAGGAGAACTGAAATACGCCATTTGCAATGCCGATGAAGGGGACCCGGGCGCGTTCATGAACCGCAGCGTGCTGGAAGGAGATCCTCATAGTTTGATCGAAGGCATGGCGATAGCGGCTTTTGCGATCGGCGCCAGGCAGGGCTATGTCTATGTGCGGGCGGAGTATCCTTTGGCCGTTTCCCGTTTAGGCCATGCGATCGAGCAGGCTCGGGAGGCGGGGCTTTTAGGAGAGAATATTTTAGGAACCGGTTTTTCGTTTAATTTGGAAATTCGTATGGGGTCCGGGGCGTTTGTTTGCGGTGAGGAGACCGCTCTTATGGCATCCTTGGAAGGAAAGCGCGGCGAGCCCCGACCGAGGCCGCCGTTTCCGGCGCAGAAAGGGCTTTGGGGAAAGCCCAGCCTTTTGAACAATGTGGAAACCTATGTGAATGTTCCGGCTATTATTTTAAAAGGCGCGGGCTGGTATGCTTCCATGGGGACGGAAAAAAGCAAGGGCACCAAGGTTTTTGCCCTGGCCGGAGCGATCAATACCGCTGGGCTGGTAGAGGTCCCGATCGGGACCCCGCTAGGCGAATTGATCTATGATATAGGCGGAGGGATCAAGAACGGCAAAGCGTTCAAGGCGGCCCAGATCGGAGGACCGTCGGGAGGATGTATCCCTAAGCAGCATCTGAATGTCCCATTGGATTATGACACGCTGGTGGAGCTCGGCGCGATCATGGGTTCCGGCGGGTTGATCGTGATCGATGATGACGCGTGCATGGTGGATGTGGCCAGGTTTTTTCTTGAATTTGTCCAGGAGGAATCCTGCGGCAAGTGCGTCCCCTGCCGTGTTGGGTCGAAGCGTATGTTGGAAATGCTGGAAAAGATCTGCCAGGGAAAGGGAGAGCCGGAAGACATTGATAAACTTTTTCAACTAGGGCTTCAGATCAAGGATGCGTCATTGTGCGGGCTGGGATACACCGCGGCCAATCCGGTGCGTTCGACCTTGCGCCATTTTCCGGAAGAATATGAAGGGCATATCCGTGATAAACATTGTATAGCCGGGGTTTGTCCGGACTTGGTCCGCGCCCCATGCCAGAGCGCTTGTCCGGCGGGCGTCGATGTTCCGGGATTCGTTTCTTTGACAGGAGAGCAGCGGTATGCTGAAGCGCTGAAACTTCATCGGGAACGCAATCCGTTCGCGGCGGTTTGCGCCCGGGTCTGTTTTCATACCTGTGAAGACAAATGCCGGCGGGCCACCCTGGATTCGGCGGTGTCGATCCGCGGCGTGAAGAGGTTTATGGTCGATCAGGAGATCGTGGTCCAGACGCCAGAACTGCAGCTCAGCGATGAGAACGCGAAGAAGAAGATCGCGATCGTCGGGGCGGGGCCTGCCGGGCTGTCTTGCGCGTATTTTCTTGCCCGTTTGGGATATAAGCCCAAAGTTTTTGAAAAAGAGGTCAGACCGGGAGGGATGCTGGTTCAGACGATCCCGGCATACCGGCTTCCACGGGAAACGCTGGCCCGGGAAATACGCATGATCGAACAATTAGGCGTTGATATCGAAACCGGTAAAGCGCTAGGCAGGGACTTTACGGTCGCCGATCTTAAAGCGCAAGGCTATCAAGCGGTCTTTATTGGAGTTGGCGCGCCTGAAAGCGCCCGTCTGGGGGTTGACGGAGAAGATGCCCAGGGAGTTGTAGATGCTCTGGAATTCTTGAGGATGTATAATATCCGCGGTTCTGTTCCGGTCGGTAAAAAGGTCGTCGTGATCGGCGGCGGAAACGCGGCCATTGATGCGGCCCGCAGCGCTTTGCGTTTGGGAGCGGAGACGGTGACCATTATTTATCGGCGGGGCCAGAGCGAGATGCCGGCCTACGCGGAGGAGATCGAAGAGGCCCTGCATGAAGGGGCAACGATCCTTCCTTTGACGCACCCAATAGAGATCCGAAAAAATGAGCAGGGCTGGGTTCGAGGCCTGAAATGCGTGAAGATGAAGCTGGGGGATTTTGACCAGACCGGCCGCCGCAGGCCAACGGCTGATCAGCAGGATTTGTTGGAGATCGAAGCGGACCAGGTCATTATTGCTATTGGCCAATCTTTAGATGCGGCCAAGGTCTCTAAAGGCACAGATCTTCGTATTTCAGAAAAACGGTTTATTGAAGCCGATCCGGTCAATGGGAAAACATCCATGGAAGGGGTCTTTGCCGGAGGTGACGCGGTCAGCGGGCCGTCTTCGGTGGTCATGGCCATAGCGTCGGGAGAGAGGGCCGCTGTCGGGATAGACAAATATCTAAGCGGAGAAGAACACGCCTTCTGGCGCAAGACAAAAGAAGTTAAGACGGAATTCGACCCGGACGCCGACCCGGTGCCTTATCCAAGGGAACCGCTTCCGCTTGTGGATGTCAGCCGGCGTAAACATAATTTTGATGAAGTGGAACATTCATGGAATGAAGCGGTGGCCCGCAGACAGGCCAAGCGCTGCCTGCGTTGTGATTATGGAAAATGCCTTCATGAGAAAGGGGGAGAGGAATAATGGTGAAGATAACGCTTAATCAGAACATTATTGATGTCGCTCCCGGAACGATGATCTTGGAGGCGGCACGGCAGAACGGGATCGATATTCCGACGCTGTGTTTTCTTGAAGGAAAGCCCCCTTTGGGAGCCTGCCGTGTGTGTCTTGTGGAGATCGAAGGAGGTAAAAATCTGGCGGCGGCGTGTTCGACTCCCGCGCAAGAGGGCATGATCATCCATACCAACAGCAAAAGGGTTCGGGATGCCCGCAAGATGGTTGTTGAAATGCTTTTGAGCGAGCATGAAGGGGATTGCCAATATTGTGACCGCAGTGAAGACTGTGAATTAAAAAAACTTGCCCATGACCTGGGCATTCGTGAACCTCATTATGAGGGGGAACGGCCCAGGCGCCTGATCGATGATTCTTCTCCCGCGCTGATCAGGGATTCCGGAAAGTGCATCAAATGCCGTCGATGTGTAACGGTCTGCAACGAGGTCCAGAGGGTGGGGGCGCTGTTTCCTCAGAATCGGGGTTATGACACGGTGATCGGACCCGCCTTCGCGCTCGGGTTGGAGGATGTTCCTTGCGTTCAGTGCGGTCAGTGCGCGGCCGTTTGCCCGGTAGGGGCGATCATGGAACGCAGCCACGAAGACGCCGTCTGGGCGGCCCTGGAAGATCCTTCTAAGCATGTTGTCGTGCAAACCGCTCCGGCTATCCGTGCCGCCCTGGGGGAATGTTTTGATTTTCCAGCCGGAACGCTGGTGACCGGAAAGATGGTCACGGCATTGCGGCAAATGGGTTTTGACGCGGTCTTTGACACGAATTTTACCGCGGATCTGACGATCATGGAAGAAGGGACAGAGCTTCTTTTGCGTTTGAAAAAAGTCCTTGTGGATAAACAGCCGGCAGCTCTGCCGCAGTTTTCCAGCTGCTCTCCGGGCTGGATCAAGTTCACTGAGCATTTTTATCCAGAGTTTTTGCCGAACCTGTCTTCTTGCAAATCACCGCAGCAGATGTTTGGGGCGCTGGCAAAGACGTTCTATGCGCAGAAAAAAGGAATTGATCCTGCCAATATCGTCGTGGTATCCGTGATGCCTTGCACGGCGAAGAAATTTGAGGCCAGCCGTCCTGAAATGAACAGCAGCGGGTTTAAAGACGTGGATTATGTTCTGACCACGCGGGAATTGGGGAGGATGATCCAGTCGGCGGGGATCCAGTTCGAAGAGCTCCAAGAAGGGACCATGGATTCTCCTTTGGGCCTCTCATCGGGCGCGGCGGATATTTTTGCCAACAGCGGAGGGGTTATGGAAGCGGCGATCCGGACCGCCTACGAGATCGTGACCGGTCGCGAGCTTCCGCTTGAAAATCTTCATATTCAGCCTTTGGCTGGGCTTAACGGGATCAAGGAGGCGGCGTTGACTTTGGAAAAGGTCCTTCCGGAATGGTCTTTTTTGGAAGGCGTTGAGCTTAAAGTAGCGGTGGCGCACAGCCTGTCCAACGCGGCAGCCTTACTGGACCGCATCAAGGCCGGCCAGGCGCAATATCATTTTGTGGAGGTCATGACCTGCCCCGGCGGGTGTATCGGAGGCGGAGGCCAGCCGAGGTTCACGACTGATGAAAAACGCCGCGCGCGGATCCAGGCGATCTATAAGGAGGATGAGGGAAAAGAACTCCGTAAATCTCACGAAAACCCGGACATCAAAAAACTTTATGAGGAGTTTTTGAACGAAGGGCCATGCGGGCATAAAAGCCACAAACTTCTGCATACTCATTACACGGACCGAAGCCAGCAGAAAGATACGGAATGATTGTCCGCGGAAGGTCTTTGTGCTATAAAAGAGATCATGCGGGATAGATCTCAATATTAGAAATTCGGCCGGGGCCGGCGGACCGGCGATTTTTGGAAGAATGGGACAAAGGAGGGGGCCATGCGCTATGATGTGAAAAATGTTTTGAGTGAGTTCAATCTTTTGATGGAGGACATCAAAAAAAGCATCCCTCAGGAATATGATGCTTTTTTGGCAGAGAAAAGCGTCCTGACCAAGGACGGGAGGATAAAAGCAAAAAACAAATGGCTGCTTCTGCTGGTCGCCAGCGTCGCCGCAAAGTGCCCGATCTGTATCCCGAAAGCGGTCGAGCGCTGCCTGCAAAGCGGCTGGAGCAAAGAAGAGATGCTCGAAGCGTGCATGATCTCCGTTCTGGTCGGCGGTTCAAGCGCCATGACCTATGTGACGCTGGTCGATAAGGCGATCGATGAACTAAAAAAATAATATTTTGATCTCCTGCGGTAAGGAGCAGCGGCTCTGATCTTAGGGATGGACTATATTCATAACCCCCCCGGTCTTTGCCGTTTTGAAGGATCCGGGGGTTTTATTTTGAAAGGAAAAGGCCGTGGATAAACGATTGGGTTTTGTCGGGATCATTGTTGAGGACAGAAAAAAGGGCTCTGAAAAGATCAATGCCGTTTTATCCGAGTTCGGAGACATGATCGTTGCCCGGACCGGCATCCCATACAAGGAAAAGGGATGTTGTGTGATCACGCTGGTCGTTAATGCTTCGACCGATGAGGTGGGGGCCCTGACCGGTAAGATCGGGCACATCGAGGGCGTAACCGTGAAATCAGCAGTAAGCAAAAGATAAGGAAAACAATGTTAAAAGCACCCAAATCATTGCGTTTGCATATCGGATTGTTTGGCAGGACGAATGTCGGCAAATCCTCGTTTCTTAACTATATTGCCAATCAGGATGTCTCGATCACCTCTTCCATTCCCGGGACAACAACGGATGTTGTGGAAAAAGCCATGGAGCTTTTGCCGATAGGGCCTGTCCTTTTTCTGGATACGGCAGGCGTTGATGACCGTTCCGAACTTTCTGCTTTGAGACTTAACAAAACAAAAAAGATCTTCGAGCGTTCAGATATTTTTGTTTTAGTGACAGAACCCGGGATATGGAACGAATACGAAGATCTTATTGTTGAGCAGTCAAAGAGGCAGAACGCTCCGCTCATTGTGGTCGTAAATAAGGCTGATATCCGTCGGCCGGACCAGGGATTTCTTGATCGGATCAAAGCAGTTTATGAAAATCCGCTGATCATATCCTGCATTGACAAGAAGAGCCAGGATTTTGCCATTCATGATTTTAAAAGAAGGCTGATCGAGGTTGTTCCGGATGATTTTTTAAATCCGCCGCCGATCATAGGAGACCTTATTCCTCACGGCGGGGTGGTGGTGCTCATTATTCCGATCGACAAAGAAGCTCCCAAGGGAAGGATCATCCTTCCGCAGGTTCAAACCGTGCGGGACGCCTTGGATCATGATCAGATCTCAGTGACCGTTAAAGAGAGCGAATACGCGCTGGCGCTGAAAAAACTGAAGGACGCTCCTGACCTGGTTGTCTGTGATTCACAGGTTGTTGATAAAATGGTGAAAGACACCCCTCCGGGTGTTTTGTGCACGACGTTCTCGATCCTTTTTGCCCGCCTAAGAGGCAATCTTTCGGATATGGCGCAGGCAGCGGCAGTCCTTGATTCGCTGGCCGATGGCGACAGGATACTGATCGCCGAAAGCTGTTCACATCATCCGATCGAAGACGATATCGGCCGGGTAAAAATGCCCCGCTGGATCAAGGATTATACCGGTAAGGACCTCGTCTTTGACTCTTGTGCGGGAAGGGATTTTCCTGAGGATATCAAAAAATACAAACTCATCGTTCAGTGCGGAGGATGCATGATCACAAGACGAGAGCTCCTGGCGCGTATTGAAAAGGCCAAGGCCCACGGCATTCCCATGACGAATTACGGGGTCTGCATATCGTTCTTGAAGGGAGTTCTTGACCGGGTTCTTTCGCCGTTCGCCGCAGAACTCAAGAGATAGTTTTTTATGTTTTTACGTGTTTGCGTTATAATGGCGTTGTTCTTAAATAACAATGACGGGCCTAATTTGAAAATGAAAATACGCTATCTTCTTCTTATCTTTTTTGCGGCCGGCCTTTGCTGCCTGTCCGGATGCGACCGTATTTACCGCATGCTTCAGAAAGAAGGGGCCCAGGAACGCGACCTGATTGGGGAGATCAATATTTATGAACCTAACGAGCAGGTGCGCCGCATCCAGCAGCGGTTAAAGATGTTCGGCTACAAGATCGGAAATGCCGACGGGATCCTGGGGGCCAATACCCGCAATGCCATTGAGACCTTCCAAAAGGACAACGGCCTGAAGCCTTCCCGTTTTGTTGATAGAGCCACCTGGGAAAAGATCATGGAATTTGACCGATATGCTTTGATCGTGAGTGAAGAAATTTATGTCCCAGCCGTTCAGGTCGCGATGAAAGCGGCAGGCTTTGATGCGGGTTCTGCCGATGGGAAAATGGGCCCGCGCACTCAGGAGATGCTCAAAAAATTTCAGGCTGCTCATGGTTTGAAGCCGGACGGCAAGATCGGATTCCAGACGCTTAACGCGCTGAAAAGCTACCTTCAGCCTGCCGAATTCAGACCAGGTGAAAAATAATTGAGACCGTCGCTGGTCAATGTTTGTCTAACGGGGATATTTGAAAGACGGCGATCTCCGGTCTTGAAAAAATTCTAATTCTAGGCGCGTGGCCGCCTTCCATTCCCACCCCATTATGGACATAGATGGTTTTGGTTCCATCCTGATATTTTCCCGAGGCGTATTTTTTTCCGTATTTTGAAAGCGTGATCAACGCGCCATAGACCGGCAATGATACTTGTCCGCCGTGAGTGTGGCCTGAGAGGTATAGATCAAAAGATGGCGCTTTCAATTCTTCATGGATCCCGGGATAGTGGCAAAGCAGCATGCTGTAGGAGTCTTTCAAATCTTTTTCTGAGAAGGACAGATTTTCCGGGCCGCTTCCGGAATTCAGGCCCGTGAGAAAAACAACTTCGCCGTTTTTTTCGACCCTGACCAGCCGTCCGTTCACTTCCTGAAAACCGGTATCGTTAAAGAGGCCGTCCTGATCGTCAATCCAGACGTCCCAGTTCCCTTTTACGGCAAATTTTCCCAGACTGGCGTTGAGATCGCGCAAGGTGCCTTTAAAAAGACCGAGGGCCCGGGGATCATTGACCGCGTCTCCGGTAAAGACAATGATATCTGGCTTGATCCGGTTGATGATGGCCACGAGCTTTTTTTCATTACGTATTTTTTGGTCACAATGGAGGTCGGAAATTTGGACAACAGTAAAAGACGTGTTCTTGAGTTTGGGCGTTCTAAGGAGCACATGATTGACCGCTAACCAATAGGGCTCAAAGAAATAGCCATAGAGAAGAAACAGGATCCCGATCATCGCTATAGCATGTAGGGGGAGGGCGGCTTTCGAGGATTTCCAGGACCTGTTCTTTATGGCTGATAGAAGAAATTTCAGTTCGTGCAGATAGAGAGAGGCCCAAAAAAGAAGAAAAAGGATTAAAACAACCATTTCTTGTTTATTCATGATCGGCTCCCTGTGTGTTTTAAGTATATATATTAATATAATTTTGTCTAGGGGGAAGCCTTGTTCAAAGAGGCGTTTTATCGTATAATAGCTCAGCTTTTTCGGGATACGCTATCGGCGGAAGAATGGTTTTAAAAAATGGCGTTCAAAGGGATTTCCACAACCGTTATTGACCAAAAACGAGTGAGGGCGTGATGGGGCATTTAAGGAACCTGTATATATCCTCGATCTATCAAAACGCGGGAAAAACGACCGTTGCCTTAGGGTTATTCCGTTCTTTTCAGGAACGCAAACTTCATCCGGCATTCCTCAAGCCGGTCGGCCAGCAGACCGTTCATGTGGGCGGCCTTGATATTGATAAGGACTGCTATCTGATCGGATCGGTCTTCCGCTGCCGCAAGGACTTTAAGACGATGAGCCCGGTGACGGTCGGTCACGGGTTCACCGAACAGTATATTTTCAATCCCAAAAAAGAGATGCTGCACAATAAGATCCTGAAAGCTTTTTATAAATTAACGAAACAGAAACAATCGATCATTGTCGAAGGCACTGGACACGCGGGTGTTGGTTCTGTCGTCGATGTTTCCAACGCCGATGTCGCCCAGATGCTGGGATCAAAGGTCATTATGGTTTCAGAAGGCGGGATCGGCCGGAGCATTGATGAGATCATGCTTAACAAGGCGCTATTCGATGTGAAGGGAGTGGAAGTCCTGGGCGTGATCATTAATAAGGTCCTGCCGGAAAAGTTCGACCGCATCAAGGCTGCCCTGACCAGAGGCCTGGCGAATAAGGGTTTAAGGCTTTTCGGGGTGATCCCCAAACAGCCGATCTTGAGCGATCCGACGGTTGAACAGTTGATGGGGCAGCTGAACCTGAAGCTCCTTTGCGGAAAAGAGAACCTTCACAAACGCGTTCGCAACACCATCGTCGCGGCCATGGAGCCGGCAAACATGGTGGACCATATTTCGTCAGGCACGCTGGTCCTGACCTCGGGGGACCGCATCGACAACATCATGGTGGCCGTGAGTTCCCATTTGGTCGTGCAGAACCGGAGGCGGCAGGTGGTTGGGATCATTTTGACGGGAGGGCTTGTGCCTGACACCAAGATCATGCGCCTTCTAAGGCGCAGCGGGATCCCCGTCATGGTCACGCCGGAAGAGACCTACACGGTCGCAGGAAAGCTAGATAATTACGTCTGTAAGATCCAGACCAATGATAAAGAAAAGATCATGGAAGCAAAACGGCTCGTTGAAGAGCATGTTAATGTCGACGAGATCCTCAGCCTGTTATAAACGGAAAAGACATGAGACTTCAAAACAATGTTTACATCATCGATGCGCTGCGAACCCCCATGGCGAGGGCGTTCAGCGTTCTTCAGGAATTTGATGTTTCGCAGCTGGCCGTTCATGTGTTAAGAGGGATCCTTCAGCGCCAGCCGGTCTTAAGATCATATCTATCCCATGTCATTATGGGAAACACGGTCTCTGCCGGCGCCGGGCAGAATTTTTTGCGCCGGGCGATCATTTCCGCGGGGCTTCCCGTGACAACTCCGGGCTATGTGATCAATCATGTCTGCGGTTCCGGCCTTCAGGCCGCGGTGATGGCGACACAGTCGATCCTGACCGGAGACGCGGATATCGTGGTCGCCGGAGGAAGCGAAAGCGCGTCGCACTCCCCGGAACTGGTCTTCAAGCGCGCCCATGATGAAAAAACAAAACGCGGATTGCATGAGAGCCTTATTCATGATGGGCTTTGGTGTTCGGTCACGGACAAGCATATGGGCCTTCTTTGTGAAGAGATGGCCCAGGAGCACGGGATCTCCCGAAAAGAACAGGATGATTACGCTTTTCAAAGCTATCAGAAAGCGATCCGGGCGCAGGCTCAAGGGTGTTTTGAAGAGGAGATCCTGCCGCTTTTGCTTCCATCCGGCAAACGGATCATCGTGGATGAAACCGTGCGTAAGATGGTGGACCGCGCGATCTTCAATCAATTTCCCGCTGCTTTTAAAAAGAACGGCACCGTGACGGCGGGGAATTCTTCCCTTCCGTGCGACGGGGCCGCGGCCGTTATGCTGGCCTCGCAAGACGCGGTTGAAAAACACCATTTGAAGCCGTTGGCCAGGGTCCTGGGCTATAGCGTGATCGCCGGTGACCCGCATGAAGTTTTTACGTTAGGCGTTGACGCGGTGAAGCAGTGTCTGAAGCGCTGTCAACTGAAGCTCGAAGAATTGGATCTTTTGGAACTGAGCGAGGCGTTCGCGGCGCAGGTCGTTCTAACTCAGAAAGAATTGGCATTGGATTGGGAAAAGATCAATGTTTGCGGAGGAGATGTCGCTTTAGGCCACCCGTTAGGGGCCGCTGGCGCTCGAATTCTGGTGACCCTGACCCGGGCTTTGAAGAGTTTTGACCGAAAGGTGGGGGTCGCTTGTGTGTGTTCCGGAGGGGGCGGCGCGATCGCGATGGCTGTAGAACGCAGTAAGGTTTAGCAGGAAAATACTACTAATACATATTATTGCTTTAGAATCATCCCTATGCTAATATCTCTCGCTAGATATTGAGAGAAACATCAATGAAGACCATTCATATCAGAAAAGGCCGCGATCTCAGGATCGTGGGAGCAGCGGAAAAAATCCTTGAAGAGGCCTTACCGGTCCATTTCGCCGCTGTTCAGCCTTTTGATTTTCATGGATTACGCCCCCGGCTTTTGGTTAAAGAAGGGGAACCGGTCCTTGTAGGCACGCCCATCCTTGAACATAAGGATAACTCCCGCATTAAAGTCGTCTCTCCCGTGAGCGGCCGGATTTTTTCGATCGAACGGGGGGAAAAAAGGGCCCTGAACGCCGTGGTGATCCAGCCTGACGGCAAACAGGCAGCTTTGCAGCAGACAAAATTTTCTTCTTCCGCTTTTCTTCATTTGGAACGACGACAGATCGTTGAACATTTGCTTTCAACGGGGTGTTGGGCGTTTATTCGTCAGCGTCCGTTCCAACGTATTCCCGATCCTGACAGTCAGCCTAAAGCTATTTTTATCCAGGCCATGAACACCGAACCGTTGGCGGCGGACGTGGACTTCATCTTAAAAGGGCGGCAGGAAGAGTTTCAGCACGGCGTTGATATCCTTTCCAGGCTGACAGAGGGCAAGGTCCATGTGTGTTGTTCAGTTCAGGCAAAAGAGCCGGCATTGATCAATGTCAAGCGGGCGGCTGTGCACACTTTTAAGGGGCCGCACCCCGCTGGGAACGTCGGAACGCACATCCATTTTATCGATCCTCTTCAAAAAGGAGAGGCTGTTTGGTATGTGGATGTCCAGTCGGTCCTGGCGATCGCCAAAAGTTTCAGGGAAGGGACGTTCATTCCTGAACGGACCGTTGCCGTGACCGGCGAGAAGGCGCAGCAGCGCCTTTACCGTAAAACATGGATCGGCGCATCCGTGCGTGATATCGCGGGAAATGATTCTTATGAGGGGACATGCCTGATCTCAGGAAGCGTTCTGAGCGGACGGGCAGCCGGAGAAAAAGGATTTTTAGGATTTTATGATTCGCAGCTGACGCTTCTTCCTGAGGGGGGGAGGCGTGAGCTGTTGGGATGGATGATGCCGGGCTGGAACAAATACAGCTTTAGCCGCACAGTGCTTTCAGCCTTGAAGAGGAACAAAGAATTCTCCGTTGATTCGGATGAACACGGCTCTCACCGGGCCATTGTTTTCAATGATATGTATGACCGGTATGTGGCGTTGGATGTCATGACATTTTTTTTGATCAAGGCGATCCTGGTCGGCGAGATCGATGAAATGGAAAAATTAGGGATCCTGGAATGCGCGCCGGAGGATTTCGCCCTGGCGTCTTTTGTTTGCCCTTCCAAGACAGACGTCTGCGGGATCATCCAGCAGGGCCTTGACCTGATCGAAAAGGAAGATTAAACGATGAAATTCATCGAAGATATTTTTAGATCTGCCGGAAAAATGTTTGAAGAAGGAAAACCTCTTCATAAGCTTTATCCTTTATATGAAGCGCTCGATACGTTTGCTCTCACTCCTGGAACACGGACAAAGAAAGCGCCGTTCGTGAAGGATACGGTTGATCTTAAGCGCATGATGGTCTACGTGGTCTTCGCGCTGATGCCGTGCCTTTTGATGGGGATTTATAATGTGGGCTATCAAATGCTGACGGCCAAAGGCGACGAGGTGAGGCTGGTTGAGGCTGTTTGGCTTGGCGCCTGGAAGGTCATTCCGTTGATGCTTGTGGTTTATGCGGCGGGGGGATTTTGGGAAGTATTGTTCGCGATCATCAGACGGCATGAGATCAATGAGGGATTTTTGGTCACGGGCATGCTTTTTACGCTTGTGCTTCCGCCGAGCATGCCGCTCTGGCAGGCCGCGGTAAGCATATCATTTGGGGTGGTGATCGGAAAAGAGATCTTCGGAGGTACAGGTTACAATGTTTTGAACCCGGCCCTGACTGCCAGGGCGTTTGCCTTTTTCGCGTATCCCGCGCAGATGTCCGGTGATAGCGTATGGGTGGCGCTCGATGGGGTGACCAAGGCGACACCGTTGGCCGTGGTAGCCTCTGCGGAGCGGGGAAGCGCGGCGGTGGGCGCGCTGCAGGCAGCCGGCTACAATTTTCAGGACATGTTCCTGGGATTTATTCCAGGATCGATCGGCGAGACTTCAGCCCTTGCGTGCGTAATGGGGCTGGCCTTTTTGCTTCTGACCGGCATCGCGAGCTGGCGGATCGTTATGGGATGCGTGATCGGCCTGGTGGGGATGAGCTTCGCATTTTCATTCGCGCAAGGGCCGCAGGCGCTGGCATTTTTTTCATTGCCTCCGCACTGGCATTTGGTGATGGGCGGTTTCGCTTTTGGGGCTATCTTTATGGCCACGGACCCTGTTTCCGCATCGGCAACCCAGGCCGGACGCTGGATCTATGGAATATTGATCGGTGTTTTAGTCGTTTTGATAAGGATGATCAATCCGGCCTATCCCGAAGGGGTGATGCTGGCGATCCTTTTTATGAACATTTTTGCGCCGCTGATCGACCATGGCGTGGTTCAGGCGCACATTGCTTCCCGTAGAAAATGGGTTGCTCTTATAAAGGCGGACGAGACGAGATGATCAATAAAAATTCAACCGTTTACACGTTCGGGTTCGCTTTGGTGGTCTGTTTTGCCTGCAGCCTGTCTTTGGCGGTTGTTTCGGAAGGGCTGCGCCCGCAAAGGGAGATCAATGAAGAACTGGATGTGAAGAAAAACATTTTGAAGGCGGTCGAGCTTAAAACACCGGTGACCCCGTCTATGAAAAGCCAGGAGATCCTGGAGCTTTATGATGCCAAGATCGAGGAGAAAGTCATCAGTCTGGACGGGCAGATGATCGGAGATAAAAAACCTTCCGAGATCAAGGACGGAGAGGAGCTGTATCCTCTTTATGTTTATAAGGAAAACGGGCAGATTGTTTCTTACGCGTTTCCTGTTTATGGAAAGGGATTGTGGTCGACGATCTACGGATATCTGGCGCTTGAAGCGGACGGGACCACGGTCCGGGGGGTCACTTTCTATAAACACGGAGAAACTCCCGGTTTGGGTGGAGAGGTCGAAAAGGTGTGGTTCCAGGAGAACTTTAAGGGAAAGAAGATCTGGGACGCAAAGACCCAGACCCTGCATCCGGTCGCGGTCGTTAAGGGAAAGGTCGCCGATAAGGTCTCCAAAACGGAACAGAAATTTTATGTGGATGGGATCAGCGGGGCCACGATGACTGGCCAGGGGGTGACGGATTTTCTGGACCGGTGGATCCGTGTTTATGAGCCGTATTTTCAAAATATCCGTAATACGCAAACGCCCTAAAAGGTGGGGTTCCGAGGGAACAAGGGATGATCTCAAATAAAGACAAAAAAATCGTTAAAGATGCGTTGTGGGACAATAACCCCATTACCTATCAGATCCTGGGGATCTGTTCCGCCTTGGCTGTGACGGTCCAGATGAAAACCGCCCTGGTCATGTCCGTTTCGCTGACCCTTGTGGTCGCCTTTTCAAATGTGGCGATCTCTTTGTTGAGGAATTATATTCCATCCAAGATCAGGATCATTGTCCAGCTTTCGGTGGTCTCGGCGCTGGTCATTCTGGCAGATCAATTCTTGAAAGCGTATATGTTCGATGTTTCGAAACAGCTGAGCGTTTTTGTCGGGCTTATCATAACTAATTGCATCGTTATGGGACGGGCGGAAGGGTTTGCCATGCAGAATCCGCCGTTCCGGTCATTTTTAGATGGGTTGGGCAACGGCTTGGGATACAGCTGCGTGTTGATCGTGGTCTCCGTTTTTCGAGAGGTTCTGGGAAGCGGGACCCTTTTAGGGTTTCAAGTCGTGCCGCAGGCGTTCTATGATGCGGGGTATGTCAACTGCGGGCTCATGGTCCTGGCGCCGGGGGCGTTCTTTTTGCTGGGCGCGGTGATCTGGGTCCAGCGGTCGATCTCAGGATACGTGGAACAATAAGGAATAAGGATGACTGAATATTTATCATTAGCCGTTAACAGTATTTTTGTGCAGAACATCCTGCTGGCATATTTTTTGGGGATGTGCTCATTTCTGGCCTGCTCAAAAAAGGTCGAGACCGCTATGGGGCTGGGGACCGCCGTTGTGTTTGTTATGACGATCACCACGCCCATGAACTGGGTGGTCCGTTATTTTTTTCTTCAAAAAGGGGCGCTGGCCTGGGCGGGATTTCCGGAGGCGGACCTGAGTTTTTTGATCTTTATCGCGTTTATCGCCGTGATCGCTGCGATCGTGCAGATCGTGGAGATGGTCATTGACCGTTTCAGTCCGAAGCTGTACGCGGCCCTGGGGATCTTTTTGCCGCTGATCGCGGTCAACTGCGCGATCTTGGGAAGTTCGCTGTTCATGGCTGAACGCGAGTATTCGTTCGGAGAGTCTGTTGTTTACGGGTTCAGCGCGGGGTTCGGCTGGGCGCTGGCGATCGTGGCCATGTCCGCCATCCGTAAAAAGTTATGGTATTCGAACGTGCCGCCGGCCTTGAAAGGCCTGGGGATCACCATGATGCTGACGGGGCTGATGGCGCTGGGTTTTATGTGTTTCGCCGGGATTTCATTATAGGGTCTTAACAATAAGGATCATTGCAGTGAGTTTTCTGGCTTTTGTTCTATTAAGCGCGGGTGTTTTTTCGGGGATCATCCTTCTTTTGATCTTTCTTTTGACGGTCGTGGAAGCGAAGGTCGCGGCAAAGGGCAACGCGACGATCGCGATCAATGAAGGAGGACGATCGCTGAAGGTGCCGACCGGAAAGAGCCTTCTTTCGACGCTTGCCGCCCAGGACATTTATCTTCCTTCTGCCTGTGGAGGGAAAGGATCCTGCGCGCAGTGCAAGTGCGAGGTCTTGCAAGGCGGAGGGGACGTTCTTCCAACGGAGGTCGGATTTTTGTCCCGCAGGGAACAGAAAAGAGGCGTGCGCCTGGCCTGTCAGGTCAAGGTCCGTCAGGACATGTCCCTTGCTATTCCCGAAGAGATCCTGGAAATCCGCAAGTATCAATGCAAGGTCAGGTCCAATCGGAACGTCGCGACTTTCATTAAAGAGCTCGTGCTTGAAATGGAGGAGCCGCTGGATTTTAAGCCGGGCGGATATATTCAGATCGACATTCCCCAATACAGCTTGAGTTTTCGCGATTTTGATATTGAAAAGAAATTCCTTCCGGATTGGGAAAAATACGAGTTGCTGGACTTGAAGGCTGAAAATGAAGATGAGATCTTCCGCGCGTATTCGATGGCCAATCATCCGGCGGAAAAAGGCCTGATCATTCTTAATGTCCGTATTGCGACCCCGCCGCCTAAGGACATGAGCCTTCCGCCCGGCTTGGCATCATCCTATATTTTTAACCTGAGGCCCGGGGATCCTGTGACCATCAGCGGCCCGTATGGGGAATTCTTTATTAAGGACACGCAAAAAGAAATGATCTATGTCGGCGGCGGAGCCGGAATGGCGCCGTTGAGAAGCCATTTGTTCCACATGTTCCACACAATGAAGATGACCGACCGTAAGGTTTCTTTCTGGTATGGGGCCAGATCAAAAAGAGAAATGTTCTACGAAGAGGACTTCCGCCAGATCGAAAAGGAATTCCCGAACTTCAAATTTCATTTGGCCCTTTCCGAGCCGCTTCCCGAGGACAATTGGAAGGGCCCCACAGGGTTCATCCATCAGGTTCTTTACGAACAATATCTTAAGGATCATGCTGAGCCTGAAGAGATCGAGTATTATATGTGTGGACCGCCGATGATGATCGCCGCGGTCCAAACAATGCTTGATTCTTTGGGCGTTCCGCAGGACATGATCGCTTTCGACGATTTTGGAATATAAACGATTGAGCTAAGATGATTTTTGATCTGGTTCACTGGCCTGCTGACAGGCGTCTGGTCTATTGGAAGTCCGGCAGTGGCAGGGCTCTTGCGGGCTGGAACTGCAGCGTTTTTCAAAAGGCTTTCGGCGAATAAGAATTCCCACCGCCATGATCAGCATGAAGAAGGCGAAAAAGAGGATTGTTATGATCGCGGTTTCCATGGGTTTAGTATAACAAGAGTTCCTGAAAGCGCAAGGCTGGCCGAGCTTTTCAAATCCGCAAAGTATGTTACAATGGGGTGAATTCTTTTAAAAAACAGCATTTTTATACGGGAGAAGAACCGTTATGCCTAAAACCAGGGCGTCCAACAAGAAACTTAAGATTTCTCCGGAAAAAGAACTTGAGGTCCTTCGTAAGATCGTGGAGCTTGTGTCTTCCGAGCTGGATCTGAGCCGGTCTTTAAATGAAGTTGTTTCGATTGTCAACGAGTTTACCAGAGCAGACTCAGTTTTTATTTATCTGTTTGACCGGCAGCATAAAAACTTGACTTTAATGGCCTCTAAAATTCCCCATAAAAAAGAGCTGGGGGTCATCCATATCAGATCCGGGGAAGGGATCACCGGATGGGTCGCCCAGCAGAACAAGCCTGTGGCGATCGCTGAGAACGCTTATCAGGACAAACGGTTCAAAGGATTTGATGTGCTGCCCGAGGACCAGTATGAAGCCTTTCTTTCGGTTCCGATCGTTTATAAAGGGAAAGTCAGCGGTGTTATCAACGTTCAGCATAAAAAACCGCATGAGTACGCCGATGAAATGGTCAATTTGATCAATATGATAGCCAAACAGGTCGGCGGTGTTTTTGAGCACGCCTTTTTGTTCGAAGAGATCAAAACAAAGGCCAGCCAGTTCGACAAGCTCGTTAAGGTCAGCGAATCGATCACCTCGCAGGCCTATTTGGATGAGATCTTGAATCTTATTGTGGTCGTGACTGCTGAGATCCTGAATTCTAAAATTTGTTCGATCATGCTTTTGGATGAGAAAAAACATGAGGAACTGGTCATCCGCGCGACCCAAAGCCTGAGCCAGGAGTATAAGCAAAAGCCGAATCTTAAGGTCCAGGGCAGCCTGTTGGGCGATGTGATCCGCAATCGCAAGCCCATCATGGTGGAAGATGTCCGCAAAGAGGTCCGGTATGTTTATCGTGACCTGGCTATTAAAGAAAACCTGACGTCGATGGTGGCTGTTCCCATGATCGTCAAGAACAAGGTCATTGGTGTCATTAATGTTTATACCCAAGAACCGCATCATTTTACGGAAGAGGAGATCAATGTTCTTCAGATGGTGGCCAATCAGGCCGCCGTCGCTGTTGAGAACACAAGCCTTGTTTCGGAGGCAGTGAGAGCGAAAGAGGCGCTTGAAACGCGCAAGCTGGTGGAACGGGCCAAAGGGATCTTGATGCGTTTGCACAATCTGGATGAAAGCACGGCCTATCGCATGATCCACAAAAAGAGCATGGATACGTGCAAGACCATGAAGGGTATCGCGGAATCGATCATTTTGATCGAAGAAATGGCCAAATAAGGGGCCGTTGGTTTTTAAGAAAAAAAATTTTAAAGTTTTTTTGCCCGGCCTCTTGACAGAAAAAAGAAAGAGAGCTATAGTTAAGCTGTAGTCAGTTGCAGTAAGTAGACTGAGTAGCAAAAGGCACAGAAGCCCCTGACAGTAAAGAAATGCTCGACGGGGCTTTGCCTTTTTAGAAGGCGTTCCACAGACAAAAGCATGGCCCATGGATCGAAGGATCCATGGGATTTTTTATGCCGATTTTCAAGGGTCAGGAAAAATAGCAGATAGCGTTTTGTTGCAGAACATCGGCATGCAGAAGAATGGAATGTTCTTGTTTCGTGCCGGAAGAGTCGATCACATGAACCACGGATGCCCAGGGGGCCGCATCGGGTAGAAGGTCGGTCAGAATGTTGCGCGCTTTGGAAAAAGCAAGGTCGTTAATGATATTATCTTTTCTCTGAGGGTAAACGGCCAGATACAGCATGTCCATTTCAACAAGGTCATTGAAAAAATGGGTTCCGAGAGAGACTTCGGGAATAAGGTTCTCATGCATGGCCGCCACTTCGCAAAGGATGGAAACTCGGTCAATTTCAGCGAAGGAGACTGGAACGCCCAGTTCCGGGGTGCTTGTTGCCCAGCGTCCGGGGCCGATGAGCATGACCGTTGAAGAAGCGCTGTCCTCAAGGTGGGTCAGGCGTCCGATCAGTCTGGCCACAGAATACCGGTCTGAGGGCTTCATCTTTCCGTAAACATCAGGGACGACATAAATGATCCGGTCGATCGTAGTAGCGCGGCTGCTTCCTATCACCGGGCCGTGGGTTTTCAGGATCACCCGGTCTTGCGGGATCGTTTCGGGAACGTCAACATTCAGGATATTCCCTTTGACCTGAAAAGGGCGGCATTGAAGAAGATTGATCCGGTAGTTCTCTTTATCCAGAAAATTCGCCGTGAACTCTATATCCACCGGATAACTGTAGGCCTGCTGAAGAAGGGCGATCATTTTTCGCATATCCTCAACGAACGCTTTTTTGGACAAGAGCTCTTCAAAAGTCAGGATCCAGCAGAAAATCCGGTCATTGTCCCTTTTCTGGCGCAGAAGATCTTCGTCCTGGGAGGCAAAAACCTCGATCGGGAAGTCATCTGAAATATTATCTACCACATCGCGAAAATCCTTTGTGATCAGGGCGTTGGTCTTCAGGTCCAGGATATCGATCTTATGCTGAGCATATTTGCGGACATCGCCCGAGGTGGCTTCCGGCCTGCGTAAAGGCGCGTTCAAGGCCACGATCCGTGTGTAATCGTCTTCCACCCGGTCAACGGCCCGGGTGCCCAGCCCAAACACAAGGCGCAGCATGCCGGCCTTTGGATCGATCTCCCGGTCCCAGACGAACGGGTTGAAGGAAAAACCCACTCCCGCGATCTGCGGAAAATACTGGTCCTGATAAACCTCTCCCGAAACACGCTGGACCAGAAGGGCCATCTGCTCATCCTGCTTTAAAAGGTCCCAGTGGGCCCGGTAGGCGAGGGCTTCTTTGCTGACCGTGCTGGCGTAGACAGTCCGGACCGCGGCCATAAAATTCGCCAGGCGTTCTTCGGGGGTCCCTTGATTGGTGCAGAAGACGCTGTCATATTTCCCGGAAAAGGCGTTGCCGTAGGCGTCTTCCAGAAGGCTTGAAGAACGGACAATGATCGGGGATTGGCCGAAATATTCGATCATTTCCATGAACTGGTCCTGAATGTCCTGAGGGAACTCTCCTTTAAGCAGAAGATCGCGGACTTCATCGGCCGAATCGCAGTCCTGTTCAGTCACATTGAGAAGGTGGCGGGGCCACCAGCATTTATTGGTGATCAAATAGGTGTAGAACACATCGGAACCGATGAAAAACGAATCGTGAGGTTCAAGGAACTCGGCCAAGCGCGGGTCCTCTTTACGAACGATGGCTCGCGCCAGGAGCATGCCGACGGATTTTCCGCCGATCAGACCTGTTCCGATCAGGCGTTTGCCGATCTCCACAAGATCGGTAAAGTCGAAATATTTTTCCGCAAGGTCCAGCACGCGCTGGTCGCGGGTTATGACCATTCTTAACAGTCTCAAGAAAAGAGCTTTATTGTTCTGGATCTGTGACGGATCGGAACTCCCGTCACGGATGACATCCTGCGCGTTCAAGAAATTGCGAGCCCAGACGTCACGCCTTTCGATGGAAAAATCGAGCCATGGCTGGGATACGGATGTCAGGATCTCAGCGGTCGTTGTGCTTTTGGTAACGGGGACAAAATCATCATGGTCCCATTTGTGCAGCATATACATGGTCGAGGAATGACGCCCTTCGACCTTTTGAGGATGGATGTAGAAAATGTCCTTATTCCGGTAAAGGTCCAGGACGACCTGGGCCGTTCGATGGATCGCGTCTGTCGCAAGAGGGGTATGGTCCTCACGCAAAAGGGCGAAATAAGCGACCGTGTCAAAATCAAAAAGATACGGGCAGGTGATCATGAAAAAATTCCCCAGCATGCGGTCGCTGTACCAATCCACGGCGAGCTCTGAGAGGCAATCAAAGATGTAAAAAGCGCCTTTGCCGAAGTGTTCAATGACCGTCAGGATCTCGGACAAAAAATTTTCGAAGCCCTTTTCAGGATGAAGTTCATAGATGTGTGCGCTGGCCCCCGCGGGAAGCACAGGAGGATGGTCCGCGAACCGGAAATAGATCAAAGGAATGCTGTTTTGGTTGGCCGCTTTGGCGAAGGGTTCGACAAGGCGAATGTAATCATCGATGCGGTCGATCTGAAAAACGACATTATCACCGAGTCTGATCCCGCCTAATATTTTATCCAGGCCCGGAAGGCCGGTATTGCAGGGGAGGGCGTGCTGTTGCATAAGGGGCACCTGTTTTTGGTGAACCCCCGCCGAAAAATTTTTCGGCGGGGGTATTGCGTATCTTCAGAAAAAACAAGCTTAAACCGATCAAGATCCGGCTTAAACTAAACCCTGGTCCAGCATGGCATCGGCGACTTTGACAAAGCCCGCGATGTTGGCGCCTTTGACATAGTCGATATAATTGCCTTCCTTGCCGTATTTCGCGCACTGTGCGTGGATAGCAAGCATGATATCATGCAGGCGTCGATCCACCTCTTCGCGGGTCCAGGACAGCCTGAGGCTGTTCTGGGACATCTCCAGGCCGGATGTGGCGACCCCGCCGGCGTTGGCCGCTTTGCCGGGGCCGTAGCAGATCTTCGCCTTTTGAAAGACCTCAACCCCTTCCGGAGTTGTCGGCATATTGGCGCCTTCGCCTACGGCGATACAGCCGTTCTTGACAAGCTGTTTCGCGTCGGCTTCATTGATCTCGTTCTGCGTTGCGGACGGGAAAGCGACATCGCATTTGATATGCCACGGTCTTTTTCCGTCGTAATAATCACATTTGAATTTATCGGCATATTCTTTGATGCGCCCGCGTTTAACGTTCTTCAGCTCCATGATAAAAGCAAGCTTTTCTTCATTGATCCCGTCAGGGTCATGGATCGTGCCGTTGGAATCAGAGAGCGTGACGCATTTCCCGCCCAAATGGTTGACCTTTTCAACGGTATACTGTGCCACGTTGCCTGATCCGGAAACAGCGCAGACCTTTCCTTTCAGAGAGTCGCCCTGTGTTTCGAGCATGGCCTGTGTGAAATACACGCAACCATAGCCTGTTGCTTCAGGACGGATAAGGCTGCCGCCCCAGCTAAGGCCTTTTCCTGTCAGGACGCCGGTGAATTCGTTGCGGAGCCTTTTGTATTGGCCGAACATAAAACCGATTTCCCGTTTTCCAACACCGATATCACCTGCCGGGACGTCGGTGTCAGGGCCGATGTGCCGTTGAAGTTCGGTCATGAAACTTTGGCAGAACTTCATCACTTCATTTTCTGACTTTCCTTTAGGATCGAAATCCGAACCGCCTTTTCCGCCGCCCATAGGAAGGGTGGTCAGGCTGTTTTTTAAGACCTGTTCAAAAGCGAGGAATTTCAACATTCCCAGATAGACCGTCGGGTGGAAACGAAGCCCGCCTTTGTATGGACCAAGAGCGCTGTTCATTTCGACGCGGAATCCGCGGTTGATCTGGATCTCGCCTTTATCATCCAGCCATGGGACGCGGAAGGTGATCACCCGTTCCGGCTCAGCGAGGCGCTCAAGGATCTTCGCTTTTTTGTATTGAGGGTTTTTGTCAATGAACGGCATAAGGGATTCAGCGACTTCCTGCACAGCCTGGTGGAACTCAGGCTCGCCGGGATTTTTCGCCACGATCTTTTCCATGAACTCTTGTACTTTTGGGTCTGGCATTTTTTCCTCCGATGTGTGATTTTGAATTAAGATAAGGTCTTTCGCAAAAGATTATTTTTTCGAGCTTAAATATTGATTGATGGCGTGGGCCGCGGTCCGTCCCTGTCCCATGGCAAGGATCACTGTGGCGGCGCCCAAGACAATATCACCTCCAGCGTAAACACCTTCCAGCGATGTTTTACAGTTTTCATCAACAACGATGTTGCCCCACTTATTTGTTTCCAGTTGCGGGGTCGTTTGTTTGATCAAGGGGTTCGAATCGTTGCCGATGGCGACGATCACGGTATCGACATCGATCGTAAACTCACTTCCTTTGATCACGACCGGACGGCGCCTTCCGGATTCGTCGGGTTCGCCGAGTTCATAGCGCAGGCACTCGATGCCTTTAACGCGGCCCTCTTCATTGCCGAGGATCCGTTTGGCATTCTCAAGAAAATGAAAGATCACGCCTTCTTCTTTGGCGTGATGGACCTCTTCAACGCGTGCAGGCATCTCGACTTCGGTGCGCCTGTAAATCAGATAGACCTCTTTGGCCCCCAGCCGGACCGCGGTCCGTGCCGCATCCATGGCGACGTTGCCGCCTCCTAAGACCGCGACCTTGACGGAAGGATAAATGGGGGTGTGGGCCTGTTCAAAATCATAAGCGCGCATGAGATTGGAGCGCGTTAAATATTCATTGGCGGAAAAGACACCGACTAAATCTTCCCCTTCGATGTTCATGAACTTGGGCAGGCCCGCGCCGGTGCCGATAAAAACGGCATCGTAGCCGTCTTTGGTCAACAGGTCGGAGAGGGTCCTAGTGCGGCCGATCACGAAATTCGTTTTGATCTCGACACCCATGGATTTCAGGCCGTCAATTTCAGCCTGCACGATCTTTTTGGGCAGGCGGAATTCCGGGATCCCGTAGACCATCACGCCGCCGGTTTTATGAAAAGCCTCAAAGATCGTGACGGCATGGCCTTCTCTTCGTACATCGGCGGCAACGGTGATGCTGGCCGGGCCGCTTCCAAGCACCGCCACTTTTTTCCCGGTTTCCTTTTTGACCTCAGGAGCGGCGCTCAGGCCGTTGTTCCGTTCCCAATCGGCGACAAAACGCTCAAGCCGTCCGATCGAAACAGCCTTGTCGACATCTTTTAATGATTTTCCAACGGTGCAGGGGGCCTGGCATTGTGTTTCTTGCGGGCAGACCCTTCCGCAGACCGCGGGAAGCAAACTGTTTGTTTTGATGATCCCGATCGCTTTTTTATAATCTTCATTGGCGATGGCCGCAATGAACCCCGGGATATCGATCTGCACGGGGCATCCGGTCACGCAGGGAGCGGTCTTGCATTGCAGGCATCGTAAAGCTTCCAAACGGGCCTGTTCCGGGGAATACCCCAGGGCGACCTCGCTCATGTTTTTTCGCCGGACCAGAGGGTCTTGAGACGGCATGGGCTGTGGAGGGATCGCCAGCCGGTCTTTTGGTTTTAATTGTTTCGGATCAGGAATTGTTACGGATGTTGGATTGTATTCTTGTTCGGGCATTTTTGAAAAAAGGATGTTATGTTTTGGCGACAGCCTGTTTTTTTATTTCGATATCGAGGTGACACTGTTCATGGGCGTTATGCTCATGTTGTTTATAAGATTTCAAGCGTTGCATCATATTGTTGAAGTCAACCAGGTGGCCATCAAACTCAGGACCGTCAACACAAACGAACTGGGTCTTTCCTCCCACGGTCACGCGGCAGCCGCCGCACATGCCTGTCCCATCAATCATAATGGTATTGAGCGATACAACGGTCGGGACTTGGTAAGGACGGGTTGTTTCAGCGCAGAACTTCATCATGATGGGCGGGCCGATCGCGATCGCCAGGTCCGGTTTTTTTGTGTTTTCGCATAGCCTTTTAAGAGGAGCAGTCACCAGGGCCTTTTCGCCGTAAGAGCCATCATCCGTGCACACAATAAGTTCATCGGCGATGGCCCTCATTTCTTCTTCGAGGATGATCAGTTGCCGGTTACGGGCGCCGATGATCACGATCAGTTCGTTTCCCGCGGTTTTCATGGCTTTCGCGATCGGGTATAGTGGAGCGACGCCGATCCCGCCGCCGACACAAACAACTGTGCCGACTTTTTCGACATGGGTTGGTTTTCCCAGGGGGCCGACCAGGTTAAGGATGGTCTCGCCTTCAGAAAGCTCAGCAAGCAGATGAGTTGTTTTTCCTACTGTTTGAAAGATCAGCGTTATGAGTCCCTGTGTCGCGTTTGAGTCGGCGATGGTCAAAGGGATCCGTTCCCCGTTATCAGAAATTTGCAAAATTATAAACTGTCCCGGCCGGCAGGATTCGGCTATCAAAGGAGAGAGCACTTTGAATCGAAAGACGTCATCTGATAATTGTTTTTTCTCAACGATTGTATTGGGCTGGTTCATGTCTTGAGATAAAAGAATTCTATTAATCTTTTTATGACAAAAAATACTATTAAATTTTTTATTTGAATGGGAGACATTATACGGTTTTTTTATTTATTGTGCCAGGGTTTTTATTAAAATAAAAACAGGGATAAGGGCGTTTTGGTTTTGAACGAAGGCCTTTTTATGGGTTTTGCCGGTTCGGCGGAAAACACGGCTCTGAGCGGGGTTTTAAAAGGCATTTAAATCCTTTCTTTTCAAGAGGATGTGGTTATACTGATAAGGGTTGTTGGGTTTGTTTTGGATGGGTTAACATTTAAAAAGGGGGAGACATGAAGAAGTGGCGAAAAGTTTTGAAAACGGGTTTTTCGTTTGGTATCGGTCTGCTGGCGGTGTTGATGGTGAGCGGTCCGGCTTTTGCAGGCGGCCTTTTAGAAGGATGGACCGGGGATGTATTTGCGGGGTATAACCAAAGCGGCGGAAATACGGATAAGGGTTCCGGAAGCATTTCCGCGCAGGCCGCAAAAAAATGGGAAAAATCAACGTTCACGCTCAAAGGCAGCGCGTTCTATTCGCAATCGAACAACAAAATGGACGGTCAGAAGTGGGATGCGTTGAGCAAGTATTCCTATGATTTTGGAAAAGACGATCTGTGGTTCAATTTTTATCAGGTCCTGGTAGATCACGATTATTTCGCGGACATTGATTACCGGGTCACGCCTGCGACGGGCCTGGGATATCATCTCTCTCGGACAGAAGACTGGACCTGGGATGTGGATGCCGGTTTGGGTTACCGTATCACCCGCCATCGTATTGATACTGCGGCAGATGATGAAGATCCGACAGTTTTGCTTCATACGTTCATGAAGAAAAAAGTCTTGGAGAATGCTTTCCTCTCGGAGGACCTGACCGTTTATCCCGGGCTGAGCTCTGGCGCCGGTGTTCAGACAAGATCCGAAACGGTGTTTTCCAATCCTCTCAGCAAAGACCTGGATCTGGAGGTTAAATATATTATCGACCACAATACGGAGCCGTCCGCGGGGAAGAAAAAGACCGACACGCAATTTGTTGTGGGGTTGAAGTATAAATTCTAAACGGGACAAGTTTCTGGCATGTTAAGGCCGTCCGTAAAACAGGGCGGCCTTTTCATTTTGTGCTTCCCGTAAACTGAAGCCAAATTTCCCGGTTGCGCGGGCCGTCAAACTCCATAAAAAAGATGCTTTGCCAGGTTCCAAGCTGAATTTGCCCGTTTTCCACAATAAAGGCCTGAGAAAAGTTCACTAAACTCCCTTTAATGTGGGAATCGGAGTTTCCTTCCGCATGCTGAAAAGAGGGATTTTGGGGCACAAGCGTGCTGAGAAAAGCGGTTAAATCGGTCTTAACATCAGGGTCCGCATTCTCATTGACCGTAATACCGGCCGTGGTATGGGGAGAGAAAACAAGAACGATCCCTGATCCGGCCTTTTGGGAGGACAGGAATTTTTTGATCTGCGGGGTGATATCGATGATCTCTTGCCGCGAGGCTGTGCGAAGGTTCAATTTTTCCATAAGGTTATTATAACGCGCGCGGAAGGTTTGAAAACGGATGATTTTTAAAAAAAACTTGACAATGAAAAAAGATTCGGGTATAGTTTAAACATCTGAAGGCGTTGCGGTCTTTAGAAAAAAATTTTAGACGGGCGCAGAAGCCCTCAACTTTTCGACGGAGAAGTTGAGGTTTTTTTATGTCCGAAACGGGCGAAGAGGTCCTTGATCCTGCAATTTTTGCAGGGCCAAGGATTTTTTTATTTTCAGAGAACATCATGTTGAAAGGAGATCAACCATGAGACCGCTGATGAAATCGTTAAAGCTGCTGGGCCTTCTGGCAGGGTGCCTGATGCTGGTGCCGGTCTTGTCATGGGCAGGGGACGATGCCATGACGGCTGCCAATGAGGCAATGTTCACGACCAATAATATTTGGATGATGGTATCGACGTTTTTGGTCTTTGTGATGCATTTGGGTTTTGCCACTCTTGAAAGCGGATTGACCCGGGCCAAAAACACGGTGAATATCCTTTTTAAGAACGCGATGATCGTTCCGATCGGGCTCCTGACGTATGTTTTGCTTGGGTTCAATTTGATGTATCCGGGCGAGGAGTGGATCTTGGGGAAATGGTTCGGGTTCGGCGGATTCGGAATTTCAGCTCCCGAAGGAGCGGCCGGACTGATCGCTTACGCGGACGGTCATTATACCTATTGGACAGATTTTCTTTTCCAGGGAATGTTCGCCGCGACAGCCGCGACAATCGTGTCCGGCGCGGTCGCAGAACGCGTGCATTTAAAAGGGTTTTTATGGTTCTCGCTCTTTTTTGTCGGCTTGGTTTACCCTTTTGTAGGCAGTTGGAAATGGGGCGGCGGCTGGCTTAATGATCTGGGTTTTCATGATTTTGCCGGTTCGACCCTGGTGCATTCTGTGGGAGGCTGGGGAGCGTTGGCAGGAGTTCTTCTGTTGGGCCCAAGGATCGGTAAATATAATGGGGCCGGTTCTAAAGCGATCCCCGGTCATAGCATGCCTTTGGCGACGATCGGAGTTTTTATGCTTTGGCTGGGCTGGTTCGGGTTTAACGGCGGATCGGTGTTGAGCGCTGACCCGGGGGCCGTGTCGTATGTGTTGGTGACGACATCCCTGGCCGCGGCCGCTGGAATGGTGACCGCGATGTTTACTTCCAACATTGTTCAGAAAAAACCCGATCTTTCTATGGTCTTAAACGGCTGCCTTGCGGGTCTGGTCGGGATCACTGCAGGGGCAGACACGGTATCCGTTCTGTCTTCTGTGATCATCGGGGCGATCGCCGGTGTCCTGGTCGTTTTGGCCGTTATTTTTATCGATTCAAAATTGAAACTGGATGATCCTGTGGGCGCCTTGTCGGTTCACTTGCTCTGCGGGATCTGGGGAACGCTGGCGGTAGGGATCTTCAGCACGAATCCGGACCACTCCTTTCTGACACAGCTATTGGGCGTTGTGGTCTACGGGGCGGTCGCGTTTCCAGCGGCTTATTTGATCATGCTTATCTGCAAGCTCACGGTTGGCATCCGCGTGACGGAAGAAGAAGAGATCAAAGGTCTTGATATCAGTGAGCACGGCATGGAGGCTTATGGAGGGTTTCAGATCTTCGCAAATGATTAACAAGACACAGGAAGCGAATGACATGTGTCTTTTTGAGAAAGGATAAAATTATGAAACTGATTATTGCAATGATCCAGCCGCACAAACTTCCGGAAGTAAAGAAGGCCTTGTTCGAGGCGGAGATCCATAAAATGACCGTGACCAATGTCTTGGGCTGCGGCCAGCAAAAAGGTTACAGTGAAAGCTACCGCGGGGCCGTGAAGGAGATCAATCTTTTGAAAAAGATCCGGCTGGAGATCGCCGTGAATGAGGAATATGTCAAGCCGACGGTCGCGGCGATCATCAAAGGGGCCAGGAGCGGCAAGATCGGCGACGGAAAGATCTTTATCCTGGACCTTCCTCGCTGCATCAGGATCCGGACCGGAGAAGAAGGAAACGAGGCCATCGGTTAGGCCGGATGAAAGGAGTTCCTATGGTTGCGCGTATTGTCATGATGTTGGGCTGCTGCGCGGGGGTGGGCGCGGTCGGGATGGCGTTCAAAAGCGCGATATATTCCCAGAAGGAATTGATCAAAGGCCTTAAGAACGACCTTCGCAGATGAAAATGAAGAGACTGGGGCCCTTACAAGGGGCTTGGATTTTTCTAACTCTTATATAGTGCATGGGGCTTATAAGGGCTAGAATGAAAACACAAGAACAAGCGGTAAAGAACATGGGGGTGGAACAATGGAGGAAAAAATGAAGAGTGAAGTACAACAGGTCCCTGATTATTATGGGGAGAACGTATTCAGTTTAAAGGTGATGCGCAATTACCTTTCTGAAAAAGCATTTAAATCGCTGGAAAAGACGATCAAGGAAGGCGGTAAGCTGGACCCGAAGATCGCCGATGAGGTCGCGGATGCGATGAAGACCTGGGCGATCAGCAAGGGGGCGACGCATTTCACGCACTGGTTCCAGCCCTTGACGGGATTGACCGCTGAAAAGCACGACTCCTTTATTTCTCCTGACGGGGAAGGCGGGGCCATCATGAAGTTCTCAGGCAAGGCCCTGATCCAGGGCGAGCCGGACGCTTCAAGTTTTCCATCAGGCGGTTTGCGCCCGACTTTTGAGGCGCGCGGATATACCGGATGGGACCCAACGAGCCCGGCCTTTATCAAAGAGGGGCCGAATTGCGCGACGCTGTGTATCCCGACGTATTTTATCGGTTATCATGGGGAAGCTTTGGACAAAAAAACCCCGCTGCTTCGTTCTATGGAGGCTTTGAACAAGCAGATCGACCGTTTAGCGAAGTTGTTTGGCATTAAGGGAGAACAAAGATCCTATACAACGCTCGGCGCTGAGCAGGAATATTTCCTGATCGACCGCGGATTTTATGAGGAGCGCATTGACCTGATGCAGACCGGCCGCACGCTGTTCGGACGGGCACCGGCAAAACATCAGCAGATGGCCGATCATTATTTCGGCGCGATCAAGAGCCGCGTGATGGCGTTCATGGAGGATCTGGACCGTGAAATGTGGAAGCTCGGAGCCCCCGTCACGACCCGTCATAATGAGGTCGCCCCGGGACAATATGAGATCGCTCCGGTCTTTGAAAGCCTGAACCTGGCGATCGATCACAACATGCTTTGCATGGAAGTCATGCAGAAGGTCGCTGAAAAGCATAATCTGGCGTGCTTGCTGCACGAAAAGCCTTTTGCCGGCGTCAACGGTTCCGGTAAACATAACAACTGGTCCGTCGTCGGCCCTGACGGCAAGAACTGGCTTTCTCCGGGGGACAATCCTCATGAGAATGCCAAATTCCTGGTCATGCTTTGCGCCGTGATCAAAGCGGTTGACACATGGGCACCGGCGTTGCGCGCGGGTGTCGCGTCAGCCAATAACGATCACCGTTTGGGTTCGCATGAGGCTCCTCCTGCGATCATTTCGATCTTCCTGGGAGAACAATTGCAGGACATTATCGACCAGCTCGAAAAAGGTGACGCGAAGAGTTCAAAGCAGGGCGGGACGCTGAAGGTCGGCGTGGATTCTCTTCCGGAGCTTCCGCGTGATGCGACGGACAGAAACAGAACTTCGCCGTTCGCTTTTACCGGGGCCAAGTTCGAGTTCCGCGCCGCAGGTTCGAATCAGAGCCTTTCCGGACCGAACACGATATTGAACATCATTGTTGCCGATTCTTTGGCAGAGATCTGCGATGAGCTTGAAAAGGTCAGCAAAAAGGATTTTAACGATGCTGTTCAGAAGCTTTTGCAGAAGATCGTCAAAAAGCACAAGAGGATCCTTTTTAACGGTGACAACTATACGGAAGAGTGGGTGAAGGAAGCCGAGAAACGCGGCCTTCCCAATCTTAAGACAACACCGGAAGCTTTGCCGTTCATGAAGAGCAAAGAGGTCATTGATCTGTTTGCCCGTCATAGTGTGTTAAACAAGACGGAGCTGTTGAGCCGTTATGAAGTCTATTCTGAAACCTATAACACGATCTTGGATTATGAGGGACGGTTGGCCTCAGATATGGTCAAGACCATGTATGTTCCGGTTATTGTGGCCTATCAAGAAGAGCTGGCTGAATCCATCAAATCCGTTGAGGCTGTAAGCAAGGTCAAAGCGGCCGGTCAGCGGAAGCTCCTTGAAAGTGTTACAGGACTCGTTGAAGAGGCCTTGGCATTGACTGAAAAATTGGATCAGGCTGTTGCCAAAGCAGATTCCGCGAAGATCAAGGCTGCCATGAAGGCCGTGCGCAAGCCGATCGACGAGCTGGAAGGTTTGGTTCCTAAAGACCTCTGGCCGGTGCCGTCTTACGCCGAGATGCTGTTTATGTATTAAATCCTGTACGGGCGCACATGAGCGCATCTGTACAGCCTTGACAGCACATCTTGGTTATGACGAATGCATAATTGTGTGCGCTTGTCTTAAAGGTATGGGATGTAGTGTGTGGGATGCATCCCTTTGGTGGGGTGGGCTCCCAGCAGCCCACCCCCACCCCCTGAAAAGAAAAGCGTAAAGATATTTAAGCGTAGCCGTAAAGCGTGACAACTTCTTTACGTGCTGCGCTTTTTTATTAAACTTGAGAGGGCGCAATGATCCTTTACTTAAAAAATATTCCTATTGAAGGTCCGGGCACGCTAGGGCATTTTTTTACCCAAAAAGGGTTTTCTAGCCGTACGGTTGAATTAAGTCAGGGCGAACCGCTTCCTCGGGACCTGCATGACATTGAACTTGCCGTGATCCTGGGGGGGCCGATGAACGTTTATGAGGAGGAGAAATTCTCTTTTTTGCGTTCGGAAACGGAATTCATAAAAGGCCTGATCGAACAGGATGTGCCGGTCTTTGGCCTATGCCTTGGCGCGCAGCTTATTGCCAAGGCCTGCGGGGCAAAAGTTTATCGTTCGCCGGTTGAAGAAATAGGGTTTAGGACGCTTGTTTTAACAGAGGCCGGCCGTAAGGATCCGTTGTTTTTCGGCATTGACCGGGAGGAACAATACTTTGAATGGCATGGCGACACGTTTGATCTGCCTAAAGGGGCGGAGCTTCTTTTAGAAGGGAGCCAATGCCGCAATCAGGCCTTCCGGTTAGGTTCGAAAGTCTATGGATTTCAATGCCATATGGAAGTTTCGCTGGATATGGTCAAGGCTTGGGCGGACGCGTATTTTTTGGGAAAAAACAAGGAGGATCGTGACCGAAAACAATCCCTTGTGAAAAATTTTGCTGAAAGCCAAGAAAAGTTTTGTCAATTATCAGAAAATATATATAATAATCTACTTAATCTAATATAAAAGCGCTGAGAGGGTGCACGGGTTATGCGGATTGCGCTTGCTCAAATCAATACAACGGTTGGCGATCTAAAAGGTAATAGTGAGAAAATAATCGCCAATATTGAACGTGCTAAACGCTTGGGCGTTGATTGTGTGGTCTTTCCGGAGATGACGTTGTGCGGATATCCTCCGGAAGACTTGGTTTTAAAGCCGCATTTTATTGCGGACAATATAAAGGTTTTGCGCTCTTTGAAACGCCATTCGCGCGGAATAAACGCCGTGGTCGGCTTTGTCGACCGCGACAGCAGCGGGCGGATCTTTAATGCCGCGGCTGTTTTGAGCGACGGAAAAATAGCCGGAATTTATCATAAGCAGCATTTGCCCAATTACGGGGTCTTTGATGACCGAAGGTATTTTGTGCGGGGGGAGAACAATCCGGTGTTCCAATTCGGGAAGCTCCGCATTGGCCTGAGCATTTGTGAGGATATTTGGCCGGATGATGGAACGCATATCGAGCAGGCCAAGCGGGGTGCGGATATCTTGCTGAACATGTCCGGCTCACCGTATGATATCGGCAAGCTTGAGATCCGCCAGAAACTTTTGGCCCGGCGGGCAAAAGAGGCGCAGGCGTTCGTGTTTTATGTGAATCTCGTGGGCGGCCAGGATGAGATCGTTTTTGACGGCGGCAGCTGCGCGTATTCTCCCAAAGGGAACGTCCTGGCATCGGCCCGTTTATTTGAAGAAGACCTTCTTGTGCTTGATGTGGACTCGTCAGTCGTTTCCAAAAAGAAACGCGACAAGAACGTGGCCGCTCTTTTTTCCGGCAAGGAAGGAAAAAAGCCGGGGGTCTCAGCTCAGGTCCGCCCTGCAAGCGAAAAGATCGAGCGCATTTACCAGGCGCTTGTGCTGGGAACGAGGGATTATGTCCTTAAGAACGGTTTTAAGAAGGTCGTGGTCGGTTTAAGCGGCGGGATCGATTCGTCCCTGGTGGCCTGTATTGCGGCGGATGCGATCGGACGGGAAAACGTGGTCGGCGTTTCGATGCCATCCCAATACACGAGCGCTGGAACATACGCTGATGCCCGGCGGGTTGCGGAAAATCTTAAGATCGGTTTTCATGAGATCCCGCTCAATCCGACGTTTGATGCTTATCGCGTGGCGTTGAAAGACGTTTTTAAGGGATTGCCTGAAGGCGTTGCCGAAGAAAATTTACAGGCCCGCATTCGAGGGAATTATTTGATGGCCTTGTCCAATAAACAGGGGTGGCTGGTCTTAACGACAGGCAATAAGAGCGAAATGGCGGTCGGATATTGCACGCTTTACGGGGACATGTCAGGCGGTTTCGCGGTCATTAAAGACATCTATAAGACTCGCGTTTATGAACTTTCCCGGTACCGTAATGCTATCGAAGGTGGGCAGGTCATCCCTCAGTCTGTTCTGGACCGCGCGCCTTCGGCGGAGCTTAAAGCCAACCAGACTGACCAGGATTCGCTGCCGCCGTATGATGTCTTGGATGAGATCCTGATGGATTATATTGAACGGCACCGTTCTTTTAAACAGATCTTAAAACATATCAAGGAGCCACAGACCGTGCAGAGGGTGCTTCGGCTTGTAGATCAGAGTGAATATAAACGCCGCCAGGCTCCGCCGGGTGTTAAGATAACGCCCAGGGCGTTCGGTAAGGATTGGCGGCTGCCGATTACTAATAAATACAGGGAATATTAAAAGAGGTTATTTATGAATCAGTATCCAGAAAAACAAGGGCTTTATGATCCGTTCTTCGAACATGACAGCTGCGGGGTCGGTTTTATTTGTCATATGAAGGGACATAAAACGCATAAAATGGTCCGAGATGGCATCAAGATCCTTGAAAACCTCAATCACCGCGGCGCCACCGGTTCTGATCCTCTGACTGGCGATGGGGCCGGGATCCTGGTCCAGATGCCGGATAAATTTTTCCGCAAGGAATGCGCGAAGCTGAACATCGATCTTCCCTGTGAGGGGGATTACGGCGTCGGGATGACATTCCTTCCCCGAAATCTGGAATCTCGCAATACGATCCAGGAGTGGATCGAGCGCGCGGTCCGGCAGGAGGGGCAGGTTTTTCTGGGCTGGCGGGACGTTCCCATCGACCCGGAAAAGATAGGGCCTGTTGCCCGCTCCGGCATGCCGATCTTCCGGCAGATCTTTATCGGCCGGGGCGAGAAGACCCCCCGGGAGCGGTTTGAGCTGAAGCTTTATGTGATCCGCAAGAGTCTGTTCAACAAGATCGAAGAATCGATCTTGAGAGAAAAACGTTCTTTTTATTTTTGCAGTTTGTCAGCGAAGACGATCGTTTATAAAGGGCAGCTATTGGCCGACCAGGTGGACAGTTTTTTTACGGACCTGGCGGACCCGGATTTTGAAACAGGCCTGGCGATGGTGCATTCACGCTACAGCACCAACACGTTTCCGACCTGGGCGCTGGCGCACCCATTTCGGATGATCGCGCATAACGGCGAGATCAACACATTAAGAGGCAATTTCAATTGGATGCGGGCGAGGGAGAAGAATTTTGTTTCTCAGGTCTTCAGCGATGAAGAATTAAAAAAGGCCCTGCCGGTCGTGGTCCCGCACGTCAGTGACTCGGCGACTTTTGACAACGCCCTGGAATTTTTGGTCTTGTCCGGCCGGAGCCTGCCTCACGCGTTGATGATGATGGTCCCCGAGGCCTGGGCCGGCCACGAGAGTATGCCCCAGGAAAAAAAGGATTTTTATGAATATCATTCGTGCCTGATGGAGCCATGGGACGGCCCGGCATCCATCGCGTTTACTGATGGGCGCTATATCGGAGCGATCTTGGACCGTAACGGCCTTCGCCCGTCACGGATCACGGTCACCCGCGATGATGTTGTCATTATGGCTTCCGAGACCGGCGTTCTTCCGGTCGCGCCGGAACAGGTCAGGGCCAAAGAACGCCTGCGCCCCGGAAAGATCTTTTTGATCGACACGCAGCAGGGCCGTATCGTAGACGACGCGGAGCTTAAGAAAGAGTGCTCAGCCGCAAAACCTTACGGCGAGTGGCTGAAAAAGAATATTGTGGACCTGGAAAGCCTGCCGGATCCAAAGAGGTACCATGAACCGGACTTAAAGACGCTTTTGCAGCGGCAGCGGGCGTTTGGCTATACCCTTGAAGACCTTAAAATGATCATTTTTCCGATGATCGTCAATGGCGAAGAGGCCACAGGTTCGATGGGCGCTGATACCTCTTTGGCCGTCCTTTCGAAGAAGTCACAGCTTTTATATAATTATTTTAAACAGCTTTTCGCGCAGGTGACCAATCCTCCGATTGATCCGATCCGTGAGGAAAACGTTATGTCCGAGCAGGTCGTGCTTGGGGCCGAGGCGAACCTTTTGGAAGAGATGGACGCGCATGCCCGGCGGATCCGTTTGAAAAGGCCGCTGTTGACCAACAGGGAACTTGAAAAGATCCGTGATCTTAAAGATCCTGATTTTCAATCCAGGACGCTGTCGATGACCTTTGAAGCCGCTTTAGGAAAGAAAGGTTTGGAACCGGCCCTGGAAGACCTTTTTGCCCAGGCGGATAAGGCGATCGAAGAAGGATGCAGCATTTTGATCTTGTCCGACCGCGCGATGGATAAAAAGAACGCCCCTATCCCGGCGCTTTTGGCTTGCTCGGGGCTGCATCAGCATTTGGTGCGCCGGCAGACCCGGACCAAGGTGAGCCTGGTCGTTGAGACGGGGGAAGCGCGTGAAATGCATCATTTCGCCCTTTTGATCGGTTATGGGTGCAACGCGATCAATCCGTATTTGATCGGTGAGATCATCGCGGACCATATTGCCAGAGGGCTTTTGCCGGAAGGCATGACCCACGCGGACGCGGTCAAGAACTTCTTAAAGAGCACTCGCAAAGGGCTTTTCAAGATCATTTCTAAAATGGGGATCTCGACGGTCCAGTCTTATTGCGGCGCCCAGATCTTCGAGGCGGTTGGACTGTCCGAGGAGTTGATCGGGCGTTATTTTACGGCGACGGTTTCTCGCATCGGAGGAATCGGGATCGAAGACCTCGCTCAGGAGGCCCTGATGCGGCATGAAGCGGTCTACGGGGATGAGGTGAGCCCGGATGCCGGTGTTCTGGACAGCGGCGGGTTTTATCATTGGCGCAAGAACGACGAGCAGCATCAGATCAATCCTTTTACTATTGAAAGACTTCATTATGCGGTTCGGACGAACAATAAGGAGGCGTATCGCCAGTTCGCGCAGTATTTGAATAATTATGAAACGAACCTTACGACGATCCGTGGGCTTCTGAAATTCAAAAAGAAAAAATCCATTCCGATCGAAGAGGTCGAACCGGCCTCTGAGATCGTCAAGCGGTTCGCTACCGGCGGGATGTCGTATGGCTCGATCTCGCGGGAGGCCCATGAGTGTCTGGCCATCGCGATGAACCGTCTGGGAGGATATTCCAATACCGGCGAGGGTGGTGAAGATCCGGAGCGTTTTAAACGTGACCCGAACGGCGATTTCCGGCGCAGCCGGATCAAACAGGTCGCGCAAGGCCGTTTTGGTGTGACGATCGAATATTTGGTGAACGCCGATCAGATCCAGATCAAGATGGCGCAGGGAGCAAAACCCGGCGAAGGCGGGCAGTTGCCCGGGCATAAGGTGAGTTCTGAGATCGCCAAGACGCGGTTGACCACGCCGGGCGTGGGGTTGATCTCGCCGCCGCCGCATCATGATATTTATTCGATCGAAGACCTGGCGCAGCTTATTCATGATCTGAAGAACGCCAACGCCAACGCGGATATCAGCGTGAAGCTGGTTTCAGAAGTCGGCGTCGGAACGGTTGCCGCCGGCGTTTCCAAGGGGAAGGCGGATCACGTGGTGATCAGCGGATGCGAAGGCGGGACAGGGGCATCTCCTCAGACATCGATCAAATACGCCGGGCTGCCCATGGAGCTCGGGCTGGCTGAAGCGCAGCAGGTTTTGGTCATGAACGACCTCCGGGGCCGCATCCGGGTCCAGGCGGACGGATTGATCCGCACGGGACGGGACGTGGTCATTACGGCGATGCTGGGCGCCGATGAATTCGGGTTTGCCACCGTTGCGCTGGTCGCCATGGGATGCATGATGCTTCGCAAATGCCATTTGAACGCCTGTTCCGTGGGCATCGCGACACAGGACCCGCAACTGCGTAAGAAGTTCGAAGGCAAACCAGAACATGTCGTCAATTATTTCATGTTCGTGGCCGAAGAGGTTCGCGAGATCATGGCGGAATTGGGTTTTCGAACATTTAAAGAAATGATCGGACGGGTCGATATGCTGGAAACGCAGGAAGCGATCGATCATTGGAAGACAAAGGGGATCGATCTGACCTATGTGCTGCATAAACCTGATGTCCACAGTCACATCGCGATCTCCTGCGGGGAGAAACAGCAGCACGGCCTGGAAAGGGCCCTTGATAACGAATTGATCAAGCATTGCAAAAAGGCGATCGAGACGCATCGCCCGGTGAGCTTTGATTCCGAGATCAGCAATGTCAACCGCACGGTCGGAACGATGCTGAGCTCTTATATCGCCCGGATGTACGGCATGCAGGGACTTCCGGAAGACACGATCAAAATCCATTTTACCGGATCGGCTGGCCAGAGCTTCGGCGCGTTCTTGGCCCGGGGGGTTACGTTCACTCTGGAGGGTGACGCCAACGATTATCTTGGCAAGGGTCTCTCCGGCGGGAAGATCATCGTTTATCCGCCTAAGAACGCGGCGTTCGTTCCTGAACACAACATCCTGGTGGGTAACGTCCTTCTTTACGGAGCGATCTGCGGTGAAGCCTATTTCAGAGGGGTCGCCGGTGAAAGGTTTTGTGTCCGTAACAGCGGGGCCATGGCGGTGGTCGAAGGAGCTGGGGACCATTGCTGTGAATATATGACCGGAGGACGGGTGGTCGTATTGGGCCCGACCGGACGCAACTTCGGCGCGGGTATGAGCGGAGGCATCGCTTATGTCTGGGACAAAGAAGGGGATTTTCGCACCCGCTTCAATGACGGCATGGCCGATCTCTTTCCGGTAGAGTCCGCCGAGGACGCCAGGGAGCTGCTGCAGCTGATACGGTCGCATTATCAGTATACAGGCAGCTCGATCGCGCGTTCCGTGCTCGATCACTGGGATGAGGTCCTGCCGCAGTTCGTAAAAGTGTATCCGCGGGACTATCGGCGCGTTATTGAACAGGGCAAAGCGGCCCTGGCCGTTGAAGAAGAAGGCGTGGCCGTCAGCGATTCACAATGGGAATAAAGCTAAACAGGGGCTTAAGAAGCGCCCTTTTTGAAAGAGGACGATATTATGGGTGAAGTGAAGGGATTTTTAAAACACGACCGTCAGGACATTGGCAAGGAGCCGGTCGAAGACCGTCTCAAGCATTGGGATGAATTCATTCAATTCCTGAAGAATGACGAGATTCAGGCCCAGGGCGCACGGTGCATGGACTGCGGGATCCCGTTTTGTCAGTCCGGATGTCCGGTCGACAATCTGATCCCCGAATGGAACGATCTTGTTTATCATGACCGGTGGGAAGAGGCCATTGAGCGGTTATTCAAAACGAATAATTTTCCTGAATTCACCGGGAGGATCTGCCCCGCCCCATGCGAGAACGCCTGCGTGCTCGGGTATAATTTTCCGGCGGTGACGATCAAGAACATAGAGCTGATGATCATTGAGCGGGCTTATGAAAAAGGATGGGTCAAGCCGCGTCCTCCGAAGACGCGCACCGGCAAGACCGTGGCGGTCGTTGGTTCCGGACCGGCTGGTCTGGCGTGCGCTGATCAGCTCAACAAGAGCGGTCATAAGGTCACGCTTTATGAAAAGAACGAACGCCCGGGAGGATTGCTGCGTTTCGGCATTCCTGATTTTAAGTTAAGCAAAAGGGTCATTGACCGCCGTGTTGATATCATGAAAAAGGAAGGCGTGGAGTTCAAGACGGGCGTTCATGTTGGTAAAGATGTTCTGCTGTCCGAACTTAAAAAGAAACATCATGCCGTTGTTCTTTCCGGCGGAGCGGAAGCGCCAAGGGATTTGAATGTTCCCGGACGCGAACTTAAAGGGGTATATTTCGCCATGGAATTTTTAGCTCAGCAGAACCGGGTCAACAGCGGCCTTAAATTCCACGGCGAACGCATTGATGTGAAGGGTAAAAAGGTCGTGGTCATCGGCGGCGGAGACACGGGTTCCGACTGCGTGGGGACCTCTAACCGTCAGGGAGCGGTGAGCGTCAAGCAGTTCGAGATCCTGCCGCGTCCTCCCAAAGAGCGGGCGGCGGACAACCCCTGGCCGCAGTGGGCCTTCGTTGAACGCAAGTCCACTTCACACGAAGAAGGCGTTGAACAGGATTTCTGCGTGATGACCAAGAAATTGAGCGGAGAGAACGGAGTGTTGAAGAAGCTACATGCCATCCGTCTTGAATTTGGCGAAAAAGACCCGAAGACCGGACGACGTCCCATGAAAGAGATTGAGGGGTCCGAGTTTGAAATCGAATGTGATTATGTCTTTTTGGCCATGGGTTTTTTGGGGCCGGTCCGAGAGGGGGCCGTGGCAGAGCTCGGCCTGGAGCTGGATGAGCGAGGAAATGTCAAAGCCGATAAGAATTTCATGACCAGCGTGCCCGGTATTTTTGCCGCCGGTGATCTGCGCCGCGGGCAATCCCTGGTCGTCTGGGCGATCAAAGAGGGTCGGCTTGCCGCGGAAGGCGTTGACAAATTCCTGAAAGCGAAAATTTAAGGCTTGAAAGACCCTTTGATGAAAAAACCGCTGGCCGGTCACGGCAGCGGTTTTTTTGTTGACGGCACCGGCAGAAAAAGGACCAGAGCGTTCATGATAAAGGCCGAAAAGATCAAAAGATGTCCGGCGTTCTGATGGAACAGGATGGAGACGATCTTTCCGGCCAGGGCCAGGACCCCTCCGGCGATCATGGCTTTGATGATCCGCTGTTCTGAGAAACGCGCCCCCAACAGCCCCGCCACAGCAGGCACAAAGAACGCTCCCGAAAAACAGGAAAAGGCCAAAAGCAGCGAATCAATGATGCTTTTTAAGAAGAGGGCGATAAGGGTCGAGCCTGCTCCAAAAACGGCGATCCAGATTCGCGCTGACCGGACCGATTCGCGCTGTGTCAAATTATGGAAAAGCCCATTGAAGATCGTGGCGGATGTCAAGAGTGTCGTGTCCGCCGATGACATGACCGCCGACAACAGGGCCAGGATCATAAGGACGAAGGCCCAGGGAGGCAGCACCAGCCTCAGGGTTTGGATCAATGAGTGGAAATTGTGTATTTCTGCCGATGGAAACAAGGCTTGTGAAATGACCCCGATCGTGGTCAGAAGGATCCCGACCGGGATCAGAAGGACCGCCGCGCACAGAACGCTTTGGGCCGCCGCCCGTTCGTCCTTAGCGCAAAAAAGCCTTGAGTAAATGTCCGGCCCGACCAGAAACATTGAGGCATACGTCATAATGAGCACGCCCAGGTCCATCGGAGTAAACTGTGCGTTGAACGGAAAGGACGGCGCCTGCAGGCTTGTCATGGGGGCTGGAAAAGACTGGAGCGCGAAGAACGCGCCGGTGGAAAGCCCCGCCACGATCAGAATGGCCTGCCAGAAATCCGTTTTAAGGATTGAGACCTGCCCTCCTAAAAGGGTGTAGACGATGAAGACTGTTCCTGAGCAGATGCATCCGGCCGGGTAGCTTAACGGGGTTGCCGCGCTTAAGATCTTTCCGCCTCCGATGACCTGAGCCGCGATGACGCCGGTCCAGGCGATCGGGATGATGGCAGAGGAGACAATGAAGGCCTGTCTGCCGAAGAATTTTTCAAACAGTTCAGGCAGCGTGAAGCGGCCGTGGCGGCGGACATATTTTGAAAGTGGGACCAGGGCGAACAGACCCAAACTGGCAGAACCCATCAGCCATATCGCCGCCCAGCCTATTTTTGAACTTAATGAGATCGTGCCCAAGATCGCGGAGCTTCCCAGGATAGTCGCTAAAAGACTCGCTGTGGTGAGCCAAACGGGGTTTCCGGCTCCAGCCACATAAAATTGAGAAGGGTCTTTGGCTTGATGAGCAACTTGAAAACCAATATAAAGAAGCAGGGTGAAAAATCCAAGGATCCAGAAAGTCATGCCAGATACTTTACTCAAAAAAGAATAAAAGTGCAAATAAAAAAACCAGTCATGTTTTTTGGCAAAATACTTATATCATCATATATATTTATATTATGGCCGACACAAAAAAGTATATAAAAAAATCATTTTTTTGCTTATTTTTGGCAAATTTTGTATTTTATTCGATCTATCCTACCTGTTCTTGGGCCCAACCTATGCCGGCTTTGCCGGTCATCGGGGAAATGGTCTCATTCAGCCAGCCGTTTAGTCCGGTACTTTTAAAGGGTCTGCAGTTTGATATCGAAAAGCCGTTTGAATTTAATTTTATTGTGGACACCGGCAGTCAGGACATTTCTCAGGAGGCACTGAAAGAAGAAGGGGAGGCGTTGATCCGTTTTTTCCTGACAGGATTGGCGATCCCGGAAGAGGATTTTTGGGTCAACCTGTCTCCTTATGAGGAACACCGGATCATCGCGCCGGATTTTGGGCAGACAGAAATGGGCCGGGACCTTCTGGCGCAGGACTATCTTTTGAAACAGCTTTCCGCTTCGCTGCTATATCCTGAAAAAGAACTGGGCCAGGAGTTCTGGTCAACGGTCCGGTCGCAGATCGCCAAAAAGTTCGGAAAATCTGACGCGCCTTTGGAAACCTTCCACAAGGTCTGGATCATGCCGGACAAGGCCCAGGTCGCCGTCCATGGGCAGACAGCCGTGATCAGCAAGGCCAGGCTCAAGGTCATGCTCGAAAAGGATTATTTGGCCATGACCAGTAACGGCGTTGAGGAAAAAAATCCGATATCGGCGGAGGCGGAGGAAGTTTACCGGCAGATCATCCTTCCCGCGATTGAGCAGGAAGTCAACGCGGGAAAAAGTTTTTCCCGCCTGCGGCAGATCTATTACGCGCTGATCCTCGCGACGTGGTACCGGAATACCCTTCGGGAAAGCATGCTGATGCGCGTTTACGGCAGCAAGGGCAAGCTGCGTGGCGTTGAGCATGATGAGCCAGAGGCCTCTCAAAGGATCTACGAGCAGTATGTCGCGTCATTTAAAAAAGGGGTCTACAACTATATACGGGAAGAAGAGGACCCGTTAAGTCAGCAGATCATTCCGCGAAAATATTTTTCCGGAGGGATCGGGTTTTCCAGCACAAACTTGAAGCCGGCCATTGAAGAGGTTCCGGCGGCTTCTGCCGATATCCGTTTTGAAGGAAACTCGGCCATTTTGAGCGGGCATTACCGTTTTTATCGTGATGGGACATCGACGGGCACTGGGATCGCGGGGGATGAGGATATTCTGGCCAGGGCGGTCAAGTCCCGGCTGCAGGCGACGGAATACAGATCGAGCGACGGTATTTTTCAAGGCGTGGACCTGGAACATTTTTTGGTCGCGCAGCAGCGCCTGGCGAACCGGGAACTGGATGACGAGCGGCTTGAGGCCGTGCTTCGGCATTTGGGGATCATGGAGGAGGATGATGTGTTCTCCGCAGGGTCCCGGACCGCTTATTATAACGGCATTCTTCTTGAGTTGACCCGGCGGGGATATTCAGCCGAAACGGTAGACCTTATCAACAGATCGGACGGTGGTTATGCTTATAAAGACCCCCGTTTGAACGTGACGGTCCTGGGGCAAAACGCGAACGCCAAGTCGCAGAGCGTCCTGGAGGCGGTCGCCAACAGTATCGACGCGTTGCGCGCAAGCTCGGATCACTGGATCGGACAGTTCGGCAAAGGCGTTAAGCAGATCTTAAGCTGGCTTGATAAAAGCGGCAGAGACCGTATTGATGTGTATTCGAAGACATCGGACGGCACGGCAAACCATCTTCAGATCGTCCGTGACGACCATGGGCAGTGGTATGTGCAGGTCTCTGCGATGACGGAGCAGGAGTTTTTTTCAAAGGCCGGTGAAAGCGCGGAGCAGGGGACCGTGGTGGAGGTTTCGGCTGCGCGAGACCTGTCCGCTGAAAAAACGCCGGACGGGTCCAGCGTCCTGGAGCAGATCGCAGGGTCCATCAAGGACCGCTTCAGGTTCGTCAGGGATGTGCGCATTGACCTGGAATTGAATGGGCTAAAGGACCATGTCAACGGCTGGGACCGCCGCAGGCTGATCTTCGGTTTCGGCGATGAACGCGACGCATTCGGAGGGCGCCATATCCGGGTCGGGCTGGACGCCCATTCGATCAGGATCGTGGACAACGGCAAGGGCATGAACGTCGCGACGCTATCACGCATGTTCATTCCGGCGGAAGGCGGGGACAAACAGGCGGCCTCGCAGCTGACGGCGGAGCATATTCAGAATGAGCTCGATTATCTTGCTTTGGCGCATGAGGACATGCCGGAGGAACGCAGCGTTGTCGCCTTTTCTCGCAACGGAGAGATCATTAAGGAGATCGAGGTCCCTTCCGGCATCCATCCTCAGGGGATCTTTAAAGGACGGCTGATGCTTGAAATGGGCCGGTTGTTGCAGGTCCAGCAGGCGCGGGACAAGATCATTTTTCCGTCTTCAGAGAGCGGGCAGCAGGCGATGGCGGCCGGCATCGAACAGGTGGTGAGGCAGATCCTCAGCATCACGCAGGACCGGATGACGGATATCGATAAATTACGGCTGATCAACTCTTTAATTAACGGTCTTCAGGAACTTGCGGGAGATAACCCTCACAATCAACAGGTGCTGCAGATGATGAGGGGCCGGGTCAAAGAGCTGATCGGGCGGGTGGTCTTAAAGCTTTCAGGCGATCCGAAATATTTGTTCTTCCCGGACGATGTCCAGTTCTCGCAGGTGGCTTTGCCGCAAGGCGTGACGGCTGTGTATTTGAATGAATTCCTGTTTGACTGGCAGGACGGCGCAACGGCCTTAAAAAGTCTGCAGGCCAGGGCGGTTTCCAAAGACATCATTTCCGTATCGCAGCGCGTGAACGGGCGCGAGACCGAACTGACGTTGATGGCCGTTGATTTTAATGAAGACAGCATGAAACAATTGCAGCTTGGGGCTAAGGACGCGCAGATCCCGATGATCGAAACAGGAACGGTGATCCTTGTTCCTAAACAGTGGATGGATGTGGTTTTAGATTTGATAGAAAAAAGAGAACGCGACGGAGCGCTTTCTGATGATGAGCAGATCCGTCTGGCATCTCTGCTGGAACGTTTGTCCATCCAGATCACTAAAGAAGAAGATTTGACGACAAGTTATGAAATGGGAGGACAGAGAAGCCGGCTTCAAAAAAAGACCGGGGGATCGGAGGGGCCGGGTCCGTCTGATGTTCAGCCCGTCGGGCCGGATGCCGCGGCCATTGAGGGATTTTTGAAGGAGCCTTCGGTGAAGATCTTCAGGCCCGTGGCAGGGGAAGCCAGGAACCCTTCTCTTAAGGAATTGGCAAGGCAGAAAGAATCGACGTTCGGGAGTTTTGTGGACATGATCAATTATATATCCAGTGAGGCCGGGGGGCCGCAGAAGACCGGAAAGTATTTGGGCCGGCATCGGAACGCGTATTTTTTTGAGAAAGGCGTTGTCGTCGAGTCCGCGCGGGATGAGATCGTCTTCCGGAGTTTTAGCCGTGATGAATTCGTGGACCCTGACCAGCAAAAGGCGCATAGATTTTTTCCGCTGGACCTTTTTGTCAATTACAGGTTTAGTTCGGAGAGGTATTTGTTCGGCAACACGCTGGTGGTGCGTGACGGAATGGCGCCGATCTTAAATATAGGGGAGCCTTTTGGCTCGGACAGGCAGTCGTGGGACGTGATCGACATCAGAACCGGAGCGGTCAAAAACAAGATCGAAACCAATGGCCTGAAAACGAAGCTGATAGAACATCCTGATTCGGAAACAGGTTTCTTTATTGTGAACGATGCGAGTATCCCGGGGGAGTCGTTTCAGGGCACGGTCTGGGCGTATGATTGTAAAAATCATTCTATCGACCAAACACAGATGAGAGAATCTGCCGGGCAAGGCGAACGAATTTCCATGATGCGTAACGGAGCGGGATATCTGAATTACATTGGTGAAGAGTCCTGGTCCAATATTGCGGTCCATGTGTTTGGCGTTAAACGCGATCCGTTAGACCGCGCCAATTTAGATGTGCCCATGATGAGCGGGCGTCCACGCTATCTTGTGGGAACAGCCAAGGAGGGTGATCGTGTTTTTGTTGTTGCCAGCCAGGAGGCCCTTCCCTCTGATATCGAGAACGGCGCCAAGGTCCTGCAAGATGACCCCGGCCTGTATTGGCAGCTCAGCGTTTATGATCAATTAACAGGAAAGCTGATTTATCAGGGAGATTTTTCCGGGTATTCCGACTCTTCTGTTCCAAGATATTTTGAAGGGATCGAGAAAAAAAACGGAAGCGTTCGAGACGTGGATTTCATATTGAATCCTAAAAAGATTTCAGATACGGTCGCGGCCCCGGTCAGTGAAAACATCCGCCATCTGGGAGGAGGATTGTTCATTCAGTATTCCATGCAGCCGGTATCGCTTCTTTCAAACGGCTATCAGGGACGCATGTACAGGTTCTTTCGGATGGGGGAAAATGGGCAGATCATTTCTGAATCGAAGGACCATGAGCTCGCGGACCCCGGAGAGTTTGAGCTGGAATTCATCGGGCAGGCGCGGATCCCGGTCAAGTTCGATTCGATCGATGACCGCGTTGCCGCCAGGATCTTTTTTAATCCGCTGACCGGTCAGGCGGCGGAGGCAAATCTTGAGGATTTTTTGACTGCGGAGATCTTTCCGGGCACGGTCAAGTCTTTGGTGGGGCCGGTCAGGCATACGATAGGCAAGGAAACGTATTTCACGATCGTCCTTCTTGATGAGCAGCGCACATATTCACCGAGCGGAGATGTTCATCTTTTGCTGACCCCGGACGGGCTCTTGTATCAGATCCCGTTCAGTGAGTTCGTTAAATCCCCCGCCCTTGTTCCGCCTTCCGGGGAAAAGGATTCGATCGATTTCAGGTGGAAGCAGGAGCATGGAAGTCCGGCCACGGCGATGAACCGGTTGAGCCTTATCGATCCCAGGCTTTTTGTTCTGGGGCGGGCCCCGGTCAGCCGGCCCCGGATCGGGGGAAAGACGCTGGAAGCATGGAATAGGCTTGTCGCTGCTCATCGGGCTGAATGGATCGGTCGGGCCCAGGCGGTGTATGGGCCGCTTTTGGAACGTGTTCCGGATCGCCTTCAAAGAGAGATGGCGCCGGGAATTTTTCATCTTTATGTATCGGAGAGCCGGAGGATCCAGGAACAGCTTAAGAAGCAGATCGACCGTGCGGAAGGAGGAGAGCCGGTGGAGTTGGGTTATGAGCCTTTTTCCAAAATGGCTGAACGCATGGGGGCTTTTGTGCAGGCCCTTGACAGAGTTCTTCCCGACGGGTCTACTGTATGGCAGAAGATCCAGGGACGGTTCGAACAGGAGGGCAGAAAGGCGCGGGCAGACCTTTATAGAAATTTCTTTGCCGGATTGATGGCGCTGGCCGGCGCTGATCATGAGGTCAATTCAGCGGTTCTAACAGAAGAATTCTTTTTAGCTCTGTCCTATGGATGGTATCCGAGGACCGAACCGTTGTTATCAGCCATGGCCCCGGTCCAGGCATTGATCGGAAAGATCCAGGGCAGCGGCGCGGAGCATGTTTCCAAGGTCGTTCAAATACTGCAGTTGCTGGTCAATGAGGAAGGGGTGGACCCTGCCAGATTTGCCGGACAGCTTGAAAAAATGCTCCAATATCCTCGTTACATTGAAGAAATGAGCCGGGCATTCGAAGGTTTTGAACAGGATGAATTGTTCCGTGCGTTGACCGACCCTGAGGCGGACAGGGGGTCGCTGGGGATCCTAAATGATTTTTTTGTTTTTCTTGTCAGCGACACGGAGCCGATCGCGAAGAAGAAGATCGAGGTCTTTCCGGGAGAGTTCCATTCGATCGATGTGACGCTGGACCAGTTGGCGATGTATAACCGCTCCAAGCCCAGGAGGGCCGAGCAGGACACAGATCTTTATACGATCGACGATATTATTGCGAACAGCGAAGCGGTCTCACGCCAGACAGGAAGCGCCAAGTTGACCGAGGAGATCTTTAAATTGGTCGAGGTCCAGAGGGAGGCGGGGGCCTATGCCGCTGAGATCGCTCAGAATTCCACGGATGCCGGCGCCAGGAACCTTGAGATCGAATATTATGTGGATGAGCGCAGCGGGATGTATGTCGAAGAGATCTGGGATGACGGGGCCGGGCCTCCGTTGGGCAAGGCCCTGGCGCTTTTGATCCCTCAATCGAATAAGGCGGAGGCCGGGCAGGATTCTCAGGTGGTCGGATTTTTTGGAACAGGAAAATTCACGATGTATGCCGGCATGGACCAGGTCCAGATCATCATGAACAACGGGGTTGAGAGTTTTGTTTTTGATGTCGAAGTGGATTATGAACGGCGCAAGCTCGTGCTGGTGGAGATCACCAAGATCCCGTCTTCGTCTGTTAAAAAAGGTGTTGGGATTCGGCGGATGCGCGCTCCCGGAAAAAGTTTGCCGGAACTTGAGCAGATGATCGCCCGCAGGGCCTGGAAGATGCACGCCGGGATGTCCGCAGGAGGGGAATTCAACATCCGGTTCTTGAAGCCGGCAGCAGAGGATGGAACGCTTCAGGACGCGGACGTTTTGGCGGTCAGAGGAAAAGAGGCTCTGGCCTCAGCGGGATTGCGCGTGCGATCTCTTGACGAAGGAAGGACCGTGGAGGGTTCTGTCCGTGTATGGGCCACGGCGGATCCTGATATGCCGATGCAGGTCGTTGACCGCCGGGGTTTGCGGATCGACAGCTTGAAAGAAAAAGAACATTTTCTTGATCTGGTCCCGCAAAAATTGCGGCGGTATGCCAAACAGATCGGGCTGGTCATTCAAATTGATGCGCCGTTACGCCTGATCCAGAACCGCAGTTCGTTCATGGAGGAGGATGTGGTCCTGCCGGAGATCCAAAAGAGTGTCGCGGTCGCTTTCTATCGCGCTCTTGTCTCCAGGGGATTAAGCAAGGAGACAACATTCACGCTAGATGAGGTTCCCAGGGACTGGGAGGTCAATCCGGCGGAGCATTATTGGAACTCGGTTGAACCGCAAAACAATCCTGGGCTTATGCTGGACGGGAATATCCACATGTTTGATGTGATCGGGCAGATCAATCAGGAGCTTTTTAAGGGGGCCGCGGCGGATTCTTTCGATTATGATCGATTGGAATCCATGAGGGACCTTTGCGACCGAACGGATGATGTCCTGACCCGCGTCCTTGTCCTGATCGAAGCGTTTGTTCCGGATGAACAGGGCCGGCCGCAGGTGAACAGCTATTTGCAAAGGCGGATCAAGACCCAGGCCAAGATCGATGAACGGCGCGCACGTCTGGCCGCTCAAAAAACAGGACGTGATTATGAACGATCGCTGCGTTCCCATGACCCTCATGCTCAAAAAAGGGCCCAGGTCGCGGCGGACATGGAAGAAAGCCAGAGCATTAACCCTGAAGATCATGTGATCGATCCGGGCACGGAACCGTTGAAGGCTCTTTTGCGGATCGGGCGGGAGGTGGCGGGGCCTTTGGGGCTTCAGGACGTCAAGATCGTCTCCGGTCGCGGGAAACGGCTTCCTTTTAGCGGGCTGTTTTCTATTAATATGGCCGGCGAAGTGACCATGTACCTTAACGCTGACACACTGGCTGAAGGGATAGCAAGTTTAAGCGGCCGGCATCAGGCAACGGAGACGGTCGTTCATGAGGCTGCGCATTTTCTTGAGCATTTGGTCGATTCTGGAGGGCTGAAGAATTTGAGTGGAGTGTTCTTTATTTCCGAAAAAGAAGAAAGTATTTTTACGCATGGAAAAAGATTTAAATTTTTTATGAGGCAGATCGCTGCCCAGTCGCTGGCGGAGCAGGCGAAAAAAACAGAAGGGGGAAGGAGGACAGGGGAAAGGGGGACGAACTCCGCCGTCTTGCCAGGCGAAGGGGCGCCGACAGGTGGTATCGATCTTACGGATATCGATGTTGAAACTTCCGCAGTGACCGATCAATTATGGCGGCGCTGGACAGAATCGCTTGATGCGCCGGAGCTGCTCTTGAAAGAAGAGCTGACCGGGCTCTCACCAGTTGTGGTCAATGTTCTTCCTCACGCCAATGTCATGCATTTTCTGGGCCAGACGCCGTAACCGTTGGTTCTTGGGGGGCAAAAGACATTCAAACCATTTGTTTTCAAACGGTTACATATTAAATAAAAACAAGAGAAGATGCGTTCTAAAGATTGCTATATTTATTTTCTATAGTATAATAAACTAAATTTTAATCCTCGAACATAAGGAGTCTGTATGAGAAGGTTTATTTTAGGGATCGCAGTTGTTTTTGTGCTGACGGGATGCCAGAACCAAAAACCCCAACCTCAACTTCCCCCATCGCAGGCTCTTCAACAGCAAGCAGTAACACCGTCAGGACAGGCTTCGGGCAATCAGGAATACCTTGCCCAAGGGGTCAAATACTTGCAGGAGGCCAATGCCCCCGAAGCGGTAAAAAGCTTATTAATGGCGATCCAGAGCGACCCGCAGGATTTGCAGGCCTATTTGATCCTTGGCCAGACCTATATGCATTTGAATGATTTTGATAACGCAGCACAGACATATAGCGCGGCCTTGAGGGTGGCGCCGGACCAGGGTGAGGTCTATTACCTTCTGGCCATTGCCAATGGACTGCAGGGCAAGAAAGAACAGGCTGTTCAGAACGCGGAAAAAAGCCTTTTGATCTTCCAAAAAGAGCGGAATGAAGAGAATTTTCGGCGCGCTCTGGTGCTTCTTCAGGGATTATCCCAGTAACACGCGGCGGATCAGGATTTTGTGAATTCTCGACGATAAAGGACAAGCCCTCAGCAGGGAAAATCCTTGACAAAGACAAACTCTATCGTTATAGTAGTGCGGGTTTTAGGGCATTGGAGCCCTCAAAAGTCTTTGGCTTTGGGAGGGCTTTTTTTATAGAAAATTTATGAAAAACGCAGTTGTTTACTTAGAAGACGGAACTTGTTATTACGGTCAAACGCTTGCCACGACAGGCGAAACTTCAGGCGAAGTTGTCTTTAATACCGCGATGAGCGGTTATCAGGAAATCCTCACCGACCCCAGCTATGCCGGTCAGATCGTCACCATGACCTATCCTTTGATCGGCAATTACGGCGTAAATGAAACAGACGTTGAATCCGGTGGTGTCCATGTTAAAGGATTCCTTGTCAAGGAGTTCTGCCGTTATCATTCTAATTTCAGGGCCACGGAGAGCCTCATTGATTATTTGAACCGTTATAAGGTCATGGCGGTCGAGGGGATCGATACGCGCGCTTTAACGCGCCATCTTCGTGAGCGGGGGGCCATGCGCGCGATCATTTCAACAGAAGACCTGGATCCGAAAAGCCTGGCTCAAAAAATGAAAAAGGTCCCATCCATGGAAGGCGCGGATTGGGTTAAAGAAGTGATCTGTAAAAAACCGTATCTGTGGCCGGCCGAAGGAGAGTTCAAGGACCGCCCCCGTTTTCGGGTCGCGGTGATCGATTGCGGTGTGAAATTCAATATTTTACGGATCTTCGCGCGGCTTGGCTGCGAATGCCAGGTGGTGCCGGCGGGCACGACATTTGAGGAGATCATGGCCTATAAGCCGGACGGGCTTTTTATTTCGAACGGGCCGGGAGATCCGGCGGCGGTCCCGTATGTTATTTCTGAAGCTAAAAAAGCGGTCGGAAAATTGCCGATCTTCGGGATCTGTTTGGGGAATCAGATCATGGGGCTGGCCCTGGGGGGGCGCACCTTTAAATTGAAATTCGGTCATCACGGCGCCAATCATCCTGTCCTGGATTCAAGGGACGAACGCATCGGGATCACGTCGCAAAACCACGGGTTCTGCGTGGACATTGATTCTCTGGATAAGGAACAGATCGAGATCATCAATAAAAATCTGAATGACCAGACGATCGAAGGCATCCGGCACAAAAAATTTCCGATCTATTCGGTCCAGCATCATCCGGAGGCTGCGCCGGGACCGCATGACGCGCAGTATTTGTTTGAAGATTTTATTAAACTTATGGCAGAGTCGAAAAGACGCTAAGGCGCTGAGTGCCGTAGTGCCATAGTGACTTTATAAGGTTGATCAGTATGCCTAAACGCACAGACATCCATAAAATTTTACTGATCGGTTCAGGCCCCATCGTGATCGGCCAGGCGTGCGAGTTCGATTATTCCGGGACCCAGGCCTGCAAGGCCCTTCGCCAGGAAGGCTTTGAGGTGGTTCTGGTCAATTCCAATCCCGCCACGATCATGACGGATCCGGAGACCGCCGACCGCACCTATATTGAACCGTTGACCCCGGAGTTTCTTGAGAAGGTTATCGAAAAAGAAAAGCCTGACGCGGTATTACCGACGCTGGGCGGCCAGACGGGGTTGAATGCCGCGATCGCCCTTTACGAACAGGGGATCCTTCAGAAGCATAATGTTAAGCTGATCGGCGCTGATTATGATGTGATCAAAAAGGCCGAGGACCGGGAACATTTTAAGAAGGCCGTGCAAAAGATCGGTCTGGACCTTCCCAGGAGCGCGTTCGCTTATAATATGGATGAGGCCTGGAAGGCTGCCGAAGAGATCGGATTCCCTCTTATTATCCGTTCATCATTTACTTTGGGAGGGACCGGCGGCGGGATCGTGCGTTCAAAAGAAGATTTTGCCAGGATGGCCGAGCTGGGGCTGGCCAGCAGCATCATTCATGAAATCCTGATCGAAGAGTCGATCGAAGGCTGGAAGGAATTTGAGCTGGAGGTCATGCGTGACAATAAGGACAATGTCGTGATCGTCTGCTCGATCGAGAACCTTGACCCGATGGGCGTCCATACCGGTGACAGCATCACGGTCGCGCCGCAGCAGACGCTGACCGACGCCGAATATCAAAATATGCGGAACGCTTCGCTGGCCCTGATCCGGGAGATCGGTGTGGAGACCGGCGGTTCCAACATTCAGTTCGCGGTCGACCCCCAAAACGGTCGCATGGTCGTTATTGAGATGAACCCCCGTGTGTCCAGAAGCTCGGCGCTGGCGAGTAAAGCTACGGGTTTTCCGATCGCGAAATTCGCGGCCAAGCTTTCGGTCGGGTATTCGCTGGATGAGATCCAGAACGACATCACCCGCGAAACGCCGGCCAGCTTTGAGCCGACGATCGATTACTGTGTCGTGAAAGCGCCGCGTTTTACATTTGAAAAATTCCCCGAAGCCCAGGACGTTCTGGGAGTCCAGATGAAATCCGTCGGGGAAACCATGGCCATCGGACGCACGTTCAAAGAGGCCCTGCAAAAGGCCTTAAGGGGCCTTGAGATCGGCCATATCGGTTTGGATAATAAAGTCAACTTTCAGGATATTCCGGATGAAAAGATCCAGAAGCGTTTGATGGAACCTAACGCCTCCCGCATTTTTTATGTCAAATATGCGCTTCAGAAGGGCATGAGCGTTGAAGAAGTCGCGCGTGTCAGCAAGATCGACGTGTGGTTCATCGCCCATATGGAGCAGCTTTTGAATTTTGAAAAGGAAATGCTGGCCGAGATCGAACAAAACAAGGATCTTTCAAAAGAAACGGTCCGTCAAGCCAAGGAATGGGGTTTTAGCGACGCGCAGCTGGCCAAGTTTTTGAACATGTCCGAGCCGCAGTTCCGAAAGAAGAGAAAAGACCTGGGGATCGTTGCGACCTTTAAGCAGGTTGATACCTGCGCTGCCGAATTTGAGGCCTACACGCCGTATTATTATTCAACGTATGAGACGGAAGACGAGTCGGTCATCGAGAACCGGAAGATGGACGCGAAGCTCGGAAAGCGTAAGAAGATCATGATCTTAGGCGGCGGGCCCAACCGTATCGGTCAGGGGATCGAGTTTGATTATTGCTGCTGTCACGCTGCCTTTGCGATGAAAGAATTAGGTTACGAGACGATCATGGTCAACTCCAATCCCGAAACGGTCTCGACCGATTATGACACATCGGACCGTTTGTATTTTGAGCCGCTGACCTTTGAGGACGTGATGAACATTGTGGATGTCGAAAAGCCGGACGGCGTGATCGTTCAGTACGGTGGGCAGACGCCGTTGAATCTGGCCCAGAGGCTGGAGCAGGCGGGTGTTCCGATCGTCGGGACATCGGTTGACTCCATCGACCTGGCGGAGAACCGGGAACGATTTTCGAAATTTATTACCAAGCTCGGCATTGAACAGCCCGCCAACGGAAGCGCTATTTCGACCGAAGAGGCCCTGAAGGTCGCCCGTTCGATCGGGTTTCCGGTCCTGGCGCGCCCGTCCTACGTGCTGGGTGGCCGCGCGATGAAGATCGTGTATGATGAGAAGACGTTGTTATCGTTCATTGATGAGGCGAAAGAGGTTTCGCAGGGGCATCCGATCCTGATCGATAAGTTCGTGGAAGAGGCGGTCGAGGTGGACGTGGACGCGATCTGTGACGGCGAGGATGTCTTCGTGGCCGGGATCATGGAACATATCGAGAACGCGGGGATCCATTCGGGCGATTCGGCCTGCGTGATCCCGCCGCCGACGATCAGCGAACATGTGATCGAGCGAATCCGTCAGCATACCCGCGATATCGCCCTGGGGCTGAAGGTCGTCGGACTGATGAATATCCAATACGCGATCAAGGGCAGCCATGTTTATATTCTGGAGGTCAATCCGCGCGCTTCGCGCACGGTGCCGTTCGTTGCCAAGGCCACCGGCAATCCCGTCGCCAGGATCGCCGCCAAGATCATGGTCGGAAAAAAACTGTCGGATTTCGAATTGAAAAGAGAGGATCCGCGCCATTTTTCCATCAAAGAGTCCGTCCTTCCGTTTTCGAGGTTTTCCGGGGTGGACATTGTCTTGGGGCCGGAGATGAAATCCACTGGCGAAGTCATGGGAATCGCGTTATCATATGGTGAAGCGTTCGCCAAGTCCCAGATCTGCGCAGGTCAGGGCCTTCCACTCAAAGGAACCATATTTTTAAGCGTTAACGATGAAGACAAGAGGCACATTATTTTTCTGGCCAAGAAACTGGAAGATCTGGGCTTTGCTTTGATGGCCACCAAGGGAACCGCCAAAGTCCTTCGCTCCAACGGCGTGAAGGTCAAATTGGTCGAGAAATGCGGCGAAGGGCGGAAGGATCTTTTGAAATTGATCGAAGAGGACAAGATCGACTTGATCATCAATACACCATCTGGGGAACGCAGTCAGTCGGATATGCGCGCGATGCGGGCGGCTGCGATTTTACATAATATTCCATGTATCACGACCCTGCAGGGAGCCTGGGCCGCCGTTAACGCTTTGGACGTCAGTTTGAAGAACGGCTGGTCGGTTTGTTCTTTGCAGGAATATTACAAAAAATAACTATGTGCGGAATTATCGGAGTTTCCAATCATCCTGAAGCAAGCAGAGCCATTTATTTGGGGCTCTATGCGCTTCAACACCGGGGGGAAGAGGCGGCGGGCGTCGCGTCTTTCGACGGGCAGGAAGTGCATCTGATCAAAAGCCCGGGGCTTGCCTCTGATGCCCTGACCGATCAGGACCTGATCAAGCTCAAAGGGTATGCCGCTATCGGGCATTGCCGTTATTCAACGACCGGTTCCAGCAACGTGAAGAATATTCAGCCGTTTTTGGTCCGGCACCGGGGACGTCCGATCGCGATCGCTCATAATGGCAATCTGACCAATACGGCGGAACTGTTCAGCCGGCTGGAAGAAGAAGGTTCTCTTTTTCAGACGACCATGGACTCCGAGCTGATCGTTCATCTTTTAGCCAAAGAAAAGACCAATGACCTGGAAAAAATGTTCACTAATGTCCTGCGCCAGCTGGAAGGGGCGTTTTCGCTCGTTTTTTTGGTTGGGGACACGATCGTGGGCGCGCGTGACCCGCAAGGATTCCGGCCCTTATGCCTGGGCCGTTCGGGTGACGGGTATGTTTTGGCCAGTGAAAGCTGCGCTTTTGACCTGATCAAGGCGGAGTTTATCCGAGAGGTCGAGCCCGGCGAAATGGTGATCATCAACAAGGATAAACTAAAGACCTGCCGTTATGGAAAGAACGGGGCCGAGAAACACGCCCATTGCGTTTTTGAGAACATTTATTTTGCCCGCCCGGACAGCCATATTTTTAATGATAATGTCTATTTGACCCGTAAACGACTGGGCGCTCAACTGGCCAAGGAACATCCGGTCAAGAACGCGGATTTTGTCATCGCCATTCCTGATTCAGGCAATTACGCGGCCTTAGGCTACGCCCAGGAGATGGGCCTGCCGTTTGAGACGGGCTTGATCCGCAATCATTATATCGGCCGGACGTTCATTCAGCCGAGCCAGTTCATCCGGGAGGCCAGGGTTCGCGTAAAGCTTAACCCGATCCGTGATGTTTTGAAAGGGAAGCGGGTCGTGGTCGTTGAGGACTCGATCGTGCGGGGGACCACCAGCCGCAGCCGTATTGAAGAGCTGCGCAACGCGGGCATCAAGGAGATCCACATGCGGATCAGCTGTCCGCCGATCCAGTGGCCGTGTTTTTACGGGATCGATTTTCCGAGCAAGAAGGAATTGATCGCTTCCAGCAAATCCGTGGAGGAGATCGCGAAGTTCATCAAGGTCGATTCATTGGGCTATTTAAGCCTTGAAGGCATGCTTTCGGTCATGAACGACGGGACGCAGTTCTGCCATGCCTGTTTTTCGGGGAAATATCCAGTCAAGGTCCCAGTGAACCAGAGCAAATATTTGCTTGAAAGTTAAACGTTGGACAGGCGGCAGTGCCCGCCTGGATTCATAGGACAAGAAAAACCACTGAACAACGAACGGGGTTTTTACTATGAGCAAATACATCTTTGTGACAGGCGGCGTTGTTTCAAGTTTAGGAAAAGGATTGGCGGCGGCATCCATCGGCAAGCTGCTGGAAGAACGGGGGCTCAAGGTCGCTTTTATCAAATGCGATCCGTATTTGAACGTTGACCCCGGCACGATGAGCCCTTTTCAGCACGGTGAAGTGTATGTCACCGATGACGGGGCGGAGACGGACCTGGACCTCGGGCATTATGAAAGGTTCACCAACAGCGTCTGCTCCAAGGAAAGCAATATCACGACGGGTAAGATCTATTATTCCGTGATCACCAAAGAGCGCCGGGGTGATTATCTGGGCAAGACGATCCAGATCATTCCGCATATCACCAACGAGATCAAGGATTCCATCAGGGCCGTCCCCAAGAACAAGGATATCGACGTCACGATCGTTGAGATCGGCGGCACGGTGGGCGACATTGAAAGCCTTCCGTTTTTGGAGGCGATCCGGCAGATGCGCTGGGAGCTGGGGGACGGATATGCTTTGAACATCCATGTGACGCTTCTGCCTTATATCAAAGCGGCCGGTGAGCATAAAACAAAGCCGACCCAGCACAGCGTCGGACGTTTGCGCGAGATCGGTATCCTGCCGGACATCCTGCTTTGCCGCACCGAAAAGCACATTACCCTGGAACAGAAAGAAAAGATCTCCCTTTTCTGCAATGTTGACCGTGACGCGGTCATTGAGGCGATCGATGTGAAGACCATTTATGAGGTGCCGATCTGTTTTAAAAAGCAGGGACTGGATGACCTCATTTTCCGAAAATTGAACATAAAGAAGGAAGATAAAGGTTTAGAAAAATGGGCCGATTATGTTGTGGAGCGCGTCAAGCACCCGTCCCAGGAGGTCAAGATTTCCGTTGTCGGGAAATATATCACGTTGCCGGATGCCTACAAATCGATCTATGAAGCGTTGACCCACGGCGGCATCGCCAATGATGCCGGCGTCGTGATCAACAAGATCGATTCTGAAGAATTGGAAGAGGCGAAAGACCTTTCGAAGGTCTTGGGCGATTCCAAAGGCATCTTGATCCCCGGAGGCTTCGGCAACCGGGGGATCGAAGGCAAGATCGCGGCGATCCGTTTCGCCCGGGAGAACAAGGTCCCGTTCTTCGGGATCTGCCTGGGGATGCAGCTGGCGACGATCGAGTTCGCCCGCAATGTCTGCGGCATGAAGAACGCCAATTCCACTGAATTTGATCCCAAGACCGAATTTCCGGTCATCAGCCTTCTGGAGGAACAAAAAGCCGTGAAGGATATGGGGGCGACCATGCGCCTCGGTGCGTATCAGTGCCGGATCATCAAGGATTCAAATGCGTTTCAGGCTTACAAGAAAGAAACGATCAGCGAACGGCATCGTCATCGCTACGAATTTAACCCCAAATACCGCAAGGCCATGGAGAAACAAGGGGCCGTGATCGCGGGAGAGAACCCTCAAAAGGACCTGGTTGAGATCTTTGAGATCAAAGATCATCCCTGGTTTGTGGCTTGTCAGTTCCATCCGGAGTTCAAATCCAAACCGGATAAGGCTCATCCATTGTTCAGGGATTTTATCAAGGCAGCTTTGGGCAGTTAAGACAGCGTAGAGCGTAAAGGAAAGCGTATTGACAGCAAGGGGAGTTTCTGGTATTTTACGCGGGTGATTTCTTTGAAAATTCGCGCGGGTGGCGGAATATGTTTTTACCGTTAAGGGTTTGGAGAGAAAACAGATCCCGCGGCAGAGCCGGTTGGGCTCAAATATATTGTTTGATTCTGAAGTGCAGTTTGATTTTACGCGCGGGTGGCGGAATTGGTAGACGCGCACGTTTGAGGGGCGTGTGGCGCAAGCCATGTGGGTTCAATTCCCACCCCGCGCATTAATTAAAAAAGACACACGACACAGGACACAAGGAGAAATTCGAGAGTCAAAATCAAGATCAAAAAAACAGAGAAATTAAAAAACAACTTTTTTGTTTAGATTTTGGTTTATCTTGATTTTTTGTTTTTTCCTGTGCCATGTGTCCGTGTCATTTAAAATTATGACTAAACCCATCCAGATCAGCGTTAGTATCTTGTGTTCAGATTTTTCCCGTCTATCCGAAGAGATCAAAAAGATCGAATCGAGCGGCGCCGACCGTATTCACGTGGATGTGATGGACGGCCATTTTGTCGCTCCGATCACGGTCGGCCCGTTGATCGTTAAAGCGATCAGGCCTCTGACCAAACTCCCGATCGATGCGCACCTTATGGTTGACCATCCTTCTGATCATATTGAAGAATTCGCTAAAGCCGGAGCGGACGCGATCATGGTCCACGCCGAATGCTATGGCCGCCGCCGTCCTCAGTGCGCCAGTTACGGCGATTTTCCCAAGGAAGTGGACCGAATCGAGTATGACGCCCTGCGTCCGGATATTGAGGCCATCAAGAATTCAGGAAAAAAAGCATTTTTGGTCTTTAATCCGGGCACACCTGTTGAGCTGGGGCCTTTGGCCGCGGAATTGGACGGGGTCCTGGTCATGTCCGTGAACCCCGGTTTCGCCCACCAGCAATTCATGCCTGTGGCGCTGTCAAAGATCGAAAAACTCTCCAGAACGTTCTCCGGTGACATTTCTGTCGACGGCGGGATCAATGGCCTTACCGCCCCGCAGGCGGTTAAGGCGGGGGCCAATATCCTGGCAACGGCCAGTTATTTTTTTGGGGCCCACGATCCCAAAGAACTTGTGCGGGAAATGAAATCATTGGGGCTGTCCTGAGATCTTTAATTATTACATAAGAAGAACACACAAAACCGGTTGCGGCTTAAGCAGGGGATGATATACTTAAAGAAAGAGGAGTTTCTGCTATGCGTTTTGGGGTATTTCAAAAATATTCCTTATCCGGAAGAGAAGCGCAAGCCGCGTTTGAGTATATGATCCTGTTGACCACGGTCGTGCTTGTGGTCCTGTTGGCATTCCATCCTAAAAAAGGCTTTTTGATCAAAGCCAAGAACCTCTCAGATGAATATATGAATTACACTCTGAAAGAAACCTATGGGTTGCCGGCGGCGTATAATGGGGTCACCTTTGGTTCCAAAGGGCCTTTTCCGTGATCGTGCTATAGCGCTTTACGCTTGTCCCTCACAAAAACACTTCTATCAAATGTCTTGGCATATTTCTTGAGGTCTGCCCCTATTTCGCTCACTTGAGCGATATGGGAGATCTCGGTGTGAGCGTTGCTGACGATCCCGATCGAGATGGACAGAAGTCCGGCGCGGGTCTCGTTGCCGAGCCGGTCCTTTCCGATGATGAATTTTGCTTCGCGGTCCTCTTGCGAATAGAACATCGGGCTGTTGGTGTCGAACTCATGGATGATGGCCCGGCAGACGTCATCGATGACGCTGTCTTTGGTGATAAAAACAAAATCATCGCCTCCGATGTGCCCGATAAACGCGTCCTCTCCGGCGAGCTGCCGGACGTTCTTGATCAGGATGCGTGCCGTCTCACGGATCACCTCATCGCCTTTTTCGAACCCGTATTTGTCATTGTAGATCTTGAATTTATCAAGGTCGGCATACCCGACGGCAAAAGGCGATTTGCTGTCAATGCATTCCTGCAGTTTTTCGGTAATGGAGGTGTTTCCGGGAAGATGGGTCAACGGGTTGGCGTCCAGGCTCTGTTCGGTGCGGCGCAAGATCATTCGGATCCGCGCCAGCAGGGCTTCGGGTTCGAAGGGCTTAACGATATAATCGTCCGCACCCGCTTCGATCCCCCCGATCATGTCATGGACCTCGCCTTTGCCGGTGAGCATGATGATCGGGATGTGGCGCAACAGGACATCTTTTTTGACCGCTTTGCAGAAATCTTTACCGTTCATGACTGGCATCATGTAGTCGCAGATCACCAGATTGGGGGTCTTGCTTTGCAGGATCGACAGTCCTTCTTTTCCGTTAGGGGCCTGCAGGACATCGTAGTGTTCGGATAAGGTCAGATCGAGGACGTCCAGGATATCCGGGTCATCGTCGATCGTTAAAATGCGTTCTTTCGGCATTCCAAACTCCTTTATTTTTGATCATCAAGCGGGATCGTGAAGGCGAAGGTGGAACCTTTTTTGTAAACGCTTTCGACCCAGATCTGGCCGTTATGCGCCTCAATGATCTTCCTCGCCAGGGAAAGGCCGAGGCCTGAGCCTTTCACGTTCTGGTTGATCTCATTGTCGACACGGTAAAATTCATTGAACAGCTTGCGGCGTTCGTCTTCTTTGAGGCCGATCCCGGTGTCCGTGACCTTAAAGAGCGCGTCACTTTCCCTGGGTTCTCCGCTGACGGTGATCGTTCCCTGGGAAGGGGTGAATTTGATGGCATTGCCGACCAGATTGATAAAGACGCGTTCGATCTGGCTTTGGTCGATCAGAAGCTCCGGAAGGGGCTGACGGATCTGGATGATAAGCTGGACGTTCTTGTCTTTAAGCTGCGGCATGAGAAGGTCCTGGACGTTCTCAATGACCGGAACGATCGGCATTTTCTTACGGTTCATGCTGGTCTTTCCGGATTCAATACGGGAAATATCCAGCAGATTGTTGATCAGCTGCACCAGGCTGTCGGAATGATGATTGATCTTTTCCAGGCGCTGGCGCACGGTGTCAGGAATATCGCCCAGTTTACCGGAACTTAACAGCGAAGCGTACCCTTTGATCGAGGTCAGGGGGGTGCGCAGCTCGTGCGAGACCGCGGAAATAAATTCGGATTTCATTTTACTGACCTGCTGGACGTTGGAAAGGGCTTCCTGGAGCTGCCGGGTGCGCTCCTGCACCATGATCTCCAGTTTTTGGCGTGAGTGATAGACCTCCTCGAACAGCCTGGCGTTCTGGATGGCCTGGCCGATCTGGTCCGCCAGGATCGATGAGATCTCTTCATCCCCTTCCGAAACGGCGTATGTCGTCGAATGGCTGGTGGCGATCAGAATGCCCAGCATGGTGTTCTTGGCCATGATCGGTGTGATGATAAAATGCCGTGTTTTTAAGTGTCTTGTGAAAAAAGAGCGCTCTTCATCCGTGGCATTAATGGACGAAATGGTCTGCCGGCTTTTGAGCTGGTCAATGAGCGTTAGGTTGTTTCCGACCAAAGAGAGGATGCGCTTCGCTTCCTCTGCCGTGGAACCCAGATGGGCGGCGCAATTCAGGGAGCCTTCGCTGTTCAGGATCAGGAAATAATATTGTTCCAGGCCCATGTCAGCGACAAGGGGCTCGCCCAGAAGCTCAAAGATCTCATGTTCATCCAAAGTCGTGCTGACCAGCCGTGAGATCGCCTGAAGAGCGTCGAGCCCTTTGAGGCGCTTATCCAGTTCCTCCTGGGTGCGGTTAAGCTCAAGGTCGGTCTTGATGATCAGCTTGGCCTGTTCATCGATCTCATCAAAGGAATCCTTGAACCGCTGGACCGCCTCAGAAAGGGCGTTGATCTTACTTCTTTGATGAATGGCGACAAACGCCCCTCCGGCGATCAGGCAGAGAAAAAGGGTTATCAGAACGGCCCACAACATAGGTAATTTTATTTTATCCCGATTAAGGTTAAATTATTGTTTTGTCTTGAATTGAGAGTCTGCTGGCAAGCGTCTCCCGTGTCAAAAATCTCTCCGTAACTGACAAATCCAAAAACAGGGATATTTTCTCCAGCGGCGCGTTTGACAAAAGCGAGCTCCCGTTCAAAGGAACGCCCCAGGATCCGGTGATGCTTTTCGGACACGATGACCAGGGCCAGGCCTGTTGGCTGGTCAGAAAAAAAGCCTTTGAACTCTTGGATGGCTTCTTTGGTGACCTGCAGGCAGGAATCTTTGTTGCCCAGCATGATATGGACCTGGGAACCGGAATCCACATTATCATTGCAGACGATACTGCCGTCGTCAAGGACATCTATGATATTTCGGATAAAGAAGGTGCCCCGCTTCCCGCTGGCGATGCCCAAAGGATAATAAAGGTTCAGCGAAGAAGAAGGGTCTTTTAATAAATGATATTGCTCGGGAAAAAATGTTTTGTAGAGTTCAATCGCCGGACGACCATCGATCGAATGGATGATGTGATGGCTGCTCTTATCCACAAATCTCGGGCGGCCGATGGGATGCCAGCCGTGCCGGGTGACCGTCTTGACGGTCGCTTTCCCGCCAAGGACAAAAACCGTGGCGGCTTTTTTGACCGTTTCATTGTTATGAAAAAGAAAGGAACTGTCAGGAGCGACCATATTGGTGGCGGAAGACCCCAGGATCGGCATTTCCGGTTCGTTTTTGAGCTCTTTGCGCAGGTGATGATGGATGGCCGGGATGTTGTTGGGGGCGCCTTCCGTGAACACGAAGAACAGACGGCGCTCCTTTTCTCCGTACTCCGATTTGCAGGAATGGATCAGGGATGCGGCAGCTTGCTGGGGGTTCTGCAGGTTCAAATGCTGGACCGAGCCGGTCTCAAATTTCATTTGATTGGAGTGGAACAGCGCGACCGCGACACCCCGTTTATGGATCACACGATCAATGATGATAGCTTCGGTCGAGCAACCGATGACCCGCGGAGAATCAAGGCGGTCTCCGATCGCCTGTATGATGTTTTCCGGTGAATAATGGGGGGTAGCCAAAACCAGGATCAGGTCGATGCGGTTGACATGGATCTTGCGTTTTGCCTGCTCGATCGCGGCTGCGGCCGCCAGATTTGAGTTCTTGTCATTATTGAAACCGATCCCCACGGAAAGGGCCATATGGATATCCTTCAATTATATGAATATTCATAAAGAATATATCATAAAAAAGGGTTGGCATGGGCGCCTTTTCCGTAAAAATTGGTCCGGATATTTTTATTGACCAAAAAGGGAAATATGGTAAGATTTATCATAAATTTGTTGGACACAGACTCAGGAAAATCACAATATACAAGCAACAAATCACAAACAATGAACAATACACAGCAAACAAACCTTAAGCCAGTGTTTATTGCAATTTGATGTTTGGGATTGTTTGGGTTTTGTAATTTGTTTATTGGAATTTTTTAATATACATTTTTTAGGTTTTGGCCCCATCGTCTAGCCTGGTCCAGGACGGAAGATTCTCAGTCTTTAAACACCGGTTCAAATCCGGTTGGGGCTACCAGTCACAACCCGCATCGAAAGATGCGGGTTTTTTTGTGACTGGTAGCCCCAACACTTGGAACCGGCAATCCGCTGAAAGCGGATCCGGTTCCAAGCATTGCTTCCACTATTTATTTTGAATGGCAATGATTCCGCGAGCTTTGCGAGCGAAATCCGGTTGGAGCAGCCCTTTGGGCTGGCAAGACGCCGCAGGCGAGCCGGCGACCGTCTTATATTTGAGAACGCCGGCTTTCTTGAGGCGGCCCGATTAAATTTTTTATATTTATATTGTTTAAAAATAATATGTTATATAAAATTTAATCATGAAAATAAAAAATCTCCTTCTCTGTTCCGTTTTAATTTCTCTTTTTAGTTTTTGTTTTCCTGTTTTGGCCGCCCCTCCGGATTCCGGATCGATATTACGCCAGCAGGAACAGGTCGATCTTCAAAGAACACCGCCGGCGTCTTCGTCCGCTGAGATCGAAGCTCCCCCGGAGATGACCGCCGATCCCGGGATCAAAGTCCGCGTTAAAAGTTTCGAATTTACAGGCTATGAAAAGGTCGTTTCCCTGAAAGAGCTTGAGAAGATAGCTGCGCCCTGCGTGGGGAATGAGGTTTCGTTCGCTGACCTGCAGCGCTTGGCGCAGAAGATCACCCTATATTTAAGAGAAACGAAAGGCTATCTTCTGGCGCGGGCGTATCTTCCTCAGCAGGACGTGACCGAAGGAAATGTTATCATCGCGGTCAGCGTGGGGCGCCTGGATGGCAAGGTCGGCGTTTCGATCGATGGCGATCACCGGATCAACAAAACGTTTCTTGAACGGATCGCGAGGCAGTCTATTGCCGAAGGCGAGACCGTGATGCTCAAGGATGTGGAGCGGGCGGTCTTATTGATGAACGACCTTCCCGGCGTCTCAGCCAGGGCTTATCTGGATAAAGGAGAGGTCCCCGGGACGTCGCGCCTATCGCTGCTTTCCAAGGAAGGGCGGTGGGTCGCCGCAACGGTGTCAGGCGACAATTTCGGCAACCGGTATACCGGCAGATTCCGCCGGACCGGGCAGGTGGCCCTTATTGATTCGTTAGGAAAAGGCGATCTTTTGAGGATGACCTACATCAACGCCGATGATCTGAATCAGGGCCGGGCGGATCTTTCGCTTCCTGTCGGGTCCCGTGGCGCGATCGCGGATTTTTCGTATAATGGGCTGCGTTATGAGCTAGGCGGAAAGCTAAAAGACCTGCAGGCCAAGGGTTCCGCTCACACCTTCGGGACGAACCTTAAGTATCCGGTCAAGCGGACACGAAGGGCCAGCGTCTGGATCGGATCAGGATATGAGCAGTATTTGCTGGAAGACAAATCCGCCGGAGACGTGACCAGTGACCGCAGCGTTTCCGCCGCGAACCTGAATTTAACGGGGAATTTTTATGATGAGTTTTTCCGAGGGGGGCTGACCAGCGCTCTGATGTCGTTTTACGCCGGAAGCGTGAATATCACGGATGGGAGCTCTGGGGATGATTCAGGGGCGCGCGTGAGCGGAAATTTTTCACGGGCAACGTATGCCCTGGCGCGCCTGCAGCGGGCGACGAAAAACACGTCGCTCTTCTTTTCTGCCAGGGGGCAGTTCGCCGACGGAAATCTTGATTCATCACAAAAAATCATTCTGGGAGGGCCCACGGGCGTGCGCGCGTATCCGATCGGAGAGGCTTCCGGTGACACGGGCCATATCCTGACGTTTGAAAACCGCTACGATCTGCCTTTAAAGACCGCGTTCAAGACACAGCTGGTGGGTTTTGTTGATGCCGGCCAGGTGAGGCTCCATGAAGGGACGTGGTCCAATTCCGTGACGAATATTTCGGGCCGGAACCACTATTGGCTGTCCGGCGTGGGCGCCGGTGTGAATTTTGAAAAGCAGGGATCGTATCGCCTGCAGTTCTCGTATGCTCACGCGCTGGGAAAGAATCCCGGACGGGACGCGTTCGACAACAATTCTGATAATCAGGATGAAAGCGGCCGGGTTTGGGCCCAGGCCACAATCTGGTTCTAATGAAAAGGAGAGACCCGTGAAATCCTTTGGGCGTTTTTTTCGCGCCGGTCTGGCGCTGTGTTTTTTTCTCCACGTGAGCGGGCTGCCTGCCCTGGCTGTTGATGTTCAAGAACTTCCCACCGGAGGGACGATCGTATCCGGAAGCGGTGATATCAGCCAAAGCGGGTCCGGCATGACCGTCAACCAGTATACGGACCGGATGATCGCCGACTGGAACACGTTCAATATCGGGCAGGATGCCGCTGTTCAATTTATACAGCCCGCCTCCTCGAGCGTTGCCCTTAACCGTATCTTTGATCAGAATCCCAGCCAGATCTTCGGAAACCTGAGCGCCAACGGGCAGGTCTTTCTCTTAAATTCCGCCGGGATCATTTTCGGTCCCTCCGCTCAGGTCAATGTGGGCGGTCTGGTCGCTTCTTCTTTAAATATATCCGATGAAAATTTTCTGAACGGGAATTTTATTTTTGAAAACGCCGGGGCCGCGGGCATGGTCCTGAATCAGGGGCAGATCCTTTCCGGGGAAGGCGGGTATGTCGCGTTATTGAGCCCCGTTGTCCGTAATGAGGGACAGATCAGTTCTTCCGAGGGAAGTGTTTTGATGGCTGCGGGCGACAAGGTCAGCCTGGATTTTTTTGGAGATCAGCTGATCAATTACAATGTTGAGGAAGGCGCTGTCGATGCTTTGGCCGAGAACAAGCAGCTGATTAAAGCCGACGGCGGGTTGATTGTGATGACCGCCCTGGCGAAAGATGAATTAACGAACGCGGTCGTCAATAACGATGGCGTTCTTGAGGCGAAAGGGATCAGCGAGCAGGGCGGAAGGATCTTTCTGGCCGCTGGGGAAAACGGGCAGGTAACGATCGCGGGCACTGTGGATGTGTCATCGGAAGGATCCATCGGCGGGAAAGTTGTGGCGACGGGGGAGAGGGTCCTTGTTGAAGAAGGCGCTGAGGTTTTGGCAAGAGGATCGACAGGCGGCGGAGAGATCTATGCGGGCGGAGGCTGGCAGGGTTCCGATCCTGAAATCTATGAGGCGACCGGCGTTGTGATTTCAAACGGGGCTTTGCTTGACGCGAGCGCCACGGAGAGCGGCGACGGCGGAACTGTTGTCGCGTGGTCAGATGTTACGGATCCTGATTCGGTCACGCGGGCTTACGGAACATTTTTAGCCAGAGGCGGGATGAACGGCGGCGACGGCGGGCGGATCGAAACCTCCGGTCATTGGCTGGACACGGCTGGCGTGACAGGCGGAGCGATCGCCCCTCACGGAGATGCCGGGATCTGGTTGTTCGATCCGTATAATGTCACCATCACCACGGCGACTTCCGGCGGAAGTTTTTCTTCAGGGACATGGGTCGCCACCGGCAACGATTCAACCATTTTAAACACAACGATCAACGGTTTGCTGGAAGGGGGAACCAGCGTCAATGTCACGACCGCCGGCGCCGGGACCCAGAACGGGAACATTACCGTCAGCAGCGCGATCTCCAAGGGATCCGGTGATACAGATGTCACGTTGACATTGCAGGCGGCAAAAACGATCACGATCAACGCGGGGATCAGCAATGACGGAGGGACAGGCAAGTTGAACGTGGATGTGCTGGCAGATAACGATAACGGCGCACATGACGGTGACGGCATTATTTTGCTTAACGAGGACATTACCACCAACGGCGGTTACGTGAATTTTGGTGACGGCAGCACGATCGATTTGAACGGCGTGACGACCATGGTCGGCGGGGACGTGTATGTGGCAGGATCAGGCACACGGACGATCTCGACCAACGGCGGGGCCGTTAATGTTAAAGGGGAGATGCTGGTCGGAAATACCGACGGTTTGATTATTACGACCAATGGCGGCAACGTCAGGTTTTACGGCCTGCTGAATTCCGGGAATAGTTATACCGATGTGGCGTATACGGGAACATGGACCCAAGCATTAGGAAACGCAGAGCTTGGATCGGAAGGTGACGGCAGCGAGGTCGACGATACCTATTTAGCAACGATCACCTCCCGTTTGGAAAACGCGATCGCGGGCAGGACCGTGAATTACGAACCGTCCTGGCTGGGGGGGCGGCGCGTGGTCGGGCTGACCCCAAGCACCAACGCGGTGTGGCGCTGGGTGGCCGGGCCGGAAGGAACCGAGGATGGCGAAAAAGGCCGGCAGTTTTTTACGCAGAGCGATTCCGGCGGAGGGGCGGCGATCGATGGGGCATTCACGAATTGGAGCAGCGGAGAACCGAATAACTACGGCGGAAGCCCTTCGCAGACACGCCCGGTGTCAGGAGGATTGGATTATGAATCGGCCCTGCAGTTTACCGGGACCGAAGGCCAATGGAATGACCTCGCGGCTTCCACCGGCACGCTTGCTCATTATGTCAAAGAAACAAATCTTGCCGCGTCCCCGGTCACGATCGACGCCGGGGCGGGAACGGTGACGTTTTCCGGCGCGGTCGGGACCAGCAAGGCCCTGGCGTCACTGAACGTCACGTCATCTGCTGACAATGGGATCGCGATCAACGGCGGAGCGGTAACAACCGAAGGACTTCAGACCTATGCCGGCGATATCACGCTGGGTGCGGCGGCGACAACGTTGACGCAGACCAATGCAGCGACGGATTTTACTTTACAGGCTAGTAAATCCATCACAAACGCTTATGGCAATGACGCCTCGCTGACGGTGAAAACAACCGGCTCGATCATTATGGATGCCGGCAGTTCAATTGAATCCTCAACAGGGGCATTGGATACGGTCTTGTGGGCGGATGCAGACGTGAATAATAACGGCTACATTTTTCTTTACGATGGCACTGTGGTTGACACCAACGGCGGTGATATTGTGATGGCGGGCGGGGCTGACGACAACAGCGACGGCAGGCCGGATGGTTTTGCGACAGCAACCGCTACTTACAGCGGGGTCAGTATAGGAAGATTGAATAATGCGGCGACAGCCGGGACAACGATTCAATCAGGCGGCGGTAATATTTTTATAAAAGGTAAAAGCACGGCCGGCGCCGGAACAGGGATGGGGATCAATTATTCCCATAGCGGAACGCTGGATGCCGGCAGCGGCACACTCACCATGATCGGAGAGTCTTCTTCTTATGCGGGCATCGAGTTGTCCGCGTGGTTGGACGGCGCTCCGTCCGGCAGTTATTTAGACATCAACGCCGGTACGGTGAATATCAGCGGCACAAGTTCAAATACGAACTATCACGGGCTTTCCAGTTCGCAGCTTAGCTCGAGATATACCCGTATCACCGCTGGGGCGGGTGGAATCACCCTTTATGGCCACAACACAGTCAACACTGCCAAAGGTGTTGGAATTTCCCAGAACATGACAACGACCAACGGCGGAGACATTACTGTAGAGTCCCCCAATTATGTGGATATCTATGCCGGTGCTAATGCCCATAGTTTTAATGCCGGGACGGGGAACACGATTCTTAAGACCAATCTTCTCAGTATTGGCGCCAATCACACAATCTCCGGCAGCGGCACCCTGACTATCGAACCCTATACAAGCCGGGCAATCAATATTGGTACGACCGGCGCCGGCACGTTGGATATTGCGGCGAGTTATTTTTCAACGAATTTTGCGAACGGTTTTTCCAGCGTCACGATCGGCAACGCGACAGCCGGGGATATTACTGTTGGCGGAGCGGTGACGTTTAATGATGATACGATATTAAAAAATAACGCGAAGATCGATATCACCGACACGATCACGATGGTGGAAGACCTCACGGTCGAGGCCGGCAACGGCCGGGTATTGGTCAATGGCGATATTTCTAAGACCAGCGGGTCAGATGCGACACTGACGCTCAAGGCAACCTCGTATATTACGACTGCCGACAGCTCATCCGGGTATATCGCTTCCGGATTATCAAGCAATCTGGCGAACAATAACCCAAGTGCGATCAGCTCCACCTCGAATAAATTAAACGTCTTGATCAATCCCGGCAGTGCGGGGGCGGCTGGAGGATTTTGGCTTTCATCGGGATCATCGATCGAAACCAACGGCGGGTATGTGACGATCGGGGGCGGGGCCACTCCCGCAACGACCAGGGCGATGGGGATCAATCTGACAAGTTATGAGTCCAACTCCTTGATGCGCGGGGCCGCGATTAATGGGACGATCAACGCGTTGGGCGGTAACATCATCATCAATGGGCAGGGCTCGAACGCTGTGGAGTATGCCCGCGGCGTGCATATCGGCGGGACAGTATCGACGACAGGTGAGGGAACGATCACGATCTCAGGACAGGCCTACGGCTCTTCTGACGGGACAGCCATATCAGGTGGCACAGTCAGTTCCCAGAACGGAACAATTTCCATCACCGGCGTTAAGGACACCGGCACGAACGGCATCAATCTGAGCACGGCAGGAAGTTCCATTGCCTCCACAGGCACCGGATCCCTTGTGCTGAGTTCAACCGGAAACATCGCGGGGACAGGCTCGCTGGACATTGGAGGGACAACCAGTTTAACGGCGGGGGCGGGACAGATCACGCTAAATAATACCAGCAATGATTTTACCGGCGCGGTGTCCGTTGTTTCAGGCAATGATATCAGCATTATCGACAGCAACGCCATGACGCTGGCCGCCGTCAATTCGACCGGAACAGTAAGCGCGGCGACATTGACAGGGGATTTGACACTGGCCGGGGCCATCGAAACAACAAACACGGGGAATTCCGCGATTGTGTTGAATGCCGGAAAAAATACCGCGGCCGGAACATCCACCGGCGGAAATATTATTGTCAGCGGCGGAAGCGTTACGGTCGGCGCAGGCGGGAGGGCGACATTGTATTCCGGTGACGTCAGCGACAGCACGGGGCTGACGGCGCTGATCGGCTCGGGAAGCGGGAAGTTCCGATACAACAGCGATGAAAGCGCGTCAAATTTCTCAACGGCCTTAGGAGCCGGTCATTACGCGGTTTACCGCGAGCAGCCGGCCGTTACGGTAACGGCCTCCAATGACAGCAAGACTTATGACGGTCTGGCGTATTCCGGAGGGAATGGGGTGGGCATGACCGGCCTTCAAAACGGCGACACCTCGGCGCAGGCCTTGAGCGGGAGCGTGTCGTATGGAGGCACGTCCCAGGGGGCCATGGCGATTGGAACGTATACGATCACGCCCAGCGGCTACACGTCCTTATTGGGATACGCGGTAAATTATGCCAACGGCACGTTGACGATCGCCTCTGCTCCAGGCAGCGCGGACATCGATACTGTGGTCAGGTCCTTGACGAGCCTGCAGCAAGCGGTGAATGGAACGCAGGAAACTTCTTCCGGGGGTTCCGGCGAGGCGTCCGGGGCGTCTTCCCCGGGCGACGTTTATGCCATGGGCCCGGGAGCCGGGAGCAGCTCTATTGATATGTTTTCGGTATTTAAGCTCATTGAGGACCGCACGCAGCAGGGTGGGAATACGGGCAGTTTTCCCGATGAAACAGAAGAGTAGCGCGGAGAGATTTATGAAATCCGGCCGGTGCTTTGTTCTGTGAAACAGCTGAGGACATGGTCAGCAAAGATAACGGGGAGGCGGATCATGCCTCCCCCTTTTTTTGAGCGGTTGAGGATTTTGACATGAAAGAGGGGGAAATCTTTTTCAGTGAATTGGGAGTATTATTTGGTCGATCGGCAGATGTCTGTTAAAATAGCTTAACCGTAAATTTTTTTGAGGCATTTTTTTGCATGAAACAGCTCATCCTGATCGTTGAAGACGAACATGATATTGTGAAAATGCTTGAGTATAACCTTCAGAAAGAAGGTTACCGCACGGCATCTGTCAGCAATGGTTCCCAGGCGGTTGAAGCCGCCACGCGGGACCATCCGGACCTCATCCTTCTTGATCTCATGCTTCCGGGAATGGACGGATTTGAGGTTTGTAAGGAGCTTCGCCGGCACAGCAAGACCGCGGCGATTCCCATCATTATGCTCACTGCCAAGAGCCAGGAAGCGGATAAGATCGTCGGGCTGGAATTGGGAGCGGATGATTATGTGACCAAGCCCTTCAGCCTTCGGGAGCTGTTGGCCCGGATCAAGGCTGTTTTGCGCCGAAGCAAAAGGCAGGGACAGCTGCCGGAAGTGATGCGGATCAGTGATCTGGAGGTCGATTTCTCTAAGATCCAGGTGAGCGTAAAGAACAAGGCCGTGGAACTGACCTCTAAAGAATTTGAACTGCTGAAAGCCCTGATCAAGGCGAATGGACGGGTCCTTTCCCGGGAGCATCTCTTAGACGTTGTCTGGGGTGTTGATCATGCCGTTGAAATTCAGACACGCACCGTTGATGTCCATGTCACGACCTTGCGCAAGAAGCTCCGTTCCGCCGCGGATCATATTGTTACGGTCAAGAACTACGGATACCGGTTTGATCATGAAGGGTAAAAGGGCTCATTGTTTATGAAAACCGTGCGCAGCCTCACTCTAAAATTAACACTGTCTTACCTGCTCATCATTTTTATTTCATTCGGGTTTGTCGCGTTTTTTCTGGAAAAAAATTTCGAAAAGAATGCCATGCAGGAGATCAAGGCCTCCTTAATGACGCAGGCCGGTTTGATTGCGGACCAGATTTCCGCCGAGAGCCTTATTAGAGAAGACATCCCCCGGCTGGCGGCGCTGGTGGACCGGCTGAAGGATAGAACAGACTGCAGGATCACGATCGTTTCCAGCCAGGGCAGGGTCCTGGCGGATTCGCAGGAGACGCCGGCGCAGATCGGTCAGATGGAAAACCACGCAAAACGTCCTGAGATCCGGGCGGCCCTGTCGGGGAGCACGGGCGCCGAGGTCCGCTATTCGGTCACCTTAAAGAAAGACATGCTGTATGTCGCGCTTCCGCTGAGAGGCCATGGCGAAATCATCGGGGCCGTGAGGCTGGCGCTGATACCCACACAAGTTGAAAAAATCCTGGGCACAGCCAGGAAAACGATCGCTGCCGGGGTCCTGGTCGCGTTTTGTCTCGCGCTCGTTCTTGGGGTGTATTTTATCGCGCGGGCGGTCCGGCCGATCAAACGCATGATCCAGGTTTCACGCAAATTATCCGGCGGGGATTACAGCCGGCGGATCATTTCGACCTCGCAGGACGAGATCGCGGAGCTCGCCTCTACGTTAAACACCATGGCCCAGCGCACGGAAGAAAAAACAAAAGAAGCCGATGCGCGCAATCAGCAGCTGGAGGCGGTGTTCCATGGCATGGTCGAAGGTGTTGTGGTGATCGATAGGTCCGGAAAGGTGCTTTCTATCAATCCGGCGTTTGAAAGGATCTTCGGGATCCCCGACAAGGATATTGTCGGGCGCCCGTTTCTGGAGGTTGTCCGCAATAATGATATGGTCGAATTGATGAACGCTGTTTTGCGCGAGGGGAAGCCCGTGTCCCGTGAGATCCCTTTTGTGCTGCCGGTCCGTAAAATATTTCAGATCAACGCGGCTCCTGTTTTTGAGGGGGGATCGATCAGCGGCTGCCTTGCCGTGATTCATGACATCACGGAAATCAAGCGCCTGGAAACGATGCGAAAGGATTTTGTCGCCAATGTGTCCCATGAGCTCAAGACGCCGTTGACGACCATCAAAGGGTTCATTGAGACGCTTTTGGCCGGCGCCCTGGAAGACCGGCAGAACAACCGCAATTTTTTAAAGATCATTGAAGGTCAGGTCGAACGGCTCAACACGCTGGTCAACGATCTGTTGTCTTTGGCATGCCTTGAGTCAAAGGAAATCGTTTTCCGCCGGGAAAAAGTGGACCTGTCCCGGCTGGCGGACGCGGCCTTGACGGAGGCGCAGTCCCAATGGCAGAAAATGAAATTGACGGTCCGGAATGAATTGCCGCCGGGCCTTTATGTTGCCGGCGATATGGACAAATTGACGCAGGTCTTGAGCAACCTGATCGATAACGCAATAAAATTCAATACGGATAACGGCGTCTTGACCATCTCGTGTCAGGATTTGGGTTCCCACGTTAAGATTTGCGTTGAGGACACTGGCATCGGCATACCGGAAAAAGATCTCCCCCGGCTTTTTGAACGTTTTTACCGCGTTGACCGGGCCCGTTCCCGCGAGCTGGGCGGCACAGGGCTTGGGCTTTCGATCGTCAAACATATTGTCGAAAAGCACCGGGGAGAAGTCGGCGTGGAAAGCGTCGAGGGCACCGGTTCCAAGTTTTGGTTCACCCTTCCGAAAGCATAGAATCTTTTCCGAGATTTTACGCACATTTTACTTTTTCTTGAGATCGATTTAATCATGCGCAATTAAAATCTTTTTGACTGTGCAGAAATACAACAACATTCAAAGGAGAACACGCATGAAAAAAGCCCTGTTCATTGTTCTGTTGACGGCGCTTGTCCCCATGGGCCCAGCCTTTGCCTACGAGGATGGCGATGTCCAATTTTGGAATACCAACGTTGAAGAAATAAAGATTTCTGATGCCTGGAAGGCCGCGTTTGAACAGGAATTCCGCTGGGGCGGGGACATCAGTGAATTCTATTACCAGCACTATGACCTTGGCCTGGTTTACAAATTGAACAAGCATTGGAATCTCGGGTTTGGTTTTCGCTATATCCGTACAAAATCGAATGGGGATTGGAGCCCTGAAAATGAGCCGTATTTGACAGCGGCCGTTTCGGGTGACCTGGCCGGGTTTAAGGTCGAGGACCGCAGCCGCCTGGAGTATCAGCAGTTTGATGATCGGCAGGACAAGGGCAGGTATCGTAATAAATTGACTGTTAAGTTGCCCTGGAAGTTTACGCGGTTTGACATCCAGCCGTTTTTTTCTGACGAGGTATTTATCCAGTTCACGAAAGATGACCCGTTCAATCAAAACAGGGTTTCTTCCGGCCTGGGCATGAAGATTGCCGAAAATTTCAAAGCAGAGCTTTATTACATGCTGCAGAGCTCTAAAGGTTCTGCCGGATGGAAAGACGCCAATGTTCTGGGGGCGAAATTTAAATTGTCGTTTTGAGATTTTACATCCATTTAACATTGGTTTAATTTGTTTTTAGTTTGAGCAAGAGATACTGTATAAGCAAATGAGGAGGGGATATGTTTCAAAAGAGACTCGTTGTCATTGCGATATTCATGCTTGCGTTGATCGGGTGTTCCGCGACCAGAAAAAATTCTATTCAGGTCAAGGGGTCGGATACCATGGTCAATCTGGTCCAGGCCTGGGCGGAAAAATACATGCAGCAAAATCCCGGCGCCTTTGTCGCGGTGACCGGCGGCGGATCAGGCACCGGGCTTTCAAGCCTGATCAGCGGGACATGCGACATTGCGATGAGTTCTCGCAATATTAAAGAGAAAGAAATTGCTTTGGCCCAAAAAAGAGGGATCAACCCGAATGAAATTATGATCGCCTTAGACGGCCTGGCCGTCGTGGTCAATCCGGCCAATCCGGTTGATCAGTTAACGCTGGATCAGCTTGCCGCGATCTTTACCGGAAAGATCGTGAACTGGAAAGAGCTGGGCGGCAAGGACGAAGCGATCGTTATCCTTTCGCGCGAAGTCAATTCCGGAACGCATGTGTATTTTAAAGAACACGTCTTAAGGAAGAACGATCCTGACTCTCAGGAAGAATTCGCGCCGGGCGCTTTGATGCTTTCATCGTCCCAGGCGGTCGCCGATGAGGTCGCCGGGAATTCGGCCGCGATCGGGTATTACGGCATGGGATATATTTCAGCTCAGCAAAAGCCCATTGCGATCGCAAAAACGGACAAGGACCCCTATATCATGCCGGTGATCGAAAATGTCATGAAAGGGGATTATCCGATATCGCGCCCGCTCTTTTTGTATACAAAAGGCGTTCCGTCGGGTTTGGTGGAAAGTTTTGTTAATTTCGCCCTTTCGCCAGAAGGGCAGGACATTGTCAGGGTCACGGATTTTGTGCCCTTAACAAAGTGATGTATGAGAAAAGCAAAAGAATTCATTGTTGAAAAATTGATCCTCACCTGCGGGGTGGCGTCGATATTTTTTGTCGCGCTGATCTTCCTTTTTTTGATGAAAGAAGGGCTTGCCGTATTTAAAACGGTCAGCCTTTCGGATTTTCTGGCAGGACACAAGTGGTATCCCATTTCCGAACCGCCTCAGTTGGGCATCCTTCCGTTGATCCTCGGCTCGATCCTGGTCACGATCGGCGCCGCGATCATCTCGATCCCTATCGGGGTCGGAAGCGCCATTTACATCGCTGAGATCGCTCCCGCGTGGGCCAAAGAGGTCCTCAAGGCGGGCGTGGAATTGCTGGCCGCGATCCCCAGTGTTGTTTTGGGATTTGTCGGCATGGTGACGCTTGTTCCGCTGGTCAAAAACGTTTTCAATTTACCGACGGGATTAACGGCGCTTTCAGGGTCGATCATGCTGGCGTTCATGGCTATGCCGACGATCGTTTCGGTCGCGGAAGACGCGCTGTATTCAGTCCCAAAAAATTACAAAGAAGGCGCGTTCGCCTTGGGCGCGACGCAGTGGCAGACCATCTGGCGCGTCATGCTGCCGGCCTCATCCAGCGGGATTCTGGCTGCCGTGATGCTGGGGATCGGCCGCGTGATCGGCGAGACCATGGCGGTCATGATGATCACCGGGAATGCCGCGGTCATTCCGAAAACAATTTTAGTTCCGGTGCGGACGTTAACAGCGACGGTCGCGGCTGAGATGGGCGAGGCGGTGGTGGGCGGCGAACACTATTTCGCGCTTTTTGCAATCGGGATCGTGCTGTTTATGATCAGTTTTATGATCAACGTGACCGCGGACCTGTTTTTACATAAGAGGCAGAGATGAGAAATCCTTACCGCACGCAAAAGATCGCGTTCTTCTTCCTGCTTTTATCGACGCTCCTGATCGTGGTTCCGGTCGGGTTGATCGTCGTTATTATCATTCAGAAAGGGCTGCCGGCGATCAACTGGCAGTTTTTATCCGAGGTTCCGCAGCAGGGGATGCGCGCGGGAGGGATATTCCCGGCCATCGTGGGAACGTTCTATTTGGTCAGCGGCGCGATCCTGTTCGCCCTGCCGATCGGCCTTTTGGCCGCGGTGTATTTGACGGAGTATGCCAAAGACAACCTGTTGACGCGGATCATCAAGCTGGCGATCGTCAACCTCGCGGGCGTTCCGTCGGTTGTCTACGGATTGTTCGGGTTCGCGCTTTTTGTTGTATTTTTCAAGTTCGGGGCTTCGATCCTTTCCGGGTCCTTGACGCTGGGGATCATGATCCTGCCCGTTATCATTACGACCTCGGTCGAGGCGCTGGAAAGTGTTCCGGCGTCTTTCCGGGAAGTGAGTTTATCGCTGGGAGTCAGCAAGTGGCAGACGATCCGGAATATCGTTCTGCCCAACGCTGTCCCCGGGATCTTGACCGGGACCATCTTGGGGCTTGGGCGGGCGGCCGGAGAGACGGCGCCGATCCTTTTTACCGTCGCCGCGTTCTATCTGCCGCAGTTGCCGGCTTCGATCTTTGATCAGGCCATGGCCTTGCCTTATCATCTGTATGTCATCTCGACCCAGGTCCCCAATGTGGATGAAAAGGTCCGCTATGGGACGGCTTTTGTTCTACTGGCTTTGGTCTTGTCGATGAACCTTGTCGCGATCGTCATCCGTTCGAAGTTCAGGAAAAAGAAGAAATGGTAGATCCAAAATTTGATATAAAGGATTTGAGTGTCTGGTTCGGGCATCTTCAGGCGTTAAAGAAGGTGACGCTGGCGATTGCGCCCAATGAGATCTTGAGCATCATCGGGCCTTCCAACAGCGGCAAGACGACTTTTTTAAGGATGCTGAACCGGCTGAACGCGCTGAACCTGAGTTTCCGGGTGGAGGGAGAGATCCGGATCGACGGAGTCGATCTTTTAAGGCTTGATGTTGAAGCTTTGCGAAAAAGGGTCGGGATGGTGTTCGCTCTGCCGTTATCGCTGCCGCTGTCGATCTATGATAATGTGGCGTATGGGGTGCGGATGCACGGTGAGAAGAACAAAAAGAAACTCGAAGGAAGGGTCCAGGCGGCGCTTGAGGAGGCTTACCTTTGGGAGGAAGTGAAAGACCGGCTTCAGGAATCCGCGTTCAAATTGTCCGGCGGCCAGCAGCAGCGGCTGTGCATCGCCAGGACTCTGGCCGTTGAGCCGGAGGTGATCCTGTTCGATGAGCCGTGTTCCGGCCTTGACCCGATCTCAACCGCCAAGGTCGAAGACGCGATGCTTAAGCTTAAGAGCCGCTACACGATCGTCTTGGTCACCAACAACGTCAAGCAGGCCGCCCGGGTGGGGGACAGGACCGCGTTCTTTTTAAACGGCGAATTGATCGAGCTTGATCAGACAGAGAAAATTTTTACCGCTCCGCATGATAAACGCACGGAGGATTATATTCTGGGGAAGTTCGGATAATGTCAAAGATCGTAACGAAAAAATTGAATTTGTGGTATAGTCAGTTTCACGCCCTCAAAGATGTTCACGCGTCATTTGAGGATAAGCGGATCACGGCCATCATCGGGCCTTCCGGGTGCGGCAAATCGACCCTTCTGAGGGTCTTTAACCGGATGAACGATTTTGTCGATGGAGTGCGCACGGACGGGGAAGTCCTCATTGATGGAGAGGATATCCTGAACGGCCGGACGGACCTGGTGACCTTGCGCAAAAAGGTCGGCATGGTTTTTCAGCGGCCCAACCCTTTTCCGCTGTCGATCTATGAGAATATCGTTTTTGGGAAAAAGATCCACGGCGAAACGAAAAGGGAGCAGCTGGATATCATTGTTGAGAAAAGTTTGAAAAGCGTTCTGCTGTGGGACGAATTGAAGGATAAATTGAATTCCTCGGCTTTGCTGCTGTCCCTTGAGCAAAAACAAAGGCTGTGCATCGCGCGGCTGATCGCTGTCCAGCCTGAGGTGCTCCTGATGGACGAGCCCTGTTCGACGCTCGACCCTCAGGCCACGGCGCGCATAGAGGAGTTGATGCGGGAGCTTAAGAGCAATTATTCGATCATCATCGTGACGCACAACATGCAGCAGGCGGCGCGGGTTTCGGATGACACCGGGTTTATGCTTTTGGGTGAACTGATCGAATTCGGTAAGACCAGTGAGATTTTCACCGCGCCGAAGGACCGGCGCACAGAGGAATATATAACCGGGCGTTACGGTTAAGAATCGGAGGGTGCAATGGAACGTCATTTTGATCATGAACTGAACGATCTGAACAATGATATTCTCAGGATGGGGGCCTTCGCTGAGGAGGCGATCTATAAATCCGTTGAGGCGCTCAAGGCCCGGGACCGAGAACTGGCCCAGGCAGTCATTGATCAGGACACGATGATCGATCAGCTTGAATTGATCATTGATGAAAAATGCATTGACCTGATCGCGCGTTATCAGCCGATGGCCAAAGACCTTCGTTTTATCACGACGGGGATGAAGATCAACAATGAGCTTGAACGCATTGCGGATATCGCTGTGGATATTGCCCAGCGCACCCTGGAGATCGTTGATAAACCGCTGTTAAAGCCGCTGATCGACATCCCCAAGCTCGCGCAGGTCGCGCAAAAGATGATCAAGGGCGCCATTGACGCGTTCGTCAATAACGATATGGATCTGGCCCGCCAGGTCCTGATGTCGGACTCTGAGGCGGACCAGTTGAGGAATATTATTCAAAAGGAGCTGATCGAGGATTACATGGTCAAGGACGGCTCTACGGCTCCGCGGGCCGTGCAGTTGTTGCTCATCGCCCGTTTTCTTGAACGGATCTGCGATCACACGACCAATATCGCAGAAGATGTGATCTATATGATCCAGGCCAAGGTCGTCAAACACCATCCTGAACGGCTGCAGGACAAGTAAAAGTCCGGACAGCGAATGTTCTTTAAGGCATAAAAGGGCATCTTCTAGAGATGCCCTTTTAAATTAACACGTGGGGAATTCTTTGCATCGTGCCTCGAAACTAGTTGATTTTTCTATTTATGTATGATTACAATAGGTCATTCTATTTATACTTTTTATAAGCTGGGCACTCTCCCAACGGACATATAAATGTGTAAATTATATCTGGTCTCATACTATTTTGCTCCTCTAGGCCGCGCGGACGGGGTCAATCGGACGTATCTTGTGAAGTATCTCTCTGAAATGGGCTGGGATATCGATGTTGTCACCGGCGAGAATTACCGCAGTGTTGTTCTAAATTTCCAGCAAGACCCCGCGCTCTTGAACGTCCTTCCCGGATCCATCAATATTCAGCGTTTTAAAAGCGATCAGGGTTGGTTGATGTATGATCTTAAAAAGACCCTCAATATCCGTAATAATCTGAGGCGGTCCTGGATACAGGAGGCGGTCGATCAGGCTCAATTTGACAAAAAAGGGATCGTCTATGCCGTTGTTCCGGCGATCGATAACGCCGTTTTGGCCTATCAATTAGCGGAAAAACACGGGTGCCCGCTCGTGCTGCATCTGGTGGATGACACCTGCGATATCGACCCGGTCATTGTTAAAAGGGCGGACCTTGTCTTCGGCGCCACAGAACAGATACAAAAGAACACGAGCGCTTTTTACGGGATCGAAACGGTCCTGCCGATGCCCAATGGGATCACGGACCTTCTGGACATCCCAGAGCAGAAGAAGGCCGGCCTGCCGGTGAGGATCGCCTACGCGGGGTCCTTGAATTTCCGCACGCAGCCTGAGATCTTCGCCCGCGCCTGTCAGCGGCTGATCAAGCAGGACCCCGCTTTCGGAAAACAGATCGAAGTGGACTTTTACGGCCCCAGGGGATATTATCCGACGCTCCGGCTGACGCCGTATCTGGGGCCCCAGATACGGTTTAAAGGATATCTGTCTTTTAATGAACTGATGCGGGTCCTGACGCAGTATGATATGGCCTTGGCCAGCGTGAAGGGAGAGATCTCCTTTGTTTCCAAGGTGTATCATTATTTGAACGCCGGACTGCCGATCTTCGCCCTGGATGACTGCGGCGGCCTGAGGGATTTTGTTGAGCAGAACCAGATCGGGACCGCGTCATCGTTAAACATTGATGATGTGGCCGGCCGGATCAAGGCCGTGCTTGCGGACAAAGACAGGATCTCTTCCTGGCGCGGCAATGTTTTGAAGGTCCGCCATCAGTACGGCTTGAAGGAAAGCGCGTTCAAGATGTCTGAGGCGTTAAAAGCGCTTCAGGCGAAAATATAAATCCAGGCATTCAGCGAATTCAGCCATGGTCCATGGATGCCTGCAGCTGAAACCCACGGAAGTTTTATGAAAATTTTTAAACGCTTGCTGGAAGAACGGCGCCTGATCGGCATCAGTTTGCGCCATCCGCGCAAGGCGCTCAACTCGATCCTGACCATCCTGTCATATAAGCTGAAACTGGTCCGGCCCTGGGGCAGGCCGATCGCGGTCGATATAGAACCCACCAATTTTTGTAATCTGCGCTGCGGCCATTGCCAGGTCACGCATTGGAGCAAGCCCAAAGAGTCCTTGAGCCTGGCGAATTTCAGGAAATACATCAAGCATTTTTCAGAAGCGAGCCGGATCAAACTGCAGGGGATGGGAGAACCGTTCCTGAACAAAGAACTGCCTGCCATCATCAAAGAGCTCGCCGGTCAAGATGTCTATATTGAGATCGTTTCAAACGGCACGGTCATGACCGAGGAGATCCGTGACATATTGACGCAGAACCCCCAGTTGAGCGTTAATTTCAGTTTTGACGGCGCCACAAAAGAAGTTTTTGAGAAAATACGGGTCGGAGCCAATTTCGAGAAGGTCACGGAGAATATCGAGCGCGTGGCGAAGACGGAGCCGCTGAAATCCAAGGTCATTCTGTCGATGGTCGCCTTTGAGGAGCATAAAGACCAGATCAAGCCGACGCTTGAGTTGGCGAAAAAGATCGGCGTGAAGGATTTCTTTTTGCAGCTGATCGTTGTCAATTACGGCCAAAACACGTTCGATCCCGAGACGACAAAACGCCGGGTCGCCCAAACGGAGTCTTTTATGGGCGAGATCCGGGATATCGCGCGGGAGAACGGGATCGACCTGAAAATATCCAACGACCTTTATGATGAAAAAAATCCCTGCCCCTGGCCCTGGCTTGGGAGCTACATTGATACCCGGGGCTATGTTATCCCGTGCTGCCGGGTGGCGAACGCCGATATCTGTAATTTCGGGAACCTCGATCAGGAAGACTTCCGCACGATATGGTATTCCAGGGGATATCAGCGGCTGCGCGAACAGATCCGGTCGAATGAGCTGCCCGAATTCTGTTATAGCTGCTATAAAGCAGGCATTGTCGAAAAAATGAAAAACCGTTCCAATAAGGGTTAAGCAGGGGAGAACCGCCGAAGCCGTTTTGAATTCATATGTTATTCAATTCACCACAATTCATCATTTTTTTTCCGATCGTCGTTCTTTTGTATTTTTTGTGCCCGTATCGATTCCGGTGGGTCCTTCTTTTGTGCGCCAGTTATTATTTTTATATGTGCTGGAAGGCGGAGTATGTCCTGCTTCTGATCTTTTCCACGCTGATCGATTATGTGATGGGCCTGTTGATGGCGAAGGAGCCCACGAAGGCCGGGCGTAAAAAATATCTGCTGATCAGCCTGGTCGTCAACCTCGGGTTATTATTTTTGTTCAAATATTTCAATTTTTTCAGCGATTCGGCGAGGGCGGCGCTCGCGCAGTTCAACATTTTTTATAACGCGCCGGCCTTCAAGGCCCTGCTGCCGGTCGGGATATCGTTTTACACGTTTCAGACGCTGAGCTATTCGATCGATGTTTACCGGGGCGACATGAAGCCAGAGCGGCATCTGGGGATCTTCGCGCTTTATGTTTCGTTCTTTCCCCAGCTGGTCGCCGGCCCGATCGAGAGGCCGCAGAACCTGCTTCCGCAATTTTATGGAAAATACGACTTTAGTTATGAGCGGGTCCGCGACGGGCTGAAATTGATGCTGTGGGGATTTTTCAAGAAAGTCGTGGTCGCCGACCGGCTGCTGTTTTATGTTGAGGCCGTTTACGGGAACGTTTCGCAGCATAATGGAGTGACGCTGCTGCTGGCAACGGTTTTTTTCGCGTTCCAGATCTATTGTGATTTTTCCGGGTATTCGGACATCGCCATTGGATCGGCCAAGGTGATGGGATTCGATCTGATGCGCAATTTCAACCGGCCGTATTTTTCCAAGAGCGTCGCCGAGTTTTGGAAACGGTGGCACATCTCGCTTTCAACGTGGTTCAGGGACTACGTTTATATTCCTCTGGGAGGCAGCCGGGTTCCGGCCGCGCGCTGGCATATCAATCTGTTCCTGACCTTTCTGATCAGCGGGCTCTGGCACGGGGCCAACTGGACGTATGTCGCGTGGGGAGCTTTGCACGGATTTTATTTCACATGCTCGGTCCTCACGCAACCGCTCCGTGAACGGGTCGCGGCGGCTAGCGGACTGGCCAGGCATCCCCGCTTTCACGCGTTCATCAGGACGGTCTTCACGTTCTTTCTCGTGTGTCTGGGATGGGTGTTCTTTCGAGCGGCGAACCTTTCGGACGCCATTTTGATCTTAAAGAAGATCTTCTCTGATCCGGGTCCGCTTTTTCTGGGCGGGTTCCGGGATATTATGTATGGTGTGATGGGGATCGTGTTCTTGGTTGGGTTTGATTTCTGGTCGCGCGGACAGGATGTTGATCAATTTTTGGGCCGGCAGAAACTTGTGGTCCGATGGGGCTTTTACGTCCTTATGGCCCTCTCGATCCTGACAGTCGGCGTATTTGATCACGCGTCCCAGTTTATTTACTTTCAATTTTAAAGCTGATGAAGAAATTTCTTTTTAAAATCATAATTTTGTTTCTGATCATGTTCGCGCTTGACCGCTCTCTCGGGCGCCTGGCGGACCATTATTTTTTCAAGACCCGGGACGGGGACACCGGAGGCCAGATCAACGGGCTGTTGGAAAAAAAGGCGCCGATCCTTGTGTTCGGATCATCCCGGGCGGAAGGCCAATACGTGCCGGATGTTTTGGGGAAGAGCTTAGGGGGCGAAGCTTTCAATGCCGGGTTCAAGGGCTCCAGCAGTCTTTATGATTACGCGCTCCTTCGGCTCGTCCTGGAACACTACACGCCGTCTCTGATCATTTATGATTTTTCCGTGCAGACGATCAATAAATCCGAAGATCCGTATTCCAAGCTGTATCCGCTCTATCCGTTCCGGAGCAGCCCGTCCGTTTGGGAGCTGCTGAAAAAAAGGAGCCGGCTGGAACCGCTGTTTTTCTTTTCCCGGCTCTATCCGTATAATTCCAAGCTCCATTCGGTCATGATGTTCAACATCTGGAAAAACAGGCCCGGCGCCAGCAACGGGTATTTTCCGCAGCGTTCGGTCATGCGGCCGGTCCCCCTGGAGGAGCCGGACAGGAAAGAGGCCGGTGAGCGGGACCCATTACTGGTCGATTATTACAAACAGTTCATTCAACTGGCGAAAGAGCGCGGAATCAAGGTCGTTGTTGTGTGTTCTCCGCGCTACAGCACAGGGGCGTATGACATTCCCCAAGACCTTATCCGGTATCTGGAAGAGATGTCCGTGCCGTTTTTCGATTTTGATCTGAACGGTTATCCTCAGTTCAGCGATCATAAATTATACAAGGACCTGGATCACTTAAATGACGTCGGGGCTGAAATTTTTTCTGAACTTCTTGGGCAGAAGATCGGTGCGCTGCAGTTCATCCCCGCGCTTCCGGCATCCACGCCATAAGGGCATGTTTTAACAGGAGGGGCCAAGGAATGAAATCGTATAAGGAAGTCGTTGAAGAGCGTTATGACGGGCGGGAAAAAGACGTTCATATCTACAATAATCGTTACAGCCTGATCAATCCTGTCGGTTTTTATTCCAATGAAAAGATCCGCAAGGCGTTCTATAAAATTTTCAATTATTTCCGCCGGAACGGGATCGATATCACAAAGCTGAAAATCCTGGATGTCGGCTGCGGGGCGGGCGGGCACTCCAGGTTCATGGCTGAGCTCATCAACGATCCTTCCAATATTCACGGGATCGACCTTTCGCGCCTGAGGATCGAGAGCGCTCAAAAAATGAATCCCGCCATCATTTATAAGAATGAGGACCTCCTGAATTTGAACAGCTCTAATGAATATGACGTGATCACCGCGCTGGTCGTGTTCTTGCATTTCGCATCCGCCGATGAGGTTACCGCGGCCCTGCGGAGGATCCACTCGGCGCTTAAGCCCGGAGGGTTTTTTGTGTGGCATGAAATCTATGCCCGGGACCATTTTAAGACAAAGGAGATCGAATCTGAAGGATACGCTCCCGCGCAAATGGACCGGTTCTGCCGGGAAAGCGGGTTTGTCAAAACGCTGTCTTTGCCGCTTTTCAGGAAAGCGGGGCGCTACAATTCGTTCTTTTTGTACCAGTATTTTCCGTCATGGATGGTCGCGTGCCTGGAATGGCTGTTGTTCTTTCTGCCGCCGGGGATCATCATCACTGTCTATAAAAAGTAAATATCGATGCCGAGCCGGCGTTTTGGGCGGAGGTCTTAATTATGAAAAAACAAAATCACGAGGTGAACAAAATGAAGTTACGGATCTTTTTGCTTGGTTTTTTGATGACAGCATCTCTCGCTCACGCCCAGGATGTGCCTGAGGGGCGCGCGGCCATGAGGGCGGAGTCCAGGAGCGCGGCGGTCGATCTTCGCGGGCCTTTGACGGCCCAAGAGCGGGAGAGGATCGCCGCCTTTAAAGAACTGGTCCGTGATGTGGATACGAAGTCGCTGCAGCAGACGGTCCGTGAGATCGAGTCGGCCGAGTATCCCCGTATCGAATTCTACATGCAGGAAGCGATCGCCAGGACCTATGCCGATATTGTCCTTCAGGAAAAAGTGGTCGATCAAAAACAGAAGGAATGGCTGTTGAGCATGGTCATGATCAATATGGCGTCTTTGCAATTCGGATCGTCTAAAGACCAATCCGGCAATGACTTGAACCGCCTGATCCGGAGAAAACTAAAAAGTTATATGCCCCCTGAGATCCTGACCCATCCGGGTTTTCTTCAGGTGCTGGAATAGCATAAAGGTTTCCCCTTTACGCTTTACGCTCCACGCTCCACCCTTTATAATAATTCCATGCCGAAGCGTATTTCAAATGTCACGGTCTGTGATCTGAACGCTCCTTTGATCTATCCGTTCCGTATCGCATCCGGGAAACACGATTCTCTCGAGAATGTTCTGCTCCGCATTGACTGCGAAGGCGGGATCACGGGTTTTGGCGAGGCGGCGGTGGCCACGCACATCACGGGTGAAACAGTTGCGCAGACCAAAGCCAACCTTCAAAAATTCGCCTCTCAAATGATCGGCAAAGAGATCGCCGGGTATCGGCCGTTATCAGAGGCCGCCTCAAAAAAATTCAGCAAAAACAGATCCGCTCTTGCCGCCGTTGAGATGGCCCTGCTGGATGCATATACCCAGAGCCGCGGCCTGCCGTTGTGGAAATATTTCGGCCAGGCCTTGAGCCGGGTCGTCACGGACATCACCATCGTTATCTCGGGCCTGGCGCAGACCAAAAAATCCGCGCGGGCATTTTACGCGCAGGGTTTTCGCGTTTTTAAGATCAAGATCGGGCGGGACCTGGACTTGGATATCAAGCGGGTCGCCGCGGTCTGTGAGATCGCCCCGAAAGCCAAGATCATCCTGGATGCCAATCAGGCCTTGAGCGCGCATGAAGCGCTGTTTTTTTTGAACGACCTTGAAAAACTTCGTATCCATCCAGTCCTGATCGAGCAGCCTGTTCCGAAAGCGGATTGGGACGGTTTAGCAAAGATCACGCGCGAATCCAGAGTGAAGGTTTGCGCGGATGAAAGTGCCGCCAGTTTAGAGGACGCTTCAAAGGCCATCCGCACAAAGGCCGTGGATGCGATCAACATCAAATTCATGAAGACCGGCATCCTGGAAGCGCAAAAGATCGTGCGGCTCGCCGTCAAGAACAACATCGAACTGATGCTGGGCTCCATGATGGAAAGCCCGCTGTCGGCGGCGGCAGCAGCGCATTTTGCCGGCGGGAGCGGGGCGTTCAATTACATTGATCTCGATACGCCATTTTTTATCAAAGGCGATATTTTGAAACAGGCGCATCTTAAACCCAACGGCGTTTATGAATTAAAAAAGATCAAACGGGGGATCGGGGTGATCCCGGATCTCAAGACATAAGGAAAAAACAATGAAAAAACTTTTTCTATTTGAAACGGCGTGCTGTTTGGTTTTTCTTTTGAGCTCGCCGGCCCTGGCAGAGCTTAAACTCGATGGACTTCCGCCTAAGGACATCGCGATGGTCAAGACGCTGCTGGAGAAATTGGAGCCCCTGACCAAAGCCAGAGAAAAGGAAGAGACGCTGGCGACACTGACCTTTGACGAATTGTATGCCCCGCTTAACGAAGAAGAGGCCCGCTTTCTCAAGGAATTCCAAAATCTCGATGCCAAAGAGCTTAACGTCAAGATCCCGTTCCGCGGCATGGCGACCGGCGAGGAAAAACTGGTCAAGATCGCCGGGCAGCGCATGCATTACGTTCATATCGAGAACGGCGCCTCGCGCGAGATCGGGGTTCAGTATCTGCCCCAACCTGTCTATGACCAATATTTGAAAATGATGGAGGCGATGGAACAAGACATCGGCAAACGCCTGTTGATCGAGTCCGGATACCGCTCCAGCGCCTATCAGCTGTATCTGTTTGTGTATTATCTCAAGAATCATGACTATTCCATCCGGGAGACGGTCAGGTTCGTCGCTCTTCCCGGTTACAGCGAGCACGGCGCCCCCAGACATCAGGCGGTCGATTTTATCAATGTCTTCGGCATCAACGGCGAGTATAATACGAAAGAATTCGAGGACCTGCCGGAATATCAGTGGCTTTTAAAACGTGCCGGCGAGTTCGGGTTTGTGCTGTCGTATCCCAAGACGGGACAGGCCGGCATCACCTATGAGCCGTGGCACTGGCGGTTTGACGCGCCTTAACGGAGAACACGGAGAACAGAAAGCGGAGAACGGAAAACAGATAACGGATTTTAAGATTTCCGTTCTCATTGCAAGTTGCGAAGCAATCATAAGGTGACAGGTAAGCGTGGAGGAAAAAATGAATAAACCGAAGGCGGCGTTTTTAAAAAATTACGGGTTCTCGCTCATCCTGATCGCTTCGATCGCGGCGGGTTCCCTGATCGGAATGGCCTTACAAGAGCGGGCGGTCCTCTTGAAACCCCTTGGTGATGTTTTCCTGAACATGCTGTTTGTGATCGCGGTCCCGATGGTGTTCTTTTCGATCTCATCGGCGGTCGCGGCCATGCCGGATGTCAAGCGGCTGGGAAAGATCCTGGGGCTCATGCTTTTGATCTTTGTGGCAACGGGGCTTGTGTCGTCCTTATTGATGATCGCGGCGGTCAAAGTGTTTCCTGTGGTGCAGGAGGGGCTGCAGCTTCAGGCCTTGCCTGAGTATCAGCCGCAGCAGATCAGTGTCGCGCAGCAGATCGTCAAGGCCCTGACCGTATCGGACTTTAACGAATTATTGAGCAAAAAGAACATGCTGGCCTTGATCATGTTCTCGATCCTGATCGGCGTTGCCGCCTCCACCTCCGGCGAAAAAGGAAAACCGTTCGTGCAGTTCCTTCTTTCGGCGAAGGCGGTCATTGAGAAGGCCATGTCGTTCGTGATGCTCTACGCGCCTGTCGGGCTGGGCGCGTATTTCGCGTATCTGACCGGCACCTTCGGCAGCCAGCTGTTCGGGTCGTATGTCAGGGCGCTTGTTCTCTATTATCCGGTGGCGATCGGCTATTGCGTGATCGGATTTTCAGTGTATGCGTATTTGGCGGGGGGCTTAAAAGCGGTCAAAAAATTCTGGGCGAACATCTTTCCGCCGGCCTTAACAGCGTGGGCCACGGGTAGCAGTATCGCGACGATCCCTGTTAATTTAAAGGCGGCTGAAAAGATCGGCACGCCCAGGGACATCCGCGAGATGACGATCCCGATCGGCGCTACGATCCACATGGACGGATCATGTCTGGCGGCGGTTTTGAAGATCGCGTTCTTGTTCGGGATCTTCGGCGTGAGCTTTTCGGGCCCGCAGGCCATTTTGTCGGCGATCGGGGTGGCGATCCTCTCGGGCGTTGTGATCAGCGGGATTCCCAGCGGCGGGATGCTGGGGGAACTGATGATCGTGACCCTTTACGGCTTTCCCATCCAGGCGCTTCCTCTGATCACCATGATCGGGACGCTCGTGGACCCGCCGGCCACGATGGTCAATGCCACCGGCGACAATGTGGTCAGCATGCTGATCGCCCGCATCTTGAACGGGAAAGGATGGATGAATAACGAGACATGATCCGCGATCCGTTTTTTATTATTTTTGCGCTTATTGCTATCGAAGTGCTGGTTTTGTCCGCTTCGCAGACGAACGTTTATAAAAAATATTTTTCGTTCTTTCCTTCGGTCTTCTGGATCTATTTTTTACCCATGCTGGCCTCGACCCTGGGGCTGCTTGATGCCAAAAATCCCGTCTATTCGCTGATCACCACATATTTTCTGCCGGCGAGCCTGGTGCTGCTTTTAACGTGCGTTGACATCAAGGCGATCCTGCATCTGGGTAAGATCGCGCTAGGGATGTTCCTGATCGGAAGCGCTGGCATCATGACGGGCACGGTGCTGGTCTTTGCGGTTCTAAAAGATATCGTAGGCCCGGAATTCTGGTCCGGGTTTGGCGCGCTGTCAGCGTCGTGGATGGGGGGAAGCGCCAATATGATCGCGGTCAAAGAGGCCCTTTCAACGCCGGGCGAAGTCTTTCTTCCGATGGTCGTGGTCGACACGGTGGTGCCGTATGTGTGGATGGCGTTTCTGGTTCTCATGGTGGGATGGCAAAAGACCTTTGACCCTTGGAGCCGCGCTCGCACGGACCTTTTAGATGAATTTAATCGCAAGACCGAAAATTTCGCTCCTCAAAGTTTTAAGGGGTGGGACTTAAAGCGTCTTGGCGCGATCTTTGCGATCGCCGCGGGGGGAAGTCTGGCCGCCGGTTTTATGGCCCAGCGGCTTCCTGAAGTCCAAGGGATCATCTCCACTTACGCGTGGGCGATCATTATTGTTTCGTGTATGGGCATCGGGCTGTCATTCACGCGGCTGCGGAATTTAGAACGTTATGGCGCTTCGAAGATCGGCACATGGATCCTGTATTTTGTGCTCACATCGATCGGCGCGAAAGCGAACCTTGTCAACTTTGAAAGTTCGGTCATTCTGATCTTCGCCGGATTCTCCATCGTGCTGGTGCACGCGGTTTTTATGCTGGCAGGCGCGAAGGTGTTGCGCGCGCCCTTGTATCTGGTGGCGACCGCGAGCCAGGCGAATATCGGAGGTGTCGCTTCAGCGCCGATGGTGGCAGCGGTCTATCAGCCAAGCCTGGCGCCGGTGGGGCTCTTGCTGGCGGTATTGGGAAATATTATCGGGACATATCTGGGAATTTTAACCGGCCAACTGTGCCATTGGATCGTGCCATGAAAACACACACAACCATTCTAAAAGTCTTTTTTTCCGTGATCTTTTTTGTGACCGTAAACGGCTGCTGCCATGTTCCGCAAAGGGTCGAGCTGCGCGCGCCAAGCGTCCTGCCCAACACGACACGCGCGATGAAGACGGCGGGGTTTTGGATCTCGAAGATCGAAGATCCCGACGCGGTGATCCTGACCGCGCAAAAGATCGATGACCTTAACGCGCAGATCCGGGAGCAAAAGAGCGTTGAGGACATCACGCGCCTTGAGGTGCCGGTCAAGGGCAAGGAGGTGGCTGCGTCGATCGGGGAGCTGTTGGATTCTGTCCGCAAACAGGCGCTTTTTTTGAGATCGGACAAAAAAGCCGGCGCGGATTTTTTCGATCCGCTTGTCGAGGCCATGGATCTGAAGGCCATCCCCAGGAAGGTGGAGCCGCGTTACGGCCTGGCGGTCCATTACGCGGACCAGCGCCTTTTGCCGACGATGGAGGCGCTTTATGCGCAGCAAGGGGATGTGGATTTTGATGAGCTTCAGAACAGCGCCCTGGACGTTGGGACCGCGGTCGTGATCCTGCATCAAAGCCGTGACGGAGAGTGGCTCTACGGAAAGACAGAGCTTAGCGGCGGATGGGTCCGGACCCAGGACGTCGCCTTGGCCGGGCTTGAGGATATCAAACGTTACTCCGCCAGAGACGGAATCGTCGTCGTGACTGTCCCTAAGGCGGATATTTTCCTAAACGCGCAGCTTACCGACCATTACGATCATATCCGCATGGGAGTTGTTCTGCCTCTGGTCAGCGAACACGATAACAGCGTTGAGGTCACGGTCCCCACGCGCAATGACGACGGCAAGCTTAGGGACGTGCCCGGATATTTGAAAAAAGATGAGGTCAGCATCGGATTTCTGCCATACACGCAAAGGACGATCATTGAGCAGGCCTTTAAGATGCTCAACAGCCCTTACGGCTGGGGCGGGATGTATGGAGAACAGGATTGTTCGCGTTTTATTCAGGAAATTTTTTCAACCGCCGGGATCATGATGCCGCGCAATTCCGGCGCGCAGGCCAAGGTCGGCGCGCTGATCGCTCAGTTCTCGGACCAGACCGGGCCCCAGCTTAAGGTCAACGCGTTAAAGCATGAGGCCGTTGCCGGCATCACCACGCTGTATATGAAGGGCCACATCATGCTGTATCTGGGTTCCGTTGACGGACGCGCCTTTGCTATCCATGCGCCATGGGGCTATCGGGAAGCGTGTTCCGGCGGAGAAAGCGGCCACAAATGCCGGCCGGAAGTCTTTCATGTCATCAACCGCGTTGTGGTCAGCGACCTTTCGCTTGGTGAAGGGACATGGAAGAAATCTCTTTTGGAGAGGCTTTTGACCATCCGGGTCATTAAACCATGACCCCGGGGCCGGGATAGACAGAGCACGGCCCCCCTGATCGATTTTATCATTTCAATTTCGGGCGGAGGATGACGAAGTGCCAGCCTGCGCCATCCTTAACGATCCAGCGGATCATTGACACCGAAGACCACTCGGATTCGTTATATTCGATGGTGACCTGTTCGGTGGGCCGGACTGGGAAATCCCCCATCGCGGCGAACAGAAGGCTGTCCTGCCCTGTGAAGGGTGTGTAATGGATGCGGGCGTCTTCAGGAATGGTGTGGCGAAGGTCGTTGGCGATCAGGCTTTCGAAATACGGTTGCGTATCATCGTTGATCAGTTCCAGGCAGCGGGGATGGATCAGGGCCTTGACCTCCTGGGGATTGTCGGAATTCACGGCCTTGATAAAATCCGCGATCAGCTCTTCCTTTGTTTGAACGGCGGCTTCAGCAGCCATAACGCCCGCGAAGATCAAGCAGGCCATGACCCACAACGATCTTTTACCGATGGTCTTTTTCATATCGATCCTCTGTCTTTTTTTATACGCCAAGCAGCGCGCGCAGGGTGGTGCGGGCCGTTTCCATGATGCCTTTGGATTTTGTGTAAAGCTTATCGTATTCGTCGCTGAAGACCGTATACTGCTGCTCAAATTCTTTATTGCTTAAGCGGTCATTTTTTTTCGGCTGTTTGATCTCCCGCCACAAGAGGGAAAGCATCCGCTCGGTCCTCTCGATCTGGTCGATGCAGGCGCGGTAGTTCCGGAAGGATTTATTGTCGGAGAGCGTGCCTAAAAATGTTTTTGAAATGTTGTATTTCCACTGTGTTCTTTCATTGTCCCAGCACTTGATCAAAAAATTCAGCGTCTGCTCGTAGGCAAAACACCGGTTGGTGATGATCAGTTCCCGCAGAACAGAGGTCTTGATGTTCAAGAATTCGGACCGCGGCCTGTTGAGAGGGATCGATCGGATGCTCTGAGAAACTTCCGGGAACCAGTTGGCCAGAAGCGAATACGTGCCGTAGGTGTCGACCAGGCTTTTGGCGCTGTATTGATCGCCCGTGCGAAAGTCGCCGATCACGATATCCGAAGTCGTGGTCTGGATGAACGCCCGCAAATTGTCATAGAATTCCACGTCCTCATCCACATAATCGATGTCCCCGGGGATCTGAACGATCCGTTCGACTTCCGGGTAATGATCGAGCACGTGGCCCCAGCCGGCGAGCCAGGTCTGGCAGGTGTCGACCGACCAGGTCTGCACCACTTCCAGGTCCGCGTAGCGCGCGTCCTTGATAAAGGACGCCGCGTCCTGACGGATGACCGTGTCCCGGGGAAGCACAACGATCGGCCTGGGATCGATCTCCTTGCAGCGGTCGACCGTCCACCAGAAATACCACTCGCATTTTTTGTTGTTCTCGTATCCCAGGTACGGAAAGATAATGACCGGTTTGGAATTGATGGTCTTAGGAGAGGCGTTCTTTGCCATAGTTTGCTGAAACTCCGCGTGGAAAAGGTTGATGGGCCAACAGTGTCGATAACGCTATTTAAACACAGGGGAAAAGCAAATTCAATGGATTTGTTTTCAACAGGCAGGATAGGGGATCAGGATGAGCGTTCTTTGAAGGAAAGGAAAAAGGTCCGCAAAAGAAAAGGGGACGCTTTTTAAAAGCGTCCCCTTATGTTTTGTATGCGCTATGGACTATTGTTCGCGCCGGTCCGTCCTACGTCGTTCTTCCGCGCGCCGCTCTTCATTGCGGCGTTCGGCCTTGCGGCGGTCTTCTTTGCGGCGTTCTTCGACCTGTTTTCTGATGTCATAGGCCTTGTTCTCTGAGATATCAAAGGACAGAATGACAAAGATCGCGACAAACGAGGTCACGATCGGAATACCGATGTCGCAGATTCTCATCCAGAACAGGGTGTTGACGGATTGTCCCAGGCCAAGGGATTCTTTGAACCCGATGAGATTAAAAAGGAACCCGGCGATCAGCGAGGCCAGCGCGACCCCGAGCTTGACCATCCACCAGTAAACAGCGCTGAACGTTCCTTCGCGCCGTTCTCCGGAGGTCAGTTCGTCCAGGTCGCAGACGTCGGCGACCATTGAGTTCATCAGGGTAAAAAGCGACCCCAGTCCGAAGGTCACGAACGGAGCGGTGATCATCAAAAGATAAGGAAAGTTCGGATTATATCCGATCCATTTCAAGGCGTAACCCACGATCGAGATCGGGATGGTGATAAAGAAGGTGTTGCGTTTTCCGAGGCGTTTGGAAAGCCAGGCGGTCAGGGAAATAACGCCCAGACTGCAGAGGGCGCTGAACGAGCCGTACCAGCCCAGCAATTTTCCGCCGTTGGCGTAGGCCATATCGACCGAAGGCGAATTCTGGAACACATAAAAGAACACGATGTAAGCGGTAAAGGATGAAGCGAGCATGAACCCGCCGAAGATCAACAGTGTGGAAACGCAGAGCTTGACGAACGGTCCGCATTGGAACGAGGTCCCGACGCCTTTAAAGAATTTTCTCGTGACGTTCCACGCTCCGCTGACATCGGGCTTGGGCAGTTCGGTGAAGAATTCCTTATTGAAGATCGCCGGCAGGATCCCTCCCAGAATAAGACAGCCTCCGATAATGATCGCAAGGACCCGGACCCCGTGCACGCCGTCGGTAAACCATTTCGGGTTGTGCATGATCATCCAGCTCCAGGGAGCGATGAACCACGGCAGCTGTCCGGCAAAACTGCTGGCCGCCTGCAGGCGCGTGCGTTCATGATAGTCGGGCGTCATTTCATAGCCCAGGGCGATCCATGGAATGGAAAAGCATGTGAAGCATAAAAAGAACAGGACCTGGAATGTCAAAAAGTAAGCGAAATAAAACGTTTCCGTGTGCCCTTTATAAAGCTGGAACATCAGGGCGAAGAGGATGCCGCCGGTGATCGCTCCAAAAAGGATCAGCGGCCTGCGTCGTCCCCAGGGCGTGCGCAGGTTGTCCGAGAAATATCCCGTGACCGGGTCTGAGATCGCGTCCACGATACGGGGAAGAAATCCTATAAAACCGACCAGGGCCGGGTTGATCCCCAGGCCGAGGTTCAAGATCATGACCATCTGTCCGGTAAATGCCGATTGGGCGGTGTTGGCGAAGGCGCCCATGCTGTAAGCGAGTTTTTGAAAAAGAGAGATACGGTCTTCGCGGGCCGTTTCATGGTGGGTTGGCCGAGCAGCTGCCTGTTCCATTCATTACCTCCGGTTTGATTTTAAAATGCCAGAACACTGCGAAACCAAAAACGCTCGGACCTTCCTTAGAGCCCAAACCCCTTGATTTCTCTATATTAAGAAAAGATCATCTGTGGATGACTTTGAGCTGTGCATTATAACAAAAGAAAACGGCAGGCACAAATATTATTTCCGGCCTTGTTGTTTTGGCCTTGTGTCCCCGGTTGTCCGGGTTTGTCCCATTGACACCGGCGGAGCACATCGTTTATACTTTCCCAATACAATTTTACAATTCAGCTTAAGGAGAGGGGAAAATGTTGAAAAGATTGTCCATTGCCATGATTTTGCCGGTTTTTGTCATCATGTTTACCGCGTCCGAGTCCTTCGCGGGTTATTTTTCTGTGTGGGATGCCAGCGGAGGGATCGATTATATCGATGATTACGTCAATGGTGAAAACAATGACAATGATCCCATGACCAACGAACAGGCTTTGAATGTGTTTTTGGGGTCAGAGGTGGTGCCCGAGAGCTATAACGCGATCTCTATCGGAAAATATTTCGAGACCATGGACCCGATCGATATTTATTTCGGGCTTGAGCCATCCGGCGGAACGAACGAATATCTGTTCGTGGAAGAGATCTATAATTATTCCAATGAAACCTGGCGCGGGTATGAGATCGAGCTGGGATTGTGGGGTGAGGGCGTGGGGTATGTTTCGCTTTCAGACAGCGGGGTGGCGGACCTGTTTCCGGGGCTGGATTTTGACGCGCCGGACCAGGACATGACGCCGACGCTGTTTCGATGGGCCTATGCGGATGAGGAATCAGAAGAGTGGACCCCGCCATGGATCGAAGAGATCGCCAGCGCGTCCGTGCATTCGGACGATAATATCCTGTTCGAGGGTTTCGAATACACGATGGACCCTGAGACCGAAGAGCCGATCTACGCGATCTTTGCTCTGGATGTTCCGGATTATCTGGAATTTACAGAAGAGGAGTTGGCGCGGCTTGAGGTTTATAACTCGCTTGTTCTGCGTCAGTATCCAACGCTGATCGGCGAAACAGCCAATGCTGTTCCGGAGCCGGCGACGATCGCTTTGTTCGGTGCGGGGTTGACGGGCATGGCGTTAAGAAAGCGAAAAAGCCAGAGATAAAGATAAAAAAAGAGGATTTAAAAAGGCTTCTCAAATATTTTGAGAAGCCTTTTTTATTGTTCTGTTTTTCAACTCAATGATTTCATGTCGATCACAAAGCGGTATTTGACGTCCGCCTTCATCACCCGTTCGTAGGCCTCGTTGACCTTCTGGATCGGGATGAGCTCGATATCGGCCGCGATGTTGTGCTTCCCGCAGAAGTCCAGCATCTCCTGGGTCTCTGCGATGCCGCCGATCAAAGACCCGGCCAGGCTGCGGCGGCCCATGATCAGCGGGAAGGCGTGGACCTGCGGCGCTTCGGGAGGGACCCCCAGAAGGACCATGGCGCCATCCCGTTTAAGAAGTCCCAGATACTGTCCCCAGTCCAGCTTGGCCGAAACGGTGTTGATGATCAGGTCAAAATGGCGGCCCAATTTTTCAAAGGTCGCGGGGTCACCGGTGGCGTAAACATAATGGGCGCCCAGCCGGATGGCATCGTCCTTTTTCTTTAGCGTGCGGCTTAAGACCGTGACCTCGGCTTTCATGGCGCTGGCAAGCTTGACCGCCATGTGCCCCAGGCCGCCCAGGCCGATGACGGCGATCTTCTTGCCCGGGCCGGCGCCCCAGTGGCGCAAAGGGGAATAGGTCGTGATGCCGGCGCACAAAAGAGGGGCAGCCGCTTCCATGGGAAGGTTCTTGGGGATGCGCAGGACAAAATCCTCGCGCACCACGATCGCTTTGGAATAACCGCCGTGGGCGATCGTTTTGCCGTCCTTCTCCATGCTGTTGTAGGTAAAGACCGGCCGCACGCAGAACTGTTCTAAACCTTCTTTGCAGTCCGGGCATTCGCCGCAGGAATCGACCAGGCAGCCCACGCCGACCTTGTCGCCGGGTTTCAAGCGCTTGACCTTTTTTCCGACGGCTGAAACGGTGCCGACGATCTCGTGGCCCGGGACCATCGGATAGATCGAATTGCCCCATTCGTTGCGGGCCTGATGGATGTCGCTGTGGCAGATGCCGCAATAGGCGATGTCGATCGTCACATCATGCTCGCCGGTTTCGCGGCGCTCGATCGTTAATGGTTTGAGGGGTTCTGTCGAATGAGAAACTCCGTAAGCTTTGACTGTAGGCATAAGGGACCTCCTTTTGAAAAAACCGGCCTTTAGTTTAGCACACTTTTTGGGGAATGTCTTTTTTAGAGACAAATTTATAGTTGACTATAGAATTAAAGTGGTCTATACTTTGAGCAACATTAAAGGAGAAGTCATGATCCCAGCCGAACAGGATTATTCCCTTCGTGAAAAAAAATTCGTCAAAACCAAAGTCTCTCTGATGCAGGCCTTTATGTCCCGGCTCAAGACAACGCGGTTTGCCAATATCTCTATTAAGGAAGTCTGCGAAAGCGTGGAGGTCTCGGAAGGGACATTCTACAATTATTTCCCCCAGAAGGTGGATGTCGTTTATTATTACAAAAGCCTGGTCAGCGTGAAGATCGCCTGGGAGATCAACCGGAAAAAAAGCGAGCTGAGCCCCTGGTAGCTGATCCAATATGTCTTTGAGCTGATCTCGGTTGAGCTGCAGCCGCCGTATCTGTTCTATGAAATGATCTCGATCTTTACCGGTGAGCAGCGCAGGCCTGAGGCCTTGGCCCTGTCGCCTTTGGAAAAAGAATACGCTTATCCGGACTGCCCCGGGATCGGGGACGTGGGGATCGGCCTTTTGGAGGACCTTTTTGCGGCGTTGATCAAGGAGGCCCAGAACGGCCATGAGATCGATCCTGCTTTGGATGTCGAACAGGTGATGTTCGCTTTGATGTCGATCGCCATCGGCATCGCCTTAACGATCAAGATCGAGGATTTCGCCAGCATCAACGGCCGTTATCAGGAGCAGCTGTCCTTTTTATATAAAGCCATAGGAGCGAAATGATATGAACAGAATGCCTTCGAACATATGGGCCGGCGGGTTTTTTTTACTGTTCGGGCTGTTGAGCGCGTGTTTTCCGGTCCGCGCCGGGCAGGCCGCAGCGAAAGAGGCCGTGAAGATCGATCTGAGCACAGCCATTGAAAAGGCCCTGGAGTCGAGCGAGGACCTTTTGATCAGCCGCAATAGCGTCGAGAAAAGCCGGGCGGATTACAAGAAAGAAAAATCCGCGCTCTATCCGCAGATCACGGGCACCGGCAAGGTCACGCACAATTTTGAATATCCGGGCGCGGCGCAGGGCACGCAGGATTATTTTTCGGACGTGGGCGTTTCGCTCGATCAGCTTTTGTGGTCCTTCGGCAAGGTGCGCGCCGCGATCAACGCGCAGGACAAATATATGGATGTCGCCCGCTTCAACGAAGAGGCCATGAGGCAGGCGGTGATCTACAACGCTAAGGTCAGCTATTTCAGCGTGAAACTGGCCGACCACAGTTATGACATCCTGCTGAAGTCGCTGCATAACGCTGAAGACAATAAGCGGATCCTGGAAGACCGCTCCGCTTCAGGCCGGGTGTCCCGGCGGGATTTCTTAAAAGCCAGCGCGGACGTGGCCGCGCGCCAGCCTTTGGTCAATGACGCCGAAAAGACGCGGCACACGGCGTATCAAGAATTCAAGGTCATGATCGGGATGGAGTCTTCCGCGGACGTTCTTTTAAGCGACGAATTTGAGAGGGAATATCAAGCGATCGACGGGGCGGCGATGCTGGAGGCGATGAACGTCAATGAGCCGGCTTTAAAGGCCCTGTCCAAAGAGGTGGAGCTTCGGGAGGACCTTGTTCACGCGAAAAAGGCCTCGTTCTTGCCGGAGGTCTCAAGCTTCGCCACCTGGAACCATAAAGGGGACGATCAGGACCCGGATCCATACGGGCCGAACATGGATGATTACGGCTCCGTCGGGGTCAAGGTCTCCGTCCCGATCTGGACCGGAGGGTTCTTAAAAGGCGATCTGCAGGCGGCGCGCATCCAGAAGAGGGATTCTGAGCTCGGCCTTCGCAAGGCGCAGGAGCAGTTCGGCCTGGCACTGGACCAGGCGATCGCCTCATACCACGATCTGATCAAGACGCTGGGGGCGAACAATGAAGCGGTCCGGCTTGCCGAGGAGTCTTTTCATCTGACGCAGGATTTTTTTAAGACCGGATCGGCGACCCTGACGGACTTAAATGACGCGGAGCTTCAGCTCACGCAGCAGCGCTTAAACCGCGAGAGGACCATTTATAATATTTGTGTCATGCTCGCCAGGATCGAACAGTTAACGCTCAGGAAAGACCTGTTATGAACATTCAATGGAGATCCAAACGTCTTTGGGGCTACATCCTCATCATCGCCGTCTACGCGCTGGCGGTCAAGATCCAGCAGCTGCTGATCACCTCCCGCCGGCAGGCGAGCATCATCAGCACGGTCGATGAGTGGGCGCGCCAGGGAAAACCGGTCGAGGCGCAGAAACTTTCCCGCAGGGATGTTAAACAGTATTTGAAGATCACGGTCCTCGCCACCGGAGAGGATCTGCTCTACGAGGGGTTTGTTTCAAAATCGGTCCAGCAGAAATTATCGCAAGGGCAGGACCTGTATTGGGTGCGCCAGGACGGACGGCTGGAGGCCGGGGATCCGGTCCCGGGCAAGGTGCTTTTGGTCGCTGAAGAGCCGGACATGGCCAACGGGATGTATCGGGTCCGCGTGAGATTCGAACGCGCGATCGAGCAGGAGGCGAAGATGGCCGTTGCCCGCGTTCATTATGAGACGATCAAAAGCGCCATCAATGTCCCCGTGGAAAGCCTGGACGCGGCCGGGGAGCATTATTACGGGTGGCGCATCGAAAACGGCCGTGCGCGGCAGGTGGAGGTCACAGTCGATCAGCGCAACGGCTACGGCGCGATCGTGACCGAAGGCCTCAAGGAGGGCGACCTTTTTGTGACCGCCGGCCAGACCTTCTTGAAAAACAATGACCCTGTGAATATCGTTCAAAATAAGGAATGATCTATGATCCGTTTTTTTGTCAGGCATCCGGTGACCACGATCATGTTCGTCATGGTCTTTGTGGTTTTGGGGATCGCGGCCTATTTTACCCTTAACATCGAAGAATTCCCTTCGGTCGACTTTCCGATCGTCACGGTGACCATCCAGTATCCGGGGGCCACGCCTCTGGAGGTGGAGACCCTGGTCATCGACAAGATCGAGGACGCGGTCTCAGAGCTTTCGGAGATCAAGAAGATCCGCAGCGAATCCTATGACAATCTCGGATATGTCTACATTGAATTCCTGCTTTCGGCCGACGTGAACGTCAAATCCATCGAGGTCAAGGACAAGGTCGAGGCGATCCTGAACGACCTTCCGCAGGACATTGAAAAGCCGATCATTGAGAAGTTCGACCCCCTGTTGACGCCGGTCATGGAACTGGTCCTTGTCAGCGACACGGTCAGCGAGCGCGACCTGTATGAGTTCGCGGACAAGAGGTTCCGGCAGAGGCTTTCTTCGCTGGAAGGGGTCGCCAATGTGGATATCTACGGCGGCAAAGAACGCCAGATCAACATCAAGGCCGACCCCATGCTGATGAAACAGTATTACCTGACGATCACGGACATCGTGGATGCCATCAGCAACCGCAACACCAACATCCCGGGCGGGCTTCTGGAAAAAGGGGACAATTCGCTGAGCGTCCGTTTCGTGGGGGAGTTTGAGGAGGCGGATGAGATCAAGGACCTGCAGATCACGACATCGGACGGGCGGACGCTGAAATTAAGCGAGGTGGCCACGGTCACCGACAGCTTTAAAAAGGCGGATTCGATCGCCCGCTTTAACGGAAAGAACGTGGTCGGCCTTTCGGTGATGAAGGTCTCCGACGGCAACGCGATCAATATTTTCAAGCAGTTCAAGAAGCGCTTTAAGCAGTTCCAGGGTTTTTTGCCGCAAGGGGTCGAGCTTCAGATCGCAAGCGACAACACGACCTCCATCATCGATGAGGTCAAGTCCACGCAGGAAAACATCATCGTCGGCATCCTTTACACGATCGCGCTTTTGTTCTTGTTCACGGGAAATTTCCGCATCACCTTCATTTCGGCGGTGATCATCCCCACCTCGATCGTCTCGACCTTCGCCTTGATGGGCATGTCGGGCTTCACGATCAATATCATCACGCTGTTGGCCATGGCCACAGCCCTGGGGACGCTGATCGCTAACGCCATCGTCATTATCGAAAGCATCCTGGTCCACCTGAAAAAGGGCGAAGAGCCCCATAACGCGGCGATCAAAGGGACCGAAGAGGTCCTGATCGCGGTTTTGGCTTCGACGGGAACGAACCTTGTTGTGTTTACGCCGATCGCCTCCATGGGCGGCATTGTCGGGCAGTTCTTCCGGCCGTTCGGCCTGACGGTCATTTACGCGACGGTCTTTTCGCTTCTGGCGTCCTTCACGCTCACGCCGATGCTTTGCGCGCTGGTTTTGGGCTCGGCGAAAGGCGAGGGCAGGCGCCATCGTTTTTCAAGGCCGTTCTACTGGCTGGTGGAACAGACCGACCGCATCCTTGAATTCATCAAAAAGGAATACGGCCATGTCTTTGAGGCCACTTTTAAATATTGGAAATGGACGCTTCTGGCGGCGCTTCTGGTGTTTATGTCGTCGCGTATCTATATTCCGTATCTGGGGTCGGATTTTATGCCCAAATCGGACACGGACAAGATCTATGTGAAGGCGTCGTTGCCTCAGGGCTCCACCATCGACCGCAGCCTGGAGGCGGCCAAAAAAATCGAGCGGCGCGTCTCCGCGATCCCGGAGGTATCCTCCTATCTGACGCGCGTCGGCAACAACGGCGTTGAGAATATCGACATGACCATCAACCTGACCGACGCCGAAAAGCGCAAGCGCAGCGACATGGATATCATCAATGAGCTGATCCCGTTCGTCTCGCGGATCCCGGACATGGAGGTCCGCATGAGCCGGGGGTGGGACGCTGAAGCGGACGTCCAGATCAATTTTTACGGGAAAGATTATGATGAGATGATCCGGCTTTCGCAGCAGATGAAGGCGGTCATGGAAGAGACCGGGTATTTTCGCTCGGTGGTCTCCTCGTATAAGAAGCCCAAGAAAGAAATGAAATTCATCCCTGACCAGGAAGCGGTCAACAATTACGGGGTCTCGCCGGCGCGGGTCGGCAACATCCTGCGGACCGCCGTTTTCGGGGATGACACCAACACGTATAAAGAGTCCGGCGAGGATTATGACATTAATGTGGAACTGGCCGACGAATACAAACGGGATTTTGATGATGTGCGCGCCATCGATATCATCACGCTTAAGGGGATGTTTCCCATCACGCAGTTCGGAACGCTGAAAGACAGCATCGCCCTGCCGGCGATCAAGCACCGCGACCGGGATCGGGTCATTTCGCTGGACGGGGACCTTTCCAAAGGGTCTTTGGGTGTCGCGGCCGCTGAGATCGACAGGCTGGTAAAACAAAAAATGGACCTTCCGGAAGGATACGGCTACCGTTATTCCGGGGATTCCGAACATCAGGAAGAGTCCGGCGCTGAGATCGGCAAGGCCTTTATCCTGGCCGTTATCCTGACCTACATGCTGCTGGCGGCGATCCTGAATTCGTTTTTGATACCTCTGGCCATTATCTTTTCGGTGGCGATGTCCTTCGTCGGGGTGTATGTGGTCTTATTCTTTCAGGGGATGAGCATCGACATGATGGCCATGATGGGCATGGTCATGCTGGTGGGGCTGGTCGTCAACAACGCGATCCTGGTTCTGGATTACACGGTCCAGAAGATGAAAGAAGGCGTGGATATCAAAGAGGCGCTTTGGCTGGGCGTAAGCGTGAAGTTCAAGGCGGTTTTGATGACGTCGATCGCGATCATCCTGGGCGTTGTTCCGCAATTATTCACCCTTGTTCCCTACAAAAAATCCATGTCGGGGGTCATGATCGGCGGGATGTTGGCCTCGGTCCTGTTCACCTTTTTGTTCGTGCCGGTGGTCTTTTGGGTCTTGCTGCGGGCGAAGGAATGGATCGCCGCGGCACTGAGGCGCTAGGTCGTCACTTGCCCGATCCCTTTGGCCACCTGCGGAATGATGCCTTTTTCGGCGTAGATCGGACGGATCTGTTCTCTAAGGACCGGGAGTTTTTTCCAAAAGAGCGCGGAGGCAACGAGGCAGAGGATTCCGCAGCCGAACAGCACAATGTGCACGTTGGAGCGCGCCGCGAGGCTTCCGGCGGCAATGCTTCCGATGGGGACCGTTCCCATGAAGGCCATGGTATAAAAACTCATCACCCGCCCGCGCTTGTCCTCTTCGGTAATAAGCTGCAAAAGCGTGTTGCTGGAGGCCATATGCACCATCATGCTGAACCCGGCGACAAAAAGCAGAACCAGAGACAGCGCGAGGATGTTCGAGACCGAGAAGGCGATGATGCACAGGCCGAAAACGATCGTGACCCTGCCGATCAGCCGCCCCATCCCTAAGACCGTGTCACGGCTCGCCAGAAAGACCGCTCCGCTCAAAGCGCCCAGCCCAGTCGCCGCCATGAGGACCCCTAAGGTCTGCGGCCCTCCGCGGAAAATTTCCCGGGCAAAGACCGGCATCAGTGTCTGCAGCCCGCCGCCCACCAGGCTGATCAGCCCCAGCGTCGATAACAGGATCCGGATCGGCACAAAATTATAGGCGTAGACGACCCCTTCTTTGATCCGGGTCAAAATGTCCGCGGTGTGGACCGCGGGCTCGCGTTTTTTGACGCGCATCATAAACAGTGAGCTTAAGACCGCCACATAACTGATGCCGTTGATCAAAAAGCAGACCCCTTCGCCGACCATGGCGATCAGAAACCCTGCGATCGACGGGCCGATGAGCCGGGCCATGTTGACCATGGATGAATTGAGGGCCACGGCATTGCCCAGGTCCTCTTTGTTGTCGATCATTTCCAGAAGAAAAGCCTGCCGGATCGGGATATCAAAGGCGTTGACCGTTCCTAAAAAGATACTTAAGACTACGATCTGCCAGATGGTGATGACATTGCTCATGACCAGGGCGGCGAGGATGAGCGCCTGCAGCATCGACAGCGCCTGGGTCACGATCAACAGCCGGTGACGGTCGTGGCGGTCGGCGGCGATCCCGGCCAAAGGCGAGAGCACGAACGTCGGGATCTGCAGGGCGAAGCCCACAAGGCCCAGCACAAAAATGGAATTGCTCATCCGGTAGGCCAGCCAGCTGATGGCGATCGATTGCATCCAGGTCCCGATCAAAGAGACGCTCTGCCCGCAGAAGAAGAGGCGGTAGTTTTTGTTGCGCAGCGCGCGAAAGATGTTTCCGATATTATGCATAATTTAACACCTTGTCCAAGAGGTGGATATGGAGGGATATTGTAGCACTAAATAGGGGACAGCGCCCTAATTAATGAATTAATGAATCAGGTCGCTGTCCCCTATTTTCATCATGGATGTTAATTTTTTTGAATACAATAAGCAGGGTTCCTGTTGCTGGAGGATTCCTAATTCTTCCGTTTTTTTCATCATCAGGGCGCTGTTGCTTAATTTATAAAATATTTTAAATTTCCATGAATTTTGGCTTGGAAATTGCTTCTTTATTAGAATCTAAGTGTCAAATCGGTTTTTAATCAACAGGGACAGCCTGATTGGAGGGCTGTCAGCCAGTTTGTTTTTTAAAAAGAGGGGGGAACATGCTGAAGAAATTATTTGTTGCGATGGTGATGGTTTTTTGTCTGATGCCGGCTCAAGCGCAGGCATTGACTAATTTGGCGCTTTCGGCAAGCGCGACAGCCAACAGTTCGTATTCCACGATGGTGCCTGCCAATGTGAACGATGGAAGTTATTCAACGATCTGGAATGCTGGCGACCACGGATCTCCCACAAGCCCGAATTGGGTGATGCTGGATCTGGGATCGGTCCAAAACGTCAATCAGATCTACGGGTTTTGGGATGACAATGACGGGATGTATGCCGGGTATACCAATATTTATAATTTTTATACGGGAACCAACGGAAACGACTGGACGCTGCGCGCATCGGGAATTTTTGTGGATGAATCCGCGGATCCGACTGATTCGCAGTATTTTCTGGATTTCGGCATCGCGGGGATCGATATCCGATATGCCAAGCATGAGATTGTCGGCGGTTCGCACTGGTCCGGCATGTCTGAGATCGAGCTTTGGGGCACGGCAGCAGGCGCGCAGACCAACGCGGTCCCTGAGCCGGCGACGATGGTGCTTTTTGGCGCAGGCTTGACGGGATTAGCATTAAGAAGGCGAAAAGTTTAAATCATAACTACCTAATTTAAAAAAGGGAAAAGAATGAAAAAAATAGCAACGATCACCTTTAGCATTATCTGCATGAGTTTAGTTGCGACCAAGCCCTCATTCGCAATGCCGATACAATGGCTGGGCAATGGGAATTACTATGATCTCGTGTCCGGATTCTATTATTGGACCGATGCAAATAAAGCCGCGTCGGAGTCAACGTATCTTGGATTTTCAGGCCATCTTGCCACGTTAACCAGTTCTGCCGAAGAAACCTGGCTGAAGACAACCTTTGGAAATCTTGATGGTTATTTGTTAGGCGGAACAGACATGGAAACAGAAGGCGTGTGGACATGGGTAACAGGAGAGACATGGGATTATACGGCTTGGAGGAGCGAAGAGCCCAATGACGGCGCTTACGGCAACGTTACGGAAGATTATCTTCAGTTTCATCCGGCGGGCGGAGGGTGGAATGATATCGGAGATTACAATTCTCCCGGGAATGTCTCCGGCTATATTGTTGAATACGAAAGCCGAAATGGTAGCAACGCGGTCCCTGAGCCGGCGACGATGCTGCTTTTTGGCGTTGGATTAACAGGTATGGCTTTCAGAAAGAGCGACCGCAGGGAGTCCTGAGCTTGCGAAGGGTAAAGCGTAAAGTGTAGAGGGAAAGTCAAAAATAGAAAGAGAGGCGAAATGAAAAAAGGCATAATTTTAACTGCGGTTCTGGCTGTGACGCTTATGTTGGCGTCCGATGCGTTTGCGCTTGTCATATTTTCTGAAAATTTTGAAGATGGTGTTCTGGATCCACGAGCTTCATTTTCTTCAGCGGGAAGTTTTTCTTCTGATCCAGGCATCGTTGATCAAACTGTTTTTGGCAGCACCAAGGCGTTTGGTTTTGGCCGTTCGACCTGCGGTGCAAGCTGTTTTTCGAGTTATGAAACAATTTTGAACATTGATTTCGATGAGCCGACGTATGTCTCGATGCTATCATTTAAAGACATCGAATTATTCGGAAACTGGGGATCGCAGGGATTTATCTATCTGGATGGAGTTGCTTTTGATCCCGATCCTTCGGCGGGGTATGTTTTTAGTAAAAACCCTGTCAATTCCGGGGTGGCAGATTCCACATACCGGGAGTTGAGTTTTAATATCGATAGTGTTATTTCAAAAATAAGTCTAAAGGTGTCCGACATAACGAGCAGAAGCGAAGTTTTTATTGATGATCTTACTGTCCGGGGGGACGGGACATCGGCAGTTCCGGAACCGGCGACGATGCTTTTGTTCGGCGCGGGGCTGACGGGTATGGCGCTAAAAAAGCGAAAGCGTAAAGCGTAGAGGGAAAGTCAAAAATAGAAAGAGGGGAAAATGAAAAAAGGAATAATTTTAACCGTAGTTCTGACTGTGACGCTTATCCTGGCGTCCGATGCTTTTGCGCTGACATGGTTTTGGGGGACGGACCCGAATGTGACCTATACGGATATAGCTGAATCCGGGGCTTACCGGGTATGGCTTCCGTTCACGGTTATTTCTGACGGGGATGAGTTGGCGGGGGGGCAATCGAATGGTTATCCGCTTTTGAACGGGGAATATTCTCCGGCTGTAAGAATAGATTATAACATGGGAAGTTATTGGGGGGTCTATAGTGGAACGACCCTGATTCCTATGGGGCTTGGTCTTGCCAATGCGCCGGGATATGACATTTTGCCGGATGGTATTTACACATCCAATTCCGATCCTCAGTTGAATTATTGGAGCGTTGATGATCCCAATCACACGCGTTTGTTAGGCGCTCTTTCTTTGAACAGTTACCGGGTCACGATCGGAGATGTTACTGCTCCTAACGCGGTCCCCGAACCGGCGACGATGCTGCTTTTTTCGACCGGACTGGCCGGCGCGTTTTTACGGAAAAAAAATAAATAGGCGCTAATTAAGGCACTGTGACACTAAGGCACTAAGGCACCAAGACATTGGAAGCTCTTGGTGCCTTTTTTTTGACTGTTTGGTTTTAATGTTTTTAAGATTTTAGTGCCCTAGTGCCGTATTGTCAGGGTGTCCTGTTTGAAGGTTTTCAGTGTCGTAGTGTCTCAGTGTCTTAGTTAAATGCTTTACCTTCCGCGCTTCATGTTTTATAATATTTTCTATTCCAACAACAGGGGGCATGCTCTATGAGTTTCAAGGTGACAACCATTGAGGAAGAACTTTATTTAGAGGTGATCTTGGAGGGCAAATATTCTTTTGAGCGGTTTCTGGAAAGCGGGCAGACCGCGGCGGAGGAGGCCCGCGCCCGCGGCAAAAATAAGATCCTCATTGATCTGACACATCTGAAAGGCTCCATCCCAGAACTGGATAAGGCAGAGCTGGGGTCCCATTCAAAGACGCATTTCGGCGATCTGAAAGTCGCCTTCCTTGACACGCTTGAACAAAATATGCGATTCGCTGAAAACATCTCGGTCAACCGGGGCGCTAACGTCCACAGTTTTCGCGATCGGGCCGATGCGTTGGAATGGCTGTTACACTAAGGCACTAAGACACTAAGGCACTAAGGCACTAAGGCACTAAGGCACTAAGACACTAAGACATTGGTACTTAGTGACTAGGGTTTTAAGGTTTTTAGTGTCGTAGTGCCGTAGTGTCCTAGTGTCTTTTGTTAAAAGTCATGCTATAATCTTCCCCTATGACCACCCCAAAAAATCCGATCACTCCATCACCTGAACGAATCGCGGAATGCATTTCGATCCTTGAAGGTTTAGTTGAAGACAGCTCCAAGCTCGCTCAATTATCTGAAAAAGAACGCATCCAGCTTTTGAAAGCCGCAGGGAGGCTCGCGCAGCCCAACGGCGATGAGATCGTCGCGCGCAAACGCGAGATCCGCAAAGCCAAACGCCAGCGCACCCGCACGCACGAACGCATGGCCCGCGCCAACACAGGCATCCGCAAAGCGCGCGAGGCCAAAGTGTTCAGCGCGCCCAAACAAATTGCGTTTGAAGAGGCGCAGGCCCACGACCCGCAAACGCCGGAGGAGCCGCAGCCCCCGAAGGCGCCACCACCAGAGCTGAAATCCGCCCGCAACTGTTATGTCTGCAAGGCCGAGTACACCAAACTCCACTTTTTTTATGACTCCATGTGCCCGTCGTGCGCAGAGTTGAATTATCAAAAACGCTTTCAGACCGCCTCTCTTGAGGGGCGGGTCGCGCTCATCACTGGCTCGCGTTTAAAGATCGGATATCAGGCGACGCTCATGATGCTGCGCGCCGGAGCGAGGGTCATCGCCACCACACGCTTTCCGGTGGATTCGGCGCTCAGGTATTCCAAAGAAGAGGATTTTGAAAACTGGAAAAGCCGTTTGCACATCTACGGGCTGGACTTGCGGCATACACCGAGCGTGGAGATCTTCTGTTCTTTTGTGGAACAAAAATATGACCGCCTGGATATTTTGATCAACAACGCGGCCCAGACCGTGAGGCGCCCGCCGGGGTTTTATAAACACCTGATGGCCAATGAAGCGAAGGCGCATTTTGAAATTCCGATCGAGGCGCTTTCGTTGATGGATGATTTTGAAGAATGCAAGCAAAGGCTCGCGTCTTTTTCAAAAGACGCCCTCAGCTCAGAGAAAGGCCTGCCGGTCAGCTGGACGGGCCGAACGCCGGGGATAGGGTTGCGCGCATCCGCCGCACTCTCGCAGATCCCCTACGCGTATGATCATGCGCTGAACACTCAGGAAGTTTTCCCCAGCGGAAAGCTCGACGCGGATCTTCAGCAGGTGGATTTGCGTGCGACCAACAGCTGGCGGCTAAAGCTCGGCGAAGTTCCGACCGCTGAGATGCTCGAGCTTCAGCTGGTGAACGCGATCGCGCCGTTTGTCTTGTGCAACCGGCTCATCCCGATGATGAAGCGCGACGTGACGGGGCAGAAACACATCGTCAATGTGTCGGCCATGGAGGGGAAGTTTTTGCGTTTTAAAAAAAGCGAACGCCATCCCCACACCAACATGGCCAAGGCCGCGCTCAACATGCTGACGCACACGGCCGCGGCAGAGTTGGCCGGGCACGGCATCTACATGAACGCGGTCGATACCGGCTGGGTGACGGACGAAGATCCGGCCGCCCTGGCAGCGTTTAAGCAGGAGCAGCATGATTTTCAGCCGCCCTTGGACATTGTGGACGGCGCGGCGCGGGTGTGCGATCCGTTCTTTAGCGGCATCCTCACGGGCAAACACTGGTGCGGCAAATTCCTCAAAGACTACTTTCCGATTGATTGGTGACAGGAAAAATCTGATGAATTTAATATGGCAGACATCTCGAAATAAAGAATAAACGATTTTACAGCAGTTTGTTAATGGTATAATCATACAGAAAATATTAGTGATGAACTGACATATGGACCATTTGAGCGGAGAAAAAAGAAGCTGGAATATGTCCCGCATACGGGCCGCGGATACGAAGCCCGAAAAGATAGTTAGAAGTATTCTTCATAGGGTGGGATTTAGATTCGGGCTTCATGTAAAAAGTCTTCCCGGGAAGCCGGATATAGTTCTTCCTAAATATAAAACTGTAGTTTTTGTTCACGGATGTTTTTGGCATTGCCATAAAGGATGCCGCCGGGCAAATGTACCAAAAACAAATAAAAAATATTGGGTTCCGAAACTTGAAAGAAATTTAGAACGCGATAAAATAAATAAACGAGCGTTAAAAAAAGATGGTTGGCGTATTATTACAGTTTGGGAGTGTGAAGTAAAAAAGGAATTAAAAGTTTTTTCTAAATTAAAGCCGTTGTTTGAAGAAAAGAAAAGTATTGACATTCCACACATATGAGTGGTAACATGCTTCAATCCTCATTCCTTAAATTTCCCCCTTAAAATGGAGGATTGAAATGAATCATAACATGGTAAAAAAAGCAAAGTATACGGTCGGAAGTTTATTTGCAGGAATAGGCGGGATCTGCCGAGGCTTTGAACAGGCAGGTTTTCAGCTTTTATGGGCAAATGAATTTGATAAGAATGCAAAGATCACTTACGAATCCAATTTTTCCCATAAATTCTTTCCAGACGATGTTCATGATTTGGTTAATCAGAAGATGAGCTTTCTTGATAAGACGGATGTTATTACCTCCGGTTTTCCATGTCAGGCATTCTCTATTGCCGGTTACAGAAAGGGATTTGAAGACTCCAGGGGTAATTTGTTTTTTGAAACGATGAAAATAATTACAAGTCTTAAGCCGAAAGCATTTCTTTTAGAAAATGTCAAAAATCTTATTGCCCATGACAACGGCAGAACATTCCGCGTGATGGAAGAAACAATTAAAGATACGGGCTATTCTTTTATTCCGAAAGTTCTTAATACAATGGAGTACGGCAATATTCCGCAGACCAGAGAAAGAATTTATATTGTCGGTTTTCAAGACGAATCTGCATGGGTAAGAGGAGACGGGAGTTGTTCTGATAATTTTTCTTTTCCTCAAAAGAGTGAATTAACAAAAACGGTCCGTCGAGACATTTTAGAACAAAAGAAAGTTGACAGAAAATATTACTATACTGAGAAATGCGGTTTTTATAAAGTTCTGAATGAACAGATGAAATCTAAGAATACTGTTTATCAGTGGCGGAGGGTTTATCTTCGGGAGAATAAAAGCGGAGTATGCCCGACTTTGACAGCAAATATGGGAACCGGAGGCCATAATGTTCCGCTTGTCCGTGATAATTACGGCATTCGCAAGCTGACTCCGCGTGAATGTGCCCGCCTGCAGGGGTTTGACGATGATTTTCGTCTTCCCGATATAGCCTCAGCGCATCTTTATAAGCAGATGGGAAATTCTGTGAGTGTTCCTGTAATACGCCGTATCGCGGAAAAGATTAGGATTGCTTTAGATATGAAATATCAGAATGCTGCCGGATCCTATCGAGTTCAAAATGTATTAGAGCCGGCTGCAGGATGAAGCAGAACGCTCTAATGGAAAGAACAGCTGGATAATGTTTTTTGACCCCTTTTATCCTAAACAATCATCCCCTCAGAGAAAAAAATACAAACAGCTTATATTAGGCACAGCTCAGCTTAGTCCAATATTCAGCGGAAATACAAAACCGTATCTGCCTTATCGGGTTGTTGAAAAAATTTTCTGCAAAGCCTTTGAAGCCTCTGACGAAACCCGAAAAGATGTTTCGGTTGATGCTGTTAAGATCACAGATGGGATAGGCGTAAAAACTTTTTTGGCAAAACCAGCAATGCGCGGGACAGAAAAAGTGGCTGAGTTTAACAACCGCGCGAAGTTCCCATTAGATTTAACAAATGATGATCATTTAATAAAGCAGGTTGCTTTATATAGGAATCAGCGGATAGAAGAAACGGTAAAGGCGTACGGCCTTAAAAACACCGTTTATCATTATGTTGTTCGGGATGTAGGGAAAATATATATCGCAGAGTGTCCTATGATCCCTATTGATCTTCCTTCAATTAGAGGGATCGAAAAAAAACGGGGGTCAGTGGCTTTTGAAGATAAGTATTTTAAATATACATTCAATATATCCAAGAGTGTTCTTCTTATGGATTTTAGTTATGCGCAATATTTTGATGCTGTAGAAATTAACGGGTTTTTAAACAAGGCGCTTTTAAATGCAGCCCTTGATGAACTTAGTGAGCCGGATACTGTAGATCGCAGTCTTATCAAGAAAACAGATTATGTGATTCTGCCTCTTTACAGTACAAGAACAGGAAAAGTCTCATTGAAATCCGGCCTTAACCAATGGAATGCGGGCGGACGGTCTCGTCATCCGGATGAAGTTTATATTCCGATTCCACAGATTATCCATCAGGTGAAGCCCGGCTTTTTCCCGCCGAAAGACCAGAAGTTTAAGCTTATTACAGATGATGGGAGGGAAATGACAGCAAAGGTTTGTCAGCAGGGATGTAAAGCTTTAATGAGCGATCCCAATAAAGAATTGGGGAATTGGATTTTAAGAAAAAAACTTCAATTGGTTCCGGGTCAGGTTGCAACATTAAGCCATCTGCAGGAATTTAATTCTGATAATGTTATTATTTATAAAATAGAAGAGTCTGTTTATAAAATTAATACGCATTCTCTAGGGAGTTTTAAGAGTGAATATGATTCCTAAAAAAAATAGGAAAAAACAAAAAACATGACGGACGCTTTTTTAAAGTTGAGATATAAAAAACGTAATGACTGTATTGTGGCCAGGAGCTCCCTGGCCTTTATTATTTTCTGATCGGGGGAATTGCATGAATGAAATATCTTTGATCCAGGATAAAATAAAAAAATTCGTTAAAGAACGGGATTGGGAAAAATTCCATACCCCAAAAAATTTGAGCATGTCCCTGTCTATCGAAGCGGCGGAGCTCATGGAGCATTTCCAGTGGACGAATTCGGCTGAAGAGGCGGCTCAGATCTTGAAAGACAAACGCAAAAAATTTGAGATCGAGGATGAGGTCGCGGATGTGGCCATTTATTTGATGGGGTTTTGCGGCCTATACGGGATCGACCTGGAAAAGGCGGTCCTCAGGAAGATAAAGAAGAACGCCAGGAAGTATCCGGCCAAGCTGGTCAAAGGCAGGATGGAAAAGCGGCCATAAAGGGAACGTAGCAAATGTGTCCGTTGCCTTTATTTTTATAAGTTCAATAATAAGAGGGCGTAATGGCAATATCTAGAATAGAAATAAATAATTTTCGATGTTTTAAGAAAGTTGATGTCGATTTTCAAAAATGTCATGCCTTAATTGGAGAAAACGGTTGTGGCAAAACCACGATTTTAGAAGCTATTAATTTAGCAACTTCATCAGGATATGCATATATCACTGAGCAAGATTTCAATAATAGCGACGAAGGAGATTTGGGGATAACAGTATATTTCGATAAGCCCTTTTTGTGTAAGATACCCGATGGGTATACCACTCAGGATATTTTGTGTCGAAGCGTCGTGTTTTCAGCGCATAGAAGAAAACAGGCCGCGGGAGGAAAAGCATTGTCTGATCCGTTCGTGACAGAGAAATATGCTGTACCAATTTTGTATAACTCTAAAGAGGAGCTTCAGTGCATTTATTTAGATGCGCTATCAACCAAAATCCCAGATAAAGTGCTTAAGACTGATCAAGGATATGAATCTCCGCGTAAAACAGCTAACTCTGTCTTTAAGTTCACACAGCAAAGGTTATCACTGCAGAATGAATTCATAAATTATCCAAACATATTTTATTTTGATCGTGACAGAGAAAGTGAAGCAAGTACCGGTTTTAATACGCTTTTGAGTAAAATAATAAAGGATTTAAACTGGCGATACAGGAATAAATGGGTTCAGGTGGATATCGTGCAGAAGTGGGAAGATTTTTACAGCCAGGTTATCGCCACTGTGATTGATCCAAAAAATGACCGCATTATGCGGCCGCTAGGAGAGAAGCTAAAAGATTTTGTTGGTATTGAGTGCGAAAATCTAGAGCTGAGTTTATTGGATATCGAACAGCCGTTTTTAAAATCTTTTTTCTCATTACGCGATGGGTCGAATCAAATTGACCAGAAAAACCTCGGTTCCGGTATCTCCATTTTATTGGCTTATTTTTTATTAGAGATTATTAGTAGTCTTTCGAGAGGGGAAATAGTATTTCTTATAGATGAGCCGGAACTTCATTTGCATCCTCAATTGCAGTCGAGATTGTTCAAGGAATTTCAAAAATCATCATCTCAAATAGTTTACACAACGCAATCGGATTGTTTTATAAGTATCGCCAATTGGGATTCAATAAGTCGGTTCAACAGAGATTTTAAGAATACGCCGGAGGCAGAAAAGCTGAATGAGGTTATAGAAAACAAGGAAGTGTCGGAGCACCTCGATGAGATTAAAAAATTTCATCAGCATAAAACAGTATTCTTTCGTGAGGATAATCAAATATTCTTTGCCCGTAAATGTTTAATTGTTGAAGGACCCGCTGAGAAATATGGAATGCCGGTTTTGGCTAATAAGATTAATAAAAGTCTTTGTGACGTGACCATTATCAGTGCAAATGGGAAGTCGAAGATCCCATATTACCAGCTATTATGCAAAGCCTTTGGAATACCATATTTTACCGTTTTTGACCTAGATGGTAGAAAGAAAGACGAGTCTGATAACAAAAGACCGTGTTCTTGGATTATGGAGGATGCTTTAGCGGTATTCGATAAATCATTTGAAGAAGAACTTGGAATTTTTCGGAATGCTGATCATAAGGCAAGCAGTGTCTTAATTAAAATTGATGGGCTTGGCGATGATCAAATCTCTGCGGCAATAAAGAAGAATATTAATACCATCGCCGCTTGGTGTAAGCAATAAAATGAAGGGTAAAAAAATTGGTCTGTAAGACTGCAGACGAATTCAATGGGCTTATGCAGAAGAATCCGGAGCCACGAGATAAAATGAATAAATAATAAACGGGACGCGTGACGTACACCTTTTTTAAATGAGTCAATAAATGTGCGCGTCACTTTTATTTCAATTAAAGCATGATAATAACAATTAATGAAAATATCAGAGTTTGGCAGGAATTTAATCCGGCTGAATTGTCTTTGGATGACAATCTGTCCGCTTTTTTTGATTCAAAACGTAATTCAGCAAAATGGGGTTTCAATAAACAGCGTATTGCAATAAAAAACCGTTGGTTTGATGTTTTAACCCCAAGTGAACTTGTTCGTAAACGAAATGAAAGTGATGGTTATTATAGAGTAATTTATATTCAAATAAACTGGGAAAGCGGCGAATATTATATTGGTAAAGCTAATCGGCCCACATGGTCTCAATTAAAACGATATCAAGGATCTGGACTAAAATTTGTAAATAAGTTTAAAAAATATAAAGATCGATTTGCGCGTTATTATATCGCAAAATGTGAGACCGCTGAGGAAGCAGAACAACTTGAAGCGACTATTGTCGATAAAGACCTTTTGTCTGATGAAAAATGCCTTAATCTTGTTGCTGGCGGCGGTGGAACAACTAAGCATCCATCCATCGCAGAAACAAGCGAAAAGAAACGTGAGTATATAAAAAATCATCCTGAGCAGTTTAAACCGATGCTTGAAGCATCCAAAAAAGCTTTTCGATCGGGTGATACACCAGAACTTCGCGCGCGTAGTCGAAGAATAAAAGAAGTCATGAGCTCAGAAAAATATCGTGAAATGTTTAGTAAGCGTATTGTAAGGTGGAGAGAGGAAAACCCCAAGGAATATGCTGAAGCAAAAAAGAAAAGTCACGAAAAAATTAAAACTCTTGAATGCCAAGCAAAACGAAAAGCTGGCTTTAAAAAGTGGGCTAAAGAAAACCCAGAAAAATATAAGGCTTGGCAGGAAAAGCTAATAAGTTCGCGTACAAGCCAAAAAGCTAATGAAAAGCGTAAAGCATCATTAAAAGAATGGAAGAATAAACATTCTCAAGAAGCGCAAGCAAATGCACAAAAAAGAGCTAAAGCTGCTGCAGCGAAAACAAGTAAAGAAGTTTGTATGATTGATTTGCAGTCGGGGAATATTTTGAAAGTATTTTCAAGCCAGCATGAGGCGGCAAAGTGGCTAGTAGAAAAAGGCAAAGTTAAAAATACGAACTGTGTTTCATCAATTAGTTCTGTTTGTTTGCGCAAACCATGTACAACAGGATATGGGTATCGTAAAAAAGCTTATGGATATGATTGGCGTTTTACAAAGGAAACATATTCGTAAATAACAGGTGACCGCCCATGCCCACCAACCTTCCAGCTAAAAACAGGTTCCAAAAACTCGTCGAGGATATTTCCGCTCTGTACACCAACGCGCGGGAGGCGCAGGTCAGGTTTGCCTGGGAAACGGGCCGGCGCATCGTGCAGGAAGAGCAGAACGGTGAGTATGTCCAGAGCGCTTGACATTAATGTTCATATATTATATATTGTTCACTAAAGAGTGAACATTGATAGATTGGTGAACATTATGAACAAAAAGACATATAAAAAGAACATATTTGCTGATAAGGCGACATTAATTCTTAGGAAGATGCTTCAAGAGCCTGATCGCAAATGGGTCGTGCGAGATTTCAACGGGCCTGAAGGGGTTAGTCTCGGATTAACACAGCAGGTTTTAGAGATCATCGCTCAAAAGGGATATGCGGAGCGTATCAAAAAAGGACCAGAGAGTCATACAGTGTTGACTTACCCTGACAAGCTTATCAAAGAATGGACGCAATTTTATAAGTTTGAGCTTAATACAGTCAAGACGTATTACACTCACGACCAAGATATATTGAAAAAAATGAAAGCCGTTCTTAATAATCATACCTATGCGCTGACGCTTCATTCAGGTGCTAATTTATTAACGTCTTATGTGAAAACAGATCAAGTATACATTTATTTGAGAACGGATAACTGGGATAAGGATATTCTTAATGTCCGGCAGAAACTTGATTTGAAAGAGCTTGTTTCCGGGGGAAATGTGCATTTTATTGAGCCGTATTATAAAACAAGCACTTTTGCAAACAGTCAAAAGATCGAAGGATATTCTGTTGTTTCCAATTTGCAGTTATTTTTAGATTTATATCATTTTCAGCCCAGGGGGAGAGAGCAGTCGGAGTTCTTAAAAGAAAAGCTGGAACAGGAAGGAAAAACCCTTGGCCAATAATATGGAGTCAGAAGATTTATTTTTTTGTGTGCTTGATGATTTGAATGAATATCTCGGTGAGCTTACGCTTGTTGGGGGATGGTTGGCGTATGTTTATCCCCGCTTTATCTGGAAAAATTTTACTGTTAACCCGGTTACAACATTGGATATTGATTTTGGTGTGAGCCCAAAGAAGCCGCGAGTTCATAAGAAAACCATCTTTCAGATTTTGTCGGACTTTGATTATACTGAACGCCATCTAGATATGAATCGGATGTATCCGGTTGTTTTATTTAAGAGCGGGAAAGTTCGCATTGACTTTATCAGTTCGACGGATATTCCGGTAGAGAATGTCGAAAAACTCGTTGGGGTTCAAATGAGCCTTAACAAACTTCCCGACTTCGATTTCTTATTGAGTCATTCAGCGCCAGTCAGCGTCAAAGATGCACGAAGAGATAAAACCCATTCTTTATTATGTCCTAGACCCTCAGCTTTTATTTATCATAAATCAGCGGTGTTTGTTGAGCGTGAGGACGAATTAAAACAAGCGAAAGATCTTTTTTATATCTACTTTATATTGCGCTATGCTCCCGACCTTGATGTTATTTTGAAAGAGTTTCATCAATATTATAAAAGGGGTGAGTTGCCGCAAGCGGCAAAGAATTTGAAAAAATATTTTAAGCGTAATTCAAGCCCCGGTTGTTTGATGGTTGAAAAAGAAAATGGACCGGATGTATTTATTGATGATTTAAGGACGGATATTTTTGAACGGTTTCAAGAATTGATCGCACAATTAACATAGAAGAGACGGCTGGAGAGCTTTTTACGTACATGAGGGCGGGATTTTAATAAAAATGAATGCGGCTTGGTTAACAGATATTCATTTGAATTTTTTAAAACACGATCAACTGGAAGAGTTCCTGTTGCTGGTATCTGAGGAAACGGTTGATTGTTTTTTTGTTTCGGGAGATATTGGCGAAGCCGATAAGATCATTGATTATCTTAAGCATGCGGAATCTGTTTTAAAGCGACCGATCTATTTTGTTCTTGGTAACCATGATTATTATGAGGGATCGATCAAGGGAACCCGATCAATGGTTGCTGATCTGGTAAAAAATTCTGAGAATTTAATTTGGTTAAATGCAGTCGACTCTGTAAGCTTATCGACTCACACGGTTTTGATCGGGCATGATTCCTGGGCTGATGGACGGTTTGGAGATTTTTACCGTAGTTCTGTAGAACTGAATGATTTTTATTTGATCGATGAATTGAAGACGAGGGATCGGACCCTGCGTTTAAGTGCTATTCAGGAATTGGCTAATGAAGCGGCAGAACATTTTAGACGGGTTCTTCCTCTTGCAGTAAAGAAGCATAACAGGATCATTGTTTTGACTCATGTCCCGCCATTTAAAGAAGCGACTTGGCATGAAGGTCAAATTTCAGGAGATGATTGGTTGCCGTTTTTTTCTTGTAAAGTTGTCGGAAATGTCTTGAAGAATTTTATGGAAAAACATCCTATGATTGAGATGACGGTATTGTGCGGCCATACTCATAGTTTTGGTCAGTGTGAAGTGCTGCCGAATTTAAAAGTTGTTACTGGAAGGGCAGAGTACGGCGTTCCTCAAATTCAACGGATTCTTGATATTATATAAAATCGGGGGCAGCGGCCTAATTAAAATAAGACACTGTGACACTAAGGCACTATGAACGTGAAAACGTGAAAAGTGAAAAGAAAAAAGATTTTTGGTTTCCTGGTTTTAAGGGTTTTAGTGTCTGAGTGTCGTAGTGTCACAGTGTCTTGTTTAAAGGTTTTTAGTGTCTCAGTGTCATAGTGTCGTAGTGTCTTATTAAAACACAATGGAAATGTGGAGCGTAAAGCGATGAAGGTGAAAAAATATTTGATCTGGTCGCCGCTGGTGCTGGCGATGATGAGCCTGTTGGTTTATAACAGCTGCGCCACCTACACATTCCAGGCCGAGGATCGCATCGGGAAGGATGCCACGATCGCATCGTCTAAGGACATCCGGTCGGTTTATTGGGAGCTCAAAGGCTGCGGCGGACCGTTGTTTAAATCCGCACAAGAGCAATGCGATATCCTCAATGAGGTCTTGCCCGCTCAACTTCAGGACGCCGGTTATACGCTCGCCGCCTCCAAAGACCAGGCGGATTTGAAGATCAAATTAAAAGCCGAGTTCTTCACCAAAAAATACGGGGATGAGGATTTTTTTCTGTTTGTGATCCCGACGGGGTCCTGTTTTTTCTGCAACTTTGACGGCAGGCCGAGCGTTCATAAGATCCAGGCGGTCAGGGTGAAGGTCATTTACCGGACAGATCTTCAGAAGATCGGCAAGGCCTACCGGCTTTATGATCAGCATTCGATGGGCATCGCGACCCTCGCGGCGGACCTGGGGAATTTTGTTTTGGAAGATATACAGCTGATAAGGCACATGACATCTTTTAAGGAAAAATAGAAGAGGGAAGAGGAAAGATAGAAAACGGAAAATGGAAGACGGAGGGTAGAGCATGTTCGTGTTAGTATTAACAGCCGCTCTCACATTGGCAGCTATAACGGGTATCCAATTGATGTGGTGGATACCGAAAAATGGTTTCATGTTTTTCGGCACATGTGTGAATCATTTTGGCGAGCCCTATTCGTGCACCGTCCTGGATTGGATCGCCAGGGCGTTCTTGAGCCCGTTCGCGTGGCCGGCCGTGATATTCATTGCGTTGATCTGTTTTGCCATCAGCATGATCATAAAGGGAATGTTGAAGAGATAGGGCGCCGGGCCTGTATCGGCCCCTGTATCAAAATGGAGAATGTCGGATGATCTTTAAGTCTTGCGAATGTTGTATCCTGGGCGCGGGACCGGCGGGGCTGGGAGCGGCCGCGGAGCTGGCCAAACACGGCGTGAAGGACACGATCATCGTCGACCGCAATCACATCGTCGGAGGCCTTGCCCGGACCGAAGTCCATGAAGGCGCGCGGTTCGATATCGGGCCGCATCGTTTTTTTACCCGCAATCCCGAGATCGAGGCGTTGTGGAAAGAGACCCTGGGGCCTGATTTCATTCCGGTTTCACGTCTTACGCGCATTTTGTATAACAAAAAATTTTTTCATTACCCCATCAAACCTGTGGACGTCCTGCTGAAACTCGGCCCGGTTGAATCGCTGAAGGTGATCGCTTCCTTCGTCGCGTCGAAATTGGCCCCCCCAAAAAAGCCGGACACCTTCGAGGATTGGGTGGTCCAGAAGTTCGGGCGCGCTCTTTACAGCGCGTTTTTCAAGACCTATACCGAGAAGGTCTGGGGCCGGCCGTGTGACCAGATCAGCGCGCAGTGGGCCGAGCAGCGGATCAAAGATCTCAGCGTGCTGCAGATCTTAAAAAAGGCCATCCTGAAAAAGAAAGACAACCATGTCAGAAGCCTGGTGGAAGAATTCCATTATCCGGTCCTGGGGTCGGGTCAGATGTATGAAGCGCTGCGCCGCAGGATCGAATCCGGGGGCGCAGAGGTTCTGCTGAAGGCGGCCGTTACCGGGATCCGCCGGGAGGGCGCAACGATCAAGTCCGTCGATGTCTGCCTCGACGGTTCAGAGCGCATGAACATTACCGCGCGGCATTTTTTCAGCAGCATTCCGCTGAAGGGTTTTTTCAGCATGCTGGACCCCCAAGAGCCGACCCGCGTGCAGGAAGCGGTGAAGGCGCTGCGATACCGTGATCACATCACGGTGAACCTGCTTCTGGAAGGGGAGGGCCTGTTCCCGGACCAGTGGATCTACATTCATTCTCCGGACGTGCGCATGGCGCGGCTGGTCAATTACGGCAATTTTTCTAAAGCGATGGTCGATCATCCCGGCACGAGCGCGCTGGGCGTGGAATATTTTGTCTTCCAGAACGAGGGCCTTTGGAACGAGACGGATGAGGCGCTGGAAAGGCTCGCGGTCGACGAGTTAAAGCTGCTGGGCTTTGTGCAGGGCCGGTCGGTCAAACGGTCCTGGGTCGTGCGGGAGGCGCAGGCGTATCCGGCCAGCTATGTCGGGTTTGAAGGCCATTATGACGTGCTGAAGTCCAGGATCGATGAATTTTCCAACTTCTCAGCGATCGGCCGCGGCGGAATGCACAAATACAACAATCAGGACCATTCGATCATGACGGGGATCCTGGCGGCGCGCAATTATCTGCGGCTCCCGGGCGCTCCCTATGACCTGTGGAAGGTCAACGCCGACGATGTTTATCATGAGATGCGGGAGGGAGAAAGCTAGACCATGCAAGAGCGCGCATCCGGGATAAACCGGCAAAAGGCCATAACCGCCCTGTGCTTTGTGCTGATCGGGGTGTGCTTCATGTATTCCGTTGTTCTTCGTCAGAAATGGTTCGCCCGGCCTTTGGGGCCCCATCACGAATGGCTGACGGCGCATTCTGTGTGCGTGACGCGTAATTGGCTTAACGACGGCGCGTTCAAGCTGAAGTTCATGCATGTCCTTAACCCGGATTCGATCGAATTCAGCGGTCTTGCCCTGAGGGATCCGTATGTCTCTTATCCTCCCGGAGCGTTCATCCCGGCGTTCCTGATCGCGAAGGCCTTCGGCATCCAGGACCTGATCAGGCTGTATCAGGCCTACAACCTCGCAAACCACCTGGCGATCGCGTGGATGCTGTTTGCTTTGATGCTCATGATCATCGACGGCGTGAAGGCCGTGAGCCCCGGCAATATTGCCTTTTCCGCGGCGCCTTCGCTGGTGTATCTGTTCACTCCTCCGACATTGTATTGGCATCAGAATGTTTTTTTCGCGGACCAGGCGGTCATGCTGTTTTTTGTCATCTTTGTTTATCTGGAAATGAAATATTATCTGAACAGAACGCTGAAGTCCGCTGACCGCCTCCTGCTGGGCGGGACCGTTTTCCTGGGCGTGCTGACGGATTGGCTGTTTGTTTTTGTGATCGCGGTCGCGGCTGTCCTGAGGGTGCTGTTTTTTTCAAAGGACGCATCCGGCCGTGTCCGGCAGATCGCCGTGAGCGCGCGAACGTTCGTGGCCCCCGCTCTTGCGGGCATCGGGATTTACGCGTATCAGATTTTTTCCGCAGGTGCCCTCGGCCGGCTGCTTAAGACGTTCTTCTGGAGGTCCGGCGTCGGATGGAAGGGCATCTTCCCCGGATTTTTGGAACACTATCTTGCCGGGCACATCGTGGACGGTTACGGCCTGGTCCTGACCTTGTCGACGGTGGCGGCGGTGGTGATGGTGTTTTTGTATGGCGCGTTTGAAAAGGGGCGCGGCAAAACACCGGCGCGTGAACGGGGCCTCGCAGGAACAGCTGTTTATCTGGTCCTGCTGACCGTTCTGCCCTGTGTTCTTCAGGGGCTGGTCTTTCAGCAGCATTCGATGATCCATGACTTCGCGGCGCTCAAGTGGGCCCTGAGTTTTTCTTTGATCCCCTTCGGGATATTTCCGGTCGTTTATTTCACACGGGCCCCGGAAATGCGGCGGAGAAAGATGCTTGATCTGGCGTTCCTGCTGAGTTTTTTTGTTCTTCTTTCGGGCGGAGTTTTTTTCAGGACAGCGTTCTGTTACGAACGGTTTTTCGGGGAGGATGATGATCAGTATAAAAGGGTGGGAGAGCTCGTCAAAAGGAACGCCGCGTATCATGATCTGTGTTTATCGTTCGATTTTGAGATCACCGACCTTCCGCCTGAGGCGCTGGCGTATTCGCAGAAGCGGGTCTACAGGATCACGGAGCTTCATGAGGCCGAGGAGCTGGCGGCGCAATTGCCGAAGGGGCAGGCCCGGGTTAAGATCTTCCTTTTTCCAGCGACCTGGGAAACGATGCGGGATGCTCTGGCGGATGCGTGTTCGGCGGTTTACACCGATTCAGATACGCATATCTGCGTGATCGAGGGAAGAAAATAGGCGGAAGACGGAAAGCTTTTGCTCAAAAGCGCTTTATTGTATACTGGGACGCGGAAGATGGATCGGACGTTTCGCGCGATCTATTAATGATACGCCGCATTCAACGTCTTTAAGACATTAAAGCGGACACACGGCACAAGACACATGGAAAGAAAATTGGATGCTGATCCAGTCACCGGGCAGAAAAAATTTTAAACAATACGGCAAGATCATTGAATACCCGTCGAAAGAGCTGAAGGGAACGAAGCGCAATCTTTGGCGGATCGTTCATACGGTGGCTGAAAAAAACGGCTGGCGCGTGGCGTATCTGGTCCTGCGCGACAAGACCATCGGCCGCATGGAAAGTCATCCGGCTTCTGATGAGACCTTTGAGCCGGTTGCGGGTGAGGCGCTGATCTTTGTGTCGACGGAAAAAGATTTCAAACGGATCGAATGTTTCCGGCTCGACAAACCGGTCATTCTCTATAAAGGGACCTGGCACGGGCTGATCAGCCTGTCGCCGGAGACGGAAATTAAGATCACCGAGAACAGCCGCGTGGAGTGCCGGTATTGGGAGCTGGGGTTTCGACTGAAAAGTCTGGAGGAGTTAAAGCGGAAAGGGTAAAGAGCGGAAATCACAATACACAAAATTCAAATACCAAGCAAGGAACAACACACAACACCCCAACACCAGGCAAACCACACATCACGATCAACAACAGTTTGAAGTTTGTGATTTGTTTTTTGGTAATTGTTTATTGTTTGGAATTTGTGTATTGGAATTTGTATATTCGGATTTAGGAGGGGAATATGGGAAAGAATTTCGGATTTTCATTTTCGTGGAAACGGGCGCTGGGAATATCGGGCCTGAAGGGAAAAATTTCCAGAAAGATCGGCGTCCCTTTGACCGCCTCCGGACGTGAGCGGAAGCTCGGGCGGATGATATTGAAGGCGATCGGCATAAAATAAGGCACTAAGGCACTAAGGCACTAAGGCACTAAGGCACTAAGGCACTAAGGCACTAAGACACTAAGGCACTAAGGCACTAAGACACTAAGACATTGGTACTTAGTGACTAGGGTTTTAAGGTTTTTAGTGTCACAGTGTCGTAGTGTCCCAGTGTCTTGTTTTAAGGTTTTTAGTGTCGTAGTGTCATGGTGCCCTGTTAAAAGATTTGTGAGATGGATATGAAGAAGCTGATCTGTTTGATAGCGATGATGTGCTGCTGCGTTACGAACGCGAATGCGCAGGCGAAGACGAAGAAGAACACGAAGGCGGCCTCGGGACAGCCGCATGCTCAGCGGGGCGTTCAGAACTATGAGGCAGTGTGGGACGGGCTGTCTTATGACGACAAGGTCAAGATGGTCGCCGGGGTCATCGCGATGTTTAAGGAAGAGCGCGGGGTGATCATGCGCAAGGATCCGGCGTTTTATGTCGATGAGGTCGAGATCGCGCGCAGCAAAAACCCCGACCTTTTTTCGCGGCCCATCGGAGCGATCCTGCGGGTGATGTTCATTTTGAACCGCGACTTCGGGGACGGCCGCGATCCCGATGAGGCGATCCGCCGGGAACTGGGGGAGAAGAATTACCGCAAGTATGTGTCGGGCCGTTCCGCCGAGGAAAATGAAAAGTATTACCGGCAATGGCTTAAAGACAGCGTAAAGCGTAAAGCGAAGAGCGTAAAGGGGAAATAAATGCACAGGGCGTCAGGAGCAACGCGTTATGGATTTTTGTTAATGGGGTTCTGCGCGGTTTTGATATCCGCGGCATCGGCGGGGCCTGCTTTCGGTGAGGTTTACACGGACGCGGAGCTTAAGGTCTCCATCCCTTTCGGCAAGGCGTATGATCACAACAGGATCAAGGTCAAGCGTGTCATCTCCGGCGACACGATCCAGCTTGAGAACGGCGAGCGCGTCCGGCTTTTGGGCATCGATTGCGCGGAGAATGACTACACCGCAGATGAGGCGGCATATTTAAACGCCGGCAAGAAGTGGGAGCGGACAGCGCAAGACGTAGAACGGGCGAAGCAGGCGACGGAATTCTTGCGGGGGCTGATCAAGCCCGGCGATGAGGTGAGGCTCGAGTTTGATGAGCAGGAAAAAGACAATTATGGGCGTTTGCTGGCGTATGTGTATTTCAGGGAAGATATCACGGTCAGGGAGTATAAACTGCTCCATGTTCCCGGCGTCATCTATGATGTTTATGAGGACGGCCGGAAGTATGCTGAATGGTTTTTAAACGCCTGCATGATCCATGAGGGTCACGCGCGGCCCTTTTCGATCGAGCCGAACACAAAGCACGCGGAGTTTTTTAAGAGCGTTTATGACAGGGCGCAAGGGGCTGGACAGGACGCCGGGCAGGCGCATCATGAAACGGCCCTGCCGGATTACCAGGCCCTTGCCGAGGGATGCAAGAGCAGGGCGAGCGTGAACTGCTGCCTGGCATCAGTCGAAGCCATGAAAAAGGGGCCGTATGCGCTGGATACCGGAGAGACGTTTGAGGCAACAACATGCCCGCCGGGGTTTAAGCCAGACACGCTGAAGTGCATCGACAGTTACCGCTGGTGCGTTCCGCGATGATCCGCGCAAAAAAGCGCAATAAGAAGAGGGGGGAGAACAATGTTCGCATTGCTTCAAAAGTATGAGAAGGTCATGATCATGGCTTTGATGGGCATGATGGCGGTGGTTTTGTTTTTGGCCGCCGTGGACCTCGGGTGGATGATCGTTCAAAGCATTATCAAGCCGCCGGTGCTGCTTCTGAGCATCAATGAGCTTTTGGAGATCTTCGGGTTCATCATGCTGGTGGTGATCGGCATCGAACTGTTAGAGACCATGAAAACCTACCTGACCGAGGGCCATCCGCATTATGAGGTGGTCCTGTCGGTGGCGATCATCGCGATCGCGCGGAAGGTCATTATCCTGGACTTGAAAGAGGTGGACAGCCTGACGCTGATCGGGATCGCGTCGATCGTTCTGGCCTTGACGGTCGGATATTTTCTGATGCGAAAAAAATAAAGGGTCGAGCGGACCGTTTCAGGCGGGCGCCCCACTCACCGGGAGGAGAGGACTTCGCCGAAGACAAAAACGGTGTGGTTGGCGGTTGAGTAACGGAGGAAAGACGAGGGAGCAATGAAAAGACATTTGAACAAAGGCTTCACGCTGTTAGAGCTTGTCATCGTGATCGTTATTGTCGGCGTGTTAATGAGCATCGCGTTGCCAAAACTTTTCAAGGTGATCGAAACAAGTCGTATTGTCGAGGCGCAGGGCCAGATCAGCGCGATCCGTTCCGCCCTGGAGCGGCACTATTTGATGACCGGAAGTTATGAACGCCCGCAAGGCTGGGGCCAGGAGAACGATTGGCAATATTTAGGGATCGAAGATCCGGATCTGGCCCCGGGGGCGCATTTTGAGTATTGGATCCATGATTCGGCGCATTATATTTTGGCCAGACGCAACGCGCGTGACGGAGGATTGCCGGAAGACGGGATCCAGTTTTGGATCACGACGGGCATCAAAGATTATATCTGGTGCGGGCAGGGCCGGTATGTCGGCAAGCTCAAGGAGTGCGAAGAATACCATTGATCAAGAAGGACATGCGAAAGGCAGAGATTTTATGAAAGTGATCGCTATAAACGGCAGCCCGAGAAAAGAATGGAACACGGCCACGCTTTTGAAAAAGGCCCTTGAAGGGGCCGCGTCCCGGGGGGCCGAAACGGAATTTATTCATCTCTGGGACCTGTATTACAAAGGATGCACCAGCTGTTTCGCCTGCAAGGAAAAAAACGGCAAAAGTTACGGCCGCTGCGTGGTGAATGATGACCTCAAGGCCGTTTTTAAAAGGATCGAGGAGGCGGACGCGCTGGTTTTGGGCTCGCCGGTCTATCTGGGAAACATCAGCGGAGTGATGCAGTCATTCCTGGAGCGGCTGGTTTTTCCGTATCTGGCCTACACGGACCCGCCGGCGACACTTTTTCCCAAGAAGATCCCGACCGGATTTATTTACGCGATGGGGATCACGCCGGATCAGGTGGATGAGTTCGGCTACACTCAGCGTTTCGGCGCCAGGGAAGGGCTTCTGGCGAGGATCTTCGGCTTTAGTGAGACGCTGACATCGTTTGATACCTACCAGTTTAAGGATTATTCAAAGATCGTCGCGCCGCGTTTTGATCCGGTGGCGAAATTAAAACGGCGGCGCGAGATTTTTCCAAAAGACTGCCAGAAAGCGTTTGAACTGGGCGCGAAATTAGTCGATAGAGAGCAATAGACGGGCGGCAGCGACGTATCTGCTGAAACAGGGCGCTGTCCCCAAATTATGGAGGAGAATGCGATGAACACCGTCATAGAAACGATTCTAAACCGCAAAAGCGTGCGTCAATACACGGGCAGGCCGGTCAGCCGTGAGGACCTGACCCAGCTGGTCAGAGCCGGGATGGCCGCGCCGTGTTCGTATAATAAGCGCTGCTGGTATTTTGTGGTCATCGACGACGCTTCGGTGATCGCCGGGCTTTTGAAAGGGCTTCCCAACGCGCAGATGATGGCCTCTGCCGGGCAGGCGATCGTTGTGCTGGCGGATGTCAACCTTTCGCACGGCGGGGCGGAAGTGCCTTACTGGATCCAGGACTGCAGCGCGGCTGTTGAAAATATTTTGATCGCCGCCGAATCCATGGGCCTGGGCGCCTGCTGGACCGGGGTGTGCCCCAGGGACGAGCGCGTGGCCTTTGTGCGCCGGGTTTTGGGAACGCCGGACAATATCGTTCCGTTCTGCGTGATCGCTATCGGGCAATCCACCGGCGAAGAGCGGCCGCAGGAGAAGTTCGATCCAGCCCGCATTTTCTGGAACCGGTGGGAGGAAAGAGGGGCTTAACAGGGAGCTGTCCGCTCATGAGACTGGAGAAAACAGAATGACAGGGGACCGGAGCAAAGGATTCACTCTTTTAGAGCTGATCATCGTGATCGTTATTGTCGGTGTGTTAACGAGCCTTGCGCTGCCAAGGCTTTTCAAACTGGTCGAAACAAGCCGTATTGTCGAGGCACAGGTCCAGATCAGCTCGATCCGTTCTGCCCTGGAGCGGCATTATTTGATGACCGGAGGTTATGATCGCCCTCAAGGCTGGGGCCAGGCTAGCGATTGGGAATATTTAGGGATCGAGGATCCGGATCTGGCCCCTGGAGCGCATTTTGAATATTGGATCTCGGATTCGGCGGAATATATTTTAGCCAAGCGCAACACTCTCGACGGAGGATTGCCGGAAGACGGGATCCAGTTTTGGATCGTGTCAGGTATCAAAGATTATATCTGGTGCGGGCAGGGCCGGTATGTCGGCAAACTTCCCGAATGTGAAGAGTATCATTAAACAACCCTGAGTTGGTTGTTTATTGTGTATTGTTTGGAATTTGCGGATTATTTTTTTATGATTGTTGTCTGTGTTTGCCTGGGATTTGTGCACTTGGATTTGTTTTTTGTATATCATATATGGTATATTTGTAATATTATAAGGAAGGGATCGTTCCCTAATTCAAAAAATGTCACGTTTTTCATCAAAAAATCGAAGTTTTAAGCTGATTAATGGCTTTCTGGCAGCTATTTTTCTGCTGACATCCATGCCAACGGGAGCGCGGGCGCTCAATATCGCGGGCATGGTCGCACCCGGAACGCTCATGAGCCTTTCGGCTCCTTTGCAGGGGCCGGCCCTGATCGGGCTGCAGACCTATCCGGAAGATCCGCTCAAATTTTCCTTTATTCTGGACCAGGGGGCGGAGAGCCTGAGCCAGGATGATCTGAACGCCTCCTTTCAAAAAGCGGTCCGCTATTTTTTAGCCGGGCTGGCGATCCCGGAACAAGACCTGTGGGTCAACTTATCTCCGTATGAACAGAACCGCATTATTCCCGATACCCTGGGACAGACCGACACGGGCCGGGACATGCTCAAGCAGGATTATATTTTAAAACAGCTCAGCGCGTCGTTGACCTATCCGGAAACGGAAGTCGGAAAGAAATTCTGGGACAAGATCTATAAAAGGGCCAAAGAACAGATGGGCGGCCAGGAGATCCCCAAATACACCTTCAGCAAGGTGTGGATCGTTCCGGACCACTCCGTCGTGTATGAAACACAGGACCGTGCCGTGATCGCGGAGGCCCGTCTGAAGGTCATGCTGGAATCGGATTATCTCGCCTGGAAGAACCATGAAGCCGCCAAGGATGTGCCGGTCGACGGGGAAGATTCTTACGAGGCGATGCGCGAGGTGATCGTTCCGCTTTTGGAAGAGGAGGTCAACAACGGGGCGTATTTTCTGCCGCTTCGGCAGATCTATCACGCGCTGATCCTTTCGAGCTGGTTCAAGGACCGGCTGAAGATGAACGCGGTGGCCCAGGCTTACGGAGACAGAGGCAAGATCGCCGGGATCGAGGCCGTTTCAAAAGAGGACGAGGTTCAGGCGATCTATGATCAATATCTCACATCTTACCGTAAAGGCGCCTATAACTATATTAAGGAAGACGTGGTCGAGGAGACCGGCGAGGTCATTCCGCGTCAGTATTTTTCCGGAGGGACGCAGTTCAGTAATGTGTCTGAAAGCAGGGCTGACCGGCAGATGCCCCTCACGCAATTCAACACGGCGGTCAGGACCGTTGTGGCCGGACGCAGGCCTGTCCGGGGGGATGTGCGCCTTTCTCCGGTCAAAAATCCTTCGGCAACGAACGCGGCGATTTTAGGGGAGGCCAAGGACCCCGTCTTAGGGGCAGGGGCCGCGGTCACGATCCAGAAGGACGCCTTTGACCTCAAGCGGGTCGACATTATGGGGCGGCTCATGGGGCTGGATTATCTGGTCGAAATGTTCGATGAGCTTTACGCTCAGGAGTCGATCTGGCGCTGGGCCCTGGACAAGATGAAGAGGGAGAACAAGACGGCGCGCGAGCGATCCGCTCTCTGATCAGTGAACTTCACCGGGACTGCGAGCTTTTGCGTTCGTTCAGCCATGAGAATTTCACCTTCGACCTTTTTGAAAAATTTCCGCCTGATTCCCGTATCGGAAAGTTCTATCAGCAGATGAAAGGCCTTCAGGAGGACAGCCCGCAAAAGGCTGAGCTTCAGAAGACCCTGCGCGAGATCGTCCAGCATCCGGCCGGGGAGGGGCATTTTTCGATCGTCGTAAGCGAGGAGGATAAGGACTGGCTGAAGCAGGAAACGGTCGACGGAACGACCGTTTACGACCTGGTGCAGGCGGTCATTTCCAATCCGCAGATGCTGCCGAACATCCCGGGGATCCCTGAAGAAGAATTCAAGAAGACCCTGGATGAGCAGCGCGAAAAATTTGAGAAAACATACGACCTTTTTTATCAGGCGATGGAGGCCTCGATGAACACGGCGAGCATGGAGGAGCAGGGGATCCTCATGCCGTATCTGATGATGCTTGATGAGGCCAAGGCCAAGGCCTTGAAGACCAAGGGGAACCTTTCCTTAAACGGCTACATGAGCGCGTTCGTCTCGGTCTTTGTCGACCAGCTTAAGAAATATGAGAACATGGATCCTTCCAAGATGAGCAAGACCGGTGAAAAGATGGTCCGGACATTCACCGACCTTCAGGATATGAGCCTGACGATCTACCGCGAGGGGCTTTTGCTGTGGCATTGGCACACTTCGCAGCTGCGTTCGGTCATCGCGCGCGACACGCAGGATGAGATCTCCCGGGCCAAGGCGAAGACGGACGAATATATCGCCGCCTCGGAAAAATACTGGGCAAGCCTTCCTTCCGGATCCCAGCTGCGGATGACCGCCGATATTTCGTATCAGTTCGTTTCAAGGGTCCGTGACGCGTTGGAGAACATGAAGACCGCGGCTGAACAGGGACAGAAGAACACGACCCACAGCTACCGCTGGATCATCAATCAGGCGATCGACGAAACATTGAAGATGAAAAGCCAGGACGAACGCAAGCTCTACCGGCCGCTTTTGCAGGAGATCGCGCATTCGATCATCCGCTCCGCCGAGATCGAGCTTCCATCCGTGGACGTGGAGCAGGGCGTGGACCTCTTTGTCCATAATATTTTGACGCCGTCGCAGTACAGGACGCTTTACAACCATTTTAAGGGCCGCCTGCGCAATATCATCACGACCGAAGGCTCGCTCGCCTCCCATTATGTCTTTTTGGCCTCATCCGACGGGGTCGGTGTGGTGATCGTGGACCGCTCGGATCTGCCTAAAGAGATCAAGGACGGCCAGGAGGTCTCGGTCACGCTCAATGATAAGGGAAAGACCGAGATCGAGATCGTGGACGCGACAGCGGTGATCGCCCAGACCAAACCGGATGATGTGATCTCAAAGACCAACATGGCCAAGGTTTACGGCGGGGACCCGGGATCGTATGTCATGGCCAACGCGGACACGGAAAAGGAATCCAAAAAAGCGGATGAGAATTTCGCCCGCGGGCTGGGGCTGGTCCGTTCGGAAAATCAGCTGGAAGACGCGGATATTCCAGGCCGCATGCTTTACCGGGAGAGGTGGCTCGCCATGGCGCGCGCGCTTTCCGGAAAGCCTCTGACGATCCGCGCCTTTGACTGGAAAGACGATAAAAAGACGACGATGCTTTTTCATGTGACGTTTAAAGGGGCCAAGATGTATCTTGAGGACGCGATGGGCCGGGAGATCGTCAAAGAACAGCTGCGCGCTTTGATCGACCTGCGCAATCAGGGGTATGAAAATATCCGCTTTATGTTCCCGATGGTGGAGACCGCCGATGACATCCGCGCGATCAAGGCCATCATCGCTGAAGTGCTGGCGGAGGCGGAATTCGCGGACCTTAAGGGAAAATTCCCGGTCGAATGGGGCATCATGATCGAGACCGAAAAAGCGTTGACGAACTTGGGGGATTTTCTTCAGGAAAAAGACCTGATGTTCTTCAGTATCGGGACCAATGACCTGACCTCGGAGCTGTATCAGGTCAACCGGTCCGATCCGAAGGCCAATAAATATTTTGACAGCATTTATCCCAGGATCCTGCAGGCGGTCGTTTCCGTGATCGGGCAGGCTTCCCTCGGGGAGGGCCGAAAGGTGACGATCTGCGGGGAGCTGGCTTCCAAGCAGCGCTTCTGGATCATCCGTTCGATCCTGCGGGACATGGACATCCATTTCGGCTTAAGCATGCCCAGCAACGATATCCCGGTCTTTAACGGTGTCACGGAGGCCTTAAAGAACAAGGCCGTCCGGGACCTGCCGGAATTTAAGGCGCTGCAGCAGCACATTAAGGAGATCGCTGAGAACAAAGATCCGTCCGGCGTGGATGAGAAATACCTCGATCTGATCACCGAGGAGCTGCGGGCCGTCAATGTCGCCATTGAGAACGCGATGCGCAAGGCGGTCGCTTCTGAACTGGGGATCGGCCTTTCGAAACAGGACGGCAAGGGAGAGGTCAATAGCAGCGTGCTGGCCTCTGAGGCCCCATCGGACGCGGCGGCGGACGAACAATACGGTGGTGTGGACTTTACCGGATACCGTTCGACGACCGTGATCCAACGCCAGGATGAGCCCGTCGTTATCCCGGGTCCGCTCTTAAACGGAGAAGGGATCACGACCCTGGGGGGCGAGGCGTTTGCCGGATTCAGTTTTGATATTCTTTCGATCGTCCCGTATACCACCAGCTTCTAATCATTTTAATTTCTGCAGGATTATTCTGGATCTTGAGATATAATTTGAAAAGACATGAACGCGGCGCGCGTTTTTCTTTGACGGAAGCGACCGTTTACGGCGGACCATGCCATGGCAAAAAGACCGGACCCGAAAAATTTTTATTCGAAGGCCCCTGACCCGAAAGACGGGGAGGTCTTTGAGCTTCTGACCGAGGGCGCGGCGTTCAAGGTCGAACGGATCGTTTCGCGGGGGCAGGCGACGGAGCGGGGTCGCTGGTTGAAGGAGCCCGCTGATGAGTGGGTGATGGTGCTCAAAGGGGAGGGCCGGCTGAAGGTCAAAGGCCGCGCGCGCCCTGTTGTCTTAAAGCCGGGGGACCATTTTTTTATCCCGGCGGGAACTTCTCACCGCGTCGAGTGGACCGCGCCGCGCGCAAAGACGCTCTGGCTCGCGGTCACTGAAAAGCGAAAGAACGGAAAGAGGAACAGATCCTCCATGAACGATAAGGAAACGCGAGGCCATGACTAAACGCTTTTTAACGCTGTGGTTCTGTTTTGTTCTGGCCGGCTGCACGACCCCGATGCCGATCAGAAACGACCTCTCAGCCCAGAACATGAAGCAGGCACTGGAGTCAGGGCTTAAGATCAATAAGAGCTCCGACGGTGATGTGAGAAGGCTTTTGGGCGAGCCGCAGATCATCTCCCGGTATGAAGATTCCAGTTTTGAAAATCAGCTTTCAAGCATCCCGCTCCTGGACCGGCTGACGAGCTCTTTCAGGTCGGACGCGGCGCCGCATGTGGCCTGGACCTATATTCAGCCGCTTGATGAAAAAGAGATCCAAACGAAGCGGACCATCCGGGTCCTGGGGGTGGACGTCTATTCCAAAGACATCCGGATCACGAATATCTTTTTCAACAAAAAAGGGATCGTGATCGGATACAACATCACGTCGCACGCGATCCAATAAGACGCGCGGCCTTTAAAGCTTTCGGGAGGAAACGGACATGGACCAGTATCTGCAGGCAGCGATCGAAGAGGCGAAGAAAGGGTTGGCCGAAGGCGGCATCCCGATCGGTTCGGTGATCGTGCACAAGGGCAGGATCATCGGCCGCGGCCACAACCGGCGCGTGCAGGAGGAAAGCGTGATCCTGCACGGGGAGATGTCCGCGTTTGAGAATGCGGGCCGCCAGCCGGCTTCGGTCTACAGAGAATGCGTGCTGTATACGACGCTCTCGCCGTGCCCGATGTGCGCCGGCGCCATACGGCTTTACGGGATCCCTAAAGTCGTGATCGGAGAGAACCGGACCTTCATGGGCGATGAAGAGATCCTGCGCGCCAGCGGGGTCGAGCTTGAGGTGCTGCAGGATGAGACCTGCCGGAAGATGATGAACGATTTTATCCGGGGCAATCCCCGGCTGTGGAATGAAGATATCGGAGAATAGCGGGGCGTTTGGATGATGGTGAAGAACGGGCGTGATCCATATTTTTACTTTTTATTGGCGGCGTACTCGGCGGTGTTTGTGGGCGTGTGCGTTGTTCAGGAGCTTTTGATTTCGCCGAACAAGGAATTTTTTGTGATGGGCTGCTGGAACGCGATCCGGCTGGCGTGGACGGGATCGATCCTGCTGGGGGAGCCGATGTATCCTTTTCAGGACGGGCCGGTTTTGTCCCAGATGTATGGACCCGTCGGGCCGTTGGTGTATATACCGGCTTTCGTGTTTGAGTCGATCAATCAGGTGATTATCGCCGGGGCGCTCATCAGCGCCGTTCTGTATTTTTTTCCTGCCGCGCTCCCTTTTTTGCCGCAAGGAAAGGGAGCCCTGAAAAAATTCAACTTAACTTCGCCGGGCTGTTTTGTGCTTTTTTGTTTAGTGACCGTGAGTTCTAGGGCGCTGTCCTACTCCGCGTTTGCCGTCCATGCTGATGCTCCGGCGTTGGGATTCGGCGCGCTGGCCTGCTGGTTTGTGTGTTCGCGAAAGCAAAGAGGTCAGACGGCGTCTTTGGCTGCTTCGGTGTTTTTTCTGACGCTTTCGATCATGGCCAAACAAACATTCTTGCCGCTTTTTTTTGCGGTCCCTTTTTATCTTGGGTTGGCGGAAGGGTTTAAAAAGGCCGCGAGTTACGCATTGAGCAGCTTATGCGCTTTAGCCCTGGCGTTGGCGCTGACCGTTACCTTTGTGGATTCTCAAGGCCTGATCCAGAACACTGTGTCGATCCCCCTGCGCACGCCCTGGATCATGGCCGATCGGGGCCTGGCCCTCTGGGAGGTGACGGGGGAGTTGCTTGAAAAATCTTTTCTTCTCTGGATCTCGATGCTGTGGTGCTGGCTGGTGGCCAGTTACGACTCTGCCTGTTTCACGCAGGGGCCTTTTTCTTTGAAGCGATGGATAAAGGACCATCCGTGGCTGGTGTATTTGATCGCCGCGGTCTTTTTGGTCCCGGCCTCGGTTTTGACGCGTGTCAAGTGGGGCGGGGCGCTTAACGCCTTCAGCCCGACTTTGTATTTTTTAGCGATCGCGCTGTGCTTAAATCTCAGCGAGTGCGCCGGTGCCGGCTTGACGAAATATTCGGACACCGTCAGACGCAAGGCCGTGCTTTTGTGGTGCCTGTTGACCGTTGGCCTTTTGATCACCCGGTTTCATGAAGTCAGGAATTTTAAGGAAATTTTTCAGGACCTGGCCCAAAGCGATCACGTGCTGGCCTATGAGTTTGCCAGAAAAAATCCGGGCCGGGCGTATTTTCCCAACAATCCATTATCGACGATCCTGGCGGAAGGAAAGGCGTATCATTGTATTTTTGGCCTGAACGACTGGAAGAAGGCGGGGTTTGCGCCGGAGCCGGAGCACTTCGCGAATTTTGTTCCCGCGCAGATGAAATATATTATTTTTCCTCAGCGGTCGCGCTGGGAAACGGAGTTCGTGTTTGGCCGTTTTCCTCAATATTCCGATGGGGCCGTGTTAGAAGGGTTCCCTAACGCCCTGGTCTTTCAGAAAGAAGACGCCCGTCCGTAAACGTTAAAGCGCCGGCGGTTCCTGCTCGATGAGTTTTCCTTCGCGGTTGCGGTAGACTTTGCGCGACAGAATAAACAAGGGCCGGTTTTTGACCTCATCATAAATGCGGGCCACGTATTCTCCGGTGATGCCGTTACTGATGAGCATCAGCCCTCCGATAAAGAAGATCGCCACTGTCGGCGTCGTGAATCCGCGCACCACGTTGATGTTCAGCAGGCGCATGACGACAAGCACGGTGCCGTAGGCAAAAAAGAACGCGGTGGTCATGATGCCGGCCAGAAAGCTTAAGCGTAAAGGTTTGTAGCTGAAACTGAAGACCGCGTCGAGCGCGTAGGCGGTCAGCCTTTTCAGGCTCTGTTTCGGTCTTCCCGTCAACCGGTCCTGCCGTTGATAATAAATGGTCGCGGTCTTGAATCCCAGCCATCCCTGCATGCCGGGGATGAAACGGTTGCGTTCTTTCATGTTCAGGAGGTGGTTGACGACCGCGCGGTCCATGAGGCTGAAGACCCCTGATTGGATGATGACCGGAAGATCCGAAAGGAGCAGGAAGAATTTGTAGAACGCGGCGAAGAGGAGCCGCCGGTGAATGGGCTCCATCCGGCCGGTCCGCTCCGCAAAGACGACTTTACAGCCTTCATTCCATTTTTGGACCATTGCGTGGATCTCTTCAGGCGGATCCTGCAGGTCCGCGTCCAGGATGACCACGCAGTCCCCGGTCGATTCATGCAGTCCGGCGGTGATGGCCTGCTGGTGGCCGAAGTTCCGGGACAATTCGATCAGAATGACCGAAGCGTCCTGTTCGATCCAGTCTTTGACGATCTCGCCTGTCCGGTCGGTGCTGCCGTCGTTGACGACAATGATCTCGCGCTCCATGGGCAGGCCGGCAAGCGTTGTTGTCAAGCGGCCCTTTAAAAAGGGGAGCGAGGATTCTTCGTTAAAAGCGGGGATCACGATCGAGATCTTCATGGAAATCCTTTCAGCTTTGCAATGAACCGCCTTTATTTTAATTTGGCCGGAGGGTCTAAACAATGATTTTTATCATTCTTCTTTGCCCCCGAAATGAGGATGCTAAAATAACAATATCCTTTTAAAGCGGGTTTTATGCCAGGAGGAGGCGGATGGACGCGGCGTATTGGAACGGGAAAGCCGGTGTGTATGAAGAGGAGATCTTCAACGTCTGGGAAGGCGACCGGGATGGGACATTGAAGTCTTTTTTTGAGCGCGGCGAGTTCCGTTCCCAGACCGTGCTTGATTGCGGCTGCGGGATCGGCCACGGGATCGCGACGCTCGCGAAACATTTCAAGTCCGTGCACGCGGTCGATATTTCCAAAGAATGCCTGACGGTCGCTCAGGAGCGTCACGGGTCGCTGGCCAACGTGAAGTTTTTCGCCGCGGACCTCGCAAAGAGGAGTTCAGCCTTGCCGGCCGCGGATTGCGCGGTGTCCATCAATTCGGTCATCACGCCTTCGCTGAAGACGCGGATGAAGATGCTTAAGAACATCCGGGAGCATCTTAAGCCCGGCGGGCTGCTGGTCCTGGTCGTTCCGTCTTTGGAATCGTATTATTACGCGTCCTATAAATTGATCGAATGGAAATTGCGGGAGGGAGCGGGCGGCGTTTTGCGTTTCGGGCATGAGCCGCTCTTTAAGGGGCACGGAGTGCTTCCGATCGACGGAGTTTTGACAAAACATTATTTGAGGGAAGAGCTGATCTCGTTCTTGCGGCTGGTTGGTTTTGAGGTCGAAGAGGTTCAGAAGATCCGTTATGACTGGGACACGGAATATGAAAACCCGCCTCGCTGGATGCGGGAACCTTACCCGTGGGACTGGATGTGCGTGGCCCGCAGGCAGAGCTCAAAGCGCAAGGAAAAGGAGATCAAAACAAACAGACCATGACCAAAAGACACAGGGGGGTGTATGGCAAAACGTAAGGATATCCACAAGATCCTGATCATCGGATCAGGTCCGATCATCATCGGACAGGCGTGCGAATTCGATTATTCGGGCACACAGGCCTGCAGGGCCTTGAAAGAAGAAGGCTACGAGGTCGTTTTAGTCAACTCCAATCCGGCCACGATCATGACCGATCCCGGCACGGCTGATAAGACTTATATTGAACCGTTGACCGTCGAGAGCGTGACGGCGATCATTGAAAAAGAACGGCCTGACGCCGTTCTGCCGAACCTCGGCGGGCAGACGGGGCTGAATCTGACCTCGTCTTTGCATAAAAGCGGGGCATTGCAGAAATACGGCGTTGAGATCATCGGCGTCAAGGCGGACGCGATCGAGCGCGGCGAGGACAGGATCGAGTTCAAAGCGACGATGGACAAGATCGGCATTGAGATGGCCCGCTCCGAGCCTTCGCACTCGGTGGCGGAGGCTGAAGCCATCGCCGAACGGTTAGGCTATCCGGTCGTTTTGCGCCCGGCCTACACCATGGGCGGGACAGGCGGCGGGATCGCCTATAATGTGGAGGAACTTCGCGCGATCGTTCAGCGCGGGCTTGCCGCGAGCCTCGTTCATCAGGTCTTGGTGGAAGAGTCGGTGTTCGGATGGGAAGAGCTGGAACTGGAAGTGGTGCGCGATGAAAAAAACCAGAAGATCACGGTCTGCTTTATCGAGAATATCGACGCGATGGGCGTCCACACTGGAGACAGTTTCTGCGCGGCCCCGATGCTGACCGTTCCCAAGAAGCTTCAGGAACGCATGCAGGAAGCTTCTTACAAGATCGTGGACGCGATCGGCGTGGTAGGCGGAACAAACGTCCAGTTCGCCCATGATCCCAAGACAGACCGGCTGATCGTCATTGAGATCAACCCGCGCACGTCGCGTTCATCCGCGCTGGCTTCGAAGGCCACGGGATTTCCGATCGCGCGCATTTCGACAAAGCTGGCTGCCGGAAGGACGATGGATGAGATGCCGTATTGGAAGGAAGGGACGCTCGAAAAATACGCCCCCAGCGGGGATTATGTGGTCATCAAGTTCGCGCGCTGGGCTTTTGAAAAGTTCGCCCAGGCCAAGGATATTTTGGGGACCCAGATGAAGGCCGTCGGGGAGGTCATGAGCATCGGAAAGACGTTCAAGGAATCCTTTCACAAGTCGATCCGCTCTTTGGAGACCAAGCGCTACGGAGTGGGGGGCGCCAGGAACTTTAAGGAGCTTCCGCTGGAGGAGCTTAAGAAACGGCTGATGTTTCCCTCCAGCGAACGGATCTTTTTGATGTATGAGGCCCTGCGCAAAGGCATGTCCATCGAAGAGCTGCACGCGATGACCTTTATCGGCAAATGGTTCATCGGGCAGATGAAAGAGCTGGTTGACTTTGAAGAGGATCTGATCAAGACGGGATGGGCCAAGCTGTCGGACAAGAAACTCGCTCAGGCCAAGGTGGACGGTTTTTCGGACCGTTATCTGGCCTCGCTTTTTAACGTGACCGAGAAAGGCGTCCGGGAACGGAGAATTTCCGCGGGGATCACCGCCCGTTATGAAGCGGTCCCGGTAAGCGGCGTAAAGGACAAGGCCTATTATTATTCCACCTACAAGACGATCGCGGATGAGGTCCCGGTTTCTTCCAGAAAAAAGATCATGATCTTAGGCGGCGGCCCCAACCGCATCGGCCAGGGGATCGAATTCGATTACACCTGCGTTCATGCGGCGTTTGCTTTAAGGGATCTGGGTTATGAGTCGATCATGGTCAACTGTAATCCTGAAACCGTTTCGACGGATTATGACACGTCGGACAAACTGTATTTTGAACCGTTGACGCTCGAGGATGTTTTAAACATTTATGACAAGGAAAAACCGGACGGCGTGATCGTTCAGTTCGGCGGGCAGACGCCGCTCAATTTGGCGCAGGAACTGCACAATAACGGCGTTCCGATCATAGGGACATCTCCGCAGAGCATTGATTTTGCCGAGGACAGAGAGCAGTTCCGCAAAAAGATGATCGAGCTGAAGATCCCGCAGCCCGAAAGCGACACGGCCCGCTCTCTTGAACAGGCCCTGGCCATCGCGCGCAGGATCGGCTACCCTTTGATCGTCCGTCCGTCGTATGTTCTGGGCGGGCGGGGGATGGAGATCATTTATGACGATGAGTCGCTGACCAAATACGCGCTGGAGGCGATCAACGTGAGCCCGGAGCATCCGATGCTCATTGACCGTTTTCTGGACATGGCCATTGAGACCGAGGTCGACGCGGTCGCCGATGGGGAAGATGTCTTTGTGGCTTCCGTGATGGAGCACATTGAGCTGGCCGGCGTTCATTCCGGAGATTCGGCATGCTCGATCCCCAGCCGCACCATTTCACAAAAAAATCTCGATCTGATCGAATCCTACACCAAGGCCATCGCCAAGGAATTGAAAGTTGTGGGGCTCATTAACATTCAGTTCGCGATCTGCGACGATAAGGTCTATATCCTGGAGGCGAACCCACGGGCCTCAAGGACCGTGCCGATCATTTCCAAGGTGGCCGGCATTTCGTTGGCGCGGATCGCCACCGAGATCATGCTGGGGAAAAAGCTGCCGGATTTTCCTGAACTGAAGAAAAAGAAGATCCCCTATGTCGGCGTGAAAGAGGCGGTCTTTCCTTTCAATATGTTCCCGGAGGTCGATCCGGTCCTTGGGCCTGAGATGCGGGCGACCGGAGAGGTGATGGGGATGGCGGATGATTTCGGGCGGGCGTTCTACAAGGCGCAGGAATCCGCCGGTTACAAGCTTCCGACGGAAGGAAACGTCCTGGTGACCGTGGCGCCCAAGGACCGCAAGCATCTTCTGCCGATCGCCAAAAAGATCGCCGTTTTGGGGTTGAATATTTTCGCGACCGAAGGGACGGGACAATTCTTGGATGAGCACGGGATCAAAAATACCCGCATCAAAAAATTATGCGAAGGCCGGCCCAACATCGCCGACGCGATCAAAAACGGCGAACTCCATCTGGTCATTAACACGCCGCTGGGCAAAGAAAGCAAAGAGGATGACAGCTACATCCGCATGACCGCGATCCAGCAAAAGGTGCCGTATGTGACGTCCCTTGCTGCCGCTCAGGCCAGCGTAGCCGGGATCGAAGCCATGAAGAAGGGCAAGATCGGACCCAAAGCGCTTCAGGAGTATCACGCGGACCTGAAGGCTGTTTAGGACAATCTTTTAGTTGTCCTTTGCGGATAAATCGATATAATAAACATTCAATTCGCATTTCAAGAGTTGAACCGCATGAATAAGCCATTAACGCAGCAAAAAGTCTTGTTGTCCGGCAATGAAGCCGTGGCCTGGGGTGCCAGGGCGGCAGGGGTCTGTTTTGCCTCGGCCTATCCGGGCACGCCTTCGACTGAAATTTTAGAGACCATGGGGGCCTTTCCGGAACTGGAGGCCCAGTGGGCCGTCAACGAGAAAGTAGCTTATGAAGCGGCTTTCGGCGCCTGCATCGCGGGCCGCAGGGCCCTGACAGCCTGCAAACACGTCGGGCTCAATGTGGCGATGGACCCGTTGATGACCACCGCCTACAGCGGGGTCAACGCGGGGTTTGTGGCGGTCGTGGCGGATGATCCGGGCATGCATTCTTCCCAAAATGAGCAGGACACGCGCCGTGTCGCGCCGTATGCCAAGGTCCCGCTGCTGGAACCGTCGAGCCCATCGGAGGCCTATGCCTTCATCGGCGAGGCGTTTAAGATCAGCGAGCAGTTCGATGTGCCGGTCCTTTTTCGCGTGACCACGCGCATCTCGCACACCAAGGAATCGTTTGACGCCGTCTTGAAGCGGGAGAACCTTAAAAAGTCCGTTCAAAAAGACCCGAAAAAATATGTCATGATCCCCGGCCACGCCCGTCCCAGGCATGTGGACCTCGAGCGGCGGCTGATGGCCTTGCAGGATCTTTCCGAGAAGACGCCTTTGAACAGAATAGAACTCAATGACCGTAAAGTCGGGTTTATCGTCAGCGGGGTGGCAGCGCTGTATGCCAAAGAGGCTTTTCCCAACGCGTCTTTTTTGACGCTGGGCATGCCGTTTCCGTTCCCGGTCAAGCTGATGAAGACATTCGCGGGCAAGGTCGAAAAGCTGTATGTCATCGAGGAGCTGGAGCCGTTCATTGAAGAGAAACTCAAACAGGAAGGCATTCGTGCCGTCGGGAAAAAGCCGTCCTGGCGCTGCGGAGAGCTGAGCCCGCAAGCGGTCAAGGCGATCGTGAAGGGCAAGGAGCGCGAGGCCGCGGCGGCCAAGGCCCGGCGCCCGCTTTTGTGCCCGGGTTGCCCGCACCGCCCGGCGTTCCGCACGCTCAAAAAAGCCGGGGTCTACGTCACCGGCGATATCGGCTGCTACACGCTGGGCGCTTTGGAACCGCTGGCGGCGCTCCACACGCAGATCTGCATGGGGGCGAGCATTCCGTTTTTTGAAGGCATGGGCAAGATGCAGGACGGCGAGAAGGCGGTGGCGGTGATCGGGGATTCGACGTTCATCCACACGGGCATCAACGGACTGATCAGCGCCGCGTATAACGGCGCGAAGGGTGTCATCGTGATCATGGACAACGCGATCACGGCCATGACCGGCGGGCAGCAGAACCCCGGGACAGGGGTGACCCTGCAGGGCAAAGAAACACGGCGGGTTTCGATCGAAAAGCTCTGCGGAGCGGCCGGCGCGGACCAGGTCGATGTTCTGAACCCTTACGAGATGGACGGGTTTCAGGCCTTGCTGAAAACGCGGCTGGCTGAGGACAAGCTTTCGGTGATCATTGTGCGCGCGCCCTGCAAAATGGTGGACCGCTCGCGCAGCGCGGTCTTTGAGATCGACGCTCAGAAATGCAAGAAATGCCGCCAATGCCTGATGCTGGACTGCCCGGCGATCCTTGAAGGGGTGGACGGCATGATCACGATCAATGAAGCGCTTTGCGTCGGATGCGGGCTGTGCAAACAGGTCTGCAAATTTGACGCGATCTCCTTAAAGAAAAAGCAGGACCGGAGCTGATGAAAAAGACACGCAAGACGACCAATGTTCTGTTTTACGGGATCGGCGGACAGGGGGTGCTGACAGCGGCGGAGGTCTGCGCGCTGGCGGCCATGATCGACGGATATCATGTCAAGAAATCCGAGGTCAAAGGCATGGCCCAGCGCGGCGGGTCGGTCGAGTCCTACGTCCGGTTCGGCGAACGGGTGCATTCGCCCTTGCCCTTATCGAACGACTGTGATGTGATCGTCTGCCTGCACAAGCAGGAGTATCCCCGGCTCAAAGATGAGGTCAAGCCCAAGGGGAAAGACCTTGTTCCGTACCTTGAAAAGGCGCAGAAAGCCGTCGGCGAGAAGAAATTATTTTTGAATACTTACATGCTGGGAGTTCTGTCTGCGTTCCTGGACATCCGGGAAGAAAGCTGGCTTTGGGCCCTGGACCAAAAATTCAAAAAAGAGCAGCAGCAGAACCGGAAATTCTTTTTAAGCGGACGTGAAGAGGGGCAACGCCATGATCTTTAATGAACGCATCGAATGCCTTCCAAACGCAAAGCTCAAAGAGCTGCAGGGAGAACGCCTTAAAAATTTTGTCGCCAATATCCATGCGAAATCACCGTTCTATCAGAAGAAGATGGCGGAGTCGGGCGTTTCGCCGTCTGATATCAAAACGATCGACGATATCGTCAAGCTCCCGTTCACGGTCAAGGACGACCTGCGCGACCATTATCCGTTCGGCCTTTTTATTGAACCGATGGAGGCCATCCAGGAGATCCATGTGTCGAGCGGCACGACCGGCAACCCCACGGTCGTCGGATATTCCCGGGAGGATATCGATCTGTGGGCGGATGTGATCGCGCGCTCTTTGTGCTGCGCCGGGGCAGAAGCCGGGGACATGATCCAGGTCGCTTACGGTTACGGGCTTTTTACCGGCGGGCTGGGCCTGCATTACGGGAGTTTGAAGCTGGGGCTGACCGTCATCCCCTGCTCCTCGGGCCAGACCAAACGGCAGCTGAAGATCATGAACGATTTTAAACCCAGGATCCTGGCCTGCACGCCGTCGTATGCGCTCTACATGGCTGAGACCGCCAGGGAACTGGGGGTCGATCCCCGCTTAAGCAGCTGGCAGATCGGCATTTTCGGCGCCGAGCCCTGGAGCGAGGCGATGCGCAAAGAGATCGAGAAGGCCTGGAACATCAGCGCGATCGATATTTACGGGCTTTCCGAGATCATCGGTCCCGGGGTCGCCTGTGAATGCCATTTGAAAAAGGGGCTGCATGTGCCGGCGGATGTTTTTTATCCGGAGGTGATCGATCCCAAGACGCTCGAGCCCTTGGCGAGCGGATGCCCGGGGGAACTGGTCCTGACCCCGATCACCAAGGCCGGGATGCCGCTCATCCGTTACCGGACGAGAGATATTGTCACCATCGACCATGCTCCGTGCGCCTGCGGACGGACGTCCCCGCGCATCAGTAAGGTTTTAGGCAGGACGGACGACATGATCATTGTGCGCGGGATCAATGTGTTCCCGTCGCAGATCGAAGAGGTCCTTCTGGCCATTGAAGGCACCCAGCCGCATTATCAGCTGGTCATTGACCGCGAAAAGAGCGGGCTGGACCGGCTGGAGGTCCTGGTCGAACTGGAGCCGTCGTTCTTTTCGGACGAGGTCAAACAGCTGCAGAGTTTTGAACAGCACGTGGCCAAGGAGATCGAAACCGTCCTGGGCGTCGGCGTGAAGGTCCGCCTGGTGGAACCCAAGACCATTGAACGCAGCGAAGGCAAGGCCAAACGCGTCATTGATAAACGATCCATTTAAGGAGCAGATCATGAAGGTCACTCAGCTTTCGGTGTTTTTGGAAAATAAAAAAGGGCGGCTTTACGACGCGGCCCGTGTCCTGGGAAGCGCGGGGATCGATATTAAGGCCCTGACGATCGCCGAGAGCGAGGATTTCGGCGTGCTGCGCATGGTCGTCAACAAGCCCGATGAGGCGCTGGAGGCCTTAAAGAAAGACGGCCTGGTGGCTTCGATCACCGATATTGTCGCCGTGGAAGTCTCGGATCAGCCCGGTGGGCTGGCGGCGGTCCTGAAGGTCTTGAATGACAATGATATCAATCTGGAATACATGTACGCCTTCAGCGAAAAGAACGCGGACAAGGCCATTGTGGTCTTCCGCTTCGATGATCCCGACAGGGCGATCGCTGTGTTGACCAAAAACAGCATCCGCGTCCTGGGGAAAAAGGAAGTTCAGGGTTTGTAACCGCAAAGGAGCGCTGAGAGATGGCTGCCGAAAATCCCGCCTTGAAAGACCCATTCGCCCGTTATCTGGGCATCGAGGTTGTGTCTTTAAAAGATGATCACGCGAAAGTCCGGCTGGCAGTCCGCCCGGAATTTTTAAACGGCGCAGGCCTGGCTCACGGCGGGGTCATATTTTCACTGGCGGATTACGCCTTCGCGCTGGCCGCCAATTCCGGGGAAACGCCGGGTTTGGGGATCAATGCCGGCATTCAGTTCACCAAGGCCGGCCGGCCCGGGGATGAACTTTTTGCCGAGGCAGAACTTGTTTCAAGAAGCAGAAAGCTGGGGACATACAGGATCGTTGTGACCGATCAGGAGGGCGCCGTGCTGGCAAGCGCTCAGGCCATGGCGTATTTTAAATAGGGAACTTGACGGGGGACGCTGCCCCTTGTCCAGGAAGAGCGGTGAAGACGATGAGGATGATTTTTGTGATCGCGGCGCTGATCGGAGCATTGATCAGCACGGTGTCGTTCGCCGAGGAAACGGTGGATTTCAGCAAGATCGAAGGGGCCCTGTGGCAGCGCATGCGGGAAGAAGGCAGAAGCACGGCGGAATTCCATATGACGATGGGAATGACCTACGCGGAATTCGGGGAGGAAGAGCGGGCCATCGATCATTTAAAAGAGGCGGTCGCGCTGGATCCGGGCCTTTTTATGGCGTGGTACCGGCTGGCGCTGTTCTATCTGGGGGAGCCTCAAGGCGAAGGATATCTCAAGAAGGCGGTCGAAGCCAACCCGTCGTATGCCCCGCCGTATTACTGGCTGGCGTATCAGTATTGCCGCGACGGACATGACGGGCAGGCGCGCGAATTTTTTGAAAGTTATTTAAAGGTCGCTCAAGAGCCGGACGAAAGCGCGAGGATCTTGACCGCGCGCAAAGCTTTGGATGAACTGCGCTCAGGTCTTGAAGGCGCGACTTTACGGAAGATCCGTTTGAAGGACTAGGCTGATGAACGTGGCTGTGATCGGGGCTTCAGACAAACCGGAACGATATTCCTATCAGGCGGTCCTGCTTTTAAAGGGCGCCGGCCACAGGGTCTACCCTGTTCATCGAAGAGTGAAAGGCATACAGGGGATCGCGGTTTTTTCTTCTCTGGAAGAGATCCAGGATGCCATCGACACGGTGACGCTCTATGTGAACGCGGATATTTCCAATGCCATGGCGGAAAGCATCCTTGCAAAAAGGCCTCGCCGGATCATCTTTAATCCCGGGGCCGAGAACCTTGCGCTGGAAGAAGCGGCGCGGCGAGAAGGCATCGAGACGCTCAACGCCTGCACCCTGGTCCTGCTTAAGACCGGCAGATTTTGATGGATCAAATATGGTATACTTAAATCGAAGGATTTTTTAGTAATATATCGAGCTGTTGAACAAAGGTAAACCATTCGTAAGGATGGGGCACAAAGCTACAGGGCCCGGGTTTATCCGGAAGGATGAGCTGGGCAGCCAGCTGCCACAGCCAAGGAAAAGTGGGTTTTACTTTGACCCATCTGGAATGGTTTATTATAATCCAGGTGGGCTTTTTATTTTATGAAGGATATTAAAACAGGCAACAGGGCGGGAGGTCTGATGAGGCTACGGACAAAAACCGGTTTTACGCTGGCGGAGATCCTGATCGCGGTCTTGATCCTGATCCCCGTGTGCGTTGCGACCATTTACGTGTTCATCAAATGCGTGGAGCTGAGCGAGCTGGCGAGGCATTCTTCCGAAGCGGTGCGGGAGATCAAAAGCAAGGTCACGCAGATCGAGAACACGCCGTTCGATCAGATCAAGAACACGTTCCACAATGTGACCTTTGCGCCCGCGGGCTTGAACGCCATGGGCGTTACGTATATTGATGACACGGAGCCGGACATGCTGACCGTGACGGCGACATTGTGCTGGAAGGAAAAAAACGGGCGCGTGATGGGTGAGGATAAGGACCTGGACGGACAGCTCGACGGCGGAGAAGACGCCAACAGTAATGGCATGCTGGATTCGCCGGTGACCGTGGTGACGCGGGTCTCCAATTTCTAGGAGGATGAAGGTGGGATCAAGAAGCGGTTTTACATTGGCGGAGGTCATGATCGTGACGCTTTTGTTCTCGGTGATCGTGGCCGCGGGATCGATGGTCTTTATTTCCGGACAGTCCATCTGGACCGTCATGGATTCCAATATCCGCATGCAGGAGAGCCTCCGGCGCATGATGCAGCGCGTTTCCGCTGAGCTTCAGGAATCCGGCACCGACGAAAACGGGGTCTTCCAGGTCTTTGTTTTGGATGGCGCCGGCATCAACGGAAGTGATATTTTGCGTTTTTCGGTCCCGATCTGCCCTTGCGGAGTCCAGCCGATGGATGAAGACGGGGAGGTCTACGCCTGGGGGGCACCGTTCCAGTGGGGGCAATCCGGATGTTCGCAGCAGTATCCAACGGACCATAACGGCAAAGTGGATGTCTGCCATTTGCCGCCGGGTAATCCTGAGAACGCCCACACCATCAACGTGAGCGAGAACGCGGTCAAGAGCCATTTGGCGCATGGGGACTGGATCGGGGACTGTGAGGACTGCGATCCGCAGGATTATACGAACCGTTATGTGGAATACCGCATTGTTACGGGCGGGACGTTCGTGCGCAGGGTCCTGAGGCAGGACCTTTCTTTGATCTCGCAGGACGTTGTCGCCGACGGGATAGAGGATTTTCAGGCGGAGGCCGCGGGCACGTCTTCGGTGAGCTTAACGGCGGAGTTGTCGCAGACCGCTTCGCAGGGCCGGGAGGTGACCATGACGCACAGCCTGGATGTGATCTTACGTAATTGAAGGAGGAGCGAAAATGAGACTTTCCAGCGAACGGGGAATGGCGATCATCATGGCCTTGTTCTTTTTGCTCTTTGTTTTCGGCCTGACCGGGCTTTTTCTGCTGGCCGCGGTGCATGAAAATAACATGGCCACTTTGGACCGGGAAATGACCAGGGCTTTTTATACGGCCAACGGCGCCGCGCAGGTCGCCCTCAAACAGGTCGACACGCTGATCAATGATTTTTTGATGGACACGATCTCCATGGCCGCCCCCAGCGGGGTTTTGAGCTTTTCCATGAGCAAGGTCTCCTCCAAAGACGGGCTGGGGTGGCTGGTCTATTCTGTCCGTGAAAATAATGTGGGGGTCCTGACCCAGGACGGTGAGCAGGCCATGTATTACGGAGGGGGGTCCTTCGGCAACAAACCGTATCAATACGAGATCCTGATGACCGAAAAGCAAGACCCGTATTCCGTGGGCGTGGACAGCTGGGATTTTCCCTACACCTACACGATCACGGCCAGCGGCACGTCCGGAGCGTTCTCCTCCTCGATCACCCTGCGGGGGGATTTCACGGTCCGGGTCCAGCGCGACAATTTCGCCAAATACGCCCTTTTTACCAATGAGCAGACCATGCCTTCGGGGACGCATGTGTGGTTCACGGATAAGACCAATTTTGCCGGCCCGGTCCACACCAACGGACGCTTCAATTTCGCCCTCAACCCCAGCGGCACCTTCGAGCAGGCGATCTCCCAAAAGGAAACAACCGCGCGTTTTTACAATGATGGATCGCCGGTCTTGCTTAACAGCGACCACAATGGGACGAAAGACGTCCCCATCTTACAGGATGATTTCGACCGGAATGTGCCGGCGGTCAGCCTGAATTCATCCACCAAACAGGCGAATATGGTCGATCAGGCGACCGGAAAGAAAAAATACAATAATCAGGGGATCTATGTTCCCAGCCAGGGTGGAAAATTGACCGGGGGGATTTACGTCAAGGGTAATGGGGCGGTCGAAATGTCCGTTGACGGCAGCAGCCGTCCGGTCTACACGGTGACCCAGGGGGGCGCGTTTAAACGGGTCACGGTTGACAAGAACAGCAACCAGACGACCGTCTTTGACAGCGCCACGGGACAGTCGAGCGTTTATGAAGGGCTTCCGGACGGGGTCGATGACGTGGGGACGCTGGTCTATGTAGACGGGCAGATCACGAGCTTTCGCGGCCAGGTCCAGGCGAACTCGAAGGTCACGGTCGCCAGCGCCGATGATATTGTGATCACCAATAATGTGACATATCAGGATCATACTCCGGCGGTCGGAACCCCGGGGGACACGGATTATTCCGCGCCGTCGGCGATGGGGACCGAGAACCTGCTGGGGGTCATTTCCTGGCAGGGGGATGTGCGGATCGGCACCTCGGCCCCGAACAATGTCCAGGTCCACGGGACGGTCCTGGCGACCAACGGGGTCTTTCAGGTCGACAATTATGACAGCGGGGCCCCCCGCGGAACGGCGACCCTTTTGGGCGGAGCGATCACGGACAGCTATGGGGCTTTCGGCCAATTTAACGGGACCACGGGACAGCCGACATCCGGATACGGGCGGAACTTTGTTTATGATGAACGCATGCGGTTTGGGGAAGCGCCGCCCTATTTTCCGACGTTGAACACGTTCGTCGCTTTTTCGAACGACATCACGGACAAAATGGTATGGAAGGCGGGAGACTGATGATGGAAAACAAGAACGGTCGTCTGGTGGTTCTGGCATGTTCGGTCACGGTCGCGGTGATGGCGGCGTTCGGTTTCTTGAACTATCATATTTCCAGCCAGGTCAAGGGCCCGAGCGGGCCCAAGAGGACGGTCCATGCCGACGGGATAGTTAAAAGAACAGGGCCCATTCCGGCGGTGGATACGGCTCAGGCGATGCGGGCTGAAGGTTTTGAATCCGATCCGCTGGCCCCTGTGAGAAAACAGCCTCGCGCGGTCGCTGATCCGCCCTCGGCAGAGGAACCGCTAAAAAGGACGTTCGATGTGGCTCCGCAGTCAGCGATCCTCGTCCAATAAACAGAACAACGATTTTCAATTAGGTCATGATGAACGATGGATTGGAAAGACAGCCGCTTGATGAGCTGATGGAGCGCCGGTCATTAACGAACGATGACCTGGTGCGATGTTCCGGCGAACAGCTGACGCACAAGCAGTTGCAGAAGGCTCGCAAAGGAAAGCGCGTCACGCCCAATATCCAGGGAAAGATCGTGCGCGCGCTCAACGCCGCGCTGGGGGGCGGGGCGTATACGCAGAGAAACTTGTTTAATCAATCATCATAATTCAACGAAGTGTTTATTCATTGGGGGCAAGAGCATGAACCTTATCGATGGCGGGATCCAGCATTCCAGGATGTTCCTTCATATGCCTCTGTTCGATGAGATCAGTTATCAGGGCAGCTTTGAGAACAAGGTCAAAAAATTCCGCGCCGTGCATGAAGACCAGCCCTGCCAGATCCTGGCGCTGGACGTGATCCGTAAGGACGAAGAGGTGATCTGGGACGCGTTTCTGGACCTGATCAAACGCAGCGTCGCGCAGGCGGCCGCGGCCGTGCGGGGCGTCTACACCTTCGAGCTTCTGACGATGGAGATCCACAAAGAGGTCAAGACCTTCAACCATCAGGAGATCGCGGGCGTCCTGGTCAACCACGCCAGAAAGTGCCCTCCCGGCGGGAAACGGCTGGTGAAATATTCCTCTGTTTACGGGATCCTGCAGAATTTGAACGCCGTCGACTGGGGGAAGATCACGGTCAAGAGCGCGGTGGATGTTTTTAAGGACAAACCCTGCTTTCTGGACCTTCTGGTGAAGGCCCTGATCAAGAATTTTGAGTTCGCGCATGACCCGGGCATCCTGATCTTGAACGACCTCAGTCAGGAACCGCTGTTCAACGGTCAGGATGAACAGCAGCAGCAGCGCCTGAAAGCGGTCATCGAAAAGCAGATCCCCAAGTCGATCGAATTCCTGCCGGAGATCTACGTGCAGGACAAAAACGGCGTGAGGGAACTGCTTTCCGGTTCCGTGATCGCGTGAACCGGATAAAACACAGCGGAAAGATCTTCCGGCCTTCAGGAAAAAATTTTGATGCGTATGGATGATTTAGAACGGTTTTCTTTTGTGACGCGGTCCTGGGGCCTTGGCCTGAAAGTCCTGCGTCCGGATATTGAGATCGCCGGAAGCCCCGAGCGCAGCGAGTTCAGGACCGTCATCGAAGCGCGGGACGGGAGGCGGTATCTCTTGGAAAACGTTCCCGCCCGTGTTTGTCAGCGGAAAAAAGAAATCGCGCTATTTCTGGACCTTTTGGCGGAGCAGGGATTGAAGGAGGTCCTTCCGTACCGGAAGGCCGCCGGCGGCGGGCATCTTGTTGAGCATCAGATGAAGTGGTGGCAGCTTCAGCCTTTCGTCACCGGCGCGGCGCTGAAACGCCCGGATTACGCTTTTGAAGAGTGGCGGGGAGGCGTGATGGCGGATTTTTTGATCGCGCTTCATCGTTGCGGCAAGGCCGCGGGAGAGGCGGCCGGCAGCGAGGTGTTCTCTTTGCCGTCCTACATCCGCGGGATCATCGGGGACATGCGGGAGCATGACCCAAAACATCTGTTCAGGGTCGAAGCGGCCGTTCGTTTTTTGAAAGAGGATTTCATGGGCGCGTATCCCGGCCTGCCCGCGGCTTTTTGTCACGGGGATTATCATCCGCTCAACATCATCTGGTCGGAAGATGGGATCAAGGCGGTGATCGACTGGGAATTTTGCGGGGCCAAACCGGAACTGTATGACGCGGCGAACATGGTGGGATGCTTAGGCATGGAAGACCCCCGTTCGCTGGACGCTGAATGCGTGCGGGCCTTTTTAAGGCGCCTGCGGGAGTCCGGCGTTTATCAGCCCGTGAGCTGGCGGTATTTCATTGAGCTCATCATCGCCAACCGTTTCGGCTGGATGGCGGAATGGCTGCGCAAGAAGGACCGGGACATGATCGAGCTGGAAGGCGATTACCTGTCGATCCTTCTGGAGAACCGGGACTATTTCCGCGGCGCCTGGACATGATCACGGCGCTCGTGGTAAAAAGGGTTTTAAAACTCAAAAAAATTTATTGGTGAATTGGGCTGAAAGATTGTTAGAATATGGGATAAATCGATCCCCAGGGTAAGGTCAATGGGGATGGATTTCATAAAGCATGGGTGAGGAGGGTCAGCATGGAGTGCAAGACGATCGGGTGCCGTTATTTTATCGGCGAGAAGCCGTGCAGATTTCATCCTGACTGCGCCGCGGAAGCGTGCGTGGATTATAGAACGTTCGGGCCCCGGGTCCTGATCATTAAATTCGGCGCGATGGGGGATGTGTTAAGGACGACCCCCGTGCTGCCGGAGATCAAAAAGCTTTATCCGGACTGCCATGTGACCTGGGTCGTTTCGTTTGAATCGCGCGAGATCCTTGAAAGAAATCCTTATATTGACCGCCTGGTATCGGCGGAACCGGATGAGCTGTTCTGCCTTCTGGAAGAAGAGTTCGACGTGGTCTATTCTCTGGATAAGGGTCCGGTCGCCATAGCGCTGGCCAACAAGGTGAAGGCCGGCAAGCGGATCGGTTTCTGCATGAACCGTTACGGCGCGCTGGGGTATTTCAATGATGAAAGCGGCTACGCCTTCAGCCTGGGATTCAACAACGCCCTGAAGTTCAAGGAGAACCAGAAGACCTATCAGCGGATCATTTTTGAGATGTGCGGGTTTAGCGGAGCTTACGGCGAGTATATTTATGAACAAGACCCCGCGGCCGAGAAGGAAGCGGACCGTTTGTTTATGGCATGGGGCATCAGGCCGGGGGAGCGCGTCGTGGGGATCAATACCGGCGCCGGAAAGGTCTTTGCGACCAAAAAGTGGCCGGCCGCATCCTTCATCGAACTGGTGAAACTTTTGTCCGGAACAAAAAGGACGAAGGTCCTGCTCCTCGGCGGGCCGCAGGAAAAAGAACTGAACGCCATGATCGCGAAGAAGCTCGGCAGGGCGGCCGTTGATACCGGCACGGAAAATCCCGTCGGGCTGTTTTGCGGGATCGTGGCCCGCTGCGGCGTTCTGGTGACCGCTGACACGCTGGCCATGCACCTCGCCATCGCCCGCAGGCGGAAGGTCGTGGCCCTTTTCGGGGCCACCTCCGCGGTCGAGGTCGATCTTTACGGGCGGGGGATCAAGCTGGCCAAGGATGTTTCGTGCGCTCCATGCTACCGTTCCAGCTGCGATGATCTGCGCTGCATGAAAGAGATCTCCCCGCGGGATGTGTATGATGCCTGCGAGTCGCTTTTAAAACAGAACGGGGACGGCGTATGAAGGCGTTTGTGGTGGTCCCGACATTCAATGAACATGAAAATATCGGACGCCTGATCCGGGAGGTCCTTGACCTGGGGGTCGAAGGGCTGTCGGTTTTGGTGGTGGATGACAATTCACCCGACGGGACCCATGAGATCGTCCGCCGGATGGCCAAGGCGGACCCGCGCGTGCATCTTCTTCACCGGACCAAGCGCAGGGGCAGAGGCTCCGCCGGAATCGAGGGCTTTAAATACGCCATGGCGCAGGGCGCGGAGGTGATCATCGAGATGGACGCGGATTTTTCGCATCACCCGAAATACATCCCCATCCTGCTGGAGGAGGTCCGCCGCTGCGACGTGGTCCTGGGTTCCCGTTTTGTGAAAGGCGGCAAGGACATGGACCGCGGCCTCTACCGCCAGATCTGCACCAGGCTCGCCGGGATCTATGTCAGGAGTATCCTGAAGATCGGGATCCGGGATGTTTCGAGCGGTTACCGCTGTTTTCGAAGCAGGGTCCTGGAGGCGCTGGACTTAGATGACATGATCTCAACGGGGCCTTCGATCGTTCTGGAGGTCCTTTATAAGGTCTACCTGCGGGGATTTTCCATCCGGGAAGTCCCGATCGTGTTCGTTGACCGCCGGCAGGGAAAGACAAAGCTTGATTACATAACCCTCCTTGAGACCCTGGTGATGGTGCTGCGGCTCCGGCAGATGAAACGAAAAAACCTGATATGAACGTCCTTTTTTTACAGAATTTCTGGCACGAACACCTGGGGACGATGTGCCTCTCCGGCGCCTTGAAAGCGGCGGGGCATACGGCCAGCGTGGGGATCGGGTCCTCTTTTGAAGACTTCAAGGAGCGCATCGGCTTATTCCGCCCGGGGCTGATCGCGTTCTCCAGCACGAGCGGGGAACACCTTTGGGCGATCGAGGTCGCCCGTCAGATCAAGAAGGATCACGGGATCCCGGTTGTCATGGGAGGCCCGCATCCTACCTACATGCCGGATGTCATCGAAGAAGAAAGCATTGATTTTATCTGCGTCGGCGAAGGCGAAGAAGCGATGGTGGAGCTCGCCTCGGATTTGGAAAAGGGCGGCAGCGGCGAAGGGGTGCGTAATATTTTTACGCGGTCCCAACGCTTTGACCGCGCTCTGATCCGGCCCCTGGTGCAGGATCTGGACGCGCTGCCGATGCCGGACCGGTCGCTCTATTATGATGAGTATCCGTTCATTCATGACAATCCCGTCAAACATTTCATGGCGGGCAGGGGATGCGTTTTTGACTGCAGCTTTTGCTATAACCACCAGTGGAAAGAGCTTTATGAGGGAAAGGGGCGGGTCCTGCGATATCACAGCCCGTCGTATTGTATCGAGGAGATCCTGCGAGTCAAAGAGCGCTATCCTTTGGGGCTTGTTGTTTTTGAGGATGACACCTTTACCGCCAACAAAAAGTGGCTCGCGGAATTCCTGACGGAATACAGATCCAGGGTCAAGGTCCCCTTCGCCTGCAATGTGTTCGCGACGACCGTGACGGAGGAGACCGCTCGGCTTCTCGCGGAGGCAGGTTGTTACAGGGTCAATATGGGCGTCGAATCGGGGAACGAACGGCTCCGCAAGGAACTCTTGAACAAGAACGTTTCCGATGAGAGCATCATCCGCGCCGCCCGGCTTTTGCGGGAAAGGAAGATCAGGCTTTTAACGAACAATATGCTCGGGCTTCCGGGTGAGACCTTGAAAGAGGCGTATTCGACCGTGGAGCTGAATATCCGCATCAAGACGGATTACCCCTGGTGTTCGATCCTGCAGCCGTATCCCAAGACCAGGATCGCGGAGTATGTCAAGAAATGCCCCCAAAGCGGGGACGGGCAGGATTGCCAGTTCAAGGGGACGTTCTTTGAGGCTAGCGTGATCGATCAGCCGGACATGGACAAGATCATCAATCTTCAGAAATTGTTCTATCTGACGGTCAAGGCTCCTTTTCTTTTTCCGCTGGTCAAGGTCCTGATCCGCCTGCCGCTGAGGTGGCTTTATCACGGGATCTTTCTCGTCACGTTTGCCTACCGCTACATGCGATGCCACAAAATGACGCTTTGGCAGATGACGGTCTTCAGCTTCCGGAACAAGCGCCTCTATGGCCGGTCCCGATCAGCGCGGAAATCGTAAAAAATTTTTTTCAGAAAAGGCTCGCGGCTTCACGCCGGGAGTTGAAGAGGGACCTTGGCGGTCGAGTATTTGATGGCTCCCCGGCAGCAGACGTCATCCGCGATCCTGGGGATATTACCCTTCAAACTGAGGATCTGCGTTTCATTGAGCTCAAAGGTGTGATCGAAGACCACTTCCTCGAATTTCGCGCCGGCGGAGACCTTCATGGAAAGATTGTAGAGCCCGGGGCGCCAATAACAGAGGAGTTCAATGTTCTTGAAACATTCCAGGACATCATCCCTTTTAAGGAAATGTTCCGGCAGGGAGGTCATTTTTGGGTCGAATTTCGGGCTCATGTGCCAGTAGGCCCGCAGTTCCTGAAGAAAAGGCTTCATTTCCGCGTAACAGGTGTTGTCGACGAAAACAAGGTCGTAGGTGTAGGGGTTCAAGGGCACGACCATGAACTTGGAAGGGGATTTGGCGTGCATCCCCGAAAAATCACCGGCGATAAAATCATGTTCCCGCACGGCGAACCATTCCAGGTCATGCTGATCATGGCCCTCATCGGTGTCGACATGAAGGGTGATCTTGTGGACGAATTCATGTTTGTCCTTGACGGAAAAGACCCCGCCTATTCCCAGCGAGGGCCCGTAGTTGGAGAATCCCACTTCGAGCTCTTTGGAGATGTAGTTCGAGATGCTGACGCCTCCGAAGAGGGAAGCCCATAATTTTTTCATGACAGAGAGGCCTTTACGGAATAAAAAACGGTTTTTATTTTTATCTAAAAAAATTCATATTATAATAACACAGACTCTTCAAAAAATTCTATAGAAAGGTAAATTATGTTATCTTTCCGTTTTAGTATTTTTATTCCTATTCTTTTATTATCGTTGCAGTCTTTTGGCTTCGCCCAGCAGGTCGACACGGTGGCGCAGAACAAAGAGCTGACCCGGAAGATCGACACCCTTCTTGAAAAGTATGACAAGCTTTCCAAAGAAAAATCCGCTCTGGAGCGCGACCTGATCGAGACGCAGAACAAATTAAAGGCCGCGGAGCTCAGGCTTGAGCAGATCAATAAGGACGCGGGACTGATCGAGCAGAAGCTCAGCCAGAAGAGCGCCGCCGCTGAAGAGATCGCCGCTGCGATCGAAACCAAGCGGCAGCGCGTGGAAGAGCTGGAAAACCAGGTCCGTCAGCTTTTGGCCGATCAGTCGTCTTCTTCCCAGGCCAGGACCATTTTAGAACACAAGATCGAGGCCCTTGAGGAAGAGGTCGGGAAGCTTCAGTCGAAGAACGAGCAGAGCGTTCAGGAAGCGAAGCTGCCGCTGGTCAACCAGGTCGCCTTATTGGAGAAGGACCTGGAGAAGGCCCGTAAGGTTGCTGATCAGCGCGTGGAAGAAACCGGGCAATCTTTTGCCAAAGAGATCGAGCAGCTGAAAAAAGAGGTCTCTTCGCGGGACGGCCAGCTTAATGAACAGAAGGCGGCCGTGGCGGCGCTTCAGGGAGATCTCAAGAAACAGGAAGACGCTTTCCGTGGCCTGGAGGCTCAGATCAAGGCCAGAGAAGAGGAGCTTGTTCTGGCCCGTCAGGAGGCCGCTGACATCCGTCAAAAAATGCAGCAGCGGGTCTTGAACATGTCATCCGAGATCGAGCTTTTGAGATCCGCCGAAGAGGCCAAGGTCTCACGGGCCGTGAAGCCGTTGGAAGAAAAACTGGCCCAGTTGGAGCGGGAAAAACAGATCCTGCAGGCCAGAGCAAAAGAGGAGACAGACGCCAGGGAAGGGGAATGGCAGGTCAAGCTGGACGAACAGCAGAAAAAATATCATGAAGTGGAAAGCCGTTTCGCCACTCAGACCGCGCTTTTGGCGGATAAAGACAAACAATTGACGGAGTTGGAAAAGAACGTTGAATCCATGCGCGCTGAGCGTGAGCAGCTGACCGCGAAGGTGTCACAATTGAGCAGAGAGATTTCGATGGCGGAAGAGCGGGCGGAGAAAAAATCCCAATCCGTCCAGGCCCCGCTGCTTGATAAGGTGGAGTCATTGACGCGTGAACTTGCCCGGGTCGAGCAGGATTCGCGACGGAAGGCTGAGCAGGTTGCTGCGTTGGAAAAAGAATCGTCATCGCTAAAGGCCTCTTCTGAAAAAGACCGGCAGTTCCTGGCTCAGTCACAGTCCCGCATCCGGGAGTTGGAAGAGCAGCTTAAAAAGAAGCAGGATGAGCAGGAGAGGAAGGTCCAGGAGGCCCGTTCGTCTTTGGAGAAGACCGTTCGCGAATTGGAATCGAGACTGTCAGCGCAAAAGCAGGACCTGGACAAACAAAAGGCCGAGGCCCTTCGCCTTCAGCAGGAAAGCACGGCCGGCCTCAATGCGTCCTTGGAACAACTTAAGGCCAAACATCAGGAAGAGCTGAGGTCGGCGGCGGCGAAACAAGAGCAGTCCGTCGCTGAAGCCCGCCGCCCGTTGGAAGACAAGATCGGTCTGCTGAATAAAGAGATCGCCACGCTCCGTTCATCGATCCCTGAAACGCTGGACCGGGCCAACACGGCCTGGCAGGAAAAAGTTCTGGCCGCGGAAAAACGGGCCGCTGATCAAGAGCAAAAGATCGTTGAGCAGAAAAAGACCATTGATCAGCTGCAGGCCATGAAGGATTCTTCGGCCGCGGAAGCAGACCGCCTCCGTTCCGGCCTTGAGAAAAAGATCCAGGCCCTTATTCAGGAAAAAGACGCCCTTGAGTTAAGCGTTTCGCAAAAGGTCAATGAGGCTAAGAAGCCGCTTGAGGCGCAGGTCGTGAAATTGAACGAGGACCTGGCGAAAGAGAAAGCCGGCGCTTTGCGGCAGGTGGCTGATGCCGAAAAGCCTTTGCGGGAAGAGATCGCCTTGCTCAAACAAGAGGCGGCCCGGTCAAAGGAACAGGAAGCGCAGCGGATCGCGCAGGCCAAGGCTCCATATGAAAAAGAGGCCGGCGTTTATAAAGCCGAGATCGAAGGGTTAAAAGCGCAGGCCGCTCAGTTGAACACGACCGTCGGGAATTTGGAAAAAGAAAAGCAGGACCTTTCCAGAAAGGTGGGTGAGCAGGAAGCGCAGCTCAGCCGTTTGAAAGGCGAGAACAGTGATTTAGCGCAGAAGAACAAGGGCCTTGAGGGTTCCGTTGCGGCCAGGGTCGCTGAAGCGAAAGGGACGCTTGAGACGCAAGTGGCGAAATTAAAAGAAGACCTGGCGAAAGAAAAAGCCGGCGCTTTGCAGCGGGTGGCCGATGCCGAAAAGCCTTTGCGGGAAGAGATCGCGAAGTTCAAAGAGGAGAACGCGCGGCAAAAGGTCCAGGAAGCGGAGAAGGTCGCCGCAGCGCGAGCCGCTCTTGAAAATGAGGTGAAACAATACAAGAGCGAGATCGGCGGGTTGAAGCAGCAGTTGGCGGATTTGGGCGCGTCCGTGCAGGGTCTGGAACAGGAAAAGCAGGGCCTTTCCAGGAAGGTGAGCGAGCAGGAAGCGCAGCTCGGTCTTTTGAAGAAAGAGAAGGATGACCTGGCGCAGAAGAACAAAGACGCTGAGAGCTCTGCGGCCTCCCGGATCGCCGAGGCCAAAGCGCTGTGGGAAAAAGACGCCGGTATTTATAACAATGAGATCGACGGCCTTAAGATGCAGGTCAGCCAACTGAAGGCGGCGGCAGAGGGGTCAGAAAAGCAAAAGCAGGACCTTTCCAAGGAGTTGAGCGAACAGAAAACACAGCTTAGCTTTTTGATGGAAGAGAACAAAAATCTGGCGCAGAAGAACAAAGACCTGGAGGGCTCCATTGCTTTGAGGGTCGCGGACGCCCAGAAGCCTTTGCAGGACGAGATCGCGCAATTGAAGGAAGCAGGCGTTCAGCAGAAGAACCAGCAACAACAGCTGATCGCCCAGGCCAAGGCGTCGCTGGAACAACAGGTCGCGGACCTTACCAAACAGCTGCAGGTGGCCAAAGAACAGTCGCTGCAGGCCGTGGCGCAGGCCGGTAGTGAGGCCCAGGCGCAGGTTCGACGGGCCGAAGAAGAAAAACAAAATATCACGGCTTCGATCCCGGCCAAGATCAAAGAGGCCCAGGAGCCGTTGCTTGTTAAGATCGCCGGCCTGGAAGCCAGGCTTGCGGAGGAAAACCAGCTTCTTTCCCAACGCCTTGCCGAGGCCCGCAAGCCGCTGGAAGCTGAGGTCCTGGATTATCAGAATAAAATTAAAGAATCGTTCGAGGCGGCGGCGGTCCTTAAAAATGAGAAGGATAGTCTTATCGGGCAGGTCCGGTCTTTGAACGAAGAATTTTCTAAAGCTCAAGAACAGCGCCGGGCACTTGAAGAGCAGCGCGGTCAGCTTGAAGCTCAGTCCGCAAAAGATAAACAGGAACAGGCCAAGACGATCGAACAGCTGAAAGCGGACCACAAGGCCAAAGAACAGCAATGGGACGGTCAGCTTCAGGCGCAGAAGGCCCAACAGCAAAAGGCGATCGATGAGGCGAAGGCCCCGTTATTCAAAACGATCGACCAGTTGAAGGCCGATCTCGCGAAGGCAAAGTCCGACGGGGCAGCGCAGGCCGCTGCTGCCAAGCAGCCGCTGGAGCAGGAAATCCGGAATTTGAAACAGGCCCTCGCGGATGAACAAAAGTCGGTCGAGGTCAAGATCCTTCAGGCCAAAGAGCCTTTGCAGGAGAAGATCTCTTTTCTGATCGGGGACATTCAGAAGATCAAGGACGGGATCCCGCCGCAGATCGAGAATGCCAAAAAGCCTTTGCAGGATGAGATCGTTCAGTTGAAGGATGCGGCGGTCCGGTCTAAAAATGAGGAGGCCGGAAAACTGGCTCAGATGAGAGCCTCTTTTGAGGCGCAGGTCGAAAAACTTCAGCAGGATTTGGTCAACGAGAAGAAGGCCGTCACGCAGCAGGTGGCGGAAGGAAAGAAGCCTTTGCAGGATGAGATCGCCTCGCTTCAACGCGAGCTCGCCGAGCTTCAGAAATTTTCGCAGGGGCAGGGCGAAAGGTTGAGATCTCTTGAGAACGAGAAGACGGGCCTTTTGGCGCGGGTCTTGGATCTGGAGAGGTCACTTGAGCAGGAAAAGGATTCAGCGGCGTTGGCGCAGAAACAGATCCTAGACCTTCAGGCCTCGGTCGGACCGCAGATCGACCAGGCGAAAAAGCCGCTGCAGGAGGAGATCGCCCGTCTTCAAAAAGCGATCGAAGCGCAGAAGGCCAAAGAGGCCCAGAATATCGCTTCGGCGAAAAAGCCTTTGGAAGAGAAGATCGCGTCTTTGGAGTCGACGGTCGATCAGATGAAAAAAGAGCTTCCGCAGAAGATCGCCCAGGCTCAGAGCGAGGCGGCCCAGAAGATCCAGGCGCTTCAGGCGGATCTCGCTCAAAAAGAGAAGGCCGTCGCTGACCGCCAGCAGACACTGTCCGCTCTTCAGAAAGAGGCCGACGGACTGACGGCGGCGCTGGCTTCCACGCAGAAGGAAAATATTTTTGTCAATCAGGAGATCGAACGCCTGAAGGCCGAATCCTTGAAGGCGCAGGATGAGCTGATCCGGCAGTTCTCCCAGGAGAAGGACACGTCGGAAGACAAGATCCGTTCGTTGTATGAAATGATCGATCAGAAGGAGATCCAGGTCCGTGATGTTCAGGCGCTCTTAAAAGAGCGGGACGCGAAGATCGAGACGATGACGCAGGAAAGTGAGGACCTGGCGAAGGATTATTTTGATATCCTGGACAAGAACGTCGCGTTGGGCGAGCGGGTCAAGGAATTGGAGGATTATATTGAAAAGGGAAGGCTCCCTGAGCAGGAATAATGACGAAGACCTTGCATTCATGAGGTCGGCTGTCGAGCAGGCTCTTTCGGGGATCAGCGCCGGTCAGACCCCGTTCGGGGCCTGTGTGGTCAAGGACGGCCGGCTGGTCGCCGGAGGGCACAATGTGGTCTGGGCAACGACCGATATCACAGCGCATGCGGAAGTCCATGTGATCCGAAAAGCATGCGCCGGTCTCGGGACGGTTGACCTGTCAGGCTGCACGATCTATTCGACCTGCGAGCCCTGTCCGATGTGTTTCAGCGCGATCCATTGGGCCAACATCGGGCGGATCGTTTACGGCGCTTCCATTGAAGATGCCGGGAACGCGGGTTTTGACGAGCTGAGGATCTCCAACAGCACGCTCAATGATCTGGGAAAAGCGGGGATCGAGATCGTAAGCGGGGTCCTGAAGGATGAGTGTGTCCGTCTTTTTGAACTGTGGAAACAGCGGCCGGACCATCAAGCGTATTGAAAAAACGGAGGATCGTTCCATGAAGATACGAGCGCTGATCATCACGGCGTTTTTGTGCGGCGGATGTTCGGTCAATTATAATGCGGTGACCGTCCCGGAGGCGGCTCCGATGGCGCGGCGGTTCATCAGCTTGAACGACGTCCGCAACGGTCTAAAGAGGTCCGAGGTCAACAGCCTTCTTGGCCGGCAGGTTGTCGTGGGCTATGAGATGGCCGACCTTCAGGCCCAGCAGTACAGCCCCATTACGCAGGCGAATCCTTACAAAACAGAAACATATCGGCAGGGAGAGAAGTCTTACGCGGTGGATTTTTATCTTTTGGGGATCGAGACCGGCGACGGGGAAGTTTCGGATAATGAGCTGGTCCCGATGGTCTTTTATAATGATGTCTTGATCGGCCACGGGTGGGATTATTTTAACCGGAAGATCAAACCGTTAAAAAAATAATTGGTTTTTTCCCGGTTACAGGATATAACTATGGGCTATGGTTGTCAGTGGAGATGCGCGTTGTGTTTGATAACGAAGTAGCGAGTCAGATCTTTGTTCCCTTTCATGAATATCGGCGTCCTATGCAGGTCGAGCGGCTGTTCCAGGGATCCTCGGAGCTTGTGGTCGAGGTGGGCTCCGGCCAGGGGGAATTTTTGGTCCAGCAGGCCCTGGAGAGGCCGCAATGCCGCTATATCGGCATTGAGATGGATTGGGGCCGCGTGCGTAAGATCTGCCAGCGCGTGGCGCGCCTGGAGGAACGGGAACGAAAGAATGCCGTCGACAGGATCAGGATCTTTCATGTGGATGCGTGGATCTTTTTTGAACGGATGTGCGCCCCGAGGACGCTGGATGAGCTGGTCTGCCTTTTTCCCTGCCCTTGGCCAAAGGACAGGCACGAGCATCACCGGCTGTTTTCCAATGAATTTTTGCGGGTTTTGAACAGCCGTTTAAAAGAGGGGAAGGCGTTGACGGTCGTGACCGACCATTTGCCCTACGCGCAGTGGATCGAAGAGCAGGCGCGGGCCGCGGACACGGGCTTTGACCTGAAGCTCGAAGAAACGGGTTCGCGTTTTGACACAAAATTTGAGCGCAAGTGGCGCGCCGCCGGCCAGGATGTTTTTTACCGTATGGAATTTACAAAGGCCCGGAACGTGGACATGCCTTTGAAGGAGGATATTTCATTGAAAGCGTATTATCATCAAAAATTCGAGCCTGAGCGTTTTGTTCTGACCGATGAAAGCGCCGGCCAGGCCGTGATCTTCAAAGATTTTCTTTATGACCCCAGGCAGAAAAAAGGCGTGGTCCAGGTGGTCGTTTCCGAGCCGCATTTGACGCAGCATGTTTTTATCGGGATCGTGAGCACCGAAAAGGGATGGTGCGTCCTTAAGATGGGAGGTCAGCAGGTCGTTCCTTCCGACGGAGTGGCCCGCGCGATTGAACTGGTTTCGCGGGCGGTCGAGCAAAGCGGCAGAGGGGGGCTATGACATTCTCGTTCTTTCAACGGTCGAAGGTTTTTGTTGTGTGTGTTCTGGCATCAGCGCTCTGCGCGTTTACCGGGGCCGATCTTCAGCTGGCCGAGGCCAAAAGCAGCGCGAGCTCTGTTTCGGCGAGAGCGGCGATCTTTTCCAATAGCACCAAAGGAGAACGGTATTACGGAAAAAATGTTCACATGAAGGTCTCTCCGGCGAGCACGACCAAGGTCATGACCGCTCTTCTGGTCCTGGAAAAGCTTTCTTTGGATAAGGTGGTCACGGTCAGCAGCCACGCCACATCTCCGCAGCCCACCAAGCTGCATCTGCGCGCGGGGGAAAAGTTCCGCGTGAGAGACCTGTTATACGCGGTCCTTTTGAAATCCGCCAATGACGCCTCGGTCGTTCTGGCCGAAGCGGTGGCGGGCAGCGAATGGGAATTTGTCCAGATGATGAACAAGCGGGCCAAGCAGCTGGGCGCAAAGAACACGAGGTTCCAGAATTCTCACGGCCTGCCTTCCAAAGGGGAACAATACACGACCGCTTATGATATGTATCTGATCTTCCGCGCGGCGCTCAAGCATCCGTTCTTCCGTTCCGCGATCAAGCAGAAATCCCGCACGATCAAATCGTTGGGAGGACGGACGTTCGCCTTACGGAGCCACAATAAGATCCTGTTCTTTGACTGGAAACAGAAGATCTACGGAAAGACCGGATACACCCGTTCTGCCCAGTCCTGTTTTGTCGGATATTTTATGAAGGGAAAGGACGTCTGCATTATTGCGGTGTTCGGTTGCAGCCGGCGATGGGAAGACATCAAACATATCGTTTCCCGTTACGGGGGCGTGGCGCTTTAGAGAAAGATGGGGATAAGGTTTGAAAATTCCGAAGAATTGCGTTAGAATGTCGAAGTGTATTTGCTAAAACCGCAGGAAGAAAGGAAAGAAAATGAATAACCGTTTTATGACGATCGCCATTGTTGTCCTGATCTCTGTTTTTGTCGCGATCACGCTTTTGGCGCACAAAGTCAATGAGTCGCTGCTTTCTCAGATCATCGCTCAGCAGGCGGAAGTCTTGAACCTCCTGCGCTCCGGTTCCGTGGCTCAGGGAGCCAACACGAACGGGCGTTTGGCCGCCATGGAGCAAAAGATCGATGGCATCGCGGCGTTCTTCAAGAATGCCCGCCCGGCTGAACAGCCTCCGGAACCTCCGCAAGAGGATTATGATAAAGTTTATACGATCCCGCTGGAAGGCGCTGTCTTTAAAGGTAAGGCCGGCGCTCCGATCGCGATCGTTGGCTTTTTGGACCTTCAATGTCCTTTCAGCGCCCGTTTTCAGCCGGTCTTTGATGAAGCGGTCGCGGCTTACCCGGGTAAAGTGAAATACGCGGTCAAACATTTCCCGCTGTCTTTTCACCAGGAGGCGGCTCCTGCCGCGAAAGCGGTCCTGGCGGCTGGAGAACAAGGGAAGTATTTTGAAATGATGGACCTTATTTTGAAGAACAACCGCGAACTCGGACAGGCCAAGTATGAGGAATTCGCCAAACAGCTGGGTTTGAACGTCGCGAAATTCAAAAAAGACCTGGAAGTCAATGACAAGGCATGGTCTGAGCTGATCGCGAAAGACACCCAATTGGGCATGAACGTGGATGTGCGCGGCACACCGACGTTTTTTATTCAGGGCAAAAAGACCATGGCCAGAACAGTGGAAGAGCTGAAGAGCGAGATCGATGCGATCTTGGCCAACCGCTAGGGCGGCTTAAGAGCGGCATGCGGGTTTTGTTGGTGATCAGTTTTGGCCTGATCGGATGAAAAAGAAGGTCTCCAGAATAAAAATATTTACATTTCCTTTTTTTTCTGGTAATATGACCCCTTTCATTTGCCAAAAAAAGATAGGTTTGAAAGTGGTTTAAGGAGGGTCTATGACAAAAGTTGGCGGGACGACATCAAAATTTTATACCGAAACACGCGGGCTCAAAGTGAGTGGCGGCCAAACAGTTAAGGCGGGAAGCGTCTTGACGCGTCAGGGTCATAAATGGAAGCCGGGGATCAACGTCACCGGTCAAATGCATTTGACGGCGGCTTGTGAGGGAGAAGTTTATTTTACCCGTAAAAAGAACCGGTATAATAAAGTCGTGACATGCGTTAATATTCGACCGGTCGAAAAAAAATAAACCCTGCGTGAGAAGCGGCGTGTCACCATTTGAAAGGCTTTTTTCGGCTTTTTAGAGTTGCATCAGCGCTTCACTTTTCACCTTTCACGGTTCACATTCATTATGTGCGGTATCATCGGCTATGTTGGTCAAAGACAAGCGGCACCGATCCTGCTGAACGGCCTTCGGAAACTCGAGTACCGGGGCTATGATTCAAGCGGGATCGGCGTTATTGACTCTAAGCGCGGGTCGATCATCGTGCGCAAGATGCCGGGAAAGATCGCCAAGCTGGCTGCGTTGATCGAACGCCAGCCGGTCGGGGCGGCCCGTATCGGCATTTCCCACACGCGCTGGGCCACGCACGGGGTCCCCAATAAGGTCAACGCCCATCCGCATTGGGACCAGTCCAAAAAGATCCTTGTTGTTCATAACGGGATCATCGAGAATTACGAATCCATCAAAAAATTTTTGCAGTCAGAAGGGGTGCGTTTCATTTCTGAAACGGACACTGAGGTGGTCGCGCAGCTGATCGGTTTTTATTACCGGGGCGATTTTGTGTCCGCTGTGCAGAAAGCGCTGGTGCGGCTGCAAGGCACGTTCGCGTTGGGGATCCTTTGCCAGGACGCCACCGAAACATTGATCACGGCGCGCATCGGTTCACCGTTGATCATCGGGGTCGGGGAAGGGGAATATTTCATTGCTTCGGATGTGCCGGCGATCCTGGAGGAGACGCGCCATATTATTTATCTGAAAGACGGCGAAATGGCCGTGATGAAACCCGATGGGATCGAGGTCATGACCTTTAAGGGAAAGCCGTTGGCGCCCAAGGTGGACACGGTCAAGTTCAATGTTGATGCCGTGAAAAAACAGGGATTTCCGCATTATATGCTCAAAGAGATCCATGAGCAGCCCTCGGTGCTCGAGACCATGATCAAGAGCCGGATCAAAGGCAACCGGGTCGAGCTGGAAGGGGTCTCCTTGACGGACCATCAGCTTAAAAAGCTCCGGAATATTGTGATCGTCGCCTGCGGGACGGCCTATCATGCCGGCATGATAGGCCGTTATCTGATCGAACGGGTTGCCGGGCTTCCGGTCTCGGTGGACGCGGCCAGTGAGTTCCGTTACCGTGATCCGATCCTGAATTCACAAACGTTGGTCGTCGCGATCAGTCAGTCGGGAGAGACCGCCGACACGCTGGCCGCGGTGCGGGAGGCCCATAAGAAGGGGGCCCGGGTCATATCGATCTGCAATGTGGTCGGTTCATCATTGGCGCGGGAGTCTGACGGGGTTCTTTATACCCATGCCGGCCCAGAGATCGGGGTCGCCTCGACAAAGGCCTATGTGGCCCAGATCACGATGCTGTATTTTCTGGCCTTGAAGCTGGGGTCGTTCACAGGGAAGGTCCCTTTGGCGGAGCGCAAGCGCATCATCTCCGCGTTAAAGCACATGCCCAGGCTCTATGAAGATATCTTACGGCACAAGACAGCGATCGCGAAGATCGCCAAGAAGAATTCCCATTTCGGCTGTTTCCTTTTTTTGGGCCGGAACATCAATTATCCTTCGGCCCTGGAAGGGGCGCTCAAATTAAAGGAGATCTCCTATATCCCGGCGGAAGGCTACGCGGCCGGCGAGATGAAGCATGGCCCGATCGCGTTGATCGATGAATACCGGGCCGTCGTTTGTATGGCGCCGCAATCCGAGACCTATGACAAGATGATCTCCAACATGCAGGAGATCCGCGCCCGCAAGGGAAAGATCATCGCTATCGCCACCGAAGGGGACCTTTCGATCAGGAAGCACGCCCATCATGTGATCTATGTCCCTAAGACGCACCATCTTTTGACCCCGCTGGCTGTGGCGCTGCCGTTCCAATTGTTCGCGTATTATGTGGCCGTTCAGCTGGGCTGCGATGTCGATCAGCCGAGGAATCTGGCCAAGTCCGTCACGGTTGAATAATATAGGATTAACAATTAACAACGAACAGATAACAATTGAGGAGTCGCTTCGCGACCCGGCATTCAGCATTCCGAAGGAATACATAATTGATATCTGTTAGCTTGCCTATGCTTTATATCGTCTCCACTCCAATTGGAAATTTAAAGGACATGACCTTCCGGGCGGTGGAGGTCTTAAAGTCCGTCGACCTGATCGCCTCGGAAGATACCCGCCACACAGGGATCCTTTTAAAACATTTCGGGATCCAGACTCCCCAGACCAGTTATTTTGAGCATAGCAGGAACAATAAAGAAGAGTATTTGATCGGCCTTTTGAAGGAGGGCAAGTCCGTGGCCCTTGTCTCTGACGCGGGCACGCCGGCCATCAGCGATCCGGGTTATCGTTTGGTCCGGGCGGCGAGGGAACAGGGCATTGAAGTGACGGCGGTCCCCGGCGCGTGCGCGGCGGTCGTTGCTTTGAGCTTGTCCGGATTTCCGACGGACAGGTTTGTTTTTGAAGGGTTTTTGCCGCAGAAGTCCTCCGGGCGCGTCCGCCGGCTCACGGAATTGAAGAGTGAAGAACGGACGATCGTTCTGTATGAATCGCCGCACCGCCTGGTCAAGGCGTTAGGGGATATCGCGGAGGTCCTGGGCAATCCGCATGTGATGGTCGGCCGGGAGCTGACAAAAAAGTTCGAAGAGGTCCGCCAGGGAGACGCCAGGTCCGTCTCTGAGCATTTCATGTCCCGCAAGCCCAAAGGAGAGGTCGTCATTCTGATCTCTCAACGGGAAGAGTTATTCCATCAAGATTAATATAACGAAACGAACACGGCGATCATGCCGGTCTGGTTTTCGCTGCCGTCGAAGCGCTCCAGCGCTTTTCCGATGATCGCACCTGTTGAGAGCGCGTTGTCGGCCGCGCGCATGGCGTGTCCGGGAATGGAGGCGGTGGTGAGGGCGTCCCCCGGCATGATGGGCCCGTTCTCAAGGCAGACCTTGACGGCCACCCGCCCTTTCAGGGCGACGGGCGGGGTCGTTCCAGTTTCAAAGCTGATCGCGTTGGGTTTCAGTTCCATTTGTGACCCTTTGAGGATCACGGCCGGGGCCTGGGAAGCCACTCCGACCACGCGGGGGCTGTAGGCGGTGTCGCTGATTTTGAGATGTCCGGGGTTCTCAGTGTCCATTACCAGGACATCTCCGGCTGAAATGGCCTGCGTGGAGGCGAACTCCTCGGCGATATCGAAGCCGATGGTCCCGATGGAGGTGTCAACGTTCATTGGCCATGACGATGTTGTTAGCGTCGGAGGATTGCTCAGGATCAAAGAATATGGGATGGATGTTGATTCGATCAGGACATTTCCCTTGACGTGCAGTTTGGCCTCAGGAGCAAGGGTTCCGAACCCGACTTTTTGGGACATGATGATGAAGGTGTCGCTTCTCGAGGCCGTGCGCACGGTATCGTCGTGGCCCCAGATAAAGGTGCGGGCCCCCAACGCGGCCATATTGCGTCCGCCGGCAAAGGAATGGTCCCCGAAAGCGGCGTTGTTCTGGCCGCCGAATACCGCGGAATAGTCGCCCTGGGCGGAATTGCTTGACCCTCCTCCGACGAAAGAGTAGTCCCCGCTGGCGGTGTTGCCGTTACCGCCCCCGACCGTGGCATAGTCGCCGCTGGCGGTGTTGTTCTGCCCGCCGCCCACAAACGAATAGTGGCCGCTGGCCTCATTGTTGAACCCGCCGATGACTGTGGCGTAGCTGTTGGCTTCATGGCTTGATGCTGCCAGGCCGGCGACATTGCTTTCGCCTCCCCCGATAAGAGAAAAAGAACTCAATACGGTATTGGACTTTCCTCCGCCGATCGAGCTGGCGTGGATATTCTTAGGCTGCAGGCTTGCGTTAAGGGCCACGATCCGGTTGTTTTGCCCGCCGTAAACCACGTTATAAAAAAGGCCGCGGACCTGATTGCCGCTCCCGCCGCCGATCATGGAATACGCGCTTCCCCCGATCAGGTTTCCCTGGGAGGGCAGGCCGTTGACAGGGGTGAATCCGTTCCCGCCGCCGCCGATGATGCTCGAAAAAGCGGGCTGGGAGTTTGGAATAAGCGAGAGGTTTTGGGCGTCATAAAGCGTTTCCATTGTTAATAAATTATTCTGCCCGCCGCCGATGAAAGATTTTTCGTTCAGCTGGATCATATTGCCGGAACCGCCGATAATGGCATTGTAACCGTTTCCCCGGTCCATGAAGTTGCCGCTCCCGCCGCCGATGGCCGAATAGAAGCTTGTTCTGATCGTGTTCGATTGGCCTCCGCCGATCAGGCAGCCGTTGCAGTTATAGCTGCCGATCAGATTCCCGCTTCCGCCTAAGATCGCCTGGAAATTTCCCGAGGAGGGAGCGTTGAGCGCGTTATTCATGCCCCCGATGATCGTTGAAAAATTTGTGTTCGCGATCAAGTTGTTTTCCCCTCCCAGGATCGAACTGTAAGCAGATCCCACGCTGGTCGTTGTGTTGTTGAGCCCGAAAACTGTCGAATATGACGAGATGTTTGTGGAGCGCCACAGGGTCGGACCCCGCACCTCTCCGGCTCTCAGGCTGGCAGTTCTGGGCGACCAGAGCAGGGCGGCGCTGTCTCTGATCTCAGGAGGATTCGAATAACTGGAGCTGCCGGCCGCTAAAACATCTTTGGCCAGGATGCCGCCGTCTTGGTCCAGTGAAAGCTTGAATTGAGGCTCACTTGTTCCGATGCCGACCCGCTGGTATTGCCAATCCGTGTTCTTCAGAGTGAGAATGTCGTCGTTCTTGCTCCATACGGATGAGAAGGACCGCCATGTGCCGTTGTCGCAGAACAATGGGCCTGCGGATGAATTCAGATAGAACGATCCCGGGTCACAGGATGAGCCGTTTGCCGCCGGCAGGTTCGGTATGAGGCGTATTCGGTCAAACGCTTCGATCGGCGGAGACAGGTAGGTCCGGATCGTTAAAGAACGTGTTTGTGCTGAAAGGACCGACGGGTTAAAGGACAAAAACAGGCCAAAGGCCAGTGAAAGTTTCGCTGCTCGTGATCTGAAAAGGCGCAAATTGTGAACGGCGTTTCTAGTCATGTCTTTATCTCAATGTTACGATCGCTTGAATCATTCCTGTTTCCTGGCCCTCCGGCCCTCCAGTGAACCGTTCCAGGGCTTTTGCCACGACCGCGTGGCTGGCGCTTTCAGGATCCTCTGCGCGCATCGCGTGCCCGGGCAATGATGAGGATGCCAAAAGGTCGCCGGCCTCGATCGGGCCGTTTTCCAGGGACACCTTGATGTGGACCCTTCCCGCAAGGGCCACCGGAGGATTGTCCCCTCCAGTAAATGTGATACCGCCGGGTGAAAACTGCATCTGTGTTCCCTCCAGCAGCGCTCCGGGGGCGCGTGAAACAATGCCGATAACGCGTTGATCATAGGCCCGGGAGCTTTTCAGGACGCGGCCGTCTTCCGCGATGATCAGGATATCGCCGGGATCCACTTCCCCCTGAGAGAGGAAGCGTTCGGCGAGGTCGAGCCCGATCATTCCGGTGGAGCCCTCTCTTTTTAACTGGGGTCCTGTCGCGTCCAATACCGGCACGGAGATCGAAAGGCTGCCGTCCGAGATCTTCATGTCGCCGACGATATGAAGCCTTTCGGATGGATCTAGGGTGCCGATGCCGACGTTTCCGGTGCCGATGATGAAATGGTTGCTGGCTGAAGAGATATTTTCCGGTTCGGAATAATGTCCCCAGATGAACGCGTAGCTGGATGAAAGGTTGATATTGGTCCCCATGATGAAATTGTTGGACCTGTCGACCGTTATATCCTGTCCGGTGATGACGGAGTTGTGTTGATCGTTGGCGCCGATCACGACATTATTGCTCCCCGCGATAAAATCATAGTAGGAATTGATCGTGTTGTTCATTCCGCCGATAATGCCGGAAGAGTGGAGAGTGCCGCTGATCGTGTTGGTGTGTCCGCTGACAAAAGAGCGCTGGGATCCGGCGCCGATGGAATTGTTTGACCCGCCCGCTATGATATTTTGTAGACCGTTAGCCAAAACGTTCTGCTGTCCGCCTCCGATCGTGGCAAATTGACCGCTGGACTGGTTCAGTGAACCGTTGATGATCGTCTGATGCGAAGCGATCGTTAAACAAAAGTTTTCGGAGCCGGACCCGATCATGGAGTAGGGGGATTGGACCACCTGATTGGAGCCGCCGGACCCGATAAAGGAATAAAGGGTGGCGGAGGTGTCGGTGCTTCGGCCGATCGAATTATTGATGCCGCCTGTGATCGTGTTCAACCCGCCATAAATGCTATTCCCCTGCCCGGTGGCGATCACATTATGGGTGTCCGCGCCCTTGGTTTGGTTAAATCCATGGATAACGTTGTTGTAGCCCGATCCGATGAATGAATTGGAGGACCGCCCGTCGATATCGTTGCTCGATCCGCTTAAGACCGTTATAAAATCACCAATAAGGTCGCAATTCTCGCAGCCGCCGATAAAGTTGTGGTTTCCGGTGATCTGATTGTCGTGCCCGGCGGAAATGATGTTGTAATCAGAGTTCGCGTTGATCGTGTTGTTCTGGCCTGAAACGATCACGGAATAATCCGCTCCGGACAGAACGCGGTTGCGGTTTCCTCCCAGGACGCCGCTGCCGGATCCGGAGGCCAGATTGTTCGACCCGAACGAGACGGAGAAGTTGCCGATATGAGAGTCCAGCAGCCCGCTTGCGAAAGAACCGGCGTTGAACTCTCCGGCCCAAAGAGCGGCTTTTTTGGGATACCAGATGAAATAAAGGCCGGGGTTTAAATTTGGCAAGTTCGCCAAAGACAAACTCGCGGGGTCATAGGTCCCTTGAGAGAAGATCCCGCCATCGACATCCAGCGTGAGTTTTAAAGAAGGAGAAGCGGTTCCGATGCCGACCATTTTTGTTATCGGAGAGGATGTGTCCCAAAGAGAGATGATATCGCCGGTTTGCTGCCAGATCCCGGAAAGGAAACCCCAGGAGCCATTCAGGCAGAAATGCGGCAGGCTCTGGTCGTCTTTGTTCACATAGAGGGTCCCGTCCTCGCTGCAGCTTGAGCCGAGGCCGCCGTCAAGTTCTGCCCTGGGGACCAGCATCAGGCGTTGATATTTTGCTTGCGGCGAGACGGTGTATTCGCTCAAGAGGATGGTCTGAGCGGCCGCGGTTCGCGTCAAAAGCAGGAGGCAGATTGTCAGTAAAAGTTTTTTCATCGTCATTTATTGCAGGGTCACCATGATCAGGATAGCCCCTGTTTGTGTTTGGTCCGTGTTGCCGTCTTCCGCCGGGAAAGGTTCCAGAGCCTTTCCGATCACTGTGCCGAATGATGTCGCGCGATCGGCCTTCATCGCGTGCCCGGGCAGAGACGATGTCGTTAAAAGATCCCCATAGGAGATCGGTCCGTTTTCCAGAGAGACTTTGCAGAGAACCCGTCCGCTTAACGCGATGGGAAGGTCTTTGCTGTCCGCGAGTTTGGCGCCGGAGGTCATTTCCAGGGTCTCACTGCTCAAGACCATCGCCGGAGCGAACGAGACAACGCCGACCACTCTTTTGTCGTAGGATTGAGAACTTCGGCGCAACGCAACGGTTTCAGAATCCGCGTCCACGACCATCACATCACCGCTTTGCGCTTCCTCTGAGACCGGGAAGCGTTCGGCCAGGTCAAAACCAATGGCCCCGGTCGTGTCATCCCGCACCAGAGGGCTCGGCGAAGGGAGTCCTACCGGAGGATGCTCAATGATCAGGGAACCGTTTTCGATTCGGATATGTCCATCTTTTACATGCAGCCTTTCCGATGGAGAGGCCGTGCCGATCCCGACTCTGGTATCCACGGCGGGCGTTCCGGTGGTGGCGTAGACAATGAAAGAGTCCGGCGCGTTGATGTCCACCGTCACGGATGGCGCTCCAAAGGCGAAGGTGTTATCGGAATTGACCCTCATGTTCCAGCCGATCGCCAGTGAATGGTTGGAGGAGACGGTGTTCGTCCGGCCTCCCGGGACCGCGGAAAAATTGCCTGTGATCGTGTTTTGTTGCCCGCCGCCGATAAAGGAATTCTGTCCCGATGAGTTCGCGTCGTGCTGGATCAAATTGTAATACCCGGAAATGATGGCGCTTTCATTGGAGAGCGCTAGAACGCGGTTTAAATAACCCCCGCCGACAAATGAATACGGGGCCAGGCTTTGGCTGGAGTAACCGCCTCCGGAAGAAGAATAGGTACCGTAGGCGCGCATGTTCTGCCCGCCCAGTATCGTGCTGAAATTTCCGGTGGCCAGGTTAGCGGATCCCCCCAAAACACTGGAGTAGCTGGCGGCGGAGTTGCCCTGTCCGCCGGCTATAACGGCAAAGTCTCCGGTCGTGGAGTTTGCTAGCCCGCCTCCGATAAAACTGTATTGTCCGGCCAGAGAGTGGCTGGCCCCTCCGGCGACTGTCCCGTAGTGCGCGCTTGAAGGATTGATCTGATGGTTCTTCCCGCCGACAGAGGTCAAAAAAGAGATCGCGTCAAAGTTTTGGCTTGCGCCTGTTAACGAGCCGCCCCCGATCGAATTGTAAGGGCCAGGAATAGTGTGTTCGGACGTGGGGTAATAGTTTCCTTCGCCGCCGATGATCGTCGTGTAGTTTTTTCCAAGGATATATCCCCGGCCTCCCCCGACAAATTCATAGGTCGCCCCGCTTGAGCAGGACAGGCCTGAGTTGAGATATCCTCCCAGATTGTGGTATTGACCGCCGCCGATGGTAAGAAAAGCGTTCCCGAGGTTTGTTTGATTGCTTTCTCCGCCGGCGATCGTGGAATACGGGCCGCAGTACGGCGTCGGATCGGGATTTTCATTGTTGTATTCTCCGATCCGGTTGTTCGCGCCGGACGCCACAACGGATCTGTTGCCGACCGCGCGGGTATTGTAACCGAACGCGACCGAATGGCTGCCGATAAGGGTGGGGTCCCATGCCGTGCGGTTTGGCTCATCAGTTTCGACGCCAACCCCGTCGTTATAGTTGTAATTGACCGTTCCGGCCCGCAGGGCGGCCTTTTTGGTCCACCAGATGAAATAGGCGCCGTCTGAAAGCGGCATGTGTGTGGGAGCCGTGGCCGAGTTAAACGCCCCTTTTGCCAAGATCCCGGCGTTGTGTTCCAGGGTCAGTTTAAAAGCGGGGGTGCTTGTTCCGATCCCGATCTTTTTTGCCTGGGGGTTCGTTTGGTCCGCGGGGTAGATCAAAATGTCCGGCTCGTCCTGATTCTCGAGCCAGACCTCAGGCAGGGGGTCCCATTTTGATATGGGAACTCCCGCTCCGGAGTCGCGGCAATAATACAATCGGTTGCCGTCATCCGTGTTATTGTAGAATGTCCCGATCGGGCAGGGAAGGCCCGTTTGCTCCAGAATAGGGGAAAGAAGGAATTGATAAAAACTTATATTAGGAACGGGATAATATGACCTGATGCGAAGAGTGCTCGGGGTCGTTTGGGATGACGCGTTGTGTGTAACCCCTAGAATTAAAATACATATAAGTAGAAAGCGTTTCATAGTTAATATGAGTATAGTATATAACGATTTTGACTTCAATTCCGAATCCACTTATTTAGGAAGCGTTTTCTTTTCGTGAAGCGGATTTTTCATTTGCTTGACAGATGGCATCGGAAGTGCTATATTTGCATCAATATACAACCTTTAAAGCGGTCCTGTGAGGCCGTAAAGGATCCAATGAGATTGAAAAATTTTAAAAATTTTCAGCTTGTGATGTATAGAAGCTCGCTTTCTTCGAAGGAAGCGGGCATTTTTTTTGTCCGCGTGCGGGCTTTTGGATATTGAACAAAGGAGGCGATGGTGACGCCGGTTTCGAAGATCATGGATGAAGAACTTGTGCGCAGGGCGGTCATACGTATCGCCCATGAGATCCTTGAAAAGAACAAGGGGACTGAAAATTTGTGCCTGGTGGGGATCCGGACCCGCGGAGCGGTGCTGGCTGAGCGCATCCAAAGGGCTGTGGCCGCCATCGAAGGGGTCGATCTTCCCACGGGGATCCTGGACATCACGCTTTACCGTGACGATCTGACGCGGATCTCGCATCAGCCGATCGTTCACGAGACATGCGTGGATTTTGATATCACCGACAAACGGATCGTTCTGGTGGATGATGTGCTTTTTACAGGGCGGACGATCCGCGCGGCGTTGGACGCGCTGATCGATTTCGGGCGGCCGGAATGTATCCAGCTGGCGGTTTTGATCGACCGCGGGCATAGGGAGCTTCCGATCCGCGCTGATTTTGTCGGAAAAAATGTTCCGACATCGCTGGAGCAGGATGTGAAGGTCGTCCTTTCGGAAACGGACCAGCAGCCTGATCAGGTGGTCGTGGTGGAAAGGGAGGGCGAATAATGGAGTGGAAGAGACACGATCTTTTTGATCTGCAGGACTTGTCCAGGGCGGAGATCGAGCTGATCCTGGAGACGGCAAAATCGTTCAAAGAGGTCTCCACGCGTGACGTCAAGAAGGTCCCGGCCCTGCGCGGCAAGACCGTTGTCATGCTGTTTTTTGAGCCGTCGACGCGGACCAGGATCTCGTTTGAGCTGGCCGCCAAACGTTTGTCGGCGGACACGCTGAATATTTCGGCGAGCGCCAGTTCCCTTTCCAAGGGGGAGTCGGTCCTGGATACGGCGCGCAATATCGAGGCCATGAACGTGGACATGATCGTGGTGAGGCATAAATCGGCCGGTGTTCCCAAGATCCTGGCGGACCATTTGAGCTCTTCGATCATCAACGCGGGCGACGGGTGCCGCGCGCATCCCACGCAGGCGCTGCTCGACATGTTCACCATCCGGGAAAAGCTGGGAAGGATCGAAGGCCTGAAAGTCGGGATCATCGGCGACATTCTGCACTCCAGGGTGGCCCGTTCCAATATTGTGGGGTTGACAAAAATGGGAGCCCAGGTCACGGTTTGCGGCCCGTCGACCCTGATCCCGATCGGGATCGAGCAGATGGGCGCGCGAAAGACCTATTGCGTGGATGATGTGGTCGCGGAAAGCGATGTGCTGATATTTTTGCGGCTTCAGCGCGAGCGCCAGGAAGAGCAGTTCCTGCCTTCCATCCGTGAATACGCGCAGGTCTTCGGGGTCGGCCCTGAACGTTTGAAGAAGGCGAAGAAGAATGTCGTGATCATGCATCCGGGCCCGACCAACAGGGGGGTGGAATTGACCGCCGAGGTCGCGGACGATCCCCGGTCGGTGATCCTGGACCAGGTCACCAATGGCGTGGCGGTGCGCATGGCGGTGCTGTATCTTTTGGCGGGGGCGCAACGATAGTTGATCGCAATTTAATTTTATAAGAGGAGTTTAGCGACATGTCATTACTCATCAAGAACGCTGTGATCGTTAATGCCGACGGTGAAAAAAAGGCATCTCAGGATATTTTGATCAAGGGCTCGACGATCGAAAAGATCGGCAAGGATCTTTCCGCGGATGGCGTGAAGGTCGTGGATGCCTCCGGGAAAAAGGTCCTGCCGGGGTTTATCGACCTGCATTGTCATTTGCGTGAGCCCGGTCAGGAGCATAAGGAAACGATCGAGACGGGCTGCCGGGCGGCGGTCAAGGGCGGGTTTACGTCTTTGTTCTGTATGCCCAACACCAGGCCTCCGATCGATAATGGGATGATCGTGGAGGGCGTGATCAAGGAGGCCAGGCGCGTCGGGCTGGCGAACGTGTATCCTGTGGGCGCGATCTCCAAAGGGCAGAACAGCCAGGAAATGGTGGACATGTATGAAATGAAGGCCGCCGGATGCCTGGCTCTTTCCGACGACGGGAAGGCGGTCAATAACAGCCAGCTGATGCTTTTGGCCTTACGTTACGCCGATATGGTCGGGCTTCTTTTGATGGAACATTGCCAGGACCCTTTGATCAGCGGCAAGGGCGTGATGAATGAAGGTTTAACCGCCAGTGTCCTGGGAATGCGCGGGGACCCGGGCGTTTCTGAGACCGTGATAGTCGGACGGGATATCGAACTGGCCAATTATGTGCAGGCGAGGATCCATCTGTCCCACATCAGCTTAAAACGCAGCTGTGAATTGATCCGCTTCGCCAAGTCCCAGGGCGTCAGGGTCACGGCGGAAGCCTGTCCGCATCATTTCACGCTGACCGATGAGGCGGTGAAGGGCTTTGATCCCAACACCAAGGTCAATCCGCCTTTGCGGACGGCGGACGATGTGGAGGCGATCAAGGCGGCGCTGGCCGATGGGACGCTGGACTGCGTTTCAACGGACCATGCCCCGCACACGCTGGAGGATAAAGAAGAGGGGTTTGATCACGCGCCGTTTGGCATTTCCGGATTTGAAACAGCGTTCGGTCTTTGCGTGACCCATCTGGTCCGCACAAAGGTTTTGACTTTGGCCGGTTTAGTGGATAAAATGTGCCAATCCCCCGCGCGAATTGCCGGCCTTAAAAATAAAGGCAGGATCGAAGAGGGCGCCGATGCTGATCTGGTGATCGTTGATACTGAGGCTGAATGGGAGGTTCGCAAAGAGGATTTTGTTTCCAAGGGAAAGAACTCTCCGTTCTTTGGATGGAAGTTGCACGGTTTGGTCGAAAAAACGATCTGTGGCGGCAAAGTGGTCTTTGAGAGATGAAAAATAGATAACGGAGCGCGGAAAACGGAGTGCGGAGAAGGTTTGAGGGTTTATCCGTAAGCTGTTTTTGGTTTTCCGTTTTCGATGGTTAAGGCCCCGTAGCTTAATGGATAGAGTCCAGGACTCCGGTTCCTGTGGTTCGGGTTCGATTCCCGACGGGGCCTTTGATTTCATGTGGAGAGCATGGATCTGATAATGTAAAAATGCTTAAAAATTATAAAATTTATCCAAAAGACCGATTTTTATTAAAGTGGAATGTTAAGCCCATAGATTTTTGAAAAATGTTGTGTTTGTGGCGTGACTTTGCGAAAATTCAGGCCAATTTTCTTAGCAAATGGAAAACTCAAAAAAGACAACGATCTCTGTAATTGGCGGCCATGACTGCACAGCCGAAGTGGAGAGCTTGGCCCATAAAGTTGGCGAGATCATTGCCAAAATGGATTGTATTTTAGTATGTGGCGGCCTTTCAGGAGTCATGGAGGCGGCCTGTAAAGGAGCAAAAAGCGCGGGAGGATGGACAATAGGACTTCTTCCCGGCAAATCCAAGTCTGATGCCAACCCTTACGTTGACATCGCCCTTCCCACAACCATCGGATTTGCCCGCAATGCTATGGTAGCAGCCTCGGCAGATGTTCTCATCGCTTTACCGGGAAGTTACGGCACCAGTTGTGAAATTTCTTATGCCTTTGTTTATAAGCGCCCGGTCATTGACCTGGGCGGCTGGAATATCGAGGGTATGGTGAAGGTTAGCGGCCTTAGCGAGTTGCCGCAGGCCATTCGGCAGTGTTTGAGCCAGCGTGATGGCAAGGAATAACAGCGGCCTGAATGCTAGAGCGTTATGCCCGAACTTCCGGAAGTCGAAACAATCTGCAGGGACTTGAACGCCGCGATCCTCGGTCGAAGGATCAAAGGCGTTGAGGTCCGGGACCGGCGGGTGATCCGTTCGGCGACGCCGGATATCCTGAAAAAAACCTTGGTTGGGAATTCGTTTAAGAAAATTACGCGCCGTGGAAAGGCGTTGATCTTTGAACTGGCCCGCGGGCCGTATATGCTGGTCATTCAGCCGATGATGACCGGGCAGCTGGTGATCTCGGCAGAAAATTTAGAACCGAAGACCTGCCGCATTGTGCTGGATCTTGAGGACGGCCAGCGGCTCTATTACAACGACCAGAGGGTCTTCGGCCGCTGGCAGATCATCCGGGACACGGCCGAGGTTAAATATTTGCGCGTCCTCGGCCCGGAACCGCTGGCAGATGGATTTACTGCCGAAGTCCTGAGCGAACGCATCAGCGGCAGTCAACGGCCTATTAAGCCGTTGTTGTTGGACCACGCGTTCATCGCCGGGATAGGAAATATTTACGCGTCAGAGATCCTTTTTAAGGCCAGGATCGATCCCCGGCGTCCGGCGCGTTCGCTTCGGCCGGAGGAGATCAGGCGGCTTTGGGAAGCGGTTAAGTCGGTCTTAAAACAGGCCGTAAGGTTACGGGGATCATCGGTCAATACTTATGTGGATGGACGGGGCCGCAAGGGAAGATTTTTGGAGAAGATCAGGGTCTATCAGAAAGAAGGGGATCTTTGTCCGGATTGCGGGGAAATAATCCGAAAGACCGTGCAAGCTCAGCGAAGCACATTTTTTTGTTCAAACTGTCAACAGTGATAGGGTCATGAGAGAATTACAGGGACATTATAGAGTAAAGATCAATCAGGACTTGAGCCCGAAGTTCAAACATTTGGTTTTGGAAGCGCCGGATCTGGCTTCGGTGATCGAGCCGGGGCAGTTCGTGAATATCCGCGTCAGCGCGGGAACAGAACCTCTTTTAAGGCGGCCCTTCAGTGTTTACCGTGCCTTGAACGGCGAGGTGGAGTTGTTTTATGAAGTGCTGGGCCGGGGGACCAAGGTCCTGGCACAGAAAAAGTCCGGTGATGTGCTGGATGTCCTGGGGCCTTTGGGCCAGCCATTCAGCCTTCCACCATCGGGAACTGAACATGTGGTGATGATCGCCGGAGGGATCGGGGTTGCTCCATTTCAGATCCTGACGGATGCGCTGGAAGCGCATGAGGGCTTAAAGCTCACGCTCCTTTACGGGGCCCGGACCTTTGAACATACCTTCAACATGGATGACCTGGAACGCAACCGCTGCCGCATCATGATCGCGACGGAGGACGGGAGCGTCGGGGTCAAAGGAAGGGTTTCCAGGCTGTTTTCCGATATTTCATGGGACCCGAATGCGACCTGGATCTATACATGCGGTCCTAACGCGATGATGGCCGCGGTGCAGGAATTCGCCCGGGAGCAGAATATCCGGGGCGAAGTGTCCTGTGAATCCGCCATGGCCTGCGGGATCGGGGCCTGCCTGGGATGCGTGGTCCGCACGGTCAATGGTTATAAGACGGTTTGCCATGACGGGCCGGTCTTTGGGCTGCATGAAGTGATCTTTTAGAAAGGAAGGGAAGATGCCCTTCTGGTATTTGATGGTCGGGTTTTTAGCAGGGCTTTTGAGCGGATTTCTGGGGATCGGCGGGGCAAGCATCATGATCCCGTTTTTTATGATGTTCTTCAGCATGAGCCAGCATCAGGCGCAGGGAACATCACTGGCGGCGATGCTGGCGCCGGTCTTCATCCTGGCGGTCTTGAAATATTATCATGAAGGCCACGTGAATGTTCCGGTGGCGCTGATCGTGGCGGTCGGTTTGACCATGGGAGGGCTTGTCGGCGCCCATTACGCGCAGGCGACGCCGGACGCGGCCCTGAAAAAGTTGTTCGGTGTTTATATGATCGTGATCGGGATCAAAATGGTATTTTTAAAATGAGCAAAAACCTTAAAGTTAAGATCGCAAATGTTGAGTTCCAGAACCCCTTGACGGTTGCCAGCGGGACGTTCTGGTATAAACCGGAATATTATTCGGATGAGGAGATGCGTCGTTTTGGGGCGATCGTTCCCAAGACCGTGACGCTGCGCGCGCAGGAGGGGAACCCTCCCCCAAGGGTGGCCGAGACACCGTCGGGCATGCTGAACGCGATCGGTATTGAGAATGGCGGAGTGGATGATTTTATCGCCAATAAGCTGCCCGGACTTTTGCGGACGGGCGTGCCGGTTATTCCCAGCATCCTGGGGCATGACGAGAAGGAATTTGTCGAGCTGGCCCAGCGGTTTAACGGGATACCGGGTGTTGCGGCCCTTGAGGTGAATTTATCCTGCCCTAACCTGCGAAAAAAAGTTTTGATCGCCCAGGACCCGGAGCTTACGCGTCAGACGGTCCACAGGATCAAAAAAGCGACGAAGCTTCCGGTAATCGCCAAATTGACGCCGAATGTCACCGATATCAAGGTCATTGCCCGCGGGGCGCAGGACGGGGGCGCTGATGGCTTGAGCCTGATCAACACGCTTTCGGCGATGGCGATCGATGTCAAAAAGCGCAGGCCGGTGCTCGGGAACGTGACCGGGGGATTGAGCGGCCCGGCGATCAAGCCGGTCGCCGTGCGCATGGTCTATGAGGCCTTTTCAACGGTCGGGATCCCGATCATCGCCATGGGCGGGATCGTTAATGCCCATGACGCGCTGGAGTTCATTATGGCGGGGGCGACCATGGTCGCCGTGGGAACGATGAATTTTGTCGACCCCTTGGCGCCGTTTCAGGTCCTGGAAGGTATTGAACAGTATATGAAAGATAATGGCATAAAAGATATTAAAGAGTTGATAGGATGTGCTGTTTAGTTAACAATTAACAGATAATAATTAACAGTCGTGGTGCCGCTGCGCGGCCTAAAGATTTAGCGCCCAAAGGGCGCACATCAATTGTTAGTTGTTCACTGTTATCTGTGAGTTTTTAAAAGGAATTTCTTATGAAAAAGCCTGAGTTGATCGTCGCGCTGGATGTTGACAGCTTGGCGGAGCTTCAAGAGATCGTTGATGGGATCGGCGACGCGGTTAAAATTTATAAGGTCGGAAGCCAGGTCTTCACTTCTTGCGGCCCTGCCGCAGCGAGATTTCTTATGGCGAGGGGGAAGGAAGTTTTTCTGGACCTCAAGTTTCATGATATTCCCAATACAGTGGCCCATGCGGTTGCCAACGCTGTCAATTTAAGCACCGCGGTCGGCCGCAGCAGCCTGACTGCCAGCGGGCAGGAGGTCAGGATGGGAGAGCTTTTGATGTATACGGTCCACACTTCCGGCGGTGAAGAGATGATGAGGGCCGCCTCGCAGGCTGCCGCTCAGACGGCCGAAACGCTCAAGGTCCGACGGCCTCTTACGGTTGGGGTCACGGTCTTGACCTCACAGGATCAAAAGACGCAGGCCGCGGGGTTGACAGGCGGAGAAGTCAGCGATAATATACTAACCTTAGTGTTAAAGCGTGCGGAGGCGGCTAAACGCGCCGGATTAGATGGGGTTGTTTCTTCCTGCGCAGAGGCTTCTGCGATCCGGAAAGAGTTCGGAAAAGATTTTGTTATTGTCACACCCGGCATCCGGCCCGCTGGGGCTGATGTCGGCGACCAAAAAAGGGTAGCGACGCCTTCCCTGGCCGTTCAAAGCGGAAGCAGTTTTTTGGTCGTAGGCCGTCCAATCGTTAAAGCTCCTGACCCACAACAGGCTGCGTTGAAGATCCTGGAGGAAATTCAAAAAAGCAGTTAACAACTAATAATTAATAATTAACAATGATGGCGCGTGCTTCCAGTGCGCTCATAATTGTTCATTGTTATCTGTTCATTGTTCATTCATTAAATGGAGACTATCATGACGCAGAATATTCAGGATTTGATCAATAAAATTAAGACCGAAGGAGTGGAGGCTTCCTCAAAAAAGGCCCAGGAGATCGAACAGGCCGCGCAGCGGAAAGCTGAAGAGATCGTGGCCAAAGCCAGGGCGCAGGCCGAGCAGATCGTTTCGCAGGCTAAGGACCAGGCGAAAAAGCAGGAAACCGCGACCAACGCGACTTTAAAACAGGCCGCGCGCGACACGCTTCTTTCTCTCCGTTCGGAGATCCTCCGTCGTCTGAAGGCCATCGTTTCGGCCCAGGTTAAAGAAGGCCTGAAACCGGAACAGGTGGCGAGTTTGTTGACGGAAGTCGTAAAAGCCTATGTCGCAAAGCATCCCGGGGTCTCGGACATCCGCGTGGCTTTGCCGGAGCAGCAGCTTAAGGCCTTCTCCGACGGTTCGCTTAAGGCGTTGCAGGGTCAGCTTAAAGCTTCGATCACGCTGGAGCGGGCGGACCAGCTCTCTTCCGGTTTTTTGATCAGTTTTGATGGCGGGAAATCCAGTTTTGATTTTTCCAATGAAAGCCTGACTTCCTATATGAGCGCTTTTGTCAACGCGGAGGTCGCTAAACTTTTGAAAGAAGCCGGGATGTCATGAGTTCCTCGTATTATTATTTTGTCGCGACGTTACCCACACTGGCCTTTAACGGAAGTTCACCGCTCACGGTCGAGGAGTTCCGTATTGATTGTGAACGCCTTTTAAAAAAGGAAGATTACGAGGACGTTGAGCGCGCCCTGGGGCTGCGGAATGGCGCTCCGTTTAATCCGTTGCTAGCGCAATGGCAGAGGTTTGTCCATGAACTGCAGGCGGAGATCGCCTGGCATCGCCTGTCCCATCAGGGGGCCGGAGCGGCATTGAATTTTGAGCGGGGGTTCGACTCCGAGGTCGTGGACATTGTCAATCAGGCCTTCAAGGAAGGGGACCTTTTGACCGCTGAAAAAATGGTGATGCGGCTTCAATGGGACCGGCTGGAACATATGAGTTTGAACCATTTTTTTGATCTGGAGTGCATTTTGATCTATGCCGCGAAATTGAAGATCCTGGAGCGGTTGTCGGTCTTCGCCTCCCAGGAGGGGCGGCAGATCTTTGAGGCGATCGAAGTGAACGTCCTGAAGATGAAGGACGAAAAAATCAGGACTTTTAAATAAAAGGTCGATGAGAGATAAAAGGAGTGCATTGTGAGCGATAAACGTGAAGGGTCAGTGATCGGCATAAACGGGAACATGGTCGCGGTCCGCTTTGAGGACCGCGTCATGCAGAACGAGGTGGCCTATATTCAGCGCGGGGAGGAAAGTCTCAAAGCGGAGGTCATTCGCGTAAGAGGCAAGCGCGCGGACCTTCAGGTCTTTGAGGATACCAGTGGGGTAAAGGTCAATGACCGGGTGGAATTCAGCGGTGAACTTTTAAGCGTGGAGCTTGGGCCGGGGCTTTTGACCCAGGTTTTTGACGGGTTGCAGAACCCGCTTCCGGAGCTTGCCCAGCAGCATGGTTTCTTTTTAAAGCGGGGCGTTTATCTTCCGGCGCTGGACCTTCAGGCGCAGTGGGAATTCACGCCCAAGTCCAAACGCGGGGACAAGGTCCGTTCAGGCGATAAGCTGGGCAGCGTGCCCGAGGGGATCTTTGAACATTGGATCATGGTCCCGTTCCGCTTTCAGAACGAGATCCTGGAAGTCGTCGAGGTCGCACAAAAAGGGAAATATAAGATCCGTGATGTGATCGCCAAGGTCAAGGACACCGCCGGCAAGGTGCACGAGGTGACGATGTATCAAACCTGGCCGGTCAAGGTCCCGATCACGGCCTATGCTCAGAAATTGAAGCCGGTGGACCCGATGGTCACCAAGATCCGCATCATCGACACGCTGGTGCCGGTGGCGCTGGGCGGAACGTTCTGCACGCCGGGGCCGTTCGGCGCCGGAAAGACGGTCCTTCAGCATTTGTTGAGCCGTCACGCGGAGGTCGATATCGTGGTGATTGCCGCCTGCGGTGAGCGCGCCGGTGAGGTCGTGGAAGTCTTGAGGGAATTTCCCAAACTGCATGACCCGCGGACCGGAAAGACCCTGATGGAGCGCACGATCATCATTTGCAACACCAGTTCGATGCCGGTCGCCGCGCGCGAATCTTCGGTTTACACGGCAGTGACCCTGGCGGAGTATTACCGCCAGATGGGATTGAATGTTTTGTTGTTGGCGGACTCCACGTCGCGCTGGGCCCAGGCGATGCGTGAGATGTCAGGGCGCCTTGAAGAGATCCCCGGAGAGGAGGCGTTTCCGGCTTATCTGGAGTCCCGTATCGCGTCTTTTTATGAACGGGCGGGGCTTGTTCAGCTCAGGAACGGGGAGACCGGATCGATCACTATTGGCGGAAGCGTTTCACCCGCCGGGGGGAACTTTGAAGAGCCGGTCACCCAGGGGACGCTGAAGGTCGTGGGCGCTTTTCATGGGTTGTCACGGGCGCGTTCGGACGCGCGCCGGTACCCGGCCATCGACCCGCTGGACAGCTGGAGCAAATACAGCAGTTTTATCGATGCCGGAAAGATCCAGAAAGCGGTCAGCATCCTGCGCAAAGGCAGCAACATCGGACAGATGATGAAGGTCGTCGGTGAAGAGGGGACCTCCATGGACGATTTTGTGGTCTATTTAAAAGCGGAATTCTTTGATTCCGTCTATTTGCAGCAGAACGCGTTCGATAAGGTCGATGAATATACCCCGAAAGAACGGCAGGTCTATGTTTTTGACAGGCTGGTTCAGGTCCTTGAAGCGCCGTTCAATTTTAAACATAAGGATGAGGCCCGCCGGTCTTTTCAGGACCTGCGGCAAAGGTTCATTAACTGGAACTCGGCAGAGTTTGAAAGCGGCGATTTTAAACAGATGGAAAAGGGGATATTTGAGAAAATCGGGCACTAAGGCACTGAGGCACTGAGGCACCGGGAAGAACGGGAAAATGTTAAAAGTGAAAACGTGAAAACGAAAAATTAAAAAAAGACATTTTTGTTTTTAGGTTTTAAGGATTTAAGGTTTTTAGTGCCGTAGTGTCCTAGTGTCTTGGTGTCATTTATTAATTTTTCTAAAAGGATTGTTTATGCAAAAAGTTTATAATGAAATCATTCAGATCGCCGGAGACGTCATCACTGTTGAGGCTGAAGATGTGGCTTACCGCGAACTGGCCCAGATCAGGACCGCGCAGGGAACATCCCTGGCTCAGGTCATCCGCATGGACGGGGCAAAGGTCTCTTTGCAGGTCCTGGCCGGCAGCCGCGGGATATCGACCAATGACAGGGTAATGTTCTTAAAACGGCCGATGCAGGTTTCGATCAGCGATGACCTTCTTGGTCGCGTGTTCGACGGCAGCGGCCAGCCCAGGGATAACGGCCCTGTCCTGCAGGAACGCATGACCGAGATCGGCGGGCCTTCGGTCAACCCGGCAAAGCGCGTGATTCCCAGGAAGATGGTGCGCACCGGCATTCCGATGATCGACGTCTTCAACACGCTGGTGGAATCCCAGAAGCTTCCCATTTTTTCGATCGCCGGAGAGCCGTATAACCCGCTTTTGGCGCGCATTGCCATGCAGGCCGAGGTCGATATGATCATTTTGGGCGGCATGGGTTTGAAATATGATGACTACCTTTTCTTTAAGGACACCTTTGAAGAACACGGGGCCCTTTCCCGCTCGGTGCTTTTTATTCACACAGCCTCTGATCCGACGGTCGAATGCCTTCTGGTGCCGGACATGTGCCTGGCGGTGGCCGAGCAGTTCGCCCTGCAGGGGAAGCGCGTGCTTGTGCTTTTGACGGACATGACCAACTTCGCGGACGCCATGAAAGAGATCGCCATCACCATGGAACAGATCCCGTCGAATCGCGGGTATCCCGGAGACCTTTACAGCCAGTTGGCGGCCCGTTATGAAAAGGCAGTCGACTTTGACGGGGCGGGTTCCATTACGGTCCTTGCGGTCACCACCATGCCGGGGGACGACGTGACCCATCCTGTGCCGGACAACACCGGTTATATCACCGAGGGACAGTTCTACCTTAAAGGTGGGCATATCGAGCCGTTCGGGTCTTTGAGCCGTTTGAAGCAGCAGGTCAACGGCGACACCCGGCCTGACCACCGCGCGATCATGGACCGCATGATCCAGCTGTTCGCGGATTACCGCTCCACACTTGAGAAAAAAGCGCTTGGATTTCAGATGAGCGCCTGGGACGAGAAATTATTGAAATACGGCAAGCGGTTTGAAGAGGAATTGATGTCGCTGTCGGTCAACATTCCGCTGGAGGAGGCCCTTGATCTGGGATGGAGGATCCTGTCCGATATTTTTGACCCGGAAGAAACAGGGATCAAGGACGCGCTGGTTAAGAAATACTGGAAAAAATAATACTGATAGGGATATGGAAAATGGAGGACGGAGAACGGAAGACAAAAAACAACACGTAGGAAGAGTTAAAAGTTTTGAGGGTTTTAAGTTTATGTTGTTTGGTTTTTCCGTAATCTGTTTTCCATGCTCCATTTTCCTTTATAAGAAAGTTCAAAGTGGCTAAGATCAAATTAACAAAAGGCGAATTGAAGCGCCAGCGGGACGCCCTCGGGCAGTTCAAAAGGTATCTTCCCACGCTGCAGCTCAAGAAACAGCAGCTTCAGATGAAGATCTTTGAGGCGCAGCGCAGCCTTTCGCAGCAGCAGGAAGAGCTGAAGCAGAAGAAGGATTTGATCGCCCGCTGGGTCGGTCTTCTGGCGGACCCGTCTTTAAAGCAGGGCCCTCAGGGCGCGGGCCCGGTCTGCGACCTTCAGAAAGCGGTCCTTCCTCTTGATATTATGCTGGGCCAGGCCAATGTCGCCGGGGCGTATGTGCCGGTCTTTAACAAGATCATGTGCCCGGCCGTTGAACGCGATCCGTTCTTGGCGCCTTTGTGGCTGGACCGCGGGATCGAACAGCTCAAGGCCTATGTGGAATGCCTGGTGAGAGTGCAGGTCATTGAAGAGGAGATCCGCTGTTTGGGGATTGAGCTGCGGACAACGACGCAGAGGGTCAATCTTTTTGAAAAGGTCAAGATCCCAGAATGCCAGGAGAATATCCGCAAGATCACGATCTATCTGGGGGACCAGCAGGCGAATGCCGTCGGCATCAGTAAAGTGGCGAAGAAGAAGATTGAGTTGGCAACAGTAGGGCGCTAAGGCACTATGGCACTGAGACACCAGCGCCTGAGTGTCAGAGTGCCCCAGTGTCTTTTTAAATGAAGTGAAAACGTATGATCGTTCCCATGAAAAAAATTTATGTCGTGCTGGAGGATAAGGATATCCATAACGCGCTGGATGTTCTGGCGGGGATGGGGGTCCTTCATGTCGAGCACGATCAGCTTCCCAAAGGGGAGCGGGTCGAACGGCTCCGCGCCGAGATCGAGCGCATGGAAGAGGTTCTCAACATCCTTGAGCCCCTTAAAGGACAGGCCCCGCAGGTCCCCTGTGAGCATTGGGAGCAGATGTTCATCAATGTCCTGACGGCGGAAGAGCGCAGTAAGGAATTGGAAGAAGAGATCATTGAACTTGAGAGTCAGCTTCACCGCTGGCAGCGTTGGGGCAACTTGGATCCGGCGGACATTGAGGCCCTTCAGAAAAAGGGGATCCATGTCCAGTTGTTCCGGGTCCCGGAAAGCAAACTGGCGGAGATCCCGGAAGGGCTGACGGTCGAGCACATTTTTACCGCGGACGGCCTGACGCGTTTGGCGGTCTTTTCGTCGCAGCGGGTCAAGCTTGATTTTGATGAGGTCGTTCCTCCGAAACACAGCGTTGAGCAATTTCAGGAATTGATCCAGCGGTCCAATAATGAACGTCAGGACCTGCAGGATTTTATCCGGGATTGCGCCAAATACTGCGGATCGTTCGAGGACGCGCTTAACAAGCTTCAGGCGCAGCTGTCATATCATGAAGCCCTTTGCGGCCGGAATGTGGACGGGCCTTTAAGCGTGATCAGGGGATTTTGCCCGGAGGACGCCTGCCAGGAAATTGAAGCGGCGGCCCGGCAACACCAGTGGGCGCTGATCATGGAAGATCCTTCCGAAGAAGACCAGGTCCCCACGCTTTTGCGTAATCCGGAATGGGTGAATATCGTTAATCCTGTCTTGAAGCTGATCAATGTCCTGCCCGGCTACCGGGAGTTGGATATCAGTTTCGCGTTCTTATTTTTCTTTTCGATCTTTTTCGGCATTCTGATCGGGGATGCCGGCTACGGCGCCGTGTTCGCGCTGGGGACGGCTTTGATCCAGTGGAAGGCCGGCGAGAAGATCGCGCGCAAAGAGCCTTTTTATTTAATGTATATTCTTGCCGCCATGACGATCGCCTGGGGCGCGTTGACCGGGACATGGTTCGGCCAGAAATGGCTGCACGGCTTGATCGCTCCTTTGTCGCCGTGGTTGACCGATAACGCCAATGTGCAGAAGGTGTGTTTTCTGATCGGGGCAGTTCAGCTCAGCTTCGCCCATATCTGGAGAGGGATCCTTCGTTCGCCGTCTTTTTCGGCGTTTGGGGAATTCGGTTGGGCGGCGTGGATCTGGGGGATGTTCTTTTTGGTCAAACAGCTTATTATTGAAGAGCCGATGCCGGTGTTCGCTCCGGGGCTGATGGTTTTAGGAGCGCTTTTGGTCATTTTTTATTCCGCGCCGAGCAAAAATATCCTGAAAACGGCAGGACAGGGCATGGGGGCGTTCTTCGGGGGATTTATCAATACTTTTACGGACGTGATCTCCTATATCCGTTTGTTCGCCGTCGGCCTGGCGGGAGTTGCGATCGCGGATGCGTTCAATGACATCGCTTTAAGTGTCGGCTTCGGGAACGTGTTCACCGGCGTTATCACGGCGGCGATCCTGGTAACGGGGCATGTCTTGAACATTGTCCTGGGATCGATGGCGATCCTGGTGCACGGCGTTCGGTTAAATGTTTTGGAATTTTCCAATCATATGAACATTCAATGGACAGGGTTTGAGTATAAACCATTAAGGGCAGGCACAAAGACACAGGACACATGACACAGGGAATTGTAGTTTCTTGTGTCATGTGTCTTGTGTCGTGTGTCGTTTAAGTTTTAAGAAAGGAACCATACATGGATGCGACAGTTTTAGCTCAATTGAAGGACCTGGGGATCTCGGCCGCAGTCGCTTTGGCTGCCGTGGGCTCAGGGTTGGGGGCCGGCTACGCGGGGATGGCGGCGGTCGGGGCCTGGAAAAAATGCTACGCGCAGGGCAAGGCCGCGCCGTTTTTGCTGCTGGCTTTTGTCGGCGCTCCTTTGACACAGACGATCTACGGATTTTTGCTCCTGTTGACCTTGCGCGGCCTGGTCGCTCAGGGCGTTTATGCGTGGGGTTTCGGGATCTTCGGAGGCCTGGCGCTGGGCGTTTCGGCCATGATGCAGGGGAAGGCCGCGGCAAGCGCCTGCGACGCCTTAGCGGAGACCGGAAAAGGGTTCACCAATTACATGATCGTTCTGGGTATTATCGAGACCGTGGCGCTGTTTGTCATGGTGTTTTTCATGATTTCAGCCAACGCGATCGCGCCATAGTTTGCATCTGCGAGCTGACACAAGACACAGGGCACAGGACACAAGGGGGGTTGAAAATTTGAGGTTTTCCTGTGTCATGCGTCGTGTGTCTGGTGTCTGACGGAGATTTTTTCTAGTTGACAGTAAATACCTTTTATAGTATTATTCCTCATTCTTGAGAGGTTGGAAATTTTTCATTGTTCATTGTTAGTTGATCACTGATTTTCAGGGCGGTTAGCTCAGTTGGTAGAGCACTTGACTTACATTCAAGTGGTCGTTGGTTCGAGCCCAGCACCGCCCATATACGACGATGACACACGACACACGACACAGGGAGCGGTAGGGCCTTGTTTGGTTTGTGGTTTTTATGTGTCCTGTGTCTAGTGTTCTGTGTCTTGATTTTTGGGGCTGTAGTTCAGTTGGTTAGAATATCGGCTTGTCACGCCGGAGGTCGCGAGTTCGAGTCTCGTCAGCCCCGCCATTTAAATAAAAAAGGCATCCTGTTTTGCGGGGTGCCTTTTTTATTGAATAAGAAGTTCTTGGTCGAGGCAGCGACCGAGGACGGAATGTCCGAGGGATGCTGTGGGCCGTCCCCAAAAGGCTTCGCATTCATGCCGGGAACCTTTTTATTTAGGAAAGACTGAGCCCTGTTGGCGCGGGGTCAGCTAAAAATAAAGCGAAAATACATCGACAGAAAATCCACTTTGAGACAGAATATTCTCTATGAAAAATCCCATCGCCAACTGGAAAGATCTTTTTGCCGCCTCAACCCGTGCTGGTTTTTGGCAGGGCGCGGCGGTTCTGGTTTTGGTCATATTGACCGTCCTGGATCTTAAATACAATTGTTATCCTTATATTTGACTGTTCTGCTGCGCTGCTGCGTTTTTTGCGCGCCTTGGCAGCGGGACGGCAACGTTTAAACGGCTGTTTTTTTATAACGCGGCCGTTCTTTTCGCCTGCCTTGGGATTCTGGAGGCGGGGGCGGCTGTCTCGCGGTCGTTCCAGGTCCGTTGTCAGACAAACGAAACACAGGGTTATTTCCAGAAAGATGAGGTCTTGGGGACCGTGCCGGCCCGCAACACGCGCAACAGGGTCCGTCGGGTTTGCAATAACGAGACGGTCTATGATGTGACCTATTCGATCGATGAGGACGGATTGAGACGGTCTTTCGCGGCCGCGACGGAGCCATGCGATGCGGCGGTCTTGTTTTTTGGATGTTCCATGACCTTCGGAGAGGGGCTGGAGGATGAGGAAACCATACCTTATCTGGCCGGGAAGATCTCCAACAGGAAGACCTATAATTTCGGGTTTCATGGTTATGGGCCCCATCAGATGCTGAGCGCGATCGAGCATGGAGTTGTTGACGGGGCTGTTCGCTGCCGGCCACGATACGCGATCTTTCAGACGGAATTTTCCCATGTGTCCCGGGCTGCGGGGAAAAAGTGGTGGGGGAGCCATGGCCCGCACTATGTCCTGTCTCCCGCCGGAGCGTCCGTTCATGACGGTCGTTTTGATGATCATAAGTGCCGGATGATCCTTAGGCGTTTGTTTCAGAAAAGCGCTGTTTATCAGAGGTTTTTTAGAGAGTGCGACCCTGCTTGTGAAAAGGACCTTAAAACTTATCTTGCGATCATTCTTTCTGCAAAAGAGGCCCTGCAGGATAAATTTCCCGGGTTGGAATTTCATGTGGTCTATTGGGGGGCGCGGGATAGTCATAATAAAAAGCACGTGGAGCGTGACGAGGACCTCCTGGAACGTTTTCAGCGCGCGGGGATCACAGTGCATCAGATCAAGGATATCCTGCCGGGATATCAGCAAGACCCCGGTCAATATGCTATCAGCAGGTATGACTCGCATCCGAATTTCAAGGCCAATCAGTATATTGCGGATTATATTGTTCAGCACATTTTTTAAAGGCTGTTTCAGTAAAAAAGCGATAATTTTCATTTGTTTTTATATTTTTTCTATATATAATATTTCATATTTCCATTTTTATCACTCACCAAACAGGACAGGGTATGAAAAAAACTATCTACCAATTAGTTTTGTTCTCAGTTCTATGCTGTTTTTTTTCAACACCTTACGCCTTTTCCGCTGAGGTCTATTATTTTGGCAATGGCGGCGGAGAAAAATCAGAGCAAAATAAGAGCTATCCGCTTTCACAGCGTTTTAAGGACCTGATGGACCTCAGTTCTGACCGCCCCATGTCCGAGCGCTCCGGCCGGATCAGCGGTTCTGTTCTCACCCAGGCGGAGTATGATAAGGTCAGCGGCAACAAGTCAAAATCATTCCTTGATAAAGGATGGGATTATCTGACCGAGATGGACCTCAACATGCAGGAAAAGCTGTGGAGCGATTATAATATGGAAGGCCAGCTCATGATGCGCAAGACCGACAATCCCCGCATAGAGCCCCGAAGGGATGTCCGCATCAAAGAATATTCATTGAAAGTTTCCAACCCCGACAATCTGTTCCTTGCCGGGGATTTTTATGGCGAATTGAGCCCTTTGACTATGGGATCGTCTTTGGAAGGGTTGACCGCTGAGGTCAAGCCCAACGAAACCCTTGCCATGAAATACATCGCGGCGCGTCAGGATGGTCCTGATGAGGCGGCATCAACGTTTCAACGGAATGTCTTTGGGACAAAATTCGACACGTTCTGGTTCAAGGATTCCGAAACGGTCTCCAATTCCCGGCTTGGTTTTCAGGCGGTGACCGTGCAGGATGACAGTTCGGACCCTGACCGGACCTCATCGTTTACGGACCTGCGCAACAGCGTCCTTTCGGTCGACGGGGACCTGGCGTTTGTCCGGTATTTTTCCCTGAACTATGAACTGGCCCGCAGTATGTATCTGGCGGATGAGGATTCGGCAACGGTCAAGGACCAGAGCTACGGCAACGCCTTGAGGGTGACGCCTCAGCTGAAGTTCGGCAAGACCACGGTGCGGCATCTTTACGGTTACACGCAGCCGCAGTTTTATGCGGACGTGGGTTCCGCCTCGCCGGATAAGGTCCAGCATCAGACGACCGTGGACCATCGCTTCAGCAAACGGGCGTCCGTGTCGCTTTTGCATAATTATTATTGGGACCATTTGACCGGCAGTTCGCGCACAAAACGGACGATCAATGATGAAAAAAGCGTGACGATGAATTTTTTGCCGTTAGCCTCCCGCGAGACTTTTCGGGTGCGCCTGAACACAGGATATAATTTACGCAATTCCGATGATGTTGCCAACACGCTGGAAAGCAGCACATTTACCTCCGGGTTTGGGCTCTATGACCGGTTCAAAGAAACGGATGTCGGGTTTTCGTATCAGTACCGGGCCTTTAGCAACCGGCATGATAAAAGCGCGTCGGATTATTTCAACCGTCTGGGGATGACCTTTGCCCGGGAATATTATGTTGTGGCTCGCCGCCTGTATCTTTCCCTTAATCCGGGCATGGATTTCCGGCGGATCAAGACAGATGATAATTATGACGTCAACGCCTCGTTAGGGTTTTCCGGGCAATACGATATTTCAAAGAATTTTTTGACCCGGTTCGGGCACAATTTGATGGACAGCAATAACGCCAAGGCCAACGCGGATTACACCAACAACCGTTCGTTCATGGAATTGGATTGGACGCTGGGCAAGGACCGTGACCGGCATATCGTCCTCAGGGGGGACATTAACCGTTACATGCATGAAGACGGCACATTGAATTATAAAGAGCATCAGCTCATTTTGAAATGTGTTATTAATTTCTAGAGGAAAAATCCATGAAAAAGATCTCTTGGCCCGGGTGCTTGGTATTGTGTTCCGTTTTGCTCGCTTCCTGCGCGAGCGGCCGGTCCGTTCCTGCCGCGCAGCAGGGGCCTTCTCTTAATAAGAGGGCGCTGGCGCAGCAGCTTGTTCAGCGGGATTGGGACCTGTTCGCCGGTTTTCAACGGCAGGATTTTTCCGACCGCGTTTCGGATGAGTTCATGCCGGACAAATACGCGTTTTTGAACGAGACAGAAGCGTCCTTTCACTCGGCAACTCCGCTCAATTTTTCATTCACGATCGACAAGGCGTTGATGCAGGGCCAAAAGCTCGCCGTTACTTTTTCCTGGCAGAAAAAAGCAGCAAGCCGCTCCACGGGGAGCTTGATATTGAAAGAAGGACGTTGCACGACCGTTTATCAAAATCAGAACGGTCAATGGCTTATATACAAAATTCAAGGGAATTCGATCTTTACTTTTTAAAGGAGACTCTATGTCATTTCGAAAAAGTTTTTTGCTGGCTGTGCTGTGCTTGACAGTGGCCTTTAACCGTTGCGCGTTCGCTGATGATGACCCTCCAAAACTGATCTCACTGGGGCTCAGTGCGGCGACAGCCATGGCCTCTGAGAAAGACGTGGTCAAGGGCCTCAAGACCGCGGCCAAAGATGAATATACCAACTGGATGTGGGAAGCGATCGGCGGGATGGAGAAATTCATGTTCCAGAACAGCGAAGCCGACCTTCCGGTGGTCAAAGACAAGATCAATAATATCGTTAATATTGTCGGTCAGATCGAAAAGTTCTGCATCGCGATGACCGAGGGAAAATATGATGACGCGGCCTTCGCGGCTATTGACCAGGTTGTTTCGACCGTGAACCATCCGCTGGTATCGTTGACGTGGGAAATGGCAAAACTGACCTATGAGTCGCATAAGATGGTCCAGGAATCCGGGGCCGCCCTGAAGGTGGAAGTGCTTTATGGCATGATGAACAATGACCGCCGTTTGATGGGGACGGTCGACCCGAAATCGGACACGCCTCCGACCATCCCGGAAACATCCGCCAGCGCGGATTATTTTTTCAACAAATACGTGATGACCAATGACAGCGCGCGGGCCGCGTTGCAGGCGTATGTTACCACGGTGTTGGGAGAAGAATGGCCAGAGCAAAGCTGGGGAGAATGGATCAGCAGCTTTGCAGCGATCGGTTCGGGGGTTGATACCGCCCGGAGCGCTGAAATCGAGATGATGGGCGATGAATGGCGCCAAAAAGGCCGAACCTGGATCATGAAAGTGATCAAAGAAGTCAATAAGATGGCCAGGCAGTCATGGGCTGAGACGAGGCTCCGTCAGCAGTTGGCGGAGTTCCAGAAGTTCGCGGAGCGTGTGGGCCATTTCTATAACGGTGATTTCGCCCAGATGCTCAAAGAGTTCCTGGACATTAAGAAGATCCAGCAGGAGATCCCGCAGTATCCGAGCTATCTGGCCCAAAGCCAGGCTGAACGGAAGAACGTCTCTTCAAAGGTCGCGGCGTTAAAGCCGAAAGACCTTAAGGCGGTCGGCGGATTAAGGAATGTCGCCGATGGCTGGTATTATAAGTGCCTGTCGTATTCTTCCAGGGCGGAGATGGTCAATGAGAAAGGGCTGGCCGGCAGTTTTAAGCAGGAACAATCCCAGTGGAAGACGCTTTTGGACCAGCTTGGACAGTTTATGGAGGCTCAGGAGGGCCAGGTCGTCAATAACGCGAAAGATGAGATCTCTGCAGAGATCGCGCAGCAGGGAGATTCTGATTTTTATCAGATGATGATCCCTTACGCGAAACAATACTTTGAGGATATTTCGAAGCAGTTTTCTTTGAAGGAAATGGAATGGATCTTTGATGTGGATCCTGTTACGGTCAAGTCCGGGGCAACGTATTCTCTTTCTGGAGATGTGGAAAGCACAAAAGAAATTCTTTTAAAAGAATGCAACATGGGGAATATTGCGGAGGCTTTGGCCATATACTCCGTCTGGCAGGGGGCGGCGAAGAAGCATTTTGATGATTGGAAGGCGGCCATGGCCCCCGTCCTTGACAAAGTGCCGGAAACAGAATCATTTGCGCAGAAGACGGCGGCGATGAACACTGCTTTAAATGGTATTTATGCAGAGCTTGAAACTATTTCAAAGGCCCGGGCAGCTTTAGTGGCGAGCCTTCCGAATTGCCCGGAAAACGGCAGTGAGGAGCAATGTCAGCGGATCATAAATTCGAACACGGCGACCATGCAGGCATTTGACGCGCAGATCCCTCCGGTTAAGAACAGGCTCTGGGCTCTGCAAAAGGAAAGCGCTGCAGTGCAGAATGGATGGGTTGCCGCAACAGCTAAAGCTAAGGAAACGGCGGGCCGTTTGACCGTCATGGCGGAGAAGACCTATTCTGAAAATATTTCCGCCGCTGCTGAAGTGGTGAACGCGTTTCAGAGCTTAGCGGACGCCCGGAAGCAGCAATATGACAAGCTCAAGGAAATGATGGATTATATCAGGAAGACGATCCCGATGGACGTTGATCAGCTGGTTTCCAGCCTGCAGGACGATTTAAAGCGCATGGGCGAGGAAGCGCACACGTATATCACGCCGTTACGGGAAGACAATCCCCATCCTGTTTACGCGGGCGCGTCGCTCATCAGCCTTGCGACACAGCTGGCATCACAAGGGTCCTCTCCGTCATGGGTCATGGAGGAAAAAGGGAGCTATGAGAAACTATTCTCCACCTGGAAGCAGGCTTCTGAGATGTGGAACACGAAGGCTCCGATCGATGATGCCGATATTGCGGAGATCCAGGTCCTTGTTAAGCCGGACTTTGATCTTCAAAAAGAGATCAAAGCGATCAATGAGGCTGTTGTGGCCGCTGGCTCAGCCCCTGCCCGGATCACGGCGATCCTGGACAAAAAGCTGCAGCTTGCCGAAACCGACCGGGATAACCGCGACAAAGATTCGTATTGGCTGATCGAGAAGGCCAGGGTCATCGACCGCTTTTTTAGAGAGCAGTTTGACAAAGGCCGGCTGAGGAACGATCAGGGTTCCCTGCAGGTCGCCCTGCCCGGGCCGGTCGAGAACGGAATGGTCAAGACGTATGAGCCGTATCCGCATTACCTGTTACAGGCGGAGCTTGATGCGCTCGAGAAGGCCATTATGGATGATTATAAGGCTTCTCCGGCTTTCGCGATCATGCAGAAATATTTGCCTGGCCATCACGAGGCGCTTTTGAAGGTCCTTTCGCTTCCCGGGATCAGCGGCGCGAAGGAAGAAAATTTGATCGTGCGCACGGAAGTCGTTTATGCGAGCGACCTGAAAAAGGCTGAAGACCTGATCAAGAAGATGTCTCCGACAGGGAACGATTATACAGAGCAAATAGCCGCGGTTGCCAAATATTTGCCGTATGTATTGGACGTGGCAACGGACAATGAAAAGGCATATTATGAGAGACAGGCCAAGCTTTATGGGATGACATTGGAAGAGTACCAAAAGAAGGTCTTGCGCAAGTCTTTATCTCAGCCGAGTTATACCATGAGAGATATAGACCTCGCCGGCGACGGCCTGGGGACCCATGAGCTGGGGAAAAAGTATCTTGAATTGCGGGATAAGGTCAAGGCGCTCGTGGAAGGGCATCATACGGCAGCGGTGATGGAGCAGCAAAGTATCTTAGAGCAGCAGACTCGTGAGGAGATGCGGCGCCGGGATGAAGAGGCCATGCGCCAAGCGATCGCTGAAGGCGAACGGAGGATCGATGAGTCGGGCCCGTTCGGGATGGCGTCCTATTACGGTTATTCGATCGAGAATCCGAGACTTAATTCCCGTTCGATGGCGGATGTGCGGGGTGACGTGATCCTGTCAAAGGCGGACCTGATCACCGGCCAGATGATCATTGAAGCGCGGCTGTTCACGATCGATAAGGCGCAGACGATCCTTTTGTCGGATGACGGGGGAAGGACCTGGCAGGATATCGGGCTTTCTCAGGATATCAGCGTCCGTTTCAGCCCGCTTCCTGACCGGGAGTATGATTTTATTTTGCGAATCAAGACCACGGATCAGCGTGAGCCGCAGGTCAGGATCTTCAGCATGGTAGACAGCATCACCTATCGGGATGTGGATTTTGAGCAGCTTGTTCCGGAGACGGTCAAACGGATCGCGGATGCTTATGAGCAGGCCAACATGACCGTTTTCAGTGATCACATCTCATCGGACTATCTTGGCAATAAGTCCGCCCTTGAAGAAGGCGTGCGGTTTGATTTTGATATGTTCATCAACATCCGTCTGACGATCTATATTAACCGGATCCAGCAGCGCGGGGACATGTTCGTCGTTGAGACCAAATGGGACAAGACCCAGACCCCCCGCAATACCGGCGAGGAACAAAGGACCAGCGGAAAGACAACGTTCACCTTTGTCCTGGAAGAGGGGAAGATGCGGATCAAGAATCTGCGGGGAGATCTGATCTATGCCACCCTTTCACCGGAGATCGCGCAGGCTTCAGGAAAGAATTCAAGCGTTGTGGATGAGATCCGCACGGCCCGCGATGACCGCAATCCCACGCAGCCCGGTGCGGGCACAACGGAAGATTCAGGCGGTGTGACATCATCATCGGATGATGAGGAGGCCTCGATCACGGTGACCAGCCCCAATGGCGGAGAGAGCTGGGCCCTTGGATCAACGCAGAACATTACCTGGACCAGTTCCGGCGTTGTGGCTGTTTCAATTGAGTATTGGGAAGGATGGTGGGTTCCTTTGGTGGCTTCCACACCGGCGGCGGCAGGGACGTATTCATGGGATATCGATGGGTTCCTTCCGCCTGTTCCTAATTGTCAGGTCAGGATCACGGCGGTCGAGGATCCGAACATCAGCGATACTTCAGATGGGACGTTCTCGCTTTTCTAAGATCTGCGGGACCGGGAAAGACGCCAGAGGATAAGGCCAGAGCATTAATAAAAAAGGAGATCGATCAGATCTCCTTTTTTCTCGATTGTTAACAGTTTTCTGCCTGCTGTTCATGGTCAAATTCGTATTGAACGAAAAGAGGGGTTATGAACAGAATGAAAACAGCTTTTATCACCGCAATGGTTCTGTCGGTTTTTTTCTGTCATAGCGTTTTTGCCGAAGATGAGGATAATACCCCAAAACCGATCAAGCTTGGGTTAGATGTCGCCAAGGCCATGGCGGAACAGAAGAGCGTGGGAGAAGGGCTGAAGTCCGTCATGCAGGACAAGTGGTCGGACTGGCTGTGGGACTCGATCGGCGGTTATGAACGGATCATCTTCCAGAACGATGAGGCCGAGATCGTCAAGGCGAAGGACAAGATCAAGAAATTCGTCGAGCGGATGCAGGCCATTGAAACAGCGGCCCTTGCGATCATCGAAGGACGTTATGATGACGCGCTCATTACAGCGGTCGATCAGATCACGGATGTTCTCGACCATCCGCTCGTGTCTGTGACCTGGCAGATGGCCAAACTCACCTATCAGTCCCATAAAGAAGTCGCGGCGAGCCAGGCCGCGCTGGAGATCGAAACGCTCTACGGCATGATGTCCAATGACCGGCGCTTGATGGGTGTCATTAATCCGAATGCCGACTCACCGGCCTTGATACCGGAGACCGCCGCCAGCGCGGATTATTTTTTTGATAAGTATGTGATGACCAACGACAGTGCCCGGCAGATGCTTAGGTCCTACGTCGAGAAGGTCCTTGGCGATGAATGGCCGGAACAAAGCTGGTCAGAATACGCGGCGAGCTGGATGGCGGTCGGTTCCGGTGAGGACACGGCCCGCAGCGCCGAGATCGAAGCCCTCGCGACAACCTGGAAAAATAAAGGCCGAACGTGGATCTCGCAGCTCATCAAGGATGTCAATAAACAAGCCCGGGTCGCCTGGGGGCAGACGCGCGTGCGTCAAATGATGGCGGAATTTCAGCTTTTCGCGAACCGTGTCGGCAGATTTTATCATGAAGACCTTGAACAGGCGTTCCATGAATTTTTGTCCATCCGGGAATATATCAAGAAGCTTCCCGAGATGCGGCTCATGGTGAAAGAAAGCGCTGCCGCTTTAAATGAGTTTCAAAAGCGTTTCAACGGCCTGACCGCGGCAAATATGCCGGAGGCGCAGGCCCTTTTTGACATGGCGAACACATGGTCGCTTGACCTGTTGCAGGCGAGCGGCCGGGCTGCGATCTTGCGCGAAGAGGCTTTGGCGAAACAATTGAGCGGCGCGCGGAACGGCTGGCTCGCCGTTCTAGGAACGATAAAAGATTTTATTGGACGGAACGCTTCACAGGCGGCCTCTGCTGCGGAGCAGGTCGTTGATAGTCAACCGGCAGGGGGCAACACTCCGCCGCCGAGTCCGGAAGTCATTTCGTATGCGCAAAAGTATTACTCAGCGTTTAAGCAATATCTTAAGCCCTTTGATTGGGGTCGGGTCCTGGAGCGTATGGGCGGCGGCGTGCCGTCAGCCGATCCGAAAGCATTTGTTAAAAAATGTGTGGAGCTTGTTGATATGGGGGCTGTTGGCCAGGCCAATGATCTAAGACGGATGTGGTCCAACGCCGTTTTGGTGGAGATCCGTTTTTATCAAGAACAGGCAGAAGAGAAGATCTTTAAGGCTCCGAAGCCTATTGGAGGCGGAGCTTCAGATGCCGCAAGGGATGGGTTGAATGTCGCTTACGGGAAAGCGGACATTGTCAGGAACAACATTATTGCCGCAGTGAACGCTGAGTACCAGTCAGCGATGGCGACTCTCGAAGAAGTGATATCTGCCTATGGCGGATTGGCCGGCGCCCGCGCCCGGCAATATAATCTTTATAACGACGCAATGGCCGCGGCCGAACGCGACCTTCCTGTCACCGCCGCGCGCGATCCGAAAAGGTTGGGACAGTTGCTGCCGCTGGCGGACCCCTGCCATGTGATCAGTTCCATCAATGTCGCTTTGCAGGCCCTGAAGGACAATGTTCATACCGCCGTAGCGCAATTAGGCCCTAACGACGGCGACACGCTTCCGTCGCTTCCTAATATTATTCAGATGAAGGCGGGGGAGATCCTGGCAGGGGTGTATGCCCCATCGGCGGTGAGCGCGTATGCGGTTGACGCCGAACGCATGAAAAAAATATGGCTTAGGGCCGTAGAGCAGTGGCAAAAAATCCCGGATTTGAGCCCGAACGATATTAAGGAGATCCAGGCGTTCATCGATGGCAGTTTCGATCCGCGGGGGCGGATGGCCGCTATCGACAGTGTGGCCAGCTCGACGCCGGCGATCTGTGAGGCCATGATGGCTTCGGTAAGGGAGCTGATGCAATTATCCGCCACCGATGGAGAGAACCGCGAGCGGGACGCGTATTGGCTGCAGCAGAAATCGCGCGAGGTTCAGGCGTTCATCAACGCGCAGGTCAAAAAAGGCCATTTTGAACCTGCGGCAAACGGTTATCAGATCGCCGCACCGAAAGAGCGCATTGAGGGGATGGCCTTGAAGAACGAGCCGTTCCCGCATGCGATGACAGCCAGTGAATTGAGCGCGTATGCTTCAAACATTGCCGGGGATTGGCCGAATTATAAGGGTTACGAATTTATCAAGCAATATGCTCCGTTGTATGACAAGGCGATGCAAGCGATGCTGTCGATGTCGCACGTCACGCCGGCGCGGGAAGCGAACTTTGTTTCTCCTTTGTCGGGACATATTCTTTATAAGAGCGACCTGGAGGGGGCATTGAAGATCCTGTCCTCTCTTCAGGAACCGTTTTCGGATTACGAGCAGAAAATGGCGCAGGTCGCTGATCTTGTTCCGGGCCTGCTGCGCGCGATGTCTGACCGTGACCGCGCAGCGCTTGAACAGAGGGCGAAGGAATATGGGATGGCCACAGCGGAAGAGTATGTGAAAAAGACAACCGGGCGGGGATTGCCGGCACCGGATTATTCGGTGAATGACAATGTCCGTTCCGCCTTGAACGATGCGCGCTTGCAGCATGATCTCGGGCGACTGTACGTCGAGGTCGCGAGGTTGGCTCTTGCCAGGAACGAGGCGCTGATGGCTCTAAAAAATAAAGAACTTCAGGACCAGGCGGCGGCGGAAGCCGCGGCCAGGGCCCAAGCGGATAAAAAGAAGGCGCAGGAAGAGCAGGAACAGGTTCAGGAAGAACAGGCGCGACGGCAGGGGTATTCGGTGGGCGATGTCAAGCTGAACGCTTTTACGCCCATGTCCCTCAAGGGAGATGTTTTGTTTACCAAAGAAGATCTTAAGAACGGTCAGATCGAGATCACCGGAACGTTTAATCATATGACAGGCGTGGCGGGCGTTCAGATCTCCCTTGATGGCGGGGGGACTTGGAAGCCGCTCGCAAAGGCACAGAAGATCAAATACGTGTTCGCTCCGCTGCCCGATGCCGGCTATCTGCTTCGTCTTCGCGTTATCACGGACAGAGAAGAAAAATATGAGCTGAACCCGTTTCCTGAACTGTCATCTTTGACGTATAAGGATGTGTCCTATCAGCAGCTTGTTGTGGAGGCGATCCAACGTCTGGCGGATGCTTATGAGTCTGCCAATCTTTCCGTGTTCAGTGACGGGATATCAGAACAGTTCCTTGGAGGAAAATCAGCGCTTGTTTCGGGCGCGCAGTTCGATTTTGAGATCTTTCAAGGGACGAAGATCCTGGTGAGGATCAACCGCATTGAAAAGCAGAAAGACAAGTTCATTGCTGAGGTCAAATGGGAAAAGAGCCAGACAGCGCGTTCAAGCGGGGAGCTGCAGAAGGCGGCGGGCAAGACCACCCTGATCTTCACCCTGGGTGATGCGCAGATGCTTGTGCACAATTTAAGAGGGGACCTGTTGTTTGCGTCGCTGTCACCGGAGGTCGCGCAGGCCAGCGGATTGTCATCTAAAATGGTCGAAAAGATCCGCGAGGCCAATGAGAAACGGGATCCCGGGCTTTTGGAGTCTGGAGATGGATCGGAACTGGAACCGGCACAGGAGCTGACACCGCAGACGGCCGGTCTGCCGGTCAAAACGGGATCGATCACGTCCTATACTCATCATAATTTCTTTTTCGATTTCTCCGATGGGGTCAGCCTGGGAGACTGCCCGTTCCCGAACGATATCCAATTCAATCCGGACGATGTAAGGCTGATGCCGATCCGGGAAGCCAGGTTCAAAGCCGCATCGGACAGTTTTGACGCGATTTCGGAAGCGCCGGACAGCTCAACATATAATTTTACTTGGGACGGGATGGGGTTTTCAGTATCAGTTGGGAAGGTGTTCGTGTTTAGGACCGATGACGGCTATTACGGCAAGATGGAGGTCACCGGCATCTCGGGTTCGGATCCCAAGACCATCACTTTTAAATATGCAGTCCAGATGGATGGGACTTGGAACGTCGCGACAGAATAGTGGTTAACAAATGGTTTTTTTGAGCAAAAGCCCTGCGGGCTTTACGTCGCGGGCTTTTCTGCTAAAATAGTGCGGCATTTATTTTATAAAATCCATCTCTTTCAGAAAGGAAAGCCATGAGCCTCAACAGCGTGAACATAATGGGAAATTTAACCAGGGATCCTGAGATCCGCTACACTCCGGCGGGAAAAGCGGTCTGCAATCTTTCCATTGCCAACAACCGGGTCTACACAAAGAACGGGGAGAAGGTCCAGGAAGTTTCGTTTTTTGATGTCGAGGTCTGGGGGCCGATGGCGGAAAATTGCTCCAAATATTTAAAAAAAGGGAGCGGGATCATCGTGGAAGGGCGCCTCAGGCAGGACCGTTGGGAAAAAGACGGCAAGACCCAAAGCCGTGTGCGCATCGCCGCTAACAACGTGCATTTTATGCCCAAAAAAGGCGACGGAGGCCCGGCCGCGGAAGGCGGAGCCGCGCAAGAGTCCCCGGCGGAATTTTCCGCATCCGATATCGCCTGGGATGAATAAAGGGATGAAGGAATTTGGGAGCGGCTGTCATTGTTCCTCAAGCAAAGGATCATTAACAAAAGGCGGTTTATGAACGAGATCAAAGTGACGTTAAGCGAAAAAGACATTCCGCGTCAATGGTACAATCTGGGAGCTGACCTTAAAGGCCCCATGCATCCGCCGTTAGGGCCGGATGGAAAACCGGTGACGCCTGAGCAGATGGCGAGGATCTTTCCGGCCAATCTTTTGGAACAGGAGATGACCCAAAGCCGCTGGGTGGATATTCCCGAAGAAATTTTAGAAATTTTGTATCGTTGGCGTCCTGCGCCGCTTCGCCGGGCTAGATATTTAGAGAAACATCTTAAGACGCCGGCCAGGATCTATTACAAGGATGAAAGCGTAAGCCCTGCCGGGAGTCACAAGCCTAATACGGCCGTGCCGCAGGCCTGGTATAACAAACAGTTCGGCACCAAGCGTCTGACCACCGAGACCGGTGCCGGCCAGTGGGGAAGTGCTTTGTCCTTTGCCTGCAGCCTGATCGGCTTGGAGTGCAAGGTGTTTATGGTGCGCATCAGTTTTGATCAAAAACCGCTCCGCCGGATCATGATGAATATCTGGGGAGGGACTTGTGTGGCCAGTCCCAGCCAGGAAACAGCGACGGGGCGTCAGGTCTTAAAAGAGACGCCGGATACTCCGGGAAGTCTGGGGATCGCGATCAGCGAGGCCATTGAACAGGCGCTGGAAGATCAAAGCGGTCAGACCAAATATTCACTGGGCAGCGTTTTGAACCATGTCATGCTGCATCAGACCATTATCGGGCTTGAAGCGAAAAAGCAGCTTACGCTGATCGGCGAGCGTTCTCCGGATGTTGTGATCGGCTGCGCGGGCGGAGGAAGTAATTTCGCGGGCGTTTCGTTCCCGTTCGTTCACGATAAGATCAACGGGGCGAAGATCACGATCGTTCCGGTCGAGCCCACGGCCTGTCCGACGTTGACGAGGGGGCCGTTCACGTATGATTTCGGCGACAAATCCGGCCAGACGCCATTGTTGGCCATGCATACGCTGGGGCACAATTTTGTGCCGGCGCCTATTCACGCCGGAGGATTGCGTTATCACGGGATGTCGCCGCTGGTGAGTCAGGCGGTTGAAGAGGGGTTGCTCGAACCGCGCGCCTATGATCAGGTCGCCAGTTATGAAGCGGCCCTTTTGTGGGCCAAGACTGAGGGCGCGATCTGCGCGCCTGAAACCAGCCACGCGATCGCCGGGGCCGTTGATGAGGCGATCAAGGCGCGCGAGGAAGGAAAAGAGAAAGTGATCCTCTTTTGCTACAGCGGGCACGGGATGATGGACATGCTGGGATATGATCGTTATTTACGAGGGGAGTTGACCAGTTATTCCCTTCCTGAAGAGGAGCTTGAGAAATCTTTGGCCGCGTCATTGACCGGCCTTCCCAAGGTTTAACGGAAGCAAACGCGGGAGCTGTTTATGAGCAAAAAAAATATCCGTCCATTTTCAAGCGCTGTGACCGAAGGCTATGACCGGGCGCCCAACCGTTCGATGTTAAGGGCCGTCGGGTTTAAGGACGCGGATTTTAAAAAGGCGCAGGTTGGCGTGGCCTCGACCTGGAGCATGCTCACTCCCTGCAACATGCATATTGACCAATTGGCCAGGAAGGCGGCGCAAGGGGTGGACCGCGCCGGAGGCAAAGGCATTATTTTCGGGACGATCACGGTTGCTGACGGAATATCGATGGGGACCGAAGGGATGAAATATTCCCTTGTTTCCAGAGAGGTCATCGCGGATTCGGTCGAGACCGTTTGCGGATGCGAAGGATTTGACGGGCTGATCGCTATCGGCGGCTGCGACAAGAACATGCCGGGATGCGTGATGGCCATGGCGCGTTTGAACCGGCCGTCGGTATTTATTTATGGTGGAACGATCCTTCCCGGTTCCTACAAAAAGAAGAAGATCGACATTGTCTCGGTCTTTGAGGCCGTCGGTGCGTATGCCAATAAAAAAATTTCAGCTCAGGAATTGAAGGGGATCGAAACGCGCGCGATCCCCGGTCCTGGCGCCTGCGGCGGGATGTATACGGCCAACACCATGGCCTCAGCGATCGAAGCGCTGGGCATGAGCCTGCCCAACAGTTCGATGCAGACAGCGGTTTCCAAGGACAAGGAAGACGATTGCCTGCGCGCCGGAGAAGCGGTCTTGAACATGCTCAAGAAAGGCATCCGGCCGAAAGACATCATGACCCGCAAGGCTTTCGAGAACGCGATCACCGTCGTGATGGCGTTGGGGGGATCCACCAACGCGGTATTGCATTTGCTGGCGATCGCCCATTCGATCGGGGTCAAATTGACGCTGGATGATTTTACCGAGATCGGCAAAAGGGTCCCGGTCTTGGCGGACTTAAAGCCCAGCGGCCGGTTCGTGACCGCGGAGCTTGTCGCCATCGGCGGGCTGACGCCCTGCATGAAAATGCTTTTGGACGCCGGGCTTCTTCACGGGGACTGCCTGACGGTCACCGGTAAGACGCTGGCACAAAATCTTGCCAAGGTCAAACCGTATCCCAAAGGGCAGGAGGTCATTCGCCCTTTGACGGACCCGATCAAAAAAGAAGGGCACTTGGTGATCCTTTACGGGAACCTTGCGCAGACCGGCGCGGTCGCCAAGATCAGCGGAAAAGAGGGCGAACGGTTTGTGGGTGAGGCGCGGGTGTTTGAATCGGAAGAGGCGGCGCTTAAAAGTATTCTCGACGGGTCTGTCAAAAAAGGTCATGTGGTGGTGATCCGTTATGAAGGCCCTAAGGGAGGCCCCGGGATGAGGGAGATGCTTTCGCCGACGTCCGCGATCATGGGCCGCGGGCTGGGCAAAGAGGTGGCGCTCATCACAGACGGCCGTTTTTCCGGCGGGAGCCATGGATTTGTCGTGGGGCACATTACGCCGGAAGCGTATGAAGGCGGCGTGATCGCCATCGTTGAGGATGGGGACACGATCGAGATCGACGCCTCCAAACGCACGATCAATTTACTGGTCGCTCAAGAGGAGATCGATAAACGGCTTTCGCGCTGGGCGCAGCCGGAGCCGCGCTATCGTTCAGGGGTTTTGAGAAAATATCAGAGGGCGGTCAGTTCGGCAGCCCAAGGCGCGGTCACAGACCGTTAAGGGTTTAATTTACCGGTTCGTATTTTAAAATGAAACCATTTTCAATATGACAGGAGGGGGGTTATGGGAAAGGGAGACCGAAGGACAAAACGTGGGAAGATCTGGCGCGGGACACACGGCAAATGCCGTCCTGCATCCAAAGAAGGAAAGAAGTAAAAAAATTTCATCAGGGAGGAAGTCATGGGGACGTTAGCGCTTTTGCTCGGCGGATCTTGGGCCTCAGGGGTGAATGTCTATTTGACGACGGCCATTCTTGGAATTGCCCACCGCATGGATTGGATCCAACTCCCTGGAGACCTGAGCGCGATCGCGCATCCCGTGGTGATCGTTCTGGCGGTCCTGCTGTATGCGATTGAATTTGTGGCGGACAAGGTCCCGTTCGTGGATTCTGCCTGGGACAGTGTTCACACCTTTATCCGGCCCGCGGGAGGGGCGGCTTTGGGGTATTTGGCGATGGCTGGCGCTTCTCCTGCTTTGCAGGTGCCGGTGGCGGTCCTGACCGGCACCATATCCTTGGACGCGCATTTGACCAAGGCCACGTCGCGCGCCGCGATCAACACTTCGCCTGAGCCTTTTAGTAATTCGGCGGCTAGCGTCGCTGAAGATGCCAGTGTTGTAGGGATTATGTATTTGATCATGAAACATCCGATCATCGCCACGCTTTGCGTTATCCTTTTTATCGTGGTCTCGATCTGGTTTCTGCGCCTGATGTTCCGTTTTATCAAACGGATCTTCTCAGGAAAGAATAAAACAGAGGATTCCGAGACCCAAGAGCGAACGGCGAGGAATAAGAGGTTGACAGCGGAAAATCCTTGAGTATAGTATAGGACATTATTTGATCCGGGGTTTTTTAAGGATTGAGTTCAAAGACGGGTTTTAAGGAAGGATGTTTATGGTCACCATACAGGATTTCATGAATTTCGAGTTCATTGTCGCTGAAATCAAAGAGGTTAAGGAACATCCGGATGCGGATAAATTGTATGTCCTGCAGGTGGAGACCGGGTCCGGGATGAAACAGCTTGTGGCCGGTATCCGTAAGAGTTACGGCCCTGAGCAGCTTGTCGGAAAGCGGATCATTATGATCAATAATTTAGAGCCCGCGGTGATCAGGGGGCAGGAATCGCAGGGCATGCTGTTGGCCGCAAGCGGTGAGCGCGGCCCGGTTTTATTGACTCCTGACGGAGACGTCCCGCTGGGGGCCAAGGTCCGGTAAATCAAAAGAACAGACCATGACGGTTGTCACAGAGTATCTCAAATATTCCACTGAAGGCAATGCGCAGGTGATCAATATCACGGAAGACGTGTCGCGTCTGGTGGGGCGCTCTGGCGTCAAGGAAGGGCTTATGACGGTGAGCGTGATCGGGTCGACGGGCGCGGTCACAACGTGTGAATATGAGCCCGGCCTGGTTGAGGATATCGGTGAGCTTATGCAAAAGCTGGTCCCGCCGGGAAGTTATCAGCATGACAAGGCCTGGGGAGACGGCAACGGGCATTCGCACTTGAGGTCTTCTTTGATCGGGCCGTCTTTGAGCATTCCGTTTTCAAAGGGATCTTTGCTGCTGGGGACTTGGCAGCAGGTCATTTTTATTGATTTTGACAACCGTGCGCGCAGGCGCCAACTGGTTGTTCAATGCATGGGGGAATCATGAGGTCGTATGGTTTGAAACAGATCGTTCCATCGAACGTTTGCCTTCAGTGTGAGGGCTGCTGCCGCTTTGAGTCGGACACGACCGAATGGAGACCATTGGTCTGTCAAGAGGAGCGCGTTCGCGCCGTTAATGAGGAGTTGACGGACGTGCCCTTGAGCGCCCGGACCATTGATGCGCGGGGGTATCTGCACGCGACGCGCTGCACGGACACGTGTTTTCCCTGCCAGTATTTTTCAATGAAGGATTATTCTTGCGTGGTCTACGGGCGCAGGCCGTTTGAATGCGCGCTGTATCCGTTCGTGTTTTACCGCAAAGGCGAAGAGCGCTGGCTTTCGGTCCATTTGCCGTGCCCGTATGTCCGAGACCGCATTCATACAGATGAGTTTCAGGGGCATGTCCGGTTCATGCGGGAATGGTTGAGCGGCCCCGGGGTCCAGCAGTTTTTACGCCGCAACCCGTCGTTGTTCCATGAATATCTGGGGTTTGAGCATGAGCTGGAGCATGTCTGCCCGGTGGAATGGAGCTCATTTCAGATCGGGCCTTTTCTGATGGCGCTTAAGCCGGCCTTTGAAGAGGTGATGAAGGGGCAGAAGCCGGAGATCTCAGCGCAATCTTTTGCGGGTATGGCGATCTGGAGCGATTTTTTTTCATTTGAGAACCGCATGATCGACGGGGCGTTATGTGTTTTTGCCAGCGATCAGGCGGGGACCTTCCTCTACATGCCGCCGGTCACCGAGGCGCTCGTTCCTGCGGTGATCGAAAAATGTTTTGATATGATGGACCAGGTCAACAGCGGACAAGGCGTTTCGCGCGTTGAGCATGTTTCTCAGTCGCAACTGGGGATGTTTCCGCCGGACCGCTATGAAAGCGAATTTAAGACGGAAGAATATTGTTATTTGCGCCAGGAATTGATCGATCTTAAAGGCAATGTTTATAAATCACACCGTTCAGATTATAACCGCGCGGAAAAATCCTATGATCTTAAATTGAGGGATTTTTCGAAGAAGGATGCTGAGAGCTGCCTCAAACTGTTTGACCGCTGGGCGGATGTGAAGAGGCAGGGCTGTGAAGATGACATGTCCCGATACATGCTCGAGGACAGTCGCTGGGCGCACCGTATCGTGATGGAGAACATGGAGGATCTGGGGGTCTTCGGAAGGGTCCTTTTGGCTAACGGGAAACTTTGCGGTTATACGTTCGGTTATCCGCTGAATGAGGAGACGTTCTGTGTCCTTTTTGAAGTGACGGACCCTGACTACAAGGGAATACCAACGTTTATTTTTCGCGAGTTCTGCGCCTCGCCGGAGCTTGCAAGTTACCGCTATATCAACGTGATGGATGCCATGGGGCTGGAGGGTGTGCGCCGGGCCAAAGAATCGTTCCATCCGGTCAAAAAAGAGCCTGTTTATATCGTCCGCCGCAAAGCCTAAGAGGCAGAAATTTCAAGTTTCAATTGCCAGGAAAATCAGATGTGCTTATAATGAAATCCATGAACAGAACATCCATGAGTGTTTTCATAATTGCCGCTCTGGCCTGCTGCCCGGTCGCCGTCTCGGCGCAAACAACGGCCCACGATATTACGCCTTCCAAAGCCAAATCCTTAAGTTATGAAGAATGGCAAAAAACGATCGAAAGCGCAAAACAGGAAACAAAGAGCCTGCTTGATGAGAATGAACGCCTGAACAGCGAATATGAATTTTTGAAGGAAAAGATGTCTGCCCTTCAGACGACCGTCCTTCAGTTGAAAAATGATCTTGAATCCCAGAGAAGTGAGACCAAGAACCTTGAGCGGTATCGGCAGGATCAGTTGGCCACGGCGCAGATGATCAAAGATAAGATGGAGCAGACCAAGAAAGAGATCGCCGATCTGGAAGCGAATAAATTACAATTCATGAAGAAGCTGGAAGAGGAAGAGAAGAAGAACGATCTTTGGCAGACCCAATTGTCCGAACTTCAGGTTAAGAAGCGTGAATTGACGCTCGAGCTTAAACTTCAGGAGATCTCCCGTCAGGAACTTGAAAAGGGCGAAGATGAAGAGATCGAGCGACTGAAGCAGGAATTGAAGGAGTATCAACAGAAGGAAGAGGGCTTGGATGCCATGATCCGGCAGAAAAAGAAAGAATACCAGGGTCTTCCGGAAGAGTTGGAATCCGCTGCGGTGAAAAATAAAGAGTTGGAAGCTGAGCTTTTTGCCCTTCAGCAGCAAAAAGCTGAACAGGACAAGAAAAATGAGGTCCTGGATAAGGAAAATCAGAAACTTGCTTTAACGGCTGAAGAGATCCCGCGGGACCTTCTGGATCAAAAGAAGGTGCTGGAAAAGGAGATCCAATCTTTGGAGCAACAGCTCAAGGCCGTGAAGTCATCGGTTGAGGAATCTTCCGCGGTGGTCCAAAAGAAGCGCCAGCTGATGGATGAGATCATGCGGCTAGATAATGAAAATCAGGAATTGCGGACCCGCATCGATGAGCTGATGAAGGGCGCGCAAGGTTCTCAGCCGGCCATTCCATAAATTATCCCTCGATTATCCCCGTGGTTCGGTCTTTTAAAGTCATAGACTATTTTTTAAATTCTTATATAATAATACAGTTATTTATACTTATTATTTGTTAACTTTTATTTTAAGAAAGGGATTCGTTATGGATGAGATCCTGCAGATTTTAGAGTCTGATGCCCGGACCACAGCGGAAGAGATCGCAAAATTGACCGGCCAAAGCGTTGTTTCAGTCAAAAAAACGATCAAAAGTTATGAAAAAAGCGGGATCATCGCGAAATATAAGACCGTGATCAACCGGTCCCTGCTCGATAACGGAGACCCTTTTGTTCTGGCCCTGATCGAGGTAGGGATCATGCCCCAAAAAGACGTGGGCTTTGATCATATCGCGGAGCGTATCTATCAGTTTCCGGAGGTTCGGACTTGCTACCTGATGTCAGGGACGTATGACCTTCTGGTCATTATCGAAGGCGAGACGATCCAGACGGTGGCGGATTTTGTGGCGTCCAAGCTTTCGCCCATGCCGCACGTGCGCAGCACCACGACGCATTTTTTGCTTAAGAAATATAAAGAGGACGGCCATATCTTTAAAAAGAAAGACCGCAGCCGCCGTTTAAATATCGGTTATTAAGGATAAAAGAAAATCATGAGTGAACGCATTTCAAAAGTTGTCCAGGACCTGCCTCCGTCAGGTATACGCAAATTCTTTGATCTTGTTCTGGGGATGAAGGACGTGGTGTCCCTCGGCGTTGGAGAGCCGGATTTTGTCACGCCCTGGAATATCCGTGAGAAAGCGATCGATTCGTTGGAACAGGGCTACACATCATACACGTCGAACAAGGGTCTGGTGGAGTTTCGCAAAGAGATCGCGCATTTTCTTAAGAGCCGCTATGATCTGCACTACGATGTGGAACAGGAAATGCTGATCACCGTTGGGGTCAGTGAGGGGGTCGATCTGGTCATGCGCGCGATCCTGAATCCCGGAGAGAAAGTGATCGTGGTCGAGCCCAGCTATGTTTCGTATAAGCCCATGACCGTTTTGGCGGGAGGCGAGGCGGTCGTTATCGCGACAAAAGCGGAGAAAGGGTTCAAGCTTCAGCCGGAAGATATCGAAAAAGTGTGCCGTTCTCACAAGAACGTGAAAGCGATTTTGATCAACTATCCTTGCAATCCGACGGGAACGTCGTATACCCGCAAAGAACTTTTGGCCATCTCCAGGGTGGTCCGTAAATATGACCTGATCGTGATCAGTGATGAGGTCTACGATGAGCTGTCGTTCGAGTTTGATCACACGCCGTTCCCGTCCCTGCCCGGGATGAAGGACCGCACGGTGTATTTGAACGGCCTTTCCAAAGGTTATGCCATGACGGGTTCACGGATCGGCTGGGTCTGCGGGCCGAAGGATATTGTCGCGGCGATGACCAAGATCCATCAGTACACGATCATGTGCGCTCCGATCACCGGACAGATGGCGGGGATTGAAGCATTGCGCAACAGCCGCAAGTCCGTCGTTGAGATGAGAAAAGAATATATACGCCGACGCAGGTTCATTGTGGATTCGCTGAATGAGATGGGTTTGAGCTGTCATGTCCCGCAGGGGACGTTCTATGTGTTTCCATCGGTGCGTTCAACAGGTCAGGACGCGTTGACGTTCGCTGAAACGCTGCTCATGAAAAAACGCGTGGCGATCGTGCCCGGCACGGCGTTCGGTTCCGGCCTGGAATACCATGTGCGCATGGCCTTTGCCTCGAGTTATGACAGCCTCAAAGAGGCGGTTAAGCGGATGAAAGAGTATATTCAAACCATTCCTTCTCAGGGAAACAGTTAGGGATGTTATGGCGGAGAAGAAAATAGATTTCGATTTTGAGATCCCTTTTTATGAGGGAGTCCTTAAACGCAGCCCGCAGTTTTTTGAAACACTTTCGGTTCTGGGGGACCTTTACACGCGCGCCGGGCGTTTTGAGGACGGGTTGCGGATCGATAAGCAGATCGTGTCGATGAGGCCGAACGATCCGTACGCTTTGTATAATCTGGCGTGCAGTTATTCTCTTTTACGGAAGCTGGACCTGGCTTTGGAAGCGATGCAGCTTGCCGTTGAGTGCGGGTATCATGATTTTCAATTTATGCGGAGCGATCCTGACCTGGCACACCTGTTGGCTGACCCCGGTTTTCAGAAGTTCTTATCAAAAGTCGAGAATCGCCCGGAAGAATCCGTATCTCATGAACATTCTTAATTTATTCCGAACCAAAAGAATAATATGCTGCGCCTTTATTTTAGGAGGCGTCTTTGTTTTTTGCCCCGTTTGTGCCCGTGCTCAAAATCCGGATCATTACCAGATTTACGCATCCGTCGATGATTCTGAAAGAATGTTGACCGCCCGTCAGCGGGTTTCGTTCACGAACCGTCAGGATCGGCCGATCAATGAGGCGATCTTCCATATTTATCCCAACAGGGATTATACGCCGCAGGAAAAATCCCTCCTTTTGCGTTATGCCGGTTATTTCAAGGTCGATCCGTTCCCGCAAGGGTTCCAGTCCAATCATTTTTCTGTCCATAACGTTCAGGCCGCGGACGGGACGGAACTTGTTTTTTCGATCGAGGGCAAGGACCGGACACTGCTGCGCGTTATGTTGAGCAGGCCCCTGGATCCCGGCCAGAAGATGGACCTGGAGATGGATTTTTCATTTAAGTTCGCACGTTCCTACGGACGGCTGGGCTGGAATGATGGGATCATGAAGGCGGCGTATTGGTATCCGATCCTGGCCGTTCAGACCGCCGAAGGGTGGGACCGGTCGCTTTTTTATCCGTTCCACCGACCGTTCTTTTCAGAAGCGTCGACTTACAGGGTGGAATTAAAAGTTGATCAAGGTCAAACCGTGATCCATTCAGGAACGTTCAGGTCAGAAACGACGGATGCCGGTAAAAAGACCATGGTCCTTGAGGCGTCTCTGCCGGTGCGTTCATTTTCATTTGCCATGAGCCCGGAGTATAAACAAATCACGGGCAGGCATCATGAGACGGTCATCCGGGTGTTCTATCTTGACGGAGATCTGAAACGGGCGGAGGATGCCTTGCGACATGTGCAGTCTGCGATGGAGTTTTATGAGCGGATGTTCCGTGCGCGATACCCGTATGACGAGTTCTCTGTCGCGCCGGTCCATCTGGGCTACGGAGGTGAGCAGATGCCGAACATGATCTTCATTGATACGCGGGCCTTTAAGTTGCCGGGGTTATTGGACAAGTATTTTGAATGGTTGATCGTTCATGAGACCGGGCATCAGTGGATCTACAATATAGTCGGCGTGCAGGAACAGCGCGAGATGTGGCTGGAAGAGGGGCTGAATTCTTTTTTGACCTTAAGGTATATCGAAGAGCGTTACGGCCGTGACACGGGCATTGTCAAGTTTCCGAAATGGTTTAAAGATTATGAATGGATCTTTCCCAGCCCTTCGTTCCGGCGATTGCGGGATTACCGGTATAAATCAGGGGTCTATGCCGGTTACGACGGGCCGTTGGCCGGTTCGCTGGATGGGTTTTCTGAACCGAGCCTGATCTTCGCGCTTGTTTATGGAAAAGGCGTCAGGGCCTTTGAAACATTGGAAAGCCAGGTCGGCGCAGAGGCCTTTGACCGGGTGCTGGCGCGTGTCGTTGAGGAACATCGTTTCGGGAATTGGACGATCGAAAGTCTTAAAAGGATGTGCGAAGAAGAGTCGGGCAAAGACCTCACCGCGTTTTTTCAGGACTGGGTGTTTTCCGCTGAAGGGTTTGATCCGGGGGTTTACGCCGTCAGAGGCAGCCGGGCGGTCTTGAAAAACTCAGGGAAGATCCAGGATGCGGTCGAGATGACGGTTGAATACCGAGACGGGACGGATGAGAAGCGTGTCTGGCAAAGCCGCGCCCGGGAAGCCGTTGATTTTGGAAAACCGTTGGAACGGATCGCGATCGACCCGGAGCAGAAATTTTTTGATAGGGACAGGGTCAATAATCAATGGCCCAGGGCGATACGTGTTAAGCCGGTGCCGTTGTATTTCGGCCTTTGGGACAATCCTCTTTTCTTGCCGGAGGATTCGTATAATGTTGTGGTCGGGCCGGAGATCTATGAGGGGATCGGACTAAAAGCCAGTGTTCAGAAGCCTTATAAAGCGGTCGCTTACACGGGCAGCGATTATGATTTTGGAAATGAACTGTGGACATCGCGCGCGGGTTATCAATTGAAAAATGTTTTTGCTTCTCCGACGGATGCGGGAGCGGAGGTCCGCAATGTGAAAGACGCCAGTGGCGGGCCGGAAGATCTGTTCAGCACGAAGATCTATATGAGGCGTAATTTGTGGCCGGTGGAATACGGGATGATGGACGTCCAGGACCATGTGAGTTTGTATTTCATTCACAATCAGCGGCCGGGGGATTTTGATGAAGGGCTGGCCGGCGCGGAGGATATTCGGAATATCGAATATAAACGACGGCGCGAATCGATCATCGGGGTTTCGCACCACGTGAACCGTTCTGGCCCGTATCCTGATCCCAAAGGCGGCTTTCGGGTCAACAGTTTCGCCGAACAGGCCGGGCATTTCGCGCATGGCGGATCGTATTTTTACCGCGGTGGGGCAGACGTTCATTATTATGCTCCGGTCGTTGGGGACACAAAGCTGGCCTTGCGGGCTAAGGCCGGCCTGGGTTATCCGGATGACAAGGACCTTTTTCAGCTTGGCGGGATCGATGGTTTGCGCGGTTATGGCCGTAAGACTGTCCGCGGCGCTAACGCCGTTTTAGGTGTCGCGGAATACCGCGTCCCGTTGGTTAGGAACATCGATTGGTATGTTTTTGACAGGATTTTCGGGTTGCGTCAAATCGACGGGGCGGCCTTTGTCGAGGCGGGTCAGGCGTGGTTCAGCTCGTTTACGGATTCAGAGCTTAAAAAGGACGTCGGACTTGGCATCCGCGTCCATGTGGATTTGTTGGGATTTCTGGAAAAAGCGGTGGTCCGGGTCGATGTGGCGGAAGCGGTGAATGACTCTGAGGAAGATCCGCATGTGTGGTTTGGGATCAACAGCGTGTTTTAGAACAGGACATGTCAGGTGCGTGTTCCATTGTCGTTGTTTTGGATCACGGAAGGAGGTCGAACATGAAAAGCTACAGGAAAGAGCTGTGGTTTAACACACCCCATCGCCGGGATTATATCAATATCACGCCTGATGTCGAACAATGTTTGAAGGAGAGCGGGGTGAAAGAGGGGTTGTGCCTGGTCAATGCGATGCATATCACGGCGAGCGTTTTTATTAACGACAATGAAAGCGGGCTATTAAAGGATTTTGATGACTGGCTGGAAAAGCTTGCCCCTCATGAGCCGGTTTCCGGCTATCGGCATAATGTCGGCGAGGATAACGCCGACGGGCACATGAAACGGCAGGTCATGGGCCGGGAGGTCGTGGTGGCGGTCACCGATGGACAGTTTGATTTCGGTCCCTGGGAACAGATCTTTTACGGGGAATTTGACGGCCGCCGCAGAAAGCGGGTCCTGGTCAAGATCATCGGGGAATAGATACAGGATAAAGTGCAAAACGAAAAGGGTAGAGAGTCGAGGGAAAAAAAGGAAACGGAAAAGGAATTGTGGCCCGCGGGCCACAATTGGTAGGGGTAGAGAGAAAAGGATAAGGAGAAGGCATGAGTTTATTGGTTATGGGAACAGTGGCCCTGGATGATATTGAGACATCCAAACAGGCGCGAAAGAATCTTTTGGGCGGATCGGGCGCGCACTGCGCGATGAGCGCGAGCCTTTTTACGCAGGTCCATCTGGTCGGGATCGTCGGGGAGGATTTCCCTAAGAGGCACATCGCTCTTTTAAGATCAAAGGGGGTGGACCTAAGTTCGGTAGAGATTTCCCAAGGAAGGACATTCCATTGGAGCGGGGCTTATGACGCCAAGGACTGGAACACGGCGGTCACGAAGCAGACGGAATTGGGGGTCCTGGAAGGGTATGCGCCGCGGATCACAGAGGCGCAGAAGCGCCTGCCGTATGTTTTTTTAGCCAATAACACGCCGGATTTGCAAAAGGCCGTTCTTGACCAGGTCCGCAGCCCAAAACTGGTCGGCTTGGACAGCATGAATTTGTGGATCACGCATATGCGTAAACCCTTGCTCGGGCTTTTGAAGAGGGTGGATCTGTTTGTCGCCAATGACCGCGAAGCACAAATGCTCACCGGAGAGCAGAACTTGTTTTCTGCGGCCCGCGCCCTGCGGAAGATGGGGCCTCGATTGATCGTGGTCAAGAAGGGAGAGCACGGGGTGATCTTTTTTTGTGATGAATTCTGCTTCTCTTTTCCGGCGTTCCCGGTGATGCGCGTGCTGGACCCCACGGGGGCGGGGGATACGTTTGCCGGCGGGTTGATGGGGTATCTGGCCAAGACAGGGCGTTTGACGAGGGCCAATTTGAAGCGGGCCTGCCTATACGCGACGGTTTGCGCGTCGTTCAATGTTGAGGGCTTTGGGCCTTCAAGAACGGCTATCTTGTCGGTGAAGGATGTCGAAGCACGTTTAAAGGAGTTCCTTGTTTTTATTCAACCTGAATAAAGGATGTTCGCTGATGTTCGAAAAGATCGCGCTGGTGACCGCTGTTATTCTGCCGTTGTTCAATATTCCGCTCATCGTGCGGATCGTTCAAAGAAAATCATCAAACGACATCAGTTTGAGCTGGGCCTTGGGGGTCTGGATCTGCATCTTGCTGATGGCCCCGTCGGGATTTCAGTCCGAGGATATCGTATGGCGCACATTCAATTTCATGAACGTGGCCCTTTTCAGCTGTGTGGCCATCACTGTTTTGAAATATCGCAATTGGAAAGAGAGAGGGTGAGGCAGTGACGAAGAAACAAGATAAAGAACAAATGTTAAAGTGCGGCATGGTCTCGATCATCGGCCGCCCGAACGTCGGAAAATCGACTTTGCTGAACCAGCTGGTCGGGGCTAAGGTGGCGATCGTTTCCAATGTTCCTCAGACCACGCGCAATCAGATCCGGGGTATTTACACGGATGAACGCGGTCAGATCATCTTTATTGACACGCCGGGGATCCACGCTGTCCGTGACCGGCTGGATGATTTTATGAACAAGTCCGTTGATTTCAGCGCGGAAGGGGCGGATTGCGTTATTCATCTGGTCGATACCATGGACCGAGTGGGAGAAGATGAGGAGCGGCTTGTCAAACGTCTCGCCGTTTTGAAATGTCCCATCATTCTGGGATTGAACAAGGTGGACATGAACGCAAAGCACTTGTCGGAGTATATCAAGCTCTGGGAAAGCGTCCAGGGCAGGCCGGCGACGGAGTTTAAGGATTTTACGATCCTGCCGCTTTCAGCCAAGACCGGGATTCATATGGAGGAGCTGTATGAGGCGATTTTTCAGTATTTGCCTGAAGGGCCGATGCTTTATCCGGAAGATGCTTTGACGGATATGCCGAAAAAAATGGCGATCTCGGACATCATACGGGAAAAATTTTATTATATCCTCAAAGAGGAGCTTCCCCATTCGATCGCCGTGGTGGTGGAGAGCCTGCGGGCGGTGCGGGGAAAGACGTTCCGGATCGAAGCGGTCGTGTATGTGGAACGCGATTCGCAAAAGAAGATCATTGTCGGGCATCAGGGCTCGACAGTGAAAAGGGCCGGGGCCATGGCGCGGGAAGATTTAGAGGAACTGCTCGGCCAGCAGGTCTTTCTGGATCTCCATGTCAAGGTCCAGAAGGGCTGGCGTGACAATGATACGATGCTTTTAGAGATGGGATACGACTTTTTATAAAATTCAAAAAAATTCATGAAGAAAAAAAATAACAGAACGATTTCGGCAAAGCGGATGCAGGCTTTGGAACGGAAGGCGACAGAGGAACAAAAGATCCCGTCGATCATTTTGATGGAGAACGCCGGCCGCAGCGCGGCAGAGGAAATCTTTTCGATGGTTCGGCATGTTTTGAGACCCAAGGTTTGCATTGTTTGCGGTCCCGGCAATAACGGCGGGGATGGATTTGTGGTCGCCCGGCATTTGAAGATCGCGGGAGTTTTTGTTCGGTGTTTTTTGACCGCTGATCCTCAGGCCCTCAAAGGCGATGCGCTCGTTCAATTTAGGATCGTAAAAAATTCAGGTATTGAGGTCCACCCCGTTGAAGGAACAACCGTTCAACTTGAGCGTTCGCTTCGGAATTCGCATATCACGGTGGACGCGGTATTCGGCATTGGCCTTAATCGTCGGATCGAAGAGCCTTTTTGCTCTGTCATCCATGCGATCAATGAACACTCGCGGAAAGTCGTCGCGTTGGATATCCCATCGGGGCTGGATGCCACAACAGGCCGGACATGGGGGTCCTGTGTTAAAGCGGACCGGACGGTGACATTTCAGGCCGTTAAGAGCGGTTTATGTAAAGGCGAGGGACCGAAACAGTGCGGGCGGATTAAGGTCCGTCATATCGGGACAGATCTTAAAGCATAGTGATCGATCTTTAGGGAGGGGCCAGGCAAAATGGCGGTGAACAATTCCAATATCGACCTGGTCGTGAAGCGGTTGCGGGTTGGGATCAAGCAATGGCCGGATCCCTCAGTGACTTTGGTCGGAAAGCGCTGGAAGAGCCCGTTTCTGGTTTTGATCTCATGTATTTTAAGTTTGCGGACGAAAGATGAGACAACGTTGCCGGCCAGTGAGCGTTTGTTTTCCTTGGCGGAATCACCCAGGGAGATGTTAAAGCTTGAGGTCCGTGATATAGAGAAGGCGATCTATCCCGTAGGGTTTTATCGGACCAAGGCCAGGACCATTCAGAGCATCTGTCGCGATCTGATCGGGCGTTTTGAAGGAAAGGTCCCGGACACTATCGATGAACTGTTGACTTTGCACGGCGTGGGCCGCAAGACCGCCAATCTGGTCGTGACCGAAGGTTTTGGCAAACCGGGGATCTGCGTGGATACGCATGTGCACCGGATCTCCAACCGGTTCGGTTATGTCAAGACCGGTTCGCCGGAAGAGACAGAGTGGGCTTTAAGAAAAAAGCTTCCTAAACAATACTGGATTGAATATAATACGATTCTTGTGATCTGGGGGCAGAATGTCTGTAGACCTATTTCTCCGTTGTGTTCGCGCTGCGTGGTCGCGGATCTGTGTCAAAGACGCGGCGTGACAACCTCACGATAAGGGCTGGGTCGTCTATTTATGAAATTATTTGTCTACCTTTCGGAAATCCTGGGAAGTAAGATCATTGACCGTGACGGCAAGGTCGTGGGGAAGCTCTGCGATATTTCCATGCGGATCAATACTGAAATCTATCCGCGCGCCTCGGGTCTGGTCATTGAGAAGGGATTGTTTAAACACAAGTATGCCCATGTTCCGTTTGATCATGTCGCCCAGTTGAATGACAGGATCATTTTGAACGTTCTTGCCGAGGAGATTCAGTTCCAGAACAAATGGTGGAAGAATGACTTCACCTTGTGCGTGGATGTCTTAGACCAACAGGTTGTTGACACGGATAATCATAAGGTCGTCCGGGTCAATGATATTCATCTGTTGCGTGTTGATAACCGGCTTTATTTGGCTCATGTGGACGTTGGCTTGCGCGGCATCGTGCGGCGTTTGGAGTGGACGCTTTTTGTGGACGCAGTCGTGAGGTCTTTCGCGCCAAAGGCCCAGTATTTGACGCGGGAGGATTTTATTTCATGGAAGAACACGCAGATCCTGACGTTCGGGAGGCAAAAGAACGTTTTAAGGCTGGATATTGCCCGCAAAAAACTTTCCCAGATCCTGCCGGCTGACCTGGCTGAGATCATGGAAGGATTGGATATTTATGAACGGCTGTCGCTGTTCAAATCTTTGGAAGTCCCTCTGCAGCGCAGGGTCTTCACGGACCTGGCCACGCAGGAAAAACAGGACTTGATTGAGCAGATGAGCGATATGGAAGCAGCCGATCTTCTTGAGAATATTCCGGCTGACGAGGCAACGGACGTTCTTTCCACGCTTTCGAAGGAAAAGATCCTGCAACTGACCCGCCGCATGGAGAATGAAACGGCTAAAGAGCTGCGCAAGCTTTTGGGATTCGCTAAGGATTCCGCCGGTGGGTTGATGACAACGGAATATCTGTATTTGAACAGAGACGCCACCGTGGCGGATGCCATGGCCATGATCAAGGACCATGTGAATTCACCCGGGAACATTTACACGCTTTATGTGGTGGATGACGAACACCGGCTCGTGGGTTCGACCTCGTTGAGGCGTTTTATCAATGAGGATCCGCAACGGCCGATCCTGGAGGTCTGTTTTCCAAAAAATGTTTTTGTGCGGACCGATGATGGGATGGAAGAGGTCGCGCTTCTTCTGGAAAAATACAAGTTTTTATCGATCCCGGTCGTTGACGCGCATGAGGTGTTGCAGGGTGTCATCACGACCGATGACGTGATGGAGGAGCTTATCGCGCTGGCGTGGAGTAAGTATAAGGAAAAACTCGTTTGAAAGTATTATGAAAAAGATCATCACATTTTTCAAAGAACATCCTTGGTTCAAGAATATCTGGATCTTTCTGGCGGTCATGGGGCCGGGGATCATCACCGCGAACGTGGATAATGACGCGGGCGGTATCGCGACGTATTCATTGGCCGGCGCTCATTTCGGCTACACGCTTTTATGGTCTTTGATCCCGATCACGCTGGCATTGATCATTGTCCAGGAGATGTGCGCCCGTATGGCGATCGCCACCGGTAAGGGGCTTGCCGATCTGATCAGAGAAAATTTTGGGGTCAAGGTCACGTTCTATTTGATGCTCGTTCTGTTTTGCGTGAACATCACCAACGTCATGGCGGAATTCGCAGGTGTCGCAGCGAGCCTCGAGATCTTCCATGTCAGCAAGTTCATTTCGGTGCCGCTGGCGGCGCTTTTTGTCTGGATGCTGGTCGTGCGGGGGACCTATAAGTCCGTGGAAAAGATCTTTTTGTTCGCGTGTTTTTTTTATATCGCTTATATTATCTCGGGGTTTATCGCGAAACCGGATTGGAGTGAGGTGGCTCGGGAAACATTCCTTCCTGAATTTCATTTTGACCTGAAATACACGATCATGCTGGTGGGCATCATCGGTACGACGATTGCGCCGTGGATGCAGTTCTATCTGCAGTCTTCGATCGTGGAGAAAGGCATCACGCCTGAGGATTATAAACATGTCCGTTTGGACGTGGTGGGAGGGTGTATTCTGGCGCCGGCGGTGGCGTTCTTTATCGTGGTGGCCTGCGCGGCGACCATGTTCAAGGCCGGGATCAATATCGAAGATGCCAAGGATGCCGCGTTGGCCTTGCAGCCATTGGCGGGCAATTATGCGTCATGGCTTTTTGCTTTTGGGCTTTTCATCGCTTCGATCTTTGCGGCGGCGGTCCTTCCGCTTTCGACAGCCTATTCGATCTGCGAAGGGATGGGATGGGAGGCAGGGGTGGATAAGCGCTTTGAGGAGGCGCCGGGATTCTTTGGGCTTTATACCGCGATGATCGTGATCGGCGCGGTATCGGTCTTGGTCCCGAACTTTCCTTTGCTGGGGATCATGTATTTTTCGCAGGTTGGAAACGGGGTCCTTCTGCCGTTTATCTTGATCTACATGCTGATCCTGATCAATGACCGGGATCTGATGGGTGAATTTGTCAACAGCCGGGCCTTTAATATCATAGCGGTCTTGACTGTGGCGGTGGTCATTGTGCTGACTTTGGTCATGGTCTTTTTGACCTTGCGTTACGGATTGGGCTGATCAGCCGGCCCGATTTGGGGCTTTACAATTCAAAAAAGTGTAATATAATAAAGCACTGTTATTGTTCATTTTATATTTAAAACACAGAAGGGCGGGTGAATACTATTCATGATCGAAGTTAAAGTTAACGATAAAGGCGGTTTCGAAAAAGCCATGCGCCAGTTCAAAAAACTGTGTCAGAAAGAAGGCTTTTTGGTGGAGCTTAAAGAGCGCCGTTATTACACGAAGCCGTCAGAAAAAAAGCGAAAGAAACACAGTTAAAATCAGTTTAGAAGCTCTTCATGAGCGGGTTTTGTATATTTAAATCCCCTGTTCCGCGCAAATGGAAGAGGGGATTTATTATTCATGGTTGATATTAATAAAGAACGCGGCGCGCCGCGGACATTCAAACGAACGAAAGGTTAAGGCAATGATTAAGGTCAAACGCGCTTTGATCAGCGTTTCCGATAAAACAGGATTGGTGGAATTCGCCCGTGAGCTTTCAGCGCTGGGGGTCGAGATCCTTTCGACCGGCGGTACGGCCAAAGGCTTGATGCAGGCCGGTATCCCGGTAACAGAGGTCGCTGATTACACGGGGTTTCCCGAGATCTTGAACGGCCGGGTCAAGACGCTGCACCCTAAGATCCACAGCGGCTTGCTGGCCCTTCGGGAATCGGCGGACCACATGGCCCAATTGAAAGAACTGGGCATCGGCTTGATCGATATGGTCGTCGTTAATCTGTATCCGTTTGATAAAGTGATCGCTAAAAAGAAGGTCGATTTTGAAGAGGCGATCGAGAATATTGATGTCGGCGGGCCGACTATGTTGAGGGCCGCGGCCAAGAATTTCAGGAACGTGGCCGTGATCAGCAATCCTCAGCGCTACGGAGCGATCATCGATGATCTTAAGGCCAACAGCGGCATGCTTCCGGATTCAATCCTGTCCACGCTGGCCGTAGAAACGTTCGGCCATACGGCACATTATGATGAGATGATCTTTAATTTTTTAAAGTCCAGGCGTTTGGATGAGAGTTTTGACGATCTTCCTAAAACCGTGGGGGTCGAGCTCGTTAAGAATCGCGATCTGCGCTATGGCGAGAACCCTCATCAGAAGGCGGCGTTTTACAGTTATGAAGACGGCAAACTGTGCGGTCTTGGCAAGATGAAGCAGCTGAACGGAAAAGAACTGTCGTTTAATAATTTGCTGGACCTTAACGCGGCTTTGGAGGTCGTGAAGGGATTTAAAGACCCTGCCGCGGTCATCATCAAGCACAATAATCCGACCGGGGTCGCTGAAGCGGAGACGCTTTATCAGGCCTACCGTTTCGCCCATGCGGCGGACCCTCTGTCAGCCTTCGGCGGGATCATCGGTCTGAACAAGGCTGTGGATGAAAAGACGGCTGCCGCGATCAGTGAAAGCGGGTTTATGGAATGCGTGATTGCTCCGGCCTATGACCGCGCGGCTCTGAAGGTCCTTTCCCAGAAAAAAAATCTCAGGGTGATCCAGTTGAATTTCAGGGACCTGGATAAAAGTCCTTATCAGCTTAAACAGGTGGAGGGTGGGTTCCTCCTGCAGGAGCATGATCATAAAAATATCGTTGAAAAGGACCTGACTTTTCCGACTCAAAAAAAGCCGACCGCATCCCAGGTCGAGAGCGCGTTATTCGGCTGGAAGGTGGTCAGGCATATCCGGTCGAACGCGGTGATCCTGGTCAAGGGTAAGCGTGTTGTGGGCATCGGTTGCGGACAGACAAGCCGCGTCGGCAGCGCCCGTTTGGCGATCGAGAAGGCTGGAAAGAACGCCAAGGGTTCGATCATGGTGTCGGATGCGTTCTTGCCGCATATTGATAACGTCCAGGTTGCGGCCGCGGCAGGGGTCAAACTGATCATTCAGACCGGTGGATCGGTTGCCGACGGGGATGTGGTCCGTGAGGCTGACAAGAAAAAGATCGCGATGATCATGACCGGTGTTCGTCATTTCAAACATTAATCGGGACGGCAACGGAATTTCAGCACATGGACCCGCGAGAAATACAATCATACCTTCAGCAGTTCACGAATCACGAGGTTTTTTTGCATCAGGTAAAACCAAATGACTTCAGGCTCGATGGTTTGCGTGCCCTGCTTCGTCATTTGGGAAATCCTCACCATCATTTGAAGTATGTTCATGTCGCCGGGACCAAAGGAAAAGGTTCAACTTGCGTGTTTATCGCTGAAATTTTAAGGCAGGCGGGTCTCAGGGTCGGGCTGTTCACATCGCCCCATCTTTATGATGTCCGTGAAAGGATCCGCATTTTGGAGCCCGGGGAAACCTCGCGTGGCAAAGAGAGCCTGTTTTCGGATATGATCTGTGATGAGGACCTTGCTGAATGCTTGGGGCGGATCCGTGAAGTCCTTTCCGCGCACCCCGATCTTGATCTGACGTATTTTGAGGTTTTGACCGCGGTAGCCTTCTTGCAGTTCATTCAAAATTCGATCGATGTTGTGGTCCTGGAATGCGGCCTGGGAGGAAGGTTTGACGCGACGAATGTGGTCGATCCTTTGGTCTGCGCGATCACGCCGATCGGTTGGGACCACCAGAACGTTTTAGGACACACTCTTTCTGCGATCGCCAGGGAAAAGTCGGGGATCATCAAGCGGACATGTGGTCACGTTGTGCTGAGCCGGCAGCTTCCTGAGGCATATTCGATCCTGGAACAGGTTTGCTGGGTCAATAATTCTCAGGTCATTTCCGTCGGAGAACAACTTGAGGTCGAAGATGTTGAACAAACTGATGGCGGGACCAGGTTCGTGATCTGCTATGAGGAAAAAGGTCATGCCTTTGAAACGTCTTTGCTGGGAGAAGTCCAGGCTGAGAATGCGGCGGTGGCGTTCGGGCTAGCGATGGTCCTTAAGAATTTTGGATTTCCAATAGAAGACGAACATATTGCCTTGGGATTCAAACATGCTTTTTGGCCGTGCCGTTTTGAGATCGTGGCAAAGGATCCCCACATTATTGTGGATTCTGCCCATACGGTTGATTCCTTGAAGAAATCCATGCGAACGCTCCATAACATGTTCCCCGATCAACCGTGTGTCGTGGTTTTTGGGGCTTCAAAAGACAAGGATATTGAGGGTTTGTGCGCGCAGTTGGACAGGGAAGGGCGGGTTGTCTTTTTAACGCAGGCGCAGCACCCGCGGGCGCATATTTGGAAGGAAGAGGACCAAAGGTTTTTTTCAAAAGCTCAGGTAAATCCGGTTGCAGACCTTTCTGATGCGTTGCGCCAGGCGGTTGATGAAGCCCGTGAGCGGGGAGGGGCAGTCTTGGTCGCGGGGTCTGTTTACCTTGCTTCAGAGGCGAGGGCCATTGTATGTCAGAAATTTCCAAATTGAACAGCATAGATGATACTATTGCTGCGATCGCAACATCGATCGGCCCTGGCAGCGTCGGGATCGTTCGGTTAAGCGGCCCGCAGGCGCTTCTGATCGCGGATCGTGTGTTCTCCTGCCGGCAGGGGCGTCCGTCCGATTTTAAAACGTATACGTTGCATTATGGCCACGTTGTCCGTAAAGAGGGCGATGCGCGGGAAGTGGTCGATGAGGCATTATTGACGGTGATGCGGGCTCCGAAAAGTTATACGTGTGAGGATGTGGTTGAGATCAGTTGTCATGGCGGGATGACGGCCGTGAACGCCGTGCTTGCGTTGGCGCTGGAGAACGGGGCGAGGCTGGCAGAGCCGGGAGAGTTCACTAAAAGGGCGTTCTTGAATGGACGGATTGACCTGACGCAGGCCGAGGCTGTTCTGGATATTGTGCGGGCCAAGACCCAGGCGGGGTTGCGCGTCTTCGAGCATCAGCTTAAGGGCGAGCTTCGTTCTTTTTTGGATGACATTCGGCGGCGGCTCATGGGTTGTTATGGCGATCTTGAAGCGGTGGTGAATTTTCCGGATGATGCGGGGGAACAGGATGGAAAAAGGAGCGTTTCCGCGCGATTGAGAGAAGCGTGCATTTCCATTGAACGGTTGCTTGCCGGCGCTGACCAGGGGCGGATCCTTCGGGAAGGGATCAAACTGGTGATCTGCGGACGGCCCAATGTCGGAAAATCGTCGCTGTTGAACGTTCTGCTAGGCCAGGAGCGGGCGATCGTCTCACCGATCGAAGGGACAACGCGCGACACGATCGAGGAGTCCGCTCAAATCAAAGGTGTTCCTTTTCAGATCGTTGATACCGCTGGCATCCTGGAGCCCAGGGACATGATCGAAGAAGAGGCTATTCGTCGCAGCCATCTGCACATCCAGCAGGCGGACCTGGTCCTTTTTATGATCGACGCATCCATGCCGGTGGATGAACAGGACAAGAAATTGGCTGAAAGCCTTCAGGGGATCGACAAAGTTCTGGTCATAAACAAGATGGACCTGAAACCGTCGTTTGCTTTGGCGGATGCCCGGGCGCTTTTCAGGGCCGAGGAGGAAATTGTTGCGATCTCCCTGTTGCATCAACAGGGGATTGATGATCTCAAAGGCGCGATTCTTAAGAAGGCCCTGCACGGGCAGACATTTCAGTCTAAAGGACTGTTGCTGACCAATATTCGGCATATCCAAGCTTTGCGCAAGGCTTTGTTTGAGGTGAACCGGGCTGTTGAGGAATGTGACCGTGGCCTGAGTTTGGAATTTATTTCTGAGCGGATCCGTTTTGCTGTTGATGAACTTGACCGGATCACCGGCCGCAGCGCGGACAGCGACCTTTTAGACCATATCTTTTCAGAATTTTGTATCGGGAAATGAGCGGGCGTTATTTCTGGCTTGTTTCTTCCACCTTCCGGCGGTAAATTTCTTTGCTGAGCTGTTCGATCGTCTTTAATGATTTCTGGTCCTTGAGCAGGGCTTGGATCTTTTTATTTGTGATCAGATTTTTGATGTTGTTATTCCGGATATCATTAGCGATTTCCGGGTCGGAGAGGATGTCCTTTACATGAGGATTGTTGAAGAAGTCCGCGTATTGAGGAGAATCGTCGACCATCGTGAACTGTTCCGGATGGCTGAAGACCGAAAGGGTTGTGAACGTGTTTTGAAGGATCGGAAAGCGCGGGACCAGATAGGTCTGGATATGGCTGTATGTTTTTGATCCTTCAATATTGGCCTGAATATCTTTTAATTGGAAGGCATCGTTCGGAAGTGTCATGATCAAAAGGACGAGTCCGGCGGTGATCGTTCCGCGCCACAGAACGCTTAAGGCCCCGCCTAACAGGCGGCTTCCCCAGAAAACATAGGAGCGGTATTTTTTCGAAACGGTGTGCCGGCTGATCATGATCGTCAGATTGATCGTGAAGGACAAAATGATCGTTCCTAGAACGGCAATGGCGATGGAGTGTAAAAGGTTTGAGTTAAGATCATAATTGATGACCGCAAAAAGAAGGCATAAGCCGAACGACATCGGCCCGATCAGATTGCGCAGGAACCCCAAATGCCATCCCATTAAGAAAAAGACGGCTAAAATACTTAAAAAAATAGTGTCAAATGTGACCATGGCTAGACTTTCTGGATCGAAGATATGCTATACTTATCTTCCTGTTGAAGGTCCTGGAGATTCCATGACCCTTTCTTTTCATCATCTTTTGGCTCTTCAGGAGCCGTGAAGATCTGGAAAAGGGTGTAGGGAACAAAAATGACACCGGCGCAGGCCAGCAGAATGAGTGGGGTATAAAGAAGGATTTTGACGGGCAGGGGAAGAGGTTTGTTTTTGTGTTCACGGGCCTGTTTCCTCATGTCCATGTATTGTTTAAACGTCTGCTGCTGGTAGCCACGTTTTTTGTAAACGTCTTTAAGTTGATCTTGATTGGGATCTTCTGGCATCGCGCCCTCCTTGGGATGGATGAACGAGTTTACTATAACATCAGCACAGGGGCTTTTCAACAGGATTTATGCAAATGCTTATATCGCAAAGAGATTGCGAAATAAATAGATGATAAATAATTTGCAATTCAAAAAACAGGGTATAAAATGAAATTGAGAACTGAAGTAAGTCTATTACTAGAGGGGCATGAGATGGAACACAGGAAAGCGGTTCGACATCAATGCTTTGTTCCTGTTGAGGCGAATACACAGAGCTCGTTCAACGGTTTGTGCACATTCGATATCGGAAAGGGCGGATTGGGTTTGGTTTCTTCCAAAAAAGTCCCGGTCCATAAACAGATTGCCGTTGAAGTGGATTTGACCGCTGATGGAGATCCGGCCCTTGTCATGGGGGAGGTTCGCTGGGTGCGTAGAAATTATGAGACGGGGACCTACCGCTTAGGAGTAAAATTTATTAAAGTCCTTTCATCCGGATCGAGAGGAAAATTAAATACGTTTTTTGGAGAAAGTCATGATTGAACAAGAATCCATGACAGAAAAAGATAAAAGGCTTTTTGACCGGTTCCATGCGCGATTTCCGGTGAAGTTCCGCTATTCCAGGGAGGACTATGGGAGCGATGTTTTCTTGAGGGATGCATCTGCGCAGGGGGCACGTTTCACGACTACGAAACGGATGTTTTTGCATGACAGTGTTTCATTGATGGTCGACCTTCCCGATGGAAAAAGCCCGTTAATTCTTAACGGTCGTGTTGTGTGGCTCAAATCGAAGGCGCCTAATCTGTGGGATATCGGCATGGAATTCCACCGGGTGAATTTTATGCAAACCCAACGGATCTTCAAGCTCATTTCTGATCAGGATGACAATTAAGGCATCTTCCGGTGTTCTTCAAGCGGATTTTCCATTTTTCTTTTGCGCTGAAAACCATTGAAAATTAAAGAGTTGTAGATCTTTTAGCAACCCATCCCAATAGTCTCCATTTAAAGAATATTCTGTTTACAATATAAATGCCCCATGTTAGAATACACCTTCATTTAAGCTTTAAAGAGTATAGATATAAGGATTTAACATGAGCAAGAGATTGGCTTGTCTTATTGTTTTATGTTTTGCTCTCCTTTATTCAGGATGCGCAGGAACCCCTGAAGACCCCAACACACTCACTGTGTGGCATTGGATGACTGACCGGCACGATGTCCTTGTTCAGTTAGCTGAACAATATAAAGCCCAAACAGGGATTACGGTCGATTTTCAATTATTCGCACCTTCCGACATTTATTCTCAAAAAGTCATTGCTGCGGCCCAAGCGCATATTCTTCCTGATATTTTCGGCATTTTAGATAAAAAGTCCGTGTTCGCGGATTTTATTAAGGGCGGTTTTGTGGCGAACCTCAAACCGTATTTTGAAGAGAACGGCCGCGAATGGGAAAACAGTTTTTTTGAGAAAGCCTTGGAAGGCAACCGGTTCTCCGCAAATAATGCGTACGGCGTTGCCGAGGGGATTTATGCGGCACCATTGGATGTTATGAACATTCAAATGGTCTATAACAAAAAGTTGTTGGAGAAGGCCGGCGTTGTTAGTCCTCCGAAAACGTTTGATGAATTTTTAAGAGCTGCTGAGGCGTTGAACAAGATCGGTATTACACCGTTCGTTTCCGGTTGGGCGGAGCTGTGGTTGCTAGATTGCTTTGCTTCGAATTATGCGTTCAATATCATGGGCATTGATAAGATCATGGCGACTTATCGGGGGGAGGTCCTGTATACCGATCCCGATTGGGTCAAGGTCTTTGAGATCTTTTCGGTCATGGCGCAGAAGAACATCTTGGCTTCCGGGATCGTGACCAAGTCTAATAAATTCGCCGAGCAGGATTTCGCATTAGAGCGCGCGGCATTCGCTTTTAATGGGTCCTGGTGCGTGAATGTTTATCATGGAATGAATCCGGATCTGGATTACGGCGTCATGCTTCCTCCCAAGATCAGTGATGGTCATCCTTTGATGATCTGGGGAGGGGCCGGCGGGTCGCTGGTGGTCAATGAAACATCTCCGCGAAAGGAAAAAGCGGTCGCGTTCCTCAAATGGCTGACCGCCCAGGATCAGCAGGCTGTTCTTTCTGAGGCGACACGCAATCTTCCTTCAAATCGAAACGCGCTTGCCGATCTTCCGAAAGAGCTGGCTGATTTCGGACAGGCCATGGACGTTGTGACCCATCAGACGGTGTGGCCGATCGAGGAGGATGCCGTCGTGAAGGAGAAGTTCACCAAGGGACTGCAGTCGATCATTATCGGCGAACGAACCCCGCAGGAGGTCGCGCGGGAGGTCCAGGAGATCAAGAAAAGGCAGATGGAGCGCGCGATTCGTCGGGCGCAATAAATCCGAACGTTTAGAACAGAATAATGCCCAAGATCAATCTTAAACACCGTTCATGGTATGAGGTCAAAGACAGGCTGTCCAGCTTTCTGTTTATTCTTCCCGCCGCCACGATCTTTGCCGTGTTTTATGTTTATCCGTTTTTTGAAACGTTTAATCTGTCTTTGAGGGACTGGAACGGTATCGGCCCTGCCAAGTTGTTTGTCGGTTTCAGGAATTTTTCTGATATTTTGAGCTTAATGGCCTCACAACAGCCTGCTGACCTGACCTGGTGGCAGTCTGTCATCTATTGGCTGAAATCTTTGGCAGCTGGAACGTTAAGTCTGAATTATGACGAGGTTTGGTGGAGGTCGGTGTGGCACGCCTCTTATATCACGCTGGTCGCTTTGACATTTCAGAATGCCCTCGCGTTCATGCTCGCCATGGCCTGCGACCGTGAGATCCGGGGAAAGCATTTTTACAGGGCGGTCTTTTTTATTCCGCCGGTCCTTTCAGAGGTCGTCGTCGGATTGATATGGAAATGGATCCTGGAAGGCGGCGTGCAGAACGGCCAGCATTATGGGCTTTTGAACCATTGTCTTGATGCGATCGGCCTGCATCATCTGGTAAATGACTGGCTGTCGGACCCGAAGACCGCTTTGACCTGTATTGCGGTCGTGCATAGCTGGAAAGGGTTCGGCTGGGGATTTTTGATGTTCTTGGCCGGCCTTCAGACCATTGATCGCGAACTTTATGAAGCGGCCAAGGTCGACGGGGCGGGGGCGTGGCGAACGTTCTGGAATATCACGGTCCCCATGATGCTTCCGGTGATCATCGTTGTCGTGATCTTGACGATCCTGGGGTCCATGCAGGCATTTGTTCTGATTTTGTCTATGACGGACGGCGGGCCGGGATACCATACGGAGGTGCCTGTGACCCGCATTTTGGCGGCGATGATGAGGACCAAGGAGTTCGGTTACGCCTGCGCGATGGGGGTAACATTCGGAGCGATCTTGATCGCACTGTCGGCCGCCCTTAAAAAGATGGAGAACCGTATCAAGCGGATCTGATTTTTGTTAGAAGGTTGACGCATGGGAATGAATCCATATAAAATCCGAAGGCTGACCAAGCTTGTGCTTATTCAGGCGCTGTTGATCACGGTAACGATTACGTGCCTGTTTCCTTTGTTTTGGATGGTGCGTTCATCGCTCATGACCCAGGACGCTGTGTTTGTGGACCAATCCATTATCCCTTCGCGGCTTCATTTCGGTAATTACGTAAGGGCATGGACGCAAGGGCAGTTCGGGAGGTATTTTTTAAACAGTGTGGTTTATACCACCATTGTTGTTTTCGGGATCGTCGTGATCTCTTCATGGGCGGCTTATGCGTTCTCCAGATTGAAATTCCCTGGAAGGAAGCTGTTTTTTGTGTTATTTATTTTAGCTGTGATGATCCCGCTTCCGGGAAGCTTTGTCCCGCTGACGGTCCTGATGACGAAGATCGGGTTTATCAATTCGCCGTATTCATGGGTCAGACAGCTGGGCTATATTTTGTGCATGATCAACGTAGGGCTGCCGCTGAGCGTGTTTCTTTTAAAGACGTTTTTTGATCAAATGCCGTCAGATCTTGAGGACGCCGCGCGCATTGACGGCTGTAATAAAATGGGCATTTGGAGGCATGTGGCCCTGCCCTTGGCTCGTCCGGCGATTGCGGTCATTGTGATCTTTAATGCCTTGAATGTTTGGAATGAATATCTTTTGGCCAGGCTTTTATTGAACGATGTTGCAGGAAAGCCTACGATCATGCCGTTACAGCGAGGTGTAATGGTCTTTGCGGACACGCATAATGTCGAATATCCTCTTCTTATGGCGAGCTTAACGATCGCAGCCGTTCCGATCATTTTGGTATATCTTTTTGTGCAGAAACACATCCTTGCTGTTGGAGAGCCGTCAAAAATTGATCTTTTAAAGGAAGGAAGGTTGTCGAGGTGAAATTTAAAAATCTATCGATCATATCAGCAGTTGCTCTTTTGTGTGGTGTAGGGTTTTTGCCGTTGTCCCAGGCCCAGGAAGCTCCGGAGATGGCCGTTCAGGAAAGCGAAAAGCAAGAGGCCCCGGCGGAAGAAACAAAAGTCATCAAGGACGCCATGCTTAGTCAACAGATCGCCGGCAAAGAAACAAAAGAGTTTGTGCGTCAGGCGTGGGAGCTTTCCGGTCAGGCCAAATTGGAGGAACTGAACGCTCTGGTCGATGAAGCCCTTTCGTTTTATGAGGAGAAAGCAAAGGCTCTGCAGGCGACGCTCAGTGAATTTCCGGCGACCACGCAGCATGAGGAATATATTATTTTGAATGATGTAGGGACGCTGCTGTTCATACAGGCGGAAGCGCTGATGAAATACGGGCGGACGGAAGATGCGGTGGCTGCTTTTGAAAATCTGATCAAGGACTATCCGTTCGCGAGGGCTTGGGATCCCCGGGGATGGTATTGGTCGATCGCAGAAAAAAGTCAGGCAAGCATCGATGTTATGCTTGGTAAGGTGGAGGAGCCGGACCATGATGTTGATCCGGAGCGGCTGAGAACGCTTCCGGTTTTGGCTTTTCCGGGCAAAGAGCAGGTCGTGGATTATCGCAAGTATGGCGAATTCCAGAATGTCGGCAGCAAAGATTATCAATATAAGATCGACCGTTTGCAGGAATTGAAAGACGCAGTCGGAGAGGGGATCTATCCGGATACGAATTCGGTCTTCAAGAACCCGGCTTATCGGAAGGCAAAGGATGAAGGCCGCCTGGAAGGCTCCCATTGGGATTCTGTTCATAGCGATGATCTGGAGGCGGCGCTTTTTAAATGGATCACCGCCAAGGAGCCGTGGGGCGTTAAGCTTTTTTATATCGCCATGATCTATGAAAAAGCCGGCATGTATTATGAGGCCATCAAGGCGTATCACGCCATTGTGGTCCATTTTCCTCAGGCTGTCGCCTGGACCAGTTGGAATACGCCGTGGTATCCTGCGCAGGCAGCTATCGGCAAGATCAAATATCTTATACGGTTTCACCCGGAGCTTGGATTGGGCGTCAAATGGATGAAATCACAGGTCAAGAACGGTTTCGATAATGATATTGGTAACGATGTGATCGTGACCTATCCGGGAGTGATCTATAAAAAGACCAAGTGGGATCAGATGAAGGAAGCCGTTGAACAATGGATCCAGAAAGATATAAATTTGGGAAAGCCGGTTGAGGTCCGCGGCCAGGGACGTGTCCAACTGCATAAATATTCCAACGGCCATTGGCAGTTGTTGGTCGGCGGAAAGCCGTACGTGATCCATGGGATCACATATACCCCGACCAAGATCGGCCAGAGCCCTGATAACGGGACGCTCGTGTCTTGGATGTATGAGGATACCAATGGCAACGGTTTGGCGGACGGGCCTTACGACGCTTGGGTCGATAAAAACAAGAATAATGTTCAGGATGGTGATGAGCCGACGGTCGGAGATTTTCAGATCCTGAAAGAAATGGGCGTTAACACGATCCGTGAGTATCATCAGCCATTTCAGCCCAATAAAGAACTTTTGCGAAAGATGCATGAGCAGTATGGGTTCATGGTCATTTTAGGGGACTTCCTTGGAAAATACACCTTGGGTTCAGGGGCCAGTTGGTTTGAGGGCACGGATTATGAAAAGGAAGAACATCGCAAGAACATGATGGATTCTGTCCGGCGGATGGTTGAGGAATTCAAGGACGAACCGTATATTTTGCTTTGGCTTCTTGGAAATGAGAATAATTATGGGGTGGCCTCCAACGCGGACCAAAAACCTGAAGCGTATTATCAGTTTGTGAATGAGGTGGCTAAAATGATCAAATCCATTGATCCTGACCATCCGGTGGCGGTCTGTAACGGTGACACTCTTTATTTGGACCTTGTCGGGAAACACGCTCCGGATGTGGATATTTATGCGGCCAATGTCTATCGGGGGAATTATGGCTTCGGCGCTTTCTGGGAGCAGGTCCAGGATGCGACCGGAAAGCCCGCTTTTATTACAGAATTCGGATCGCCTGCGTATGCCCGCCATATGACCATGGAGGAGGCAGAGCACGCGCAGGCTTTGTATCATCGTGGCAACTGGATGGACATTGAAGCTAATCTGGCCGGGACTAAAGATGGGGTCGGGAACGCTTTGGGCGGGGTCGTCTTTCAGTCGATCGATGAGTGGTGGAAGAATTATGAGCCGTTTTATCATGATCGTAAATCGGACGCGATCGGCCCGTTCCCGGGAGGGTATTATTTTGAGGAATGGTTCGGGATCATGGGGCAGGGCGATGGCACGCATAGTCCGTTTTTAAGGCAGTTACGGGAAGCTTATTTCGCCTATCAAGAGATGTGGACGGGGCAGTCTAAGAAGTAGTTTGGCCGTATTTTGAATTTGCAAAAACGGCTCTATAAGTGTTATACTTATAAAAATATTCTAACCTGCCGTAAATCATTGGGTATCAAATTAACTCGAAAGGGAGGAACATCGTATGAACAAAGTTTTAATGGGAGCTCTTGCCTGTATTATAGGCTTTGCCTTGGTGGCGACACCCGCGCATGCCTATAATTACGGAGATTACAAGTCGTCGACTTTGATCAGCAAGGCATGGCAAGCGCTTGAAGCGGGAGATATGGATGCGGTAATGGCCTATACGAAAAAATGTTTTGAATTGTATGAAAAAAAGGCCAAGGAAATGCAGGAAGGGCTAACGGATTATGTGGCTGGAGAAAATGCCGAGATCTTTAAGATGTGGGCATTGAATGATGTTTCTACCGGCTATTATATTCAGGGCGAGGCTTATCGAAAAGCCGGCATGAAGGAAGAGGCTAAAGCGGCTTATCAGAAAGTGGTTAAGGAATTTGGCTATGGCCAGTGCTGGGATGTCGGTGGATGGTTCTGGAAGCCGGCGGAAGCTGCCAAAGAAAAATTAGCGATGATCGAAAGCGGATCACAAATTGATTACGGTGATTATAAATCATCGACGCTGACGACCAAAGCCTGGGATGCCTTGGCGGCCGAAGATCTGGATTCTGTGAAAGCGTATGTTTCTAAGAACCTGGAACTTTATGAGGAGAAGGCCAAAGAGATGCAAAACTCTTTGACGGAATATCCTTGGGAATCCAATGAGAAGATTTTTTCTTATTGGGCGCTCAATGATGTTGGCGCGTCGTTGTTCATTTTAGGAGAGGCGTATTTTAGGGCCGGGGATATGGCAAAAGCCAAAGAGGCTTTTCAGCGTTTGGTTGATGAATTCTATTATGCCCAATGCTGGGATCCCGGTGATGGCACGACAGGCTGGTTCTGGAAACCGGCGGATGCTGCTCAGGGGAAACTTTCCGAGATGTCTGAATAAGATGGCCGTCTGGTCATTGAAGTCTTATCGAAGGATCCTCAAGCCGAAAAACTTGAGGATCCTTTTTGTTTAATCCGATGCAAAATGTTTGGGGGGAAAGATGGTGTCGAAAAAAGTATTCGTGTGTTTTTTGCTTGGTTTGTTTATCACGGGTTGCGGAAAGCCGAAAACGGAACAGCAGGCGGCAGCGCCTTCTGCTGCGGCCGTTCAGGAAGAATCTAAGTTTAAGCCGTTCATTGTCTATCATAACAAAGGCACTCGGGACAACCACTATGTTGCTTCTGGGTTCATGCCGAATGGAAAGTGCCTAGAGTTTAATGATGCTTGGCAGGAGGGGTGTTATGAGGGCAGTTCCTGCATCAAGGTGGTCTATGATGTGGAATGCTCCCGCAACGATCAGCAGTGGGCTGGGATCTATTGGTTGAACCCAGCGAATAACTGGGGGTCCCGGAAAGGCGGTTTCGATCTTACGGGTGCCCAGAAACTGACGTTTTGGGCAAAAGGCGAAAAGGGGGGAGAACGGATTGAGGAGGTCACGATCGGGGGGATCTCAGGAGGGGATTATCCAGACTCGGATTCTGCCATGATCGGCCCAGTGATCCTGACCAATGAATGGCGCCAGTACACGATTGACCTGAGGGGGAAGGACCTTTCTTATATTAGCGGTGGTTTTTCTTGGTCGACCAGTGTAAAGGTGAATCCTGAGAGCTGTGTTTTTTATTTGGACAATATTCAATACGAGTGATAACGGTTGACTGTATTTACGGGTCAATTGCATCTTTGACCGCCCTTGAATGAGCAACTTCAAGGGCGGTTTTTTATTTGTGGAATGAAAGAGCCTGTTTCGGTCGCAACTTATTGAAGCGTATAATTTTATTGTTTTTTGCTTGTATTGCTTTTTGAACTTTGTTATATTCATAATTGTATCATAATATGTGTCATCCTATTCTCTAATTTGGCATTTTCTCGTCGAGAAAAAGTTGAAGTGGATTAAAATGCGAGTGCTTTATCTAAAAGGAGATCATCGCACATGTCAAAAGCCGCAAAACTTATGATTATATTTTTAGGTGGCGCCCTTTTTCTGACTCTATCATATGGAGCATTTGTCAGCATACAAAAACAGCAGATCGCTCAAAGCAAGGTGTCTTTGGAGCAGGAGATCGAACAGTACGCCCAGCGAGAAAAAAAGTATATCGTCGATACGAACGCCATCAAAGAACAGCTCGCCACCGCGGAGAAGGCCAGGGCTGAGATCGAAGAAAAGCTGAAAGCCCTGGAAGGTGTTGATCTTGACAGTTTGAACGCGCAGTTGGACGGTCTTAAAAAAGAGAGGGATGACTGGAAGGCCAAGGTCGAGTCTTTGAAAAAGGAGCGTGAAGATCTTTTAGTGAAACTGGAAGAGAAGCCGAAGGAAAAGATCGTTTATAAATATATTGAACCGGAAGAGCAGCAGACCACAACGGCCGCCGCTCCGGTTGTCAGTGGCAGCGAGGATCTTTATTGGGCCCAGGTCTTGAAGGAAAAAACGGCTTTGGAGCTTGAGGTCGAAAAATTAAAAGGCAAGCTTGCTGAAGGGACAGTGGCGGTCACGGAATTAAAAAAGAAGAATTCCGATCTTCAGTTGGAGTTGAGCCAGCTCGTGCATCAGAAAGAAGAGATCGAGCGCGAAATCAAATATGGCAAAGACCTTTCCGACAGTTTGTCTTTGGAGCTTGCGCGCGCGCAGAATGACAAGAAATTTTTGAATGATCGACTGATGAAGATCAATGATGAAAACAATGGCTTGCGCGAGCAGATCAAGCAATTGACATCCACGAAGATCGCCCTTGAAAAAAGCATCGTCCGCATTCAGGATGAAAAGAAATCTGTCGAGAAGAAATTGATGGAGACTGAGAACGTCATTCAGGGCCGTATTGATGAGATCTGGCAGATCAAACAGAGCCTGGACCAGACCATTAAGCCTGGGGCTAAAGCCGGAAGCGGTGTGGAGCTGGCGCCTATCGTGGTTTCGTCTGCGGAAAACCCGCAGAATTTTGAAAAAGCAAAAAATCCGAACGCGCCCGGGATCGATGGAAACATTGTTTCCGTCAATAAAGAGAACAATTTCGTTATTATTGATATCGGAGAGAATTCAGGTATAAAAGCTGGCGACACCCTTAATGTTTACCGCGAGGCGGAATATATCGCCGGTCTTGAGGTCATCCAAGTACGCAAGGACATTGCGGCCGCCGATATTATCAGTCGTGTAACGGATATTCAAGTTGGCGATGCTGTACGTTAACGCGTGATCGGAGCCAAGACGTGAACAAAAAGAGAAGAGTCGGTATTGAGGATGTTGCGAAACGGGCCGGTGTTTCGATCACGACCGTTTCACGTGTTATTAATCATGTTCCTACCGTCAGTCCAAGAAATCAGGCGAAAGTTGAAGAGGCGATTGCAGCTTTAAACTATGAGCCCGATGCCAACGCGCAGCGTTTGGCGCGAGGTCTGAATAATGCGATTGGTTTTGTGATGCCGGGCTATCCCGGCATCTTTTATTCTTTTTATGCCGTTGAGCTTATTCGTGGCGTTGGGCATGCTTGTGAAACACTGCGTTTGGACCTTGTTTTTCATATTACCAACGGATTCAATGACCTGAACACCAGTAGCGTGGGCGGGATCGTTTTTGCCGATATTATTGAGAATCGTCGCCAGATCGAAGCAGCTTCCGCCGCGGGGATTCCCTGCATGGTGATCAATAATATCGTCTCGGATATGATGATCAACTATATCGGGATCGATAATGTTGCCGGGGGGCGTACGGCAGCGGATTATTTGATCCAGCTTGGTCATAAACGGATCGCCATTATCACAGGGAATCTTCAGACCCAATCCGGCCAGCACCGGCTGGAAGGTTTTCGTGGAAGGATCCTGGATTCTTTTGGCGAGCTTTCGGATGAGATGTGTCAGGAGGGTGATTATTCGCGGCGCAGTGCGCGCATTGCGACAGAGAAATTACTGGAATTGCCCAATCCTCCGACCGCGATCTTCGCCTCATCCGATGACATGGCCCTTGAGGTCTTGGCAGTTTTGAACGAGCGGGGGATTAAGGTCCCGGATGATATGTCTGTGATTGGGTTTGATGATAATCCGGATTCGCTCTATGGGCAGGTGTCATTGACCACCATTCATCAGCCGTTGTTTCAAATGGCGGAAGAGGCCGTGCGCATGCTCAACGCGATCGTTCTGCAGAAAGAAAAACAGCCCTTTCAAAAAGTCCTCATTCCTGAGTTGGTCGTTCGTGACTCATGCGCGGCGCCTAAACGGATATAAACCCCATTTCGCACGGTATTGACAACAGATTGTTTTGCCGTTAGAGTATGGTCGTTTGGAAGGGCGGTTGAAGGATTGGATTGAAATGAAGGAGCTGTTAAGATGCGGATGTTTGTGAAGGTCATGATGTATTTGCTCTGGGTTTTGACGATCGCGTTCATTTTGGCGGCGACATTCAACGACTTTCAGTATGAAGATCTAAATCTTTTTGCGTTGGTTTTTCTCGTCTTTTCTCTGATCAACTCCTTTTTTATCATCTTTCAGGACCGCAAAAAATAAACACGTTATCCATTTTAAGAATATGATGTCCCATCATGAATTCCAGGTCATTGTGATCGGCGGCGGGCACGCCGGTGTTGAAGCGGCGTTGGCTTGCGCCCGCATGGGCTGTTCCACGGCAATGGTCGTGATATCTAAGGGGGTTATCGGGCAGATGAGCTGTAACCCCGCGATCGGAGGCGTTGGGAAAGGGCAGTTGGTCAGAGAACTTGACGCGTTGGGTGGGGAAATGGGCCTGGCAGCTGATCGCACGGGGATCCAGTTCCGTCAACTTAATGCCTCCAAGGGGCAGGCGGTCCGCTCGTCCCGCTGCCAGTCAGACCGTAAACGCTATCGTGAATATATGCAGGCTGTTGTGGGAAGGCAGGAAAACCTCACGCTTATTGAAGATATGGTCGCCGAGATCTGTGTTGAGAGCGGAAGGGTGACGGGCATCAAGACGGAACGGGGATTGCATCTTAGGGCTGTTGCGGTGGTGATCGCCGCTGGAACCTTTTTACGCGGGCGGATGCACATTGGCCAAAAGATCATCGAAGGCGGCCGCGTTCATGAGCCGGCGTCTGTCCGCTTGACGGATAATATTGTTGATCTGGGACTTAAAGTCGTATATTTCAAGACCGGAACCCCACCCCGTATCGATGGAAAGACGATCGATTTTTCCAGGATGCAGATCCAGCATTCCGATCTCCGGCCGGTGCCGTTTTCGTTCCGCACGCCATTCATTCCGAAAGAGCAACAGTTGTTGCCATGCTTTATCACGCAGACCACGGAAAGGACGCATGAGATTATCCGTGCGAATTTCCATCTGTCTCCGATGTATTCTGGACAGATCCAGGCCACAGGGGTAAGGTATTGCCCTTCTATCGAGGACAAACTTAAAAAATTTCCGGATAAATTGATGCATCATGTCTTTTTGGAGCCGGAGGGACTTGATACGGATGAATATTATCCCAATGGGATATCGACGGGCCTGCCTGAGGATGTTCAGTTGGAGATGGTCCATTCGATCCCCGGCCTTGAGAACGCCCGAATGGTCCGTCCGGGGTATTCGATCGAGCATGGGGTCATTCCTCCCACGCAGACAAAATTAAATTTGGAAACAAAGGCGATCAAGGGCCTTTTTTTAGCCGGGCAGATCAATGGAACGACCGGTTACGAAGAGGCGGCAGCTCAAGGCATTATGGCGGGGATCAACGCCGGGCTGTCAGTCCGTGGTCAAGAGCCTTTTATTTTGCGGCGGGATGAGGCGTATATCGGCGTTCTACTGGATGACTTGACGACCAAGGGCACGGAAGAACCTTATCGAATGTTCACGTCCCGAGTAGAATACCGCTTATTGGTGAGGGAGGATAATGCGGACCAAAGAATGGCGTCATATGCCTATAAATTTGGGTTGATGATCCGGGAACAGTTCGAGCATATCCAGAAAAAATATCAGCGGATCAATGATGAGATTCAATACATGAAGGGCCTCAAGATTTATCCAGCAAGTGAGGGCGGAAAAAATATGAGCCGGATTCTGAGCGATGCCGGGAGCGCGCCGCTGTCTCAGCCGGCTTCATTGGAAGACCTTCTGAAGCGGCCACAAGTGCGCTACGCAATGTTAAGGGATTTTGGCGCCCGGTTTACCGAAGAGGATCATCTTGAGATCGAGCAGGTTGAATATGCGATAAAATATGAGGGGTTTATTGAGCGCCAGAAAAAAGAAGTGGATCGATTCCGTCATATTGAAAATATCAAGATTCCCTCGGATATTGATTATTCCATCATACAGGGATTATCAAAAGAAATTCAGCAAAAACTTAAGCTATTCTCTCCCAATACATTAGGTCAAGCCAATCGGATCTCTGGTGTAACGCCTGCCGCGATATCCATTCTTATGGTGTATTTAAAAAAAAGAAGTCTTGACCGAAAAGAAAAAGAGGTGTAAATTATTACTATCTTTATCGACTAAGTAATGTTGATGGAATCAAAACAGCTTTTAAGGAGGGGATGATGGCTTTAGCTCGTTCAATTCTTGATTTGGTCGGGGATACTCCGCTTGTTCGTTTGAATCGTATTACTCAAGGAGCCGGGGCTGAAATTTTTATCAAGTTGGAAAGTTCCAATCCGGCGGGATCGGTAAAAGACCGTATCGCCTTGAGCATGGTCGAAGCAGCGGAACAGGATGGAAAAATTTCTCCGGAAAAGACCACTCTTGTGGAACCGACATCCGGGAACACAGGGATTGGTTTAGCGCTTGTTGCAGCTGTTAAGGGTTATAAAGTGAAGATCGTGATGCCGGACACCATGAGCCTGGAACGGCGCGCTTTATTGAGGGCGTTTGGTGCTGAGCTGATCCTGACTCCAGGTTCAGAAGGAATGAGAGGGGCGTTGGCAAAAGCGAAACAACTGGTGGAAGGCGAAAACGATCATTTTATTCCGCAGCAGTTCCAGAATCCCGCAAATCCCGCGGTACACAGCCGAACGACCGCTGAAGAGATTTGGAAAGACCTTGATGGAAACGTGGATATTATTGTGTCCGGAGTCGGAACGGGCGGCACCATTACAGGTGTCGGTGAAACATTGAAAAAAAGAAAATCGGACCTGAAAGTCATTGCCGTTGAACCTAAAGATTCTCCTGTTCTTTCCGGTGGGCAGCCAGGCCCTCATAAGATCCAGGGGATCGGGGCCGGTTTTATTCCGCAAAACTGCCATACGGATGTCATCGACGAGATCATTCAGGTCGAAAATGAGAAGGCCTTTGAATACGCGAGGCGCTTGATGAGGGAAGAAGGTATTTTGGCGGGGATCTCATCGGGCGCTAACACGTATGCAGCGCTTCAGGTCGCGCAGCGGCCGGAGAATAAAGGGAAGCGTATTGTCACGTTTGTCTGCTCGACAGGAGAGAGGTATTTAAGCACGGACCTCTTTGCGCCCTACCGTTCATAGGATATAATATACTGAACCGTCAAACGATCGGATGATTTCAGATAACTATGAACATCTCAAGCGGAACACGGAGTTTTTTGGTTTTTATTGTTTTGACGATCGTTTTTATTTTGATCGGGCATTCGGTCCATCTGTTCGATCATTATGAACATTGGCGTGATTTCTTGGCACAGCGCTCGCCTTTTTTGTCGAGCGCTGTTTTTATTTTTATTTACGTGGTCTCGACGTTTCTGATCTGGTTCGGACCGAAAGATGTGTTGCGCGTGGCCTCTGTCCTTGTTTTTGGCGTCTGGTGGAGCACGCTCTTGGTTTATATTGGCGAAACGCTCAATATGGTGACGCTTTTTTGGTTCAGCCGCAGACTGGGCCGCGGTTTCGTCGAAGAAAAAGCACGCGGCCGGATGAAAGAGATCGATGAGGCGGTTTCCAACACCAGTGTCCCGATGATCTTTTTCATGAAATTCTATCCGGTCATTTCGTTTCGGTTCTTGGATCTGGGCTATGGTCTGACAAGGATATCTTTTTTTAAATACGCCGCTGTTTCGGTGGTGGCTTCTCCGATCCGGCTGTTCGTCATCCAGTATTTTATTGACCTGATGATGAAATTCGGGTTGAATTCGGCGCGGGACCCAGCCAAGGCCATAGGGCTTGTTTTTGAAATGACGGATTATTTTATGACCAGGCCGGTCCTGTTTATTGCCATGGAAGTTTACGCGTTATCCGGCATTCTGTTCTTTGCCGCGCTTTTCATCCGTTATAAGATCAGAAAACGCCGCGTCCGCCTTGCAGGGAACCGTTCAACGCCAATTCCAGAATGATCTCGCACATTTTAGACGCACAGGCGATGACACGTGGGGCCAGAGGGGGAAAAGCCTTTCCGGCCTCGGTTTTTTGATCTCCGACGATAAAAATGTTTCCGATTTTTTGAACAGGAAGGTGCTGGGAAGGGTTGTTTCCGGCCAGCCCGTTTCCGGAGATGACGTATTCCGCGCGAGGGGAATAGAAGCGCACGAATTCCGCCTTCGCTGCGGCCTTGTCAAAAGCCTCCACGATCACGTTACAGCCTAGTAAGGGGTCATTTTGTTCATCCGGGACCCATGTCGTGGCAAAGGTCTTGCAAGAGATATCGGGGTTGATCTTGGTCAGATATTCCGCTAGGCATGTGACCTTTTTTTTCCCGATCTGTTGCAGGATGTATTGCTGACGATTAAGGTTTGAGGGTTCGATGACGTCAAAATCAATGATCTTGAAATATTTGAACCCTGAGCGGGCAAGCATGATCGCGGAATTCGATCCTAACCCTCCGGCGCCCCCGATGCCGATCTGCTGTTCTTGAATTATCTCAAGTTCTTGAGCCGAAAAATATGTCAGAAGTCCTTGTTCGAACGCGTTCATTTTTTGCATGGGCAGTGTTTACGGATTATATTATCCAGGGCCAACGGACCTGGCCCGATGAACATCAGGCTCAAAAACAGGATCCCGGCCTCAACGGCGTGGGAAGCGACCTTGAGTCCATCTCCGTTCAATAAATGCATGGTTGAGGCCACGCACATCGTGAAAAACAGAAAAAAAGAAGCCGGAAGGAAGAACAGCCCTAAAATAAGGCATGCGCCTCCGCCCACTTCCGATAAGGCGGCCATGATCCCGAAAAAATAGTGGCCTGAATGGATCCCAAGGAAGGAAAGCGCGCTTCCGACCTTGGCCAGGACATCTGGGCCGGCCAGAAATTTCCCCATTCCGTGATAGATGAACATGCTTCCGATCCCGGCCCTCAGGATGAGAAATCCAATGGGCTTCCATCGCTCAGGGATTTGGCATAGACACATGGCACCCTCCTTTTTGATTTTGATAAATTTATTGTACACATTTAAGGAGCGGTTATCCACAGCTGAAATTTTATTTTTCTTGAGTTGCCTTCGGGCTTAGAATATGTTTATAATTGAACAAATGGAACAAGAGGAGTCTGAATATGAAGTGTCCTGCCTGTCAACATGTGTTAACCGAAATGAAAGCTGGCGATATTAAGGTCGATGTCTGTCAGGGCGGCTGCGGCGGAGTATGGTTCGATAATTTTGAGCTTGAAAAAGTCGACGAACAGCATGAACACGCCGGGGAGGCGCTTTTGGATGTCGAGCGTGATCCCAAGGCCAAGGTTCGTCCGGAAGAAAAACGCTCTTGCCCGCGCTGCAGCGGGATCAAGATGATGAAACATTTTTTCAGCTTGAAACGGAACGTGGAAGTTGATGAATGCGCCTCCTGTGGCGGGATCTGGCTGGACGCCGGTGAATTGCGCGATATCAGAGGCCTTTATAAGACGGAAAAAGACCGCGAAGCCGCGGCGGATCAATATTTTAATGATGTATTCGCTTTAGCCACGGCTGAAGAGCGCAAAAGATCTCAGGAGTCCCTTGCCAAAGCCCAGAAGTTCGCCAGGATGTTCAAATTTATCTGTCCGACCTATTATGTTCCGGGAAAACAGGATTGGGGAGCGTTCTAGAGCTTTAAACCGGATGCAACTGAAAGCGGGGTGCTTAAAAGCGGCCCCGCTTTTTCATTGGGTCTTTCCCTTCCAGTCCAAAGTGATTTCGATCAGAGCGATGTCTTCTGAATATTCTGTTTTTACAAAGAACCGCCCGCCGTTATCGCCTTTTTCAAGGCGGCGTGGAAGGATGTCCCTTTGTTCAGAACGGATCGTTTCTCCGTCCTTATTCAAGAAAGAAATGTTGACCTGGGCGTTGACCAGATCGCGAGGCAGCCGGTTTTGAACCGCTCCTTTTAGAAGCAGGATGTTTGTTTTATTGGTCTCACGGTCGGTTTCCAAAAAAATCAGCTCGAGGTTGCGGATGACGGCCTGGTTGTTTTCTTCGTAACGGACCGGAATGGGGCGTAGAGCCGCGCCACGATCTAGAATCATCACGGAAACACTGCCCATCGGCAGCACGGGCTCAGATGAGAGGGGCGGAGTCCAGAAAAGAAGGCAGATTATAAAGGTGCTTAAGGCGCGCATGTGCGTTTATGAATTGTTTGGTTCGCTGGTCACGACATTGGAGATCTTTTGCGCGATCTTCACCATGGCGTAGCCGGTGATAAAAATATAAATGCCAAAATGGATCTGGGTGAACTCCCTTTTGATGAGAAGCATGAATGAAATGCTTAAGCCGATGAACGTGTTAATGAGGCCGACCAAGTGGCAGGTCAGGGATAAGGATTCCAAAGCCTTGGTATTTTGTGGATGCATAACGTCCCCTTTTTTCAAAGTTCAAAAATATTATAAGGGAAAAATTTTGGTTTAAAAAGCGTATTTTATCCTGTTTTAAGTATTGTCGATCCGTCGCCAGTCCGTTAGGACGGGGTCGAAGCGGCGGTCTTTGAGCATGCGGAGCATTTCAGGCACGGAGCGGCTGTCCGCAATATCGAATTGCGGGTTCTGTCTCTCCGGATCAGCTGTCGAATAGCCCCCTACAGAGGTATTGGAACCTGCGGAGATCCGGGTAACGCCAAGCTCAATGGCGTGATCGCGTAATGTGGGTGACTCGCGGGTTGAAAGGTTGATACCGATCCTGGGAAAAGAGATGCGGGCCAGGCAGATCGTTTTAATAAAGGAAATATCATCAATGCGTGACAGGGAAAGATCTTTTCCCTTGATCTGGCGCAGTCGAGGGAATGAAAGGCTGTATTCCACTCCTGGAAATGTTTGTTCCATATGGCGCAAATGAGAGAATAGAGCGAAAAGGTCTTCAGCCAGGTCAGAAATTCCTAAGAGAATGCCTAATGAGATCTGACGGAATCCCGCCCGCGCGATGCGTTCGGGGGCTTGGTAACGGAAATCATAATCTTTCTTTTTTCCTGCCAGGTGGACTTCGGCGTAACGGCTGCGGTTGTAGGTTTCCTGATAGAGGGTGACACTATCGGCTCCGGCCAGGTAAAGCTCCCTGTATTCTTCTTCCTCAAGAGGGTGGATCTCCAGCGCAGTGCTTGAAAAATATTTTTTTGAGATCAGGACGGTTTCTTTTAAATAAGACAACGGGGTCATTTGATAGGATTCACCGGTCAGGATCAGGATGTTTTCGATTCCGGATTGCGCGATCTTCTGCATTTCCTGCTCGATCTGATCGGCAGTGAGTTTCAGGCGCGGGATATGGTTGTGATTGTTGAAGCCGCAATAAGTGCAGAAGCATGAGCAATAATTGGAAATGTAAAGCGGAGCGTATAATGATATCGCCCGCCCGAAATATTGGCGCGTGATGCGGGCGGCTTCCTGCGCCAACCGCTCGGTCAGCCGGGGGTCCTGATTGGAAAGGATATCCTGAATGTTTGCGAGATCAAAATGCATGGGCGAAACGTTCAAGTAAGGGTGTTTTATTCATATAAAAATCCCGTGAGGGGGGATGATGCTTCGGCAGAAATTTTTTCTAAAGGAAGGCCGCTTAAATAAGCCAGCCGGCCGGCTTTTACGGCCTCAGCGAAAGCTTGGGCGATGAGTTGCGGCTTTCCGGCGGTCGCGACGGCGGTATTGACCAAGACTGCGTCAGCTCCCATTTCCATGGCTTCCGCTGCCTGTGACGGAGCGCCTAGCCCGGCGTCCACAATGATCGGGATATCAATTTCGTTGATCAGGATCTGAATAAGTTCTTTGGTCTTGAGGCCTTTGTTCGAACCGATCGGAGAGCCTAAAGGCATGATGGTCGCAGCTCCGGCCGCGACAAGTTCCCGGGCGATGTAAAGATCAGGTGACATATACGGAAGAACAATAAAGCCTTCCTTGACCAGAAGCTCGGTCGCTTTGACCGTCTCGGCATTGTCAGGCAGAAGGTATTTTGAGTCATTGATCACTTCGACCTTGATCCAGTTTCCGCAGCCGCTTTCCCTCGCCAGATGGGCGATGCGTAAGGCTTCTTTGGCATTGCGCGCTCCGGAGGTGTTGACCAAAAGGGTCACGTTTTTCGGGATGTATTGGATGATGTTCTCTTCATGCCGGTCGATATCAATGCGTCTTAAGGCCACGGTAACGATCTCCGAGTTTGAAGCGGCGATGCTTTCAGCCAGGGCTGTTTTGCTGGAGAACTTACCGGTTCCTAAAAGAAAACGGCTGGTAAATGTCTTTCCTGCGATAATCAGATTGTCATTTTGAACGGTCATCATAATGAGTTATCCGCCTCCCACAAAGCTGACGAGCTCCAGGCGATCATTCTCTTTTAAGACGGTGTTTTCCCAGAGAGCGCGTCCGATGATGGAGCCGTTGAGCTCTGCGACCACGTGTTCAGGGTTCTGGCAGTGGTCGCGGACCACGGCGGCCAGCGTTGAGCTGTCCATAATCTCTTTTGATTTACCGTTAAGCGTCAATTTCATGGCGCAAATCCTTGGGTTTTAAATGTCGGACATCATCATATTACGATTCATTTGAAATTGCAAATCATTCCATTTTGACAAACAGGCGTTATCGGTGTATGATGCAACGGAATTTTGAAATTACCGTTTGACGGAAGGATACAACACAGTGCTGGCGCGCGAAACGGAATATGTGATCTTTGATGTGGAGACCACCGGCCTATCTCCTTTGGAGGGGGACAGGATCCTGGAGCTCGCGGCAGCCCGTGTCAAGGGCGGAAAGATCATCGAAACGCTGGAATCCTTTGTCAATCCCAAACGAGAGATCCCCTCCCAGGCTCAGGCGGTCCACAAGATCACTCCTGAAATGGTCGCTCAAGCCCCGACATCCGCCGAATTCCTTCCCCGTTTTGTGGATTTTGTCGGCGGAGCTTGCCTTTGCGGGCAGAACGTGAAATTCGATCTTGATTTTGTCTGTTATGAACTGTCTTTGGCCGGCTATAAATTAAGGGAAGAGACGCCGGCTCTTGATACGATCAAGCTGGCCAAATATTTCTTGCCGCATTTATCCAGTTACCGCTTAGGCGGGATGGCCAAGGCGCTGGGTTTTAAGGTCGGAACGACTCACCGGGCCCTTGCCGATGTGCAGTTGACCGTTCAGGTCTTTAACCGTCTTTTGATGATCGCGGAAGAACAAGGGTTCTCAAAACTTCAAGATGTCCTAAGGGAATTTGGCGTTCAAAAGCCCAGTTTTAAGTTCACGCAGCACCAAGACACCCTTTTTTAAGTTCAAGAATAGGGGATCTTTGCCTTTTTTTGAATATTCTGTTATAATTTGACTTCCTTTCACTCATAAAAATGCGGAATAATTATGGCCTACACAACACACGAAATTCAGCGGATTGAATCCAAATGGCAGGCGTTTTGGCAAAAGCAGAAAACCTTTCAGGCGGAAGCGGACCCATCTAAGAAAAAATTTTATTGTCTCGAGATGTTCCCCTATCCCTCCGGACGCATTCATATGGGCCATGTCCGGAATTATACGATCGCTGATGTGGTAGCCCGTTTTAAGATGATGCAGGGATATAATGTACTGCATCCGATCGGTTATGACGCCTTTGGTCAGCCGGCGGAGAACGCTGCGATCAAAAACAGCACCGATCCGGGTAAATGGACCTACCGCTGTATTGAACAAATGCACGCCGATTTTATCAAGATGGGATTTTCCTACGATTGGGACCGGGAGATCGCCACCTGCGATGAACAATATTATAAATGGAATCAATGGATCTTTATCCAGATGTTCAAGAAAGGGTTGGCTTATAAAAAGGCTTCGCCGGTCAACTGGTGCCCGAGTTGCGAGACAACGTTAGCCAATGAAGAGGTCATAGAGAATAAATGCTGGCGTTGCAAGAACGAAGTCGAGCAGAAGGACCTTGAGCAGTGGTATTTAAAGATCACGGAATATTCGGAGCAGCTTTTACAGGACCTCGGGACTTTGAAAAATTGGCCACTCCGCGTATGCGCCATGCAGGAAAACTGGATCGGGAAAAGCTACGGGGTGGAGATGTATTTTAAAGAGGTCAAGACCGGAGAAACGATTCCGATCTTTACGACGCGTCCGGATACGATCTTCGGGGCGACCTATGTTGTTTTGGCGCCGGAGCACCCCTTGGTCGAACGGCTGGTGGACGGAACTTCACGAGAAACGGATGTTAAGGTTTTTATCGAGAAGACCAAAAATTTGAGCAAGTCTTTGCGGATGTCCGGTGATCAGCGTAAAGAGGGCGTGTTTACGGGTGCCTATGCGGTCAATCCTGTCAATGGAGAGGAAGTCCCGATCTGGATCGCGGATTATGTTTTGATGGAATACGGGACCGGGGCGATCATGGCTGTCCCGACCCATGACCAGCGGGATTTTCTTTTTGCCCGGGAGCACAGCCTGCCGATGCGGATCGTTATTCAGGACCCGCAGCGTCCGGATCTGACGGTGGAGAAGATGACGGAGGCTTATGTCGGTCCGGGTAAGCTGGTTCATTCTCAGCGGTTCGACGGTCTGGAGAATGAAGGGGCGAAACACAAGATTGCGGAATGGATGGAAGGCCAGAAGACAGGAACGATCACAGTGCATTGGCGCCTGCGCGACTGGTTGATCTCCCGACAACGGTATTGGGGAACGCCCATCCCGATGATCTATTGCAAGACCTGCGGGACTGTCCCGGTTCCGGACCAAGACCTGCCGGTCGTCCTGCCTAAAAACATTCAGATCACCGGCGAGGGAGGAAGCCCCTTGGCGCAGTGCAAGGATTTTGTGGAGGCGCGCTGCCCGAAATGCGGCGCTTCTGCCCGGCGGGAAACAGACACCATGGCGACATTTTTTGATTCTTCGTGGTATTATTTAAGGTACTGCGATGCTCATAACCACGACAAGATCTTTGATGAAGACAAGGCGCGTTACTGGATGCCGGTGGATCAGTATATAGGGGGAATAGAACACGCGATCCTGCATCTTTTGTATTCGAGGTTTTTCACGAAATTTTTGCGTGACCTGGGACTTCTGAAGATCGATGAGCCGTTCGACAGGCTTCTTACGCAGGGCATGGTCCTCAAGGACGGCGAGGTCATGTCCAAATCACGCGGCAACATCGTCGATCCAGGGTCGGTCATTGAGCGTTATGGCGCGGATACGCTGCGTCTGTTTATCCTTTTTGCGGCGCCTCCTGAAGATCAGTTGGAATGGAATGATGGGGCTATCGATGGGGCATGGAAATTTTTGTCCCGCATTTATAACGCGGCTCAGAAGCGCCATCGTCCGGTCAAAGGGGATTTTGATGCCCGGAATTTTGATCAGGACGATCAGGGCCTTTACCGGGAGCTTCATGCCGCGATCAGAAAAGTCACCAGCGATTTCTCCGAAGACCTTAAATTCAATACAGCGATCGCGCAGATCATGATCCTGATGAACAGACTGGAAAAATTCGATCCTTGCGGTGATGAAGGCAAACAGGCCCTTTTGAACCGCGCGATCGAGACGGTGATCCTTCTTCTTGCGCCGATCGTTCCGCATTTGTGTGAAGAGCTTTGGCAGACAATGGGTTTTTCGCCTTCGGTCATGAAAGCGAAGTGGCCATGTTTTGATGAGCAGGCGCTTCTTCAACGAACGGCCCTGGTCGTTGTTCAGGTCAACGGTAAGGTCCGGGCTAAGGTCGAGCTTCCTGCTGACGCTGCAGAGGAGGTCTTGCGGAGCCTTGTTTTGGCCAATGAAAAGATCGCCGGCTATGTCAGCGGCAAGGAGATCCGCAAGTTCATCGTTGTTCCTAACCGTTTGATATCGATCGTTGTCTAGAGCGCTGGAATTATTTATGACACGCCTTTAAGGATACTGGGCATGAACCGTTATTTCCAATTCAAATATTTTGTTGTCATGATGTTCCTGGCAGCGGCCTTGACCGGTTGTTCCACGGCGTCTCATCCGAAAGCGGTCGCCAATAGCGTGCGGATCCAGGGCGTGAAAGGCGACTGGTATTTGACCGTCAACGGAAAGCGTTTTGATATCAAAGGGGCCGGTGTGGGCCGGCGTCAAAGCCGTGACGGAGCGGTGGACTATTTGAGCATGGCGGTGGACTTGGGAGCCAATACCGTGCGGACTTGGGGGACCGTTCAGGGGGACCGGCAGTATTTGGATACGGCGCACGCCTACGGGCTTTATGTGGATGCCGGCGTTTGGCTGAATCCGGTCCGTAAAGGCTATCATGGCAGTTATCGTGACAAGAGTTACTGCGCCAAGGTCAGACGGCGGACGTTAAAATATATTAAAGAGTTTAAAGACCATCCGGCCGTGATCCTCTGGAATATCGGCAATGAAACGATCTACTGGACGGAGTCTGAAACGGAGAGGGTCGCCTTTGCGCGCTTTTTGGAAAGTTTGATCCAGGATATTCACGCGATCGACCCGGACCATCCGGTTGTTTACGCGACGTCTTTTACCACCGCCGTGCCGTATATTAAGAAATACGTGCCGAGTCTTGATATCCTCGGTGTGAACGTCTACGGCGGGATCAAATCCGCCCATGAGAAGATCATTGATTCGTTGGATATCCCGTATTTGATCACCGAATATGGTCCACCCGGTAACTGGGACCAGCCCAAGGACCGTTTCGGCAAGCCGGTCGAACCAACGGATGAATCACAGGTGTATTTTTACAAGCGCTACACGAAAGAGATCGAAATGTTGAAAGGCTATTGCCTGGGCGCGTTCGTTTTTCATTTGGGAGAGACGACCCAGGTCAGTGCCACATGGTGGAACATTAATTACAAGCAGTTCAAAAAGCCGTCCTTTTGGGCGGTTAAAGAGATGCTCACGGGTATCAAAAGCGAGCATCCGCTTCCTTCCATTCGAAGCCTGGTTCTCAGCAAAACCGTTGGGTTAAGACCGGGAGAGCAATTTTCTATAATGCCCAAGTTGGCAAGGGAACATGACGGTGTTATTCATTTTAAATATTTTTATTCCACTTCCAGTGACGAGGTAGGATTGGTCGAATTCCCTAACGACGAACTTCCGCTGGATGTCCGAACAGGGGGCGCTGAAACCTTCATAAACGCTCCGGAAAAACCCGGATTGTACCGGGTCTATGTCCTGGCGCATGATGATCACGGAAACGCCAGCACGCTTAATCGAGTGATCGAAGTCGTTAACCCCTAGGTTGTTTTTTAGCTCATCCTTTTATACCCCTTTTTTCAACGATGACCTTTTTTACACGTCAAGAACGGATCGTGATCCTGCTTTGCGGAGGGATCCTGACCGCCGGATCATTGCTGATCATGGCCTGCAGGGTTCTGCCTGAGGTTGAGCGTGTTTTATACGTGCTTGACCTGCACGCCTTTCTGCCAAAGATCGAGCTGAACACTGTGACGGCCGAAGAACTGGAAACGGCTGCCGGGATCGGCCCAACGATCGCTCAGCGTGTCGTTAAATATCGCCGTCTTATCGGCGGATTTAAAAGGGTCGATCAGCTTAAAGAAGTCTATGGGATCAGTGATCAAATGTTTGAAAACCTTAGGCCGCGGCTTTATATCCGAAAGGCGTCCCAGTAAATATCCATGTCTGGTCATTGGCGTCGTGTTTATGGCGGGGATCGTTTTGGGATATCAGCGGGGTGTTCCGCTTTGGATGGTGTTGTTATGCCTAGCAGCCTTGGCGGTGTTCGTTTTGCGGAATAAAAGTGAGGTCTTAACTGATGCGGCGCTGGTTGCTTTTTGTTTATTGGCCGGGATTTTTTACGTGCAGGTCCGGGGGATTCAACCGGCGGACCATATAACCCATCGCTCCGCGCACCTTAAGGGAAAGGTGATTGAAGTTTCTGGCGTGGTCCTGGATCAACCCCGGGACGCCGGTTCGAGAGCGAAACTTCAGCGTTTTATTTTAGGCCTTGAGTCCCTCTCAGACGAAACGGCTTGCCGCAAAGTTTCCGGAAAAATTTTGGTCCGCATGTACGCTCCATTGGACGTGCGGCGGGGGAGCCGGGTCGTTTTGAGCGGGAAGATCCACGCTCCCTTTGAATTTTCCCTTAACGCAAGGACATCCTACCGAGAGTATTTGAAGCGTAAGAGCATTCATTGTGTTTTAAGCATCGGCCGTAAAAATCCTGTGTGGGTTTTGTCCCGGCCGGCCGAAGATATTTATTTCCGGCTGCAGGATTTTCGGCGGAAGCTACTCGGCATTTTTGAGCGATACCTTTCAGCGGAAGAAAGCTATTTTATGGGTGCTCTTCTTTTGGGTGAGCGCAGCCGCCTTTCCTCGCAAGTTCAGGCCGTGTTTGAAAAGACGGGAACGGCGCATATTTTGGCTATCAGCGGGCTGCATGTCGGCATGGTCATCGGGATCATTTTTGTTCTCTTGAGCTTTTTCCCGGTTGGCTTAAAGATGCGTTCGCTGCTGACCGGTATCTTTATTTTTGCTTATGCGGTCATGATCGGAAACCGGCCGTCTGTTATTCGGGCGGTCGTGATGGCCGCGTCCATGCTTGGTTCATTCGTGTTCGAACGTAAAGGCAGTGGGCTTAATGCTTTAGGTTTGGCAGGACTAGTCTTGATGATCATGGACCCATTATGTATTTTTGATATCGGCTTTCAGCTGTCTTTTCTGGCGGTATTAAGTATTCTTCTTTTTTTCCCGCTTCTTGAACGCCGGGCAAGCGGGATGCGTTTTTTTAGAAGGGATTCTTTTGCGGAGTCTGTTTGGCATTCATGGATCGTTTCGTTTTCGGCATGGATGGGGGTGACAGGGGCCATTATGTATTATTTTGAATACATTTCGTTGTCAGCATTGTTCGCTAATATTATCATTGTTCCTTTGGTGGGGGTTGTACTTGGGCTGGGGATCTTTCTTTTGGCCGCTGGATTGGCATCCTCATCTTCCGCTTGGGCAGTGGCAGCCGTGCTTCAGGCCGTGCTTCGTTTTATGGTCTGGGTGGCGTCCTTGGCTAGCCAAGTGCCGCACACATTTTTTAAAATTTCCGGTGTCTCTTTAAAGGGGATGTGTGTATACTATAGTGCGTTATGGCTGATCTGGTTGCTATTGCGAGCATTTCGGGGGAGGGGCGTAATTGACAAAGAAAAAGGGCTGTGTTAAATTGACTGCACACTCTATAATATTACTAATATTATAAGGAGCAATTATGAAAAGATTGGTGTGCGTGCTTTTCTTGATATGTTGCGCTGCGGCACCGGCTAACGCGTTCTGGGTTTGGACGCCTGAGAGCGGAAAATGGGTGAACCCGAAGTATTCCGTCAAAGAGACGCCGCAACAGCAACTGGAATTTGGGCTGGAGTGCGCTAAAGCGGAGGATTACGCAAAGGCCATTCAGGAAATGGAAAAGCTCATCAAATACTATCCTAAGGCGCGGGAGGCGGCGGACGCGAGATTTTATATCGGAGAATTTCAGGAAAAAACGGGAGAGCTCGGCAAGGCGTTCAAAAGCTATCAGGATGTCATAAAAAAATATCCTTTTAGTGATCGAGCGCCGGAGATCGTCAAGCGTCAATATGAGATCGGCACAAAGGCGTTAGATAATAAGGCCAAAAGGGAGAAAGAGGGCCTTTTGAATAAGATCGGTGCGAGCAAGGTTGATGCGGTAGAGGTTTTTGAAACGGTCATCAAGAACCAGCCTTATGGTGAATACGCCGCTCCGTCTCAATATAAGATCGGATTATTTCTGAAAGAAGAAGGGCTTCTGCAGGAGGCCCGTGACGCGTTTGAAAAAACGGTCAATGATTATCCGATGAGCGAATGGGCAAAGGCCGCCCGATATCAGATCGCGTTGGCGGATTCGGAACGTTCAGCGGCTGCCGGTTATGACCAAAAGATCACGGAATCTGCTATTGAGGAATTCAAAGGGCTCATCGAAGAATATCCGGACGCGGAATTGTCCCAGGATGCCAAAAAGCACATTCAGACTTTACGCGACAAGGAAGCGGAGAATAGTTTTATTATTGCCGAATTTTATGAGAAGCAGAAAAAATATGATTCAGCCAAGATCTATTATTCCGCGATCATCGAGAATTACAAAAATACGGTTTGGGCCCAGAAGGCCCTTGAAAAGCTCCAACGCCTGGAGGTCCAGAAATGAAAAAATGGGTCTTTGTTGCGGTTCTATTCGCCTGTCTGGGGATGACCGGTGTTTGGCTTGCCGGATGCGGGTATACGACAACGTCCGCTTTGTCATCCGATTTGCAAACGATCTATGTCGAACATTTTAAGAATAATATTGATTTTGAAACGGCTTCCCGGGTGCAGACGACCTATATCCCGCTTTTAGAGGTTGATATTCGCACGGCGGTAATCAACCGTTTTCAGTTTGATGGGAATTTAAAAGTGAGCGCCAATAAAGAAGATGCCGATCTGATCTTAAGTGGAGAACTGGTTGAATATAACCGCTACGCGCTGCGCTATACCGATGAGGATGATGTTCAGGAATACCGGCTTCAGCTGGTCATGAAATTGACCATGACCGATACCACCACGGGCGAGCCATTATGGACGTCAAACCGTTTTATCGGTGAGAAGGATTATTTTCTTCAAGGGCCGCGGGCCGTTTCTGAAGATACGGCGATCGGTCAAGCGACAGAAGATCTCGCCCGTCGCATTGTTGAGAAAACCATTGAAAATTGGTAATGCTGTTATGCATGTTCTGCTTTTGGGGCAGGATCATAAATCCAAAACCCAGACCATTCAGTCGTTAAAATCCAAGATTCTTCCTAAAGAAGCGTGGGATTTTGATTACGATGCCCTTTATGGCCATAAGCTGGGCGCTGACGAATTAAAAAAAAACCTTATGGCCCTGCCAGCTGTGGCCTCTCAAAGGATCGTTGTGATCCACCAGGCGGAAAAGCTTGGAGCCCCGCACAAGGAAATCATTTGTGAATTTTTTGCCTTAGAACAAACGGCCGTGATCCTTGTCCTTGATTCGGAACAGTGGCAGGAGGGGGACCCTTTTGTCAGAAAGATTCTGAAGTATGTTTCGATCAGTGGCGCGGCCTCCGGAGAGCGTGATACGATTTTTTCAGTCACACGTTATATTTCATCCGGGCAGCCGGCTGCGGCTTTAAAAGTCTTGAGATCATTGCTGGAGGCGGGTGAATATCCGTTACAGTTGATGGGTGGGTTGGTTTGGTTTTGGGGGCATAAGGCAAGACTGCGCCTCCATGCTGAAAAATTTAAAAAAGGCCTCCTGCATTTGCAGGAGGCCGATCTATGTTTAAAGCGCAGCCGCTTGTCAGCGGACCATGCTCTTGAGGTGTTAGTCACCCAATTATCGTTATTGATGAAATGATCAGTTCAGACTTTTCAGCAATTTGCTGTAAGAAGATTTACGGCGGGCAGCGGTGTTCTTGTGAAGTAAATTACGTTTGGTCGCTTTATCGATCTTTTTATAAACATCCTTGAGCTGTTCAGCCGCCTCATCCTTCTTTTGAGCGGAAACGCTGGTACGGAAAGACTTGATCGTCTTTTTGAGATCGGTCTTGATATCAAGATTATGTAAATGATTTTTGCGGTTTTTTCGCAATTCTTTAATAGCGCATCGTCTTTGTGGCACAGCAATCACCCCTTTCCTGGTAAAGGGCAATAATATATCAAAAGGCATAAAAGATGTCAAATGAAAAATTTTTACGGCAGAATTCACATCGTTCTTTGGTGAAATCAATGTCCATCATTTCATTTGGAACCCTGAGCTCCAGGGTTTTGGGATTTATCCGGGACATCATTTTAGCTAAGTTTTTAGGTACCGGGATCCAAGCGGATGCGTTATTTGTGGCCTTCCGGATCCCTAACCTTTTCAGGGACTTCGTGGGGGAAGGGGCGACCAATTCCGCGGTTGTTCCGGTCTTTTCGGAATATCTGGTCAAGGAGGAACGGGAGCGCTTCTGGCGTTTTGTCAGCGGTGTCCTGGTCCTGGCGATTTTTGTTTTAACGGCTTTGTCCATTTTGGGGGTTCTTTTGGCCCCTTTGATCGTGCGGCTCATCGCTCCGGGTTTTGTGGAAAATCCTGAGAAGCTTGCGTTGACCGTTTCTTTGACCAGGATCCTGTTCCCCTATCTTTTGTTTATTGGGTTAACAGCTTACAGTATGGCCGTTCTTTTTACGTTCCGCCGTTTTACAGTTCCCTCTTTTAGTCCATGCCTTCTGAACTTGGCGATCATTGTTAGTGCTGTCTACTCTTTTTGGTGCATGAAAGATCCGGTCTACGGGATCGCGGCGGGGATGCTGGTCGGCGGGTTTTTGCAGATGGCTGTTCAGGTGCGGCCGCTTTACCGGATCGGCTTTAAATTGCAGTCGCCGGTCTCCTGGCGCCATCCGGGCATTCAGCAGATCTGGACGCTCTTGATCCCCCGGATGGTAGGAGCCGGGGTCTATCAGTTGACGATCTTTGTCGATACTTTTTGCGCGTCGTTAGCGAGTATCGTAGGGGCAGGTGGCATTTCAGCGATCTATTATTCGAACCGGATCATCCAGCTTCCGAT